>NZ_CAXTHG010000006.1:0-159490 GCF_964244005.1 uncultured Friedmanniella sp. | reverse complement strand
ACCACTGGTCGGATGGTGAGGTGGCATTGGTGGGCGGTCAACCAGGCCAGGAACTCATCCAACGTCCACGCCTCACCCTCTTCGGGCCGAATCATCCCGTGCCCGTCCAGGACAGTGTCGGAACTGACGTGGAAGGTCAACGTCACCCGCGGCCGCGCCGCCGAGAGGTCCGCGGGCAGCGGGAGCGGGCTCAGGTCCAGCGACCGATGGCCCTCCTGCGGCCCAGGCTCGGACCCGGTCGGCTCGCCGTCCTCCGGCTCAGCGTCCCCCGGCCCCTCGTCCTCAGGTTGGGGCTCGACCGGTTGGTCGGGGGCGGGCCGGTCGTGTTGGTGGTCGATCAGCAGCTGCAGGGCGACCGCCGGTTCGCTGAGGATGCCGAACGCTTTCGACCGCAGCACCCCCACCGGGGCCACGTCGCCGTCCGCGGCGAGGATCTCGGCGATCCGGTTCACGGTCGCCATCAACAAGGTGGCGTCGCCTTGGAGGGCGCGGGCCACCACCGTCCGCAAACCGTCCTCAGTCCGACCAGCCCACACATCCCGCGCCGTCTGGGCCCGCTGTTCCCGTTCCTCAGCCTGGGAGGGGTCGGCGTCGATGATTGCCGCCTCGAGGACTTTCTCGAACCGCGGCCACGGCAGCGTCCCGACATAGCCGGTGACCGCCGCATCCACGTCCACGGCCGCTTCCCACGACAGCTGATGGGTCATCTGGGCGATTTTCCGCGCCTGCCAGCCCTTCACCTGCCCGGACTGCACCTGAACCCACAACCGCGGCAGCCGGTAACGCACATCCAGGGCGTCGGCGATCAACCGTTGCGCCGCGATCATCCCCGTCGCCTGCAACGCCCCAGCTCAGCAGCGCAGAACTCCGACACCGCCGGGGTCCCGTCCCCACCCACGAAGCAGGCCCGCTCGATCAACGGCTGATAGTCCCCGGCGTCCACGTCCACCTCGTGGGCGTCCGCCCACGCCGCCGCCAACATCAACGCCTGGCACTCGGCCTGCATCAACGCCCGGTGGTTCCGCTCGAACAGACCGGCCAGCTGACCGACCGAGCAGCGCGTCAGGTCGACCGGCGACCCGCCGGGACCCGTAGACGCTGCTTCGAACATGTGAGCAATTCTAGAGAAGCCCACTGACAGTCATGATGGGAAGAGGTCGCGGAGCCCTGACTCTTCCACCGACTGCCCGTCTCGCTGCGCGACTACGCCGACCTCCGGCCTGCACGACAAGCCAAGAACCTCACCCTCACCGCCCTCGCCCAGCACTACCGCGTCTGGCTCCTCACCGCCTGAAACCCCTTGACAGACATCGGAGCAACAGTTTCCCCCGCCAGCCGCGTACTGATCTCGGCGAGAGCGCCGGCGAAGCTGACTTCCTCGCCGGGCGCGCCACCTCCGGACAGGTTGACCCCGGCGACGCCGTCAATCGCGAGGTAGGACTCCGCCAGCTCGACGGCTGCGGCGATCCCGACGGCCCATGGGTCGGCGGCGGCGAGGACCCGGTCGAGGTAGCCGGCCGGCAGCACGAGCGACGGGAAGGACGCCAGCAGCGCGGCACTGGCGTGGTCGAGGACGATCGGGACGCAGGGGACGAACCGCGGGTCGACGCCGAGCGTACGGACGGCGCCGACGAAGCGGCCGACCTCGGCGGCGCCGCCGCAGTGGTTGACGAAGCAGACCTCGGCGCCGGTCGTGAGCTTTTCGACCAGGCGAGCCGGCCGGTGTTCGGTCGGGGGAGTGGCCGGCGACTCGCCGACCGAGGTCAGCAGACCGGCGGCCGCGCAGAGCTCGGCGAGCTGGGTCGAGTCCAGGTCGAAGACGGGAGCCGCGTCCGGGCGAGAACCCGTGGCGGTGTGGTCACCGGTGACGCAGTGCACCGCCGCGACCCCGACGGCAGCCAGGGCGGCAACCTCGCCCTCGAGGGCCACCCGGTTGCGGTCGCGGCAGTTGAGCCCGGCCCACACCCGTAGCCCCGCCGCCTGGATCAGGCCGGCGCGGAACGCGGGCGGGAACTGGACCCGGCTGCGCGGGGAGTCCCCGGCCAGCACCGCGTGCACCCGTCCGCGCAGCACCGCGGCCGTCGCGGCCACCGATTCGGTGCTGAGCGCGGCCGCCGGGAAGTCCGCGACCACCACCCGGCCGGCGGCGAGCAGCGTCCGCAGCTCGGCCCCATCCGAGCTCGGCGCCTCACCGACCACCGGTGCAGGCGTCAGCGGCTGCCGCGGGACCACTGGCCCGTCCACGAACGAGCACCGGCGGTCACCGAGCTCGCACGAGCCATCAGCGTGCACCCCGCCACAGGGGCCGTGCACCATCTGCTTCGGGCAGTCCGTCGCGGCGAGTGCGGCAGGGTCGGTCACGCTCCGATGATCCCAGCACGACAGCCCGACCTAAGGTCGACCTCATGGAACCGTGGCACCTGAAGGGCAAGATCGTGATCGTCACGGGTGCGTCCTCCGGCATCGGCGAGGCTGCGGCCCGGGTGCTGCACGACGCCGGCGCACATCCGGTGCTGGCGGCCCGACGGGCCGACCGGCTCGAGCAGCTGAGCGACGACCTCGGCGGAGCGCTCGCGGTGGTGACCGACGTGACCGACGCCGGCCAGCGGGCGGCCCTCGTCGACGCGACCCTGGCGCGGCACGGCCGGATCGACGGCCTGGTGAACAACGCGGGCGTCAGCCTGCACCGGCCGCTGGACCGGCTCGACCTCGAGGAGTTCCGGCGCGTCCTCGACCTCAACGTGCTGAGCCTGGTCGGCATGACCCAGGCCGCCCTGCCGGCGCTGCGGGCGAGCGGCGCGGGCCGGATCGTCAACATCAGCTCGGGGACCACCACCATGGTGCTGCCGGGCGTCGGCGCGTACGCCTCGACCAAGTCCGCCGTCAACATGCTGAGCGCCGTCTGGCGGCGGGAGCTCGAGGGCGACCGGGTCGCGGTCTCCCTCGTGCTGCCCTCGATCACCGCCACCGAGTTCGGGGAGGGCACGCTCGTGGCCGGCCAAGAGCTCCGGCCCGGCATGGTGGCGCACAGCGCGGACTACGTCGGTCGGGTCATCCTGCGCGCCCTGGTCACCGGTGAGGAGCGGATCGACCTTCCACACGGCCCGGAGCAGCCCGAGCTGGCCGAGCTTCCGTCGGCCTGAGCCGGGGCGCCTGAGTCCGGGGCGCCTGAGTCCGGGGCGCCTGAGTCCGGGGCGCCTTAGTCCGGGGCGCCTGAGTCCGGGGCGCCAACGGCTACGGTCACCTGATGAGTCCGAAGAACCCGGCCGCCGGTCACCAGCTCCCGCGTGAGCTCTACGAGGCCGAGGTCTTCCGGCTGCAGGCCGAGCTGGTCCGGATGCAGGAGTGGGTCCGGACGACCGGCGCCCGGGTCGTGGTGCTGTTCGAGGGCCGGGACGCGGCCGGCAAGGGCGGCACCATCAAGCGGGTGACCGAGTACCTCAACCCGCGCGTCGCCCGAGTGGCCGCCTTGCCGACGCCGACCGAGCGCGAGCAGGGTGAGTGGTACTTCCAGCGCTACGTCGCCCGGCTGCCCTCGCGCGGGGAGATCGTGCTCTTCGACCGGTCCTGGTACAACCGGGCCGGCGTGGAGGCGGTGATGGGCTACTGCACGCCCGAGCAGCACGAGCTGTTCCTCCAGCAGGCGCCGGTCTTCGAGCAGCTGCTGATCGATGAGGGCATCCTGCTGCGCAAGTACTGGTTCTCGGTCTCCGACGCCGAACAGCTGCGCCGCTTCCGCTCCCGGCTGGACGACCCGGTACGCCGGTGGAAGCTCAGCCCGACCGACGTCGAGTCGGTCAAGCGCTGGGAGGCGTACTCGCGGGCCAAGGACGAGATGATGAGCCGGACGGACACCCCGGAGAGCCCGTGGTTCGTGGTGGAGTCCGAGCGCAAGAAGCATGCCCGGGTGAATATGATGGCCCACCTGCTGTCGACGATCCCGTACGTCGACGTGCCGACGCCGCCGGTCCACCTGCCCAAGCGCGTCCCCGTCCACACCGGCTACGACCGGCCCTCGCGGGACACGTCGACCTACGTCCCCGACCACGCAGCCGAGCTGATCCCGCCGACCTGATGTCGGAAGGCTGAGGGCGCGAGACCCACCCGGGCGGTGAACAGCCGGGAGAAGTAGGCCGCGTCGTCGTAGCCGACCTGTCGAGCGATCTCGGCGACGCCCAGACCGGTCTGGGCGAGCAGCTGCTGGGCTCGGGCCACGCGGGTCCGGATCACCAGCTCGTGCACCGACAGCGAGGTCTGCTCAGCCACCTCGCGGCGCAGCTGCTCGGTCGAGAGGCCGGCCGACCGTGCCCGCTCAGCGACGGAGGCGGGCGTGAACGCCGACGCCACCACCATGTCGGCCGCCGAGTCGGCCCGACGTTCGGGCTCGGCGCCGGCCAGCCCGATCACGGCTGCGGTCAGCGTCGCCCCGAGCAGCTCGGCCCGCCGGCCGGGCGTGGCCGTCCCGGCGCGTAGTCCGGCGAACAGCGGCGCTACCGCTTCGTCGAGCTCGGCCGTGGCGGGGCGTACGGGCTGGTCGCGGCGCCAGGCCCGCAGCGCCTCGTACGCCCTGACCGCCGTGCCCTCGAAGAGCACCCAGCGTTCCCGCCAACCGGCTGCGTCGGGCGCGTAGCGGTGCTCGACCCCGGGATGGAGCCAGATCACCGCCGGCGCGGCCACCTCGACCGGCTCGGGGCAGGGCGGTCCCGCGTACCAGCCGCGGCCCTCAGCGACGATCACCAGCCCGGCCGTCGAGAGCCGCCGGGCACCCATGCCGGGCCAGGCCCGTTGCTCGCCCGCACCGCGGCAGGACAGGCCGCTGTCGCGCAGGGCGGCCGACGCCGGCAGGTAGTGCGCCCACGCGTACTCGCTCATGATCATCGATCATTCCTCACGAAAGTCCATGATCATCTGGTCGATCCTCCATGGTCGCGAAGAGAAGAACCGCCCAGCATGGGTGTGGTGATCACGTCCAACGGCTATGTCCTCGAGGAAAGTCCACGTCGGCTCGGCGAGCTGCACCCGACGCCGACCGCCGAGCGCACCGACCGGGACGCGCTGTGGCGTCGACTGCAGGAGCAGGGCTATCTCTTCTTGCCGGGCTTGCTCGACCCGGACCCGCTCTGGGCCTTCCGGGCTTTCTACTTCGAGTCGTTGCGCGGCTGCGGCCTCTGGGACGAGAGCCGGCCGGCCGTCGACGGATCGGCGGCCGTCACCCCGGTCGACCAGGCCGCCTTGCGGCACGCCCTCTTCGGCACGGTGATCCCCTCGCCGCAGTACCAGGCGCTGTGCGCCCAGCCCGTCCTGCAGAGCTGGTTCGCCTGGTTCCTCGCCGACGAGGTCCACCTGCACCGGCGCAAGATCCTGCGGCACACCCGGCCCGGCGAGAACGGGGTCGGCACCGCCACCCAGGCCCACTACGACCTCGTCTACCTCCGCGAGGGGACCGACCGTCTGCTGTCGGCCTGGTTCCCGCTCGGCGACTGCCCGGTGGAGCTGGGCGGCCTCACCTACCTGGAGGGCAGCCACCACCAGATCATGGCCGAGGAGGCCGCCGGGAAGCACCGGCGCGCCGCCTGGATGACCGCGGACCTGCCCGCGATGGCCGATCAGTACGACAGCCGCTGGCTGCTGGCCGACTACGCCGCCGGTGACGTGGTCGTCCACTCGGCCCACCTCGTGCACGCCGCGACGGACAACGTCGCCGCCGACGGCACGATGCGGCTCTCCACCGACATCCGCTACCAGCGCAGCCGGGACCCGATCGACTGGCGCTGGCAGGACCACTGGCGGCCCGACGACGGCCTGTGACGCCTCAGGCGGGAGGCAAGGCGACGTCGCCCGCGCTGCAGAAGGAACCGGGGCTGCTCACCAGGTGCGCCAGCCGCAGCTCGACCTCCCGGTCACCCGAGGAGTCCGGGCGCAGGTCCTCGGCGGGCTGCCAGGCGAACTCCGCGGCGTCGGGCCGCAGTCGGGCGTGCTCGGCCAGCGCGACCGGCATCAGCCGCATCCGGGCGTCCACCCAGTCCCGGTCCCACGGGCCCTCGCTCAGGATCTGCTCGGCCGGGCGGAACTCGTAGTAGATGGTGCGCCGCAACGGGTTGTCGCGGACGGGCTCTGAGCCGTGCACGACCATCACGTCGTGGAGCAGGACGTCGCCGGGCTCCAGCTCGACCTGGACCGCTCCGGGCGGGGTCCAGCCGTGCTCGTCGCGGACCAGGCAGACGTCGTTCTTCTGCGTCTGGGAACCCGGCACGACCCGCAGCGCACCCTCACCGGCGCGGGAGGAGTCGAGATAGACGTCCACGTTGACGATCCGGTGCCGGCGCGGGTGGACGGCGTCCTGGTGCCAGGGGATCGGGGCGCCGTCGCCCTCGTTCTTGAAGACCAGCGACTCGTACGTCGGCACGAAGCTCGGTCCGCAGAGCGACTCGGCGATGCCCAGCATCTCGGGGGCGCCGAGCAGCGCCAACGACTCGGCCCGGCCCTTGGCGTGCAGGTAGTCGATCCGGTACATCACCTCACCGCTCGGTCGGGAGGCGTACTGGAAGTCGGCCTGGGCCGGGTCGTCCGCCGCGAGGGCGTGGCCGGTGGCGATCCAGGCCGTCGCCGCGTCCTGCAGGTGGCCGAGCAGGTCGGCGGGGATCCAGCCACGCAGCACGAGGTAGCCGTTGGTGTCGAAGAACTCGACCTGCTCGGCGGTCAGGTGGTACGGCGAGGCTGGAGCGGCCGGGCCGGCGGGCCTCGAGGGGTTCGGCGCGAGAGCCAGGGACATGGCGGGATCCTTCGTGGTGTGGTTGGTTGTTCTTCGACCCTAGGCCCGACGAACCGCCCAGCGCCTCCCGAGAAATCCCCTCCCTCTCCTGGATCCTCAGATGTCTGACTCCCGCCACGTCGGTTCGCTGCGGACCGACGACCAGGTCTTCGGCCTGACGTGCTGGAGCGGACGGGCGCTGCCGATGCGCCGAGCGCACCGGCACGACGACATCGAGGTCAACGTGGTGGTGCGCGGCCAGCTCGACTATCTCTTCGGCGGCCGTCGGGTCGTCCTGCCCGCGGGCACCACGAGCGTCTTCTGGGCCGCGCTGCCGCACCAGGTGGTCGCGACGGAGGAGGGCTCGTACGCCCGCTGGCTGACCCTGCCGCTGGCCGTCGTGCTCGGCTGGCGGCTGGCCGAGCCGAGGATCACCGAGCTGCTCAGCGGCCAGCCGTTGGTCACCGCAGCCGCGCTGGAGACGGCGGGGCCCAGCGAGCCCCGCTTTGTCCGGTGGTCCGGCGACCTGGCCGCGACCGACCCGGCGCTGACCGAGATCGCCCTGCTGGAGATGGAGGCCTACCTGCACCGCCTGCTGCGGCTGGCCCGGCCCGGCGACGAGACCGCCACGACCGACCGGCCCGGTACGGCCCGGACCCGGTCCCGCGCCGCGGCGATGGCCGCCGTCGTCGCCACCCGGTTCCGGGACCCGCTCTCGGTCGCCGAGGTCGCCGCCGCGGTGCACCTCAACCCGCACTACGCGATGCAGCTGTTTCGTCAGGCCGTGGGCTCCACGATCGGTGAGTACCTGACCTCGTGCCGGCTAGCGGAGGCCCAGCGACTGCTGATCACCAGCGCGCTGACCGTCGAGACCGTCGCCCACGCCGCAGGCTTCGGCTCGGCCAGCCGGCTCTACGCCGCCTGTGCCGACGCCGGACTGCCGCCGCCCGCCACCTACCGGCGAGTCCAGCAGCAGGCCGCCGGCTGGAGCTGAGACGTAGGGTTCCTCGATCAGCGCAGCGCGGGCAACCGGAAGCGTCGGCCGACCTGGGTCCGGAATCCGGCGAGCGCCCCCGCCAGCCCGAGGCCGACGACGCCCACCAGGTCGTCGTCGCAGAAGTAGCCGACCACGCACTCGTCGTCCAGCCGGCCCTGCAGCAGCCGGATCCCGTCCGGCGGCGCCAGTCCCGGCATCCCGTAGGACTGCAGTCTGATCGCACCCTGGTCACTCCAGAAGGACGGCACCGTCTCCCATGAGGCGTCGACGACGGCCGTGTCGTCGGGGTCGCGCAGCTCGGCGACCAGGACGGCTGCCGCGCGGCGTGCCGTGTCCGTCGGGGTGCTCCAGTGCTCCACCCGGTAGGCGGCGTCGGAGAACCTCCGGTTGGGGAACCGGGCCAGGTCGCCGACGACCGTGACGCCCCGGAGCGGACCCGGCTCGCCGAAGGCTGCGTCCACCACCAGCGGACGCAGCCCGACGTCGGTCAGTACCCCGTCGGCGAGGTCGAGCCCGTGACCGTCCAGCCAGTCGGTGTTGGGACGCGAGCCGACGGCCTCGACGACGAGGTCGGCGGGCAGCTCCGTGCCGTCGGAGAGCTCGACGCCCGTCACCACCGACTCGCCGGTGAGTCGCTCGACCCCAGTGCCGAGGTGGAAGTCGATGCCGAGCGCGGTGTGCCGACGCTGCAGCTCGGCTGCGAGCTCGACGCCGAGCGGCCGCAGCATCGGGTGAGCATCCACGGCGACGCAGCTGACCGCACAGCCCAGGGCGCGGGCGGTGACCGCCACCTCGCAGCCGATGAAGCCGGCTCCGACCACGACGACCCGCGCGTCCGGGGTCAGGCGGCGTCGGAGCGCGGCCGCGTCGTCCAGCGTCCGGACGACGTGCCGTCCGGCTGCGGCGGCCGGGGCCGGGCCGGGGACCTGCAGCCGGCGGGGCGACACTCCCGTGGCCGCGACCAGCGCGTCGAAGCCGAGGTCCGTGCCGTCCGCGAGCGTCGCGACCCGGCCCGCCAGATCGACACCGGTGACCGGTGCTCCGAGCCGCCAGGAGACGTCGGCCGTCGCGCTGCGCGGCCGGAAGGCGAGACCAGCGTGCTCGACGCCGTCCCGCAGCGACTGCTTGCTCAGCGGCGGTCGGTTGTACGGCGCCCAGGGCTCGTCGCCCACCACGAGCAGCTCCCCGGCGTAGCCGGCCGCACGCAGGGCCTCCGCCGTCCGGAGCCCGGCCAGCCCGGCCCCGACGACCAGGACCCGCGGCGTCGGCGCGGTCACCCCTCGATCCGGATGGCCTGGACGGGGCACACGTCGGCGGCCTCCTCGCAGGAGTCGCGCCGGGACTCCTCCGCGACCTCGAGCAACAGCTCCAGCCGACCCTCGGCGCCGATCCGGAACACATCCGGCGCGGAGAACACGCACTGCCCGTGGTCCTGGCACACGTCCCAGTCGACGACCACTCGGAACGTCATGCGACGGCTCCTTCGCGGCTGGCGGTGGCCCGGACCCGCACCGGCACCGGCCCGTCCGCACGCAGGGCCGTCCCGCTGTCGACCAGCCGGGGCGGATGGCCGACCGCTTCGAGGTCGGTCTCGAGAGTGACCAGCGCGACGATCAGCGCGGCCTCGAGCAGCGCGAAGTGGTTGCCTGCGCAGATCCGTGAGCCGGCGCCGAAGGGCAGGTAGGCGTGCCGGGGCAGCTCGCGTCGACGTCCCTCGGAGAAGCGGTCCGGATCGAAGCGCTCCGGGACCGGCCAGGATCGCGGGTCTCGCTGCAGCACGTACGGGCTGACCACCACGAGCGTGCCCGCCTCGATCAGGTGACCGTCCAGCTCGACGTCGGCGACGGCGGTCCGGTGCAGCGCGGGCAGCGGAGGAAACAGCCGCAGCGTCTCCTGCACGACGTGCCGGGTGAGCGGGACCTCGTCGGCGAGCTGCGCCGGGGCGACCCCGCGGTCGAGGGCGTCGACGAGCTCGGTACGCAGCCGGGCGGCGGTGTCCGGCTCGTGCGCCAAGGTGTGCAGTGCCATCGTCGTCGTGAACGCCGTGGTCTCGTGGCCGGCGGTGATCAGCATCACCGCCTCGTCCCGGAGCCAGGACCGGCTGAAGGCCGGGTCGCCGCTCTCGAGGGCCCGGACGAGCACGGCCAGCAGGTCCTCCCCGGTCGTCGGCTCCACCAACCGCTGGGCGACCAGTCGCTGCACGACGACGTCCAGCTCGGCCGTCGCCCGGTCGAGCGCGGCCCGCTCGCCCGCGTCGAAACGGCCGGCCACGGCCGCGTCGATGGCCACCTGGGAGGCGCGCAAGGTCTGGAGCAGGGTGTCGGTGAAGTCGTCGAAGTCGGACCCGAAGACGGTGTCGCCGAGGTTCACCAGGGTGAGCCGGCCGAGCGCGGCCTGCAGGTCGAGCCGTTCCTCCGCGAGCCAGCCGCGAACGGTGCGTTCCGTGTTGCCGACGATGGTCTCGGCGAAGCGTCGGACCGCGCGGTAGGTCAGCTCACGCTGCACGACGAGCCGGCGGGGCCGCCAGTTCGGGGCCACCGCCAGGATGAGCCCGTCGCCCAGCATCGGCGCGGCGGCCCGGGTGATCGGGGTCCAGCGGCTCTCCTCCGGCCAAGCCGTCAGCACCTCGTGCACGGCCGCGGGGTCGCTGACCAGCACCCGCTCTTCCTCGCCGAACCGGTAACCCACCACATCACCCTCCGCCGCCACCTGAGTCAGGAAGCGGAGCGGGTCGCCAGCGTAGGGCGGCAGGGCAGCGGCGACGACGGGATCGAGTCGGGGAGGAGCGGGCAGCATGGGCAGAGGCTAGGCCGCGACCCTCGACCTGCCCAGGGCCGCGATGGTCGAACGTGCACGTTATGGTCGGCGGGTGGTAGTGGTGGACGAACCCGAGGACGTCCAGCTGGCGGGTCGGGCCGACTACGGCCCCGGCCTGGGTCGGATCCGGCTGACCGGCCGGGTGCGGCAGGGCCGGGGGATCGGCGTGCGGACGGTGCGCGCACTGCCGGAGCACTCGCTGATCCTGGTCACCGGCGGCGAGGGCAGCTATCTCGACGGCCGGACCGGCAGCCGGCAACGCGTCCGAGCGGGTTCGCTGATCACCGTGTGCGCCGGCGTGCCGCACTGGTACGGACCGCCGTCCGGCCGGCGCTGGGACGTGCGTTTCCTGGTCGTCGAAGGCCCGCTCTTCGACCTCGCCCGCGACCAGCGGTTGCTCGACCCCGGCCAACCGGTCCGGACCCTCGACCGGCTGCCGTACTGGGTCGGGCGCTTCGACGCCTTCCGGTTGGCTCGTCCGCCACGCTCGGCCGCCGCCCTGCAGGACGAGGCCTGCCGGGTGCTGCAGCTGCTGGTCGAGGTCGCCGACGCCACGTCGCTCCACGCGCCGACCTCCGACGGGGAGGACTGGCTCGACGTCAGCCGGCAGCGCCTCGAGGCCGACCTGGCCGAACGCCTCGACCTGACGGCGGTGGCTGCCGAGGTCGGGATGCCGTACGAGACCTGGCGGAAGGCGTTCCGTCGAGCCGTGGGCACCACCCCTGCCCACTACCGCACGGACCGCCGGGTGGGCGCCACCCGCGACCTGCTCCGCTACTCGACGTTGCCGCTGCGCCAAGTCGCCGAGATCGTGGGGTTCGCCGACGAGCACCACCTGTCCCGCCGCTTCCGGGCCTCGACCCAGCTGACGCCGCGGGAGTTTCGACAGCGGTCGCGGTGGAGCGACGACAGCAGGCCGCCGGTTGGTGGCTGACCCTTCGTGATCCGGCACCGGGACCACGGTGCCCCCGACGACCCGGCTGGGCCTGCGACAGCACCGGAGTACAACTTCCTGACCTGTTCGTATAAAGTATTTTCATTGTCAGCGTTCGGAGGGAGCAGCCCGTGCCTCGTCACCATGGATCGCCGACGGTCGCGGTGATCGGCGGCGGCTTCGGCGGGATCGCGGCGGCGGTCAACCTCCGGCGGCGCGGGATCACAGACTTCGTCGTCTTCGAGCGGTCCGAGGGGCCTGGCGGGACGTGGTGGGACAACCGCTACCCGGGGGCCGAGACCGACGCACCGGCACACCTCTACTGCTTTTCGTTCGCGCCGTACGACTGGACGCGGACCCACGTCCGCCGGCCCGAGCTGCAGGCCTACGTCGACCACCTGATGGAGCGTTTCGCGCTGACACCGCACTTCCGGTTCGGCCGTACCGTCGCCGGCGTCACCTGGGACGAGGCCACCTCGGGCTACGTGCTGAGCGAGGCCGACGGCACCGAGCACCGGTTCGACGCCGTGATCAGCGCGGTCGGCATGTTCAGCGCCCCCCGGGTGCCGCACCTGCCGGGGCTCGACACCTTCGGGGGCACGACGCTGCACACCGCGGCCTGGGACGAGTCGGTCGACCTCAGCGGCCAGCGGGTCGCGGTGATGGGCACGGGCTCGAGCGCCGCCCAGGTCGTCCCCACCATCGCCGGGACCGCTGCGCGGGTGCACGTGTTCCAGCGCCAGCCCGGCTGGCTGCTGCCCAAGAACGACCGCGACCTGACCAAGCGGGAGCGAGCGGTCTTCCGGCTGCCCGGCGTCTGGCGCGCGCACCGGCTGCGGCTCTACCTGCGGCAGGAGCGCCGGGAGGTGGCCGGCGCCTTCTTCCGTCCGGGCACCCGGGCCAACACCGCCGCGCGCGAGGCCGCGCTGGCCCACATCGCCGACGTCTTCGCCGACCGGCCCGACCTGGCCGACGCGGTCACGCCGCGCTACCCGTTCGGCGGCAAGCGGGCGATCCTGTCCAGCCAGTTCTTCGAGTCCCTCGTCCGCGACGACGTCGAGCTCGTGCCGCACGCCCTCGCCGCCTGCACCGAGACGAGCGTGATCGACACCGCCGGCGTCGAGCGCGAGGTGGACACGCTCGTCCTGGCCACCGGCTTCGCTGCGGCGAGCTACCTCAGCACCTTGGAGGTCGTCGGTCGCGACGGCGTCCGGCTGCACGACGTCTGGGACGGCGAGCCGTACGCGTTCCTCGGCATCACCGTGCCCGGCTTCCCGAACTTCTTCCTGCTGTACGGGCCGAACACCAACGGCGGCCTGATCATGTTCAACCTCGAACGCCAGGCCGAGTACGCCGCTCGCGAGATCGCCCGGCTCGGCCCCGGCGGCCTGAGCTCGGTCGAGGTGCGCGCCGACGTCACCCGGCTCTACAACCGCTGGCTGCAACGCCTGATCGCCCGCACCTCCTTCACCGCGACCGACAACTACTACACCGCCGCCAGCGGCAAGGTCGTGACCCAGTGGCCCGACTGCGAGACCCTGTACGCCGTCCTCACCCGGCTGCTGCGCCGGGTCAGCACCCTCGGCCGCCGGACCCGCCGGACCGTTACCTGAGATTCGTGTGCCGGGGTCGGATGGCCGGTCCCGGAGCGCCATGCGCCCCGCCGGTCCCCATGCGCCCCGCCGGTCCCGGTGCGCCCCGCTGGCCGGGCGCATGACGGCTGGCGGGTCGCACGGCTGGTTGTCCACAGGTTTCGCAGTGTCTAGCCGTCATCCACAGCTTCGCGGCGGCCCTCGCGTACCGCGATCCGCCATGGTCGGCTGGCTCCATGAGCGTCCTTTCCGCCCCCCGTTTTGCCGGCTTCACGTCCCACGAGCTGGCTCGGCTCGAGCGGCAGGGCGACGTGGTACGACTGCGGCGCGGCCACTACCTGCCCGCAGACGACTGTGCGGTCGACCCGGCCGCACGACATCGGCAGCTGGTCGAGGCCACCCTGCCGCTGCTGGCGGAGGGTGCGGTGGTGAGCCACCTGTCGGCCGGCGTCCTGCACGGGCTACCGGTCCGGGGCGAGCAGCTGCAGCACGTCCGGGTGACCCGGCAACCGCCGGGTAGCGGCAAGCGTCGAGGCGGAGTGCACGTCCACGTCGCGCCGCTGGACGCTTCTGACGTCATCTCGGTCGACGGGCTCCCGGTCACCTCGCTGGCCCGTACGGTGCTGGACCTCGGTCGGACGCTGCCGCTGACGCAGGCGGTAGCGGCGGGGGACGCGGCTCTTCGGCTCGGGCTGCGCCCTGCCGAGCTCGCAGGTTCGTTGGACGCCGCACGCGGCTGGCGAGGGCTGCCAGCCGCGCGGCGTACCGCGGCTCTGCTGGACGCGCGCAGCGAGAGCGCAGGAGAGTCCGAGAGCCGGGTGATCCTCACCCAGCTGGGACTGGCGCCCACGGACCTGCAGTTCGAGTTGTTGGACGGGTGGGGTGAGTTCGTCGGACGGGTTGACTTCGCCTGGAGAGACCAGCGCACGCTCGGCGAGTTCGACGGACGCGGCAAGTACGACCGGTTGCTGGCGCCCGGGATGGCTGCCTCCGACGCCGTGTACTTCGAGAAGCGGCGTGAGGACGCGTTGCGTGACCTGGGCTGGGAGCTGGTGCGCTGGGGGTCGGCCGACCTGGCGCAGCTCGAATTGTTCGCGGAGCGGATCCGTCGAGCTCTGCGACGCGGCTCGGCGAGGGCCGTGCGCCTCACCAGCCCCGGTGCGCCCCGCCGGCCGGGCGCATGACGGCTCACGGGGCGCCTCGTGCCCTGGGGTCAGGGGGCGGCGGGATGGAAGAGCAAGCCGCGGACGGCAGCGCCGGTCTCGACGATGTGGGCTGCGGCGATCCGGGCGGCGTGGTCGGGCTGGGCCTCGCGGACGGCCTGGGCGAGGCTGCGGTGCACCTCGATCCAGTCACTGCCCAGCTGGTCCTCGACGGTGGAGAAGTAGAACCGGGCCCGCTTGCGCAGGCCGACGGCGGTCGTCTTCAGCACCGAGTTGTGGGCGGCGGTCGTCAGGGTGTCGTAGAAGGCGGAGTTCGAGGAGCTGATCACGGCGACGTGGTCCCGGGAGCGCTGAGCCTTCTCCCCGGCCCGGACGGTCCGTTCGAGCAGGGTGAGGTCGGCGTCCGTGCGGCGCTCGGCGGCCCAGCGCGCCACGTGCCCCTCCACCAGCGCCCGGAACTCGAACAGCTCGGTCAGCTCCTGCTCGGTCCGCTCGCGCACCCGGACGCCGTAGCGCGGCTTGATGTCGACCCAGCCGGCCTCGTGCAGCGAGCGCAGCGCCTCCCGGATCGGGATCCGGCTGATGCCGTAGTGGGTCGCCAGGTCGTCAGCGTGGATGCGGCCGCCCGGTTCGAGCATGCCGGTGATGATCGCCTCTTCGAGCAGGTCGAAGAGCATCGAGGGCAGGGTGCTGGCGCCCGACAGCAGCGGCAGCGCCTGCGCCGGTGCGGCGGGGCCGTCGAGAGATCCTCGGGTGGTCACAAATACTCCGAACTCGGTGGTGATCGGGACACTAGGGAGAGGCGTCGAGGCGACGTGTTCAGATTCGTAGAAAGTGCAGCGCCGTCAGCGCGTAGAGGCCGACGCAGTCGAGCACCTCCTGCTCCTCGGCGTAGTCGTCGATACCGGCCGACCAAGTCGGTTGCGGTCCGTAGCAGAGCGCCGGCACCTGACGCTGCCGCCACCGGCTCGCGTCGCTCGCGGGCAGGCGGACGGCCATCGTGGTGTCGCGGCCGAGCAGGGCCCGGGTCGCACCCACCCACGACCGGGCGAGCGGTGAGGCCGGGTCGGTCCAGTTGGGGTCCCAGCCCTTGATGCGCTTCACCTCGACCTCGTCGAGGTCCCCGAGCACGGTCTCGACCAGGGCTTGCGCGTCGTCGGCGCTGAGCCCGGGCGGGAGTCGGAGATCGAGCTCAGCCTCGGCGCGGGTGGCGATCTGGCCGACGAACGTGCCGCCCGCGACCGTGCCGGCGTTGACGCTCAGGGCGAGCTCACGCTCGACGGCGGCGCTCCAGGAGGCGGCCAGCTCGGGTGGCAACGCCGACGGTCGCCCGTTCAGGTCGTCGACCGCGACCAGGGCGCGGGCCAGCCGGGCCGTGGCCGACGTCCCGCGCTGGACGGCGGAGGAGTGCCCGCCGTCAGCGCGGGCGGTGAGGCGCAACCAGAGCACCCCCTTCTCGGCCACGGCCAGCCGCTTGAACCCCGGCCCCTCGCCGCAGATCAGCCCGTCGCCGGCGAAGTCGGGGTGCTGCCGCAGCAGGTGGGCCGCGCCGTGCTCGCCGAAGACCACCTCGTCGCTGACGGCCAGGAAGGTGACCCGGCCGCACCACCGGTCGCGCGTCCGGTGCAGCAGCTCCACCGCGCTGACCATGGCGGCGACCGCACCCTTCATGTTGCCCATGCCGAGCCCGTACAGCCGTCCGTCGGTCCGGGTCAGCTGCCAGACCGGGACCGTCCAGAGGCTCTCATCGCCCGGCGGCATGGTGTCCAGGTGCACGTTGAGCACCAGGTGCGGCCCCGGCCGCCCGGAGTCCAGCTCACAGACGACCGACGGCATCTGTTCGACGTCGCGTTCCAACCGGGCCGCCAGGCCAGCCGCGGTGAGGGCGGCCCGGACCAGGTCGGCCATCTCGCGGGTGTCCCCGGGCGGGTTGACGCTCGGTGCGGCCACCAGGTCGGCGCAGCGCTCGACCACCGACGAGGCGACCTCGGACGTGAAGTCGCGGACGAGGTCGGCCGTCGCGGTGAGGTCGGCCGTGTTGGTGAGGTCGGCGGGGCTCATGCGACGGCCGAGCTGACCTGGCGGCGCCAGTCGGACACGCAGAACGGTCCGTCGTCGTCCACGCCCGCACCGACCACCCCCCCGAACACCGGGTCGCCGGCCGGACGGACGATGACGTCGTGGCCGCGTGCGGCCAGCCCGGCGAGCGCGGGATGGCCGTCCTCCAACAGCAGGGCGCCGCCCTCGGTACGCCAGCGGAGCGCGGCCACCGCCTCGCTCAGCGTGAGCGGCCCCTGCCGCAGGGCAACGAGGATCTGGAGCAGGGTCTGGACCTGCCCGTCCGCGCCCGGGGTGGCCAGCGCCAGCACCGTACGGCCCTCGACCAGGGCGGGCGCCAGAGTGTGCACCGGCTTGCGGCCGCGCCCGGGCGCGTTGGCGCCGTCGGTGAAGCCCGCCGCCCGGTTGTTGAGGGTGAGACCGAGCTCGGGGACGTAGACCGCGGAGCCGAAGTCGTCGAACACGCTGACCAGTGACGACACCACGAGGCCGTCGGCATCGGCGGCCGCCACCCCGGCGGTATGCAGGTACGCCCGGGGACCGCCGCGGTGCGCCGCACGCTCGGGGTCCACCGGCAGCGGCTCGGACAGCAGCTCGGCTCCGCGGCCGCAGTCGGAGCGGTGGGCGAACACCGCCTCGGTCAGCTCGACCAGCAGGTGAGCCAGTGCGTCGTCGTCGGCCGGCTGCTCCGCAGTGCCGAGCCAGACCGACTCCAGCTCGTGCAGCGCCATCGCCAGCAGCACGCCCTGGGTCATCGGCGGCTGGACGTGGACCGCAGCGCCGCCCCAGCGGACGGTCACCGGCTGCCGGACGTCGGTGGTGTGCGCAGCCAGGTCGGCTTCGTCGAGCCAGCCGCCGTTGCGTCGGACCGCGCCGGCCACCGCCACGGCCGCCGGCCCACGGTAGAAGGCGTCCGGGCCGTCGTCGCCGACCGCCTGCAGCAGGTCCGCCAGCTCCGGCTGCCGCCACCGCTCACCCACGCGTCGGTGCACCAGGTCCCAGGCCTGGGCGCCGCCCGTCAGCAGCCGTGCCCGCTGGGCCGTGACGGCCACCGAGAGCGACTGCGTCAGGGCCACCCCGTCGCGGGCGAGGCCGAGGGCCGGTGCGAGCACGGCGCCGAGCGGCAGCCGGCCGGCCGATCCGTGCATCGCCGCCCACGCGGCGACCAGGCCCGGCGTGGTGACGGAGCCGCCACCCGTCAGCCACAGATCGGGCGTCGCCTCGAGGGCGCTGGCGCCGGTGCCGTTGACCGCGACCGTGGTGCCGTCCGGCCGCCGGACCAGAGCCAGCAGGTCGCCACCCAGCGAGGCGGCCTCCGGCATCAAGACGCAGACGACGGCGGACGCTGCGACGACGGCGTCCACGGCGTTGCCTCCCTGCCGGAGCACGTCGGTGCCGGCGGCGGCGGCCAGCGGGTGAGCCGCGGAGACCGCGCCGAGCCGGCCACGCTGCTGGGCCACTGGAGTCCGGGTGGTTGCGGGCATCTCGTCCTCGTCCGTCTCGGTTGACTGCGCTGACGGGATGAATTATAAAGCATATATGACTTCGACCGTCTCGACCCCCGACATGACGCTCGCGCTGGCCGAGCAGGTCCTGACCGGGCTCAAGGCGGAGGCGGCCGCGGTCGAGGTGGCGCTGGCCGTGGCGGTGCTCGACCGCGGCGGCAACCTGGTCGCGGCGCTCCGGATGGACGGCGCCCAGCTCGGCGCCAGCTCACTCGCCTTGGACAAGGCCTACACGGCAGTCGCCTTCGGGCTGCCGACCGGAGCCTGGGTCGCCAGCTCGACGCCGGGCGCGAGCGACTGGGGCCTCGCGTCGACCCTGGACGGTCGAGCCGTCGTCTTTCCGGGCGGGGTGCCGGTCTTCCTCGACGGTCACCTGATCGGTGGCGTCGGCGTCAGCGGCGCCAAGTCCGTCGTCGACGAGGCGTGCGCCGAGAAGGCCGTCCTCAGCGCAGGCCTGGCGACCGTCCGATGACGACGATCCTGGTGGCCGGCGGCGCGTCCGGCATCGGCGCGGCCGCCATCCGGGCCTTCCGGCTGCGCGGCGACGACGTGCTGCTGGCCGACCGGAACGCCGAGGCGGCCGAGCGGCTGGTGGGCGAGGAGCTGCCCGGCGCACTGCGCTTCCTGGCCGTGGACTTCGCTGAGGCGGGCGCCGCCTCAGCCGCGGTGACCGCGGCCGTCGAGCTCGGGCACGGCACCCTGGACGCCGTCTTCTACAACGCGGCCGTGCTCGCGGCCCGTCCGCTGGCCGAGTGGACCGCCGCGGAGTGGGACCACAGCACGGCGGTCAACCTGCGAGCGCCGTTCCTGGTCTGCCAGGCTGCGGCCCCGTACCTCGTGCGCGCCGCGCAGGGCCGGATCGTGCTCACGTCCTCGACCGGTGCGCTGCGCGGCCACGCGGGGATGCCGGCCTACCATGCCACCAAGGCGGGGCTGGTCGGGCTGGTGCGGTCGCTGGCCGACGAGCTCGGACCGCAGGGGGTCACCGTGAACGCGATCTGTCCGGGCTGGGTGGACACGCCCTTCAACGACGCCTACTGGGCTCACCAACCTGACCCGGCGGCGGCGTTGGCGGCGCTGACCGACAG
Source organism: uncultured Friedmanniella sp. (assembly GCF_964244005.1). Classification (GTDB taxonomy): domain Bacteria; phylum Actinomycetota; class Actinomycetes; order Propionibacteriales; family Propionibacteriaceae; genus Microlunatus. The sequence continues at coordinate 140,585 of NZ_CAXTHG010000006.1, read as the reverse complement.
CATCCCGCTGCGCCGCCAGGCTCGGAGCGACGAGCTCAGCGGGCTGCTGCTGTTCTTGCTGTCGCCCGCCTCGGGCTACCTCACCGGCCAGGCGCTGGTGGTCGACGGCGGGTACACGGCCGTATGAGCACCGCGCCCACCGTGTCCGCCGGCGTCAGCTGGTACGTCAACCAGGCCGCCGCGGCCACCGTGCCCGACCTCGGCTTCGGCGCCGTCAGCCGCCGACCGCTCGAGCGGCACGCGACCCTGCCCGGCTACGCACCCACCGCGCTGCACGACGTCGGCGAGCTCGCCGCGCGACTTGGGGTGGCGTCTTTGCTGGTGAAGGACGAGTCGTACCGACTGGGTCTGCCGTCGTTCAAGATCCTCGGCGCGAGCTGGGCGACGATGAACGCCGTCGCCGGCTGGTTGGGCCGCGACGTCGGTGACCTGACCCTGGAGGCGGCCCGCGACGCCCTCGACGGCGCCGGCGTCACCCTGGTCGCAGCCACGGACGGCAACCACGGCCGCGGGGTCGCCCGGATGGCTCGGTTGCTGGGCGCCGCGAGCACGATCCTGGTGCCGGTCGGCACGGCGCGGGCCCGGATCGAGGGGATCGCCTCCGAGGGAGCCGAGGTGCGGGTGGTCGACGGCACGTACGACGACGCGATCGCTGCGTCGGCGCTGCTCGCCGGCCCCACCGCGCTCGTGGTCTCCGACACGTCGTGGCCGGGCTACGCCGCCGTCCCGCGCGCGGTCGTCGAGGGCTACTCCACCATGTTCCACGAGGTCGACGACGAGATCGCGCGCCGCGGGCTGACCGCGCCGACCGTGGTCGCGTTCCAGTCCGGGGTGGGGGCCTTCGCCGCGGCCGGGCTGCGGCACTACCGCGGCCGCACCGGCCCCGAGGGCACGCCCGTCCGGACCGTGGTGGTGGAGCCGTCGACGGCCAACTGCCTGATGGCCTCGGCCCGCGCGGGCCAGATGATGGAGGTGCCCGGTCCCCACCGCTCCACCATGGCCGGGCTGAACTGCGGGCTGCCCTCGGAGCTGGTCTGGCCGATCCTGCAGGCGGGGACCGACGTCTTCGTCGCCATCGACGACCGCTGGACCGACGAGGCGATGCGTGCGTTCGCCGCCGCCGGGATCGTCGCGGGGGAGTCCGGCGCCGCAACCCTGGGTGCTCTGCTCGCGGCCGCTGACCAGCCCGAGCTGCGGGAGTCTCTCGGGCTGACCGCGGACGCGTCCGTGCTGCTGGTCGACACCGAGGGGGCCACCGACCCCGAGAACTACGCCGCCGTCGTCGGCCGCCCGCCCGCCGACGTCGCTCCCCGCAGCCAGGACTGAGCCGCGTCGTGGCCACCGCGAAACGGCTCTTCGTGCTGCAGTACGGCGCCGAGCGGGTGAGCAAGGCGCTCTCCCTGGTCGGCGGTGACCCGGAGCACTACTACTGGGAGCCGCTCTTCGGCGCCCTGGTCGAGACCGACGCGGGCTGGGTGCTGTTCGACACCGGGATGAGTCGGGCCAACCACGAGTCCGCCGAGGTGGAGCGGGTCTACCGCGGTGGGGAGGCGGCGACGGAACCGCTCGACGAACGGCCCTGGCACCTGCGTCCCAGCCCGCCGGCCGACCGTTGCACCTGGGGCCTGCCCGGTGACCCGCTGGTCGCCGCCCTGGCGCCGCTCGGCCTGCAGCCCGGCGACCTCAGCCTCGCCGTCGTCAGCCACTTCCACTGGGACCACTCCGGCGGGATCGCGACCCTGGCCGCGGCGGGCGTCCCGGTCGCCGTGCACGCCGACGAGCTGGCCTGGGCGCGCAGCGGCGCCCCGTTCGACGCCGGCTTCGACGCTCGCGACTGGACGGCGCCCGGCACCCAGTGGCAGACCGTCGACGCCGAGACCGAGGTGGCGCCGGGCGTCGCGCTGCTGCCGACACCCGGGCACACCCCGGGCCACCTCTCGTGCTGGGTGACCCTGCCCGGGACGGGCTCGTGGATCTTCACCGCCGACGCTACCGACCTTGCCCAGAACCTGCTGGACGACGTGCCCTGCGGCTCGTGCGCGGGCGGGACCGCCGCCGACGAGCAGCAGGCCGAGGAGTCGCTGGCGCTGCTGCTGGCCCGGACCCGGGAGACCGACGCCCGACTGATCCCGGGGCACGACCAGGTCGTCCTGAACGCGATCCGCCACCCACCCGGAGGCCACCGATGAGCGACCCGTCCCCGCCGCCTCCGGGGCTGCTCGCCGGACGAGTCGCGGTCGTGACCGGGGCCGGCCGCGGGATCGGCCGCGAGGTGGCCAGCGCCTTCGCCGCCCACGGGGCCTCGGTCGCCCTCGCCGACGTCGATCCCGCCGGGGTCTCCCTGGCCGCCGACGAGGTCGCGGCGGCGTACGGCACCGCGACGCTGGCGGTCGAGATGGACGTGACCCAGGCCGACAGCGTGGCGAGGGCGGCCAACCTGATCGAGGCGACGTTGGGCCGCTGCGACGTGGTGGTCGCCAACGCCGGCATCCTCATCCTCAAGCCGGCGCTCGCGATCACGCCGGCGGAGTTCGCCCGGCTGATCGAGGTCAACCTGACCGGAGCGTTCCTGACCGCCCGCGAGTTCGCCGGCCGGCTGGTGAGCGGCGGGCAGCCAGGTTCGGTGATCTTCACCTCGTCGCTGTTCGGGCTGCGCGGCGGGGCCGGCAACGCGGCTTACTCGGCCTCGAAGTTCGGGCTGATCGGACTGGCGGAGTCGATGGCGGCCGACCTGGCGCCGGCTGGCATCCGGGTCAACTGCGTCTGTCCTGGCCAGATCGACTCCGACATGCTGCAGCAGCTGTTCGTCGACCGGGCGGCCGGAGCGGGGACGACGCCCGCCGACGAGCAGGCGGGCTTCGAGCGACGGATCCCACTGGGCCGGCTGGGCTCGGCTGCGGCCGTCGCGGACGGCTTTGTCTATCTGGCCTCGGGTCTGAGCAGCTACGTCACCGGCCAGAAGCTGGTCATCGACGGCGGCTGGAGCGTGGGCTGACCGCTCGTCGCTGAGGCGTCGCGCGAGACCGGTACCTGGGTGTTACCCAATGGTCATAAGTGTACTATATTATAAATAATCAAGTTTGCGTCGGCCGACCAACACGGGGGACCCATGAAGAGACCATCCTGGATCGTGGCGGTCGTCGTCACCGCTCTCCTCACCGCGACCGCCGCGTGCAGCGGGGCGGGCGGGACGTCCGACAGCCCCAGCGGGACGGGCGGTGACGGCTCAGCCACCCTGCACATGGCGCTGTCAAGCGACCTGACCACGCTCGACCCGACCATCGGGTACCAGGGCAGCCCGGTGCTGACCTCGGTCTATGAGGGTCTGCTCGACTACGCTCCCGACTCGACCGCCACCATCGTTCCGCTGCTGGCGGCGAGCTACGCGGTCTCGGCGGACGGCCTGACCTACACGTTCAAGCTGCGGACCGACGTGAAGTTCGCCGACGGCACCACGATGGACTCCGCCGCGGTGAAGCAGAGCTTCGAGCGGACGACCGACAAGAAGGTCGCCTCGCAGATGGCGTACATGGTGGGCAGCGTCAAGAGCTACGACACCCCCGACCCGGCCACGTTCGTGATCCAGCTGAAGACTCCGGTCGCGTCCTTTGCGTCGCTGCTGGCCAGCCCGTTCGGACCGAAGATCTTCGACCCCAAGGTGCTGGACGAACACAAGTCCGACTCGGCCGTGGCCTACCTCAAGACCCACACCGCCGGCACCGGCCCGTACGTGGTCTCCTCCGTCAACACCGGTACCGAGTACACGCTGACCCGCAACGACACCTACTGGGGCGCCAAGCCGCACTTCGGCAGTGTGTCGTTCAAGATCATCCCGGACGTCGCGACCCAGGTGCTGCAGCTCCAAGGCGGCGACCTGGACGTGATCAGCGGTCAGCCGATCGCCACCGTGCAAAGCTTTGCCGGCCAGGACAAGTTCCACATCGAGGCCCAGCCGTTGCTCCAGAAGGCATGGCTGCACGTCAACTCCACCGGTACCATGGCCGACCTCAAGCTGCGCGAGTCGCTGCGGGCAGCGATCGACCGGGACGCGCTGGTCAAGCAGGTCTGGGGCAGCTACGCCACGCCGTCCACGCAGATGTACCCGGTCGCCAGCCTGCCCGACGGGTTGGCCGCCGACAGCTGGACCTATGATCCCGCCGCGCTGAAGACCCTGGCCGCGGGCAAGACGATCACCCTCGGCTACATCGCCGGCCTCTCCCAGGACGAGCAGGTCGCCCAGGCGCTGCAGGCTCAGTGGCAGCAGCTCGGCGTCGACGTCACGGTGGTGCCCACCCAGGGCGCGGACTACTACGGCTTCAGCAAGGACCCGAGCAAGGCGCCCGACCTGCTCTACGAGGCGTCCTATCCCGACTCGGCCCACCCCGACGCCTGGGGGCGGCTGTTCTTCTACTCCGACCAGTCCCAGGGCAGCGGCGGGCTCAACTACCTGCTCACAGGCTCGAAGGAGGCCGACACCCTGATGGACGACGGCCTCGCCGAGCTCGACCCGGCGAAGTCCGCCGAGGACTACGGAAAGGCCGGCGACCTCTTGCACAACCAGGTCGGCTACATCACGCTGGCTGACATGCAGGACGTCTTCGTGGCCCGGTCTGGCATCTCCGGCTTCGGGCACTGGCTGCCGACGCCTGGGACATTGGTGCTGAAGAACCTCACCGAGACGCCCTGAGGTGACGACCGAGACCGTTGCCCCACCCCGCCGCCGGCTGCCGCTGCTCAGCGGGCTGCGCCGGACCCAGGTCGGTCTGCTCGAGCGGGTCGCCCTCGTGGCGGTCGTCGTCCTCACGCTGCTCTTGCTGGCGGTGCCGGCGGTCCTGCCGCACACGGCCCGTGACATCGTCGGTGACCCGTTCGTGGCTCCCGGCGGGCACTTCTGGCTGGGTACCGACAGCCAGGGCCGGGACGTCTTCTCCCGGGTGCTCCTCGGGCTGCGGACGAGCTGGTTCGGTGCGCTCGCGGTGATCGTGCTGGGCGCCTTGGTCGGGGGCACGATCGGCCTGGTCGCCGGCATCGCCGGCGGGGTGGTCGACACCGTCTTGATGCGGCTGACCGACGCGGCCCTCGCCCTGCCCGGCACGCTGGTCGCGCTCATGGTGGTGGCCGCGCTCGGCCCGAGCCTGCGCAACACCCTGCTCGCCGTGGCCGTGACCTGGTGGCCCTGGTACGCCCGGATCGTACGCGGCCAGACCCGGACCGTGATGCAGCTGCCGCACGTCGACGCGGCCCGGCTCGGCGGCTTTTCCGCCGTCCGGCGGGCGCTGGTCCACGTGCTGCCGGGCAGCCTGGGCCCGGTGCTGGTGGCGGCCTCGCTGGACATCGGGTCGGTGTTGCTGGTGCTGGCTGGGCTGTCCTTCATCGGTCTCGGCTCCCCGGCGCCGGCGGCCGAGATCGGCAGCATGTCGGCCAACGGCCTGACGTACCTGTTCAACGCCCCCTGGATCGCGCTCGCGCCCGCCGTCGCCCTGTTCGCGGTCGCGGTGCTGGCCAACTTCGCCGGGGACGGCCTGCAAGAGCTGGCGGACGCCTGATGCTGCGGCTCGTGCTCCTTCGCATCGCCTCGCTGGTCGGGGTGCTCCTGGTGTTGACCCTGGCCGTCTTCTTCATCCAGCGGACGCTGCCCGCCGACCCGGTCCGGCTGCTCGTGGGCCGTAACGCGACGCCGGAGGTGGTCGCCGCGACCCGGACCCGGCTCGGGCTGGACGACCCGTTCGCGCTGCAGTACGTGCACTTCCTGGGCCGGCTGCTGCACGGCGATGCCGGCACGTCGCTGCGGACCCGCAACCCGGTCAGCGCCGACGTGCTGCGCTACCTGCCGGCCACCCTCGAGCTCGTCGCCGTCGCCACCGTGATCGCCGTCCTGGGCGGACTGCTGCTCGGCGTCCTCAGCGCGCGGGGCGGCTGGGTCTCCGGCGTGGTCCGGCTGCTCACCGTCGCGGGCTCCTCGTCGGCGACCTTCCTGGTCGCGATCGTGGCGATCCTGGTGCTCTACCGCAACCTGGGCTGGTTTCCGGCCGGCGGCCGCAGCGGGGAGTTCTCCAGCTCCAAGCCCACCGGCTTCCTGCTCGTCGACACCCTGCTCGGCGGGGACCTGCCGGGCTGGCTGGACGCCCTGCACCACATCGTGCTGCCGGCCGCCGTGCTCGCGGTCGGCTCGACCGTGGCCATCGGCCGGACGCTGCGTGGCTCGCTGCGGCGGGTGCTGGGCAGTGAGTTCATCCGCTCGGCCCACGCCAAGGGCTTCACCTGGTCCCAGGTCAACCGCCGGCACGCGCTACGCAACTCGGCCAACCCGGCCCTGTCGATGGCCGGGCTGCAGGTCGGTGCGCTCTTCTCCGGCTCGATCGTGGTCGAGCTGGTCTTCTCCTGGCCCGGTGTCGGGGGCTATCTCGCCAACTCGATCGGGGCGGCCGACTTCCCGGCCATCACCGGTGTCGTGCTCGTCCTGGGGGTGGTCTACGTGGTGATCAACTTCGTCGTCGACATGCTGCAGCTGGCCGTCGACCCGCGGCTACGGCGGGCCCGGTGAGCGGCACCGTCGTGGGTGCGGGTCGTGTCGTCCAGGTCCGCGACCTGCGGGTCGAGTTCGAGACCGGGGACGGGACGTTGGCGGCGCTGAAGGGGGTCAGCCTGGACATCGCCGCGGGCGAGATCGTCGCACTGGTGGGCGAGTCCGGTTCGGGCAAGAGCGTGTTCGCGAGCTGCCTGATGGGCCTGCCGCCCGTCAGTCGCCGGACCACCGTGACCGGTTCGGTCCAGGTGGCCGGGGTGGACATGATCGACGGGGAGGACGGCAGCCGTCGCGAGGTGCGCCGGAACCTGATCGGGGCCGTCTTCCAGGACCCGCTGACCTCGCTCGACCCGACGATGCGGATCGGTGACCAGGTGTGCGAACGCGGGGCCGACGAGGCCCGCGGGGTGCTCGCCCTCACCGACTGCGGGGTGCCCGAGCCGGAGATGCGGATGCGGCAGTGGCCGCACGTGCTGTCCGGCGGGCTGCGGCAACGGGCCAGCATCGCCGGCGCGATCAGCACCGACGTCCGGCCGCCGCAGGGGACCGGCGAGGACGCCCGCCGGATCGCCGAGCTGACCGCGGCTCGGGACGGCACCCCGGTGCTGCTCGTGGCTGACGAGCCGACGACCGCGCTGGACGTCCGGGTGCAGGCACAGATCATCGCCCTGTTCGCCCGGCTTCGACAGGAGCACGGCTGCTCGATCGTGCTGATCACCCACGACCTCGGCGTCGCCGCCCAGATCGCCGACCGGATCGCCGTCATGTACGCCGGCGAGATCTGCGAGCTCGGCCCGGCCGCGGAGGTGCTGGCGCACCCGCAGCACGACTACACCCGGCGGCTGCTGGCCGCCCGGCTCGACGTGAACAAGGTGGTGACGCGGGAGCGGCCGCTCGCTCCCACGCCACAAGTCGACGGGCCCGACCCGGCGCCCGTGCTCGCGGTGCACGACATCGTCAAGACCTTTCCCCGCCAGGGCGGTCGTCGTGGGGACGTCTTCACCGCCGTCGGCGGGGTCTCGCTGGCCGTACCCCCCGGCGGGTCGCTGGCCCTGGTGGGGGAGAGCGGCTGCGGCAAGTCGACCCTGCTGCGGATCGCCACCGGGCTGACCAAGCCCGACTCCGGGACGGTCGAGGTCACCGGCTCGGCGCGGCCGCAGCTCGTCTTCCAGGACGCCGGGTCGTCCCTCACCCCCTGGCTGAGCGTCAACTCCCAGCTCGTCGAACGGCTGCGGACCCGCGGCCTCTCCCGCACTGACAGTGCGGCGGCGGCCGCCGACCTGCTGGAGCGCGTGGGTCTCGATCCGCGGATGGGTCGTGCTCGGCCGCGCGAGCTGTCCGGCGGACAGCGGCAGCGCGCCGCGATCGCCCGGGCGCTGGCGTCCTCGCCCCAGATCCTGGTCTGCGACGAGCCGGTCAGCGCGCTGGACGCCTCCCTCGCCGCCCGGGTGCTCGACCTGTTGGACGAGCTGCGGGTGACTCTCGGCGTCGCGATCTTGATGGTCACCCACGACCTCGCCGTCGCCCGGCGGATCGCCGAGGACCTCGCGGTGATGTACGCCGGGGAGATCGTGGAGCGCGGCAGCGTCGAGGCTGTGTTCGCCGACCCGCAGCATGCCTACACCCGCGACCTGATCGCCGCCTCGCCGACGATCTACCGGTCTGCCACCGGCAGCTGACCGGGCGTTGGTGCGCTCAGCGCAGCCGGAGGGCGACGAAGGCGCGGCCGCCGGCGACCCACTCCTCGTTCAGCACCAGATCCAGGCTGACGGCCAGCCGCATCAAGGCGGTGGCGCCGACCTGGGACCAGGCGATCGGGACCGAGCTGACGCCGGGCGCCCGCAGCACGACCTGGTGCACCTCGTGGCGTTCGGGTTCGGGGTCGACCTCGCAGATGATCAGCCCGCCGGGCGCGACGAGGTCGCGGCAGCGGCGTAGCAGCGCGGACGCGTCGCCGCCGATCCCCAGGTTGCTGTCCATCAGCAGCGCCGTGCCCCAGCGGCCCTCGGCGGGCAGCGTCTCGCTCACCTGCCGACGCAGCGCCGGACCGCCGCGGGTCCGGGTGGTCTCCACGGCGACCTGTGACATGTCGACGCCCAAGGCCGCCCGGCCGGAACGGCTCAGGGCCCGGACCATCCGACCGGGCCCGCAGCCCAGGTCGAGGACGGGCGGCTCGCACCGGGAGACGACCATCTCGTCGACGCCGTCGGCCTCGGCCGACCACCGCCCGACGTCCAGCACCAGGGCGGACGGGTCGGCGTCGCGGACGGTCTCGCTCGTGACCGTGGCCTGGCCGGCGTACGCGGAGTCGAACAGCCGGTCGCTGCTCTGCTCGAGCCGTGCCCCGACCAGGGCTGACCAGCAGCGGGAGAACGCCAGCCCGGGGTTGGCCGTGGCCACCGCCTCGGCGTCCGCCGGGGTGTCGACGTCGCGCAGCGGAGGCAGCAGCCGTACCTGCAGACCGAGGTCGAACAGCCGGGCCAGCTGGGCCGAGCCCGTCCGGTCCGTCGACATCGGGACGCCGGCGAAGATGTCGGCGGGGTGGCCGGCGCGCAGGCCGATCGCCCAGAACCCGCCGTCCTCGCTCAGGCCGAGCAGCGCGTCCGCGCCGTCCCAGCTCACCTCCAGGTGGGCCGGGCGGACCTGTGGGGTGTCCATCCCGATCAGCAGCGCCCGGTCGGTCCGGCGGGATCGGGTCTCGGTCCAGACCGCCGCGAACGCCACGTCCAGCCGGTCGTTCAAGGTGCCGGCCCGCTGGGGCACCACCTCGAAGCCGTCGTCCCAGCCCGCCGGGTCGCCGTCGAAGGCCAGGACCCGGCGCCCGGGGGCCGCCCGCCGCACCACGTCGAGGGTGTCCTGCAGCGACGCGGCCGCGAGCTCGGCGGCCTCGTCGGGGGTGAAGCGGGTCTGCAGCCGCGTCTTCACCCGTCCCGGCCGCGGCTGCTTGGCGAGCACGATGACGGTGTCGGCGCGGGGTCCACCGGTCACCGGGCCAGCACCGCGCTCATGTCGCGGACGGCCCGCCAGGCGCCGAGCGGGGTCCCGGTCACCTTGGACCGGCCGCGGCGGGGCAGGTAGTCGACGTCGACCGCCGTGACCCGCCAACCGGCGTCGGCGGCGCGCACGACGGTCTCCACGGGATAGCCCGAACGCCGGTCCTGCAGGTCCAGCGCCAGCAGCGGCAGCCGCACCGCCGCCCGCATCGGTCCGAGGTCGCGCAGGGTCAGCCCCGTCCGACGGCGCAGCCGCCTGGCCATCTCGGCGTTGGCCAGCCGGAGCGTCCAGCTCTGGCTGCGGCGGCTCACCAGCCGGCGAGCCCCCACCACCAGGTCGGCCGAGCCCCCGCGTACGGGCGCCACCAGCTCGGGCAGCTGGCGCGGGTCGAGGCTGGCGTCGGCGTCCATCACCGCCACCAGCCGAGCCGTGGCCGCCAGCAGCCCCGCGTGGCAGGCCGCGCCGTACCCCCGCTGGGTGGCCCGGACCACCGTCGCGCCGAGGCCCTCGGCGATCTCGACCGACCCGTCGGTCGACCCGTTGTCGACCACGATCGGCCGAAAGCCCGGCGGCATCCGGCCGAGCACCCACGGCAGCGCGTCCGCCTCGTCGAGGCAGGGCAGCACGACGTCGCAGTCCGGCGCCTGCTCGAACATCTGGTCCACCGTCTGCCTCAGGCTCCGCGCGATCACCGGCACCGACCTGGGGGCTTGCGTCGGCTCCTGGAGTGTACGCAATTCGGCCTTTCGGTACGCGTCGGCTCTAGAGTGCCAAGCGTGGCTGCCGGCATCTTGGTCGTTGAGGACGACCGCGTCATCGCCGAGGTGGTGCTCGCCTACCTCGGCCGGGCCGGGCACCGGGTGGTCTGGAGCGCGGACGGCAGCGAGGCAGCCCACGTCTGGTCGCGGAGCGCGCCGGACCTGGTCATCCTCGACCTGATGCTGCCCGGCCTCTCCGGGCTCGAGCTGTTGCGGCGGCACCGCCGCGCCGGCGGGACCGCCCCGGTGATCATGCTGTCCGCGGCGGGTGAGGAGGAGGACCGGCTGGTCGGCTTCGAGACCGGGGCCGACGACTACGTGGTCAAACCGTTCTCGCCGCGCGAGCTGGTGCTGCGGGTCGAGGCGCTGCTGCGCCGCAGCGAGCGGCTCGCGGTGACCCCGGTGGCCGAGGCCCCGATCCAGGTCGGACCGCTGACCCTCGACCTGGCGGCTCGGGAGGTACGCCGCGACGGGGAGCCTCTGCTGCTGACCACGCGCGAGCTCGACCTGGTCGCCTTCCTGGCCCGGCACCGGGGTCAGACCTTCTCCAAGGCCGAGCTGCTGCGCCGGGTCTGGGGCTGGGACTTCGGTGACACCTCGACCGTCACCGTCCACGTCCGGCGGCTGCGCGAGAAGGTCGAACGCGACCCGTCCTCGCCCGAGCTGGTGCTCACGGTCGGCCGCGCGGGTTACCGGCTGGCGCGGGTCGACGAGCTGGGGGTCGACGATGCATGACCTGGTCGTCGTCCTCGGGCTGAGCCTGGGCAGCTGTCTGGTGGTGGGGCTGCTCGGCGCGGTCCTGCTGCAGACCGGACGCCGGCGCTCGATGCGCTACCTGCTGATGGTCGCCACCCTGCTGCCGGTGCTGGCGGTGGTCGCCGCGTCCCTGGTCAACGTCGGGTACATGTTCCTCTCCCCGCACGACGCCGGGGTGATCCTGATCGGGCTGGCCACCTCGCTGACTCTCGCGGTCGGTGGTGCCTGGTGGGTGACCTGGCGGATCACGACGGCTTCACGCGCCGTCGGGGTCGGCCTCAGCCAGCTCGTGGCCGACAGCTCGGCGCTGGACCGCTCGGACACGGCCCCTGCTCCTGGCCGGGACCGGAGCGCCGCCCCCCAGGAGCTCGCCCGGCTGATCGCCGAGCTGGCCGAGACGCGGCGGACGCTGGCTGAGTCCCGCGCCCGGGAACGGGCGGCCGAGGAGGCCCGGCGCGAGCTGGTGGCCTTCATGTCGCACGACTTGCGGACGCCGCTGTCGGGGCTACGGGCGCTCGCCGAGGCCCTGGAGGACGGCATCATCGCCGACGTCCCGCGGGCGCTGTCCCACCTGCGGTCCACGGTCGCCCGGATGGCCGGCCTCGTCGACGACCTGTTCGCGCTGTCCCGGGTGCAGGGGGCGCGACCGAGCCGGCCGCCGGTGCTCGTCTCGCTGACCGAGCTGCTCACCGACGTCGCGTCAGAGCTCGGGCCGGCGGCCGCTGCCGCCGAGGTCCGGCTCGAGGTCGACCTGCCCGTGGACGACCGGCTCGCGGTGCTGGGCTCGTCCGACGACCTGGCCCGGGCGCTGGCCAACCTGGTGGCCAACGCGGTCCGGCACACCGAACCCGGCCTGGCCGTCCGGCTGGAGGCGGCACGCTCGCGCGAGGGCGCCGTCCAGGTCGCGGTGATGGACGGCTGCGGCGGCATCCCGGACGCCAACCTCGGCCGGGTCTTCGACACCGGCTGGCGGGGTACGCCCTCCCGCAGCGGCGACGACGGCGGCGCCGGTCTGGGGCTGGCGATCACCCGCAGCGTCGTCGAGTCGCACGCCGGTTCGATCGGGGTCCGCAACGTCGACGGCGGCTGCCGCTTCGAGCTGCAGCTGCCTCCGCCGGGCCTGCGCCGCGCTCAGGGGGCGGACGTTCGCGAGCGGTAACCGGCGCAGGGGCAGACAGGGCGGCCGAGCGTGCCTAGTGTCGGTCAGGTGTTCCCCGTCCTCGGCGCCGTCCTGCGGCTGCGGCCGCCGCGCACCGAGGACTTTCGCTCACCCGTGCACGACGCGGTCGTGGTCGCCCGCCTCGGCCGGTGGCTGGGCATCGCCGTGGTCATCTGCTTCGTGACCGGGCTGATCAGCCACAACGCCCAGAGCGTCACCGGCGTCGGGCTGGTGCCGTGGCCGAGCTGGGGCTATCGGCTGAGCCAGGGCCTGCACGTCGCGACCGGCATCGCGGCCATCCCGCTGCTGCTCGGCAAGGTCTTTGCCGCCTACCCGCGGCTCTTCGCGTCCCCCGCGCTGCCCAGGCCCGACCTCGACGGGCTGCCGGTGCTGCTCGAACGCGGCTCGATCGGCGTCCTGGTCGGGGCGGCGTTCTTCGAGCTGTCGACCGGGCTGCTCAACATCAACCAGTGGTACGTCTTCGGCTTCGGGTTCGTCCCGGTGCACTACGCGCTCGGCTGGATCATGATCGGCGCCCTGCTCGTGCACGTTGCGGTCAAGCTGCCGGTGATCCGTCGGCACCTCACCCGGGCGGGACGGAATGAGGCTACTTCCCCACAGGCACAGGGATCTGAGCCGTCTGAGCCGCAGACCAGCGAGCGGCGGGGCTTCGTCCGGGGCGTGCTCGCGGTCAGCGGGGTGCTGACCCTGCTGACGGTCGGCCAGTCGTTTACCCCGCTGAGCCGGCTGGCTGTGCTCGCGCCACGGCAGCCGCGACAGCACAACGTGCGCGGCGTGCCGATCAACAACACCGCTGCTCTGGCCGGGGTCGACGTGGCTGACGCCGCGACCAGCTGGACCCTGACGCTGGTCGGCGCGACCGGAGCGGTCCGGACACTGACCCTCGCCGAGCTCACCGCGATGCCGAGCACCACCGTCCGGCTGCCGATCGCCTGCGTCGAGGGCTGGAGCGTGATGGCGAGCTGGACCGGCGTCCGGATCCGCGACCTGCTCGCGCTGGTCGGCGGCAGCGGCGGCTGGGCGGCGCGGGTGACCTCGCTCGAGGAGGGGTCCTCCTACAGCGTCTCGACGCTGCCGCCGGCGTTCGCCGACCACGAGGACACGCTGCTCGCCACGGCGCTGAACTCATGCGTGCTCGAGGCCGACCACGGCTATCCGGCGCGAATCATCGCGCCCAACCGGCCCGGCGTGCTGCAGACCAAGTGGGTGCAGCGGATCGAGGGGCTGCTGCCGTGACCGCGTCCCGGTTCGTGCTGGGCGCGGTCGGCGTCGTCGCCGGACTCTTCGGCCTGTACGCCTTGGTCAGCCGGCTGCCGGTCGCCCAGTTCTGGCCGATCCTGCGCTGGGGGGTGCTTGGCATCGTGCTGCACGACGCGCTGCTCGCCCCGCTCGAGGTGCTGCTCGGCTGGCTGCTGGTCCGACGGCTGGCCGCGCGGTCGAGCGCGGCCGGCTGGGCGGGCCGGTTCGGGCTGGTCTGTCTGCTGCTGGTCACCGCCGTCATCGTGGGCGCCCGGGTGCAGCGGCAGAATCCGACCGTGCTCGCGGTGAGCCCGCTGGTCGCCCTCGCGGTCGGGCTGGCGGCGCTGGGGCTGGTCGTGGTCGCGCTGCTGGTACGGGATCGACCACGCCGCGATCACCAACCGGTGTAGAGCAGGTGGTTGACCGCGATCGCCCAGCCGGCCGCGGCCACCAGCGCCCAGGCGGCCGTCCGGCCACGCAGCAGGGCCACTCCGGCGTAGGCGGCCACCCCGAAGCCGAGCCAGATCCGTTCGGTCTCGGCCTTGGACAGCGCCGAGACGTCGGCCAGGGCGGCTGCGCCGACACCCGCGAGGCAGATCAGCGCCACCACCCGGTCCTGGGTCCACGGGCCGCGGCGACTGAGGACGAGCGTCGCGAGGGCTCGACCCACGCCGACGGCCAGCAGCGGCGAGCAGCTGACCAGCCAGGCGGCCGGGTTGGCGTAGACGAAGTAGGAGAACGGCCGCTGCGACGCGACCCCCTGGTAGTAGCGGACGCGCAGCTCGGCCAGGCCGGTGAACCAATTGAAGCCGAGCGCCAGGTGGGCCGCCGCCACGGCGAGCGCGGCCGCGACGGCGACCAGCCACGGACCCCGGACCGCACGCCAGCCGAGCCGGCGGACGGTCAGACCGAGGGCGACGAGCGCCACCACGCCGAAGAGCACCAGGCCGTAGCTGAGGAAGACCGCGGCGCCGAGCAGCAGTCCGCCGGCCAGCGCCGAGCCGTACCGGCGGCGGGCCGCCCCGCGGCAGACCAGGGCCAGCCCGGACGCGGCGGCGCCGGCGAACAGCCCGTCCGCGGAGACGGCCATCCAGACCGAGCCCGGGAACAGGGCGGCGAACGGGACCAGCCGACGGGCCGCGTCGGGGGCGCCGAGCCCGCGCAGCGTGACCGGCATCGCGACCGCGGCCGTCGAGGCGACCAGGATGCACAGCGCACCGGCCCAGAAGCCGCCGCCGAGCCCGACCCGGTCGAGCGCCCAGAAGACCAGGGTGGCCAGCGGGGGGTGCGCGGCGACGTGCGTGGTCCAGACGTCGTCGCCGGTGACGCCGTCGCCGAAGGCGATGACGTGGGTGAACGTCCGCAGGAACTCCGCCGGGTCGGTGATCCGGGGCAGGTCGTGCAGGTACTCGTTGGGGTCGAGCAGGATGGCGACCCAGCCGCGCCGGAAGCCGTCGATCAGGGCGAGCGAGCAGAGCCAGGACACGGCCAGCAGCCAGCCGCACAGCAGCAGCCGTCGCCAGCTCAGCCTGGCCGCGACCTGCTGCAGCCGCAGCCCGACCACGACGCAGAGCAGCGTGAGCGGCGTGCCCGCCCCGGCGTGCGGGTGCCAGAACGCGAGCAGCGGCGGCGTCGGCAGCAGGATCTCGTCGCCGCGGTCCACCAGCAGCCGACCGACGACGGCCGCGACCGCGATCAGGGCCAGCCCGGCCGCCAGCGCCAGCGGGTCGGCGCGGCGCCCCGTGCTGACGGGGGCGTCCGGGAGCGGGTCGATCGCGATCGGCACGCTCGCTCCTTCCCCTCAGCCCGACGTCGGAGCCCCTATCCTCGTCCCGTGGACCGCGGATGAAGGTGTTGGTGACCGGCGGGGCGGGCTTCATCGGCCGTAGCGTGGTCGAGCAGCTGCGCCGGCAGGGGCATGAGCCGGTCGTCTTCGACCGCGCCACAGATCCTCGGGACGACATCACCGACCGGTGCCGGCTCGCGGCCGCGCTCGAGGGCTGCGACGGCCTGGCGCACCTGGCGGCCAAGGTCGGGCTGGGGCTCGACCTCGACGACATCGACGACTACGTCCGGCAGAACGACCTCGGCACCGCCGTGGTGCTCCGGGCGGCGGCGGCCGCAGGTCTTGGCCGGATCGTCTACGCGTCGTCGATGGTCGTCTACGGCGAGGGCGCGTACGCCTGTCCGCAGCACGGGCCGACGCACCCGCCCGCGCGTCAGGTCCTCGACCTCGACGCCGGCCGCTTCGACCCGCTGTGCCCGCAGTGCGGGTCCGACCTGGTGCCGGGGCTCGTGCCCGAGGACGCCGCCCTCGACCCACGCAACGTCTACGCCGCCACCAAGGTGCACGGCGAGCACCTGGCCGCCTCCTGGTGCCGCGAGACCGGCGGCTCGGTCGCGGCGCTGCGTTTCCACAACGTGTACGGACCCGGGATGCCGCGGGACACCCCGTACGCCGGGGTGGCGTCGCTCTTCGCCAGCGCCCTCGCCCGGGGGGAGGCGCCGCGGGTGTTCGAGGACGGCGGGCAGCGTCGCAACTTCGTCCACGTGCACGACGTGGCCGGCGCGGTGGTCGCCGCGCTGGACGGTGGGTCGGACGCCGAGCTGGCGCCCGGGGTGACGCCACTGAACATCGGCTCACCCGACGTGACGACCATCGGCCAGATGGCGGCAGAGATGAGCCGCGTCCTCGGCGGCCCGGAGCCGGTGGTCACGGGCGCCTACCGGCTCGGCGACGTCCGGCACATCACCGCCGACTGCTCCGCCGCCGAACGGGTGCTCGGCTGGCGCGCCGTCCGGCCGCTCAGCGCGCTGGCCGAGCTGCGCGTCCCTGATTAACGACCCCGAGAAGCCCGAAAACGGTCGGAGCGGACCAAAAACCTTCGTCTCGGGGTCGCTTTTCAGGGAGGGTCGTTCCGCAGGAGGATGGCAGTCAGGGCTCGGTGGCCGGTGTCGGGAAGGAGGAGCGGTGATCGTCGGAGTGAACCTGCGCAACTTCGGCCCGCTCGCGCACCGGGACGCGGTGCTGGCGGTCGCGCTGGCTGCGGAGGAGCTCGGCTACGCCTCGCTCTGGACCTCCGACCACGTCGTGCTGCCCACCGACATGACCTCGCTCAGCGACCCGGCCGACGACCACTACGACCCGACGGGAGCCCTGCTGGAGAGCCTGGTCACGCTCGCGTTCGTGGCGGGCCGGACCAGCACGATCCGGCTCGGCACCTCCGTCCTGGTGCTGCCGCAGCGTGAGCTGCACCTGATGGCCAAGCAGGTGGCCACACTCCACCACCTGAGCGGTGAGCGGTTGCTGCTGGGCGTCGGCGTCGGCTGGGTCGAGCGCGAGTACGCGCTGGTCGGGGCCGACTACGCGCACCGCGGTGAGGTGGCGGACGAGCATCTCGTCGCGCTCCGCACGCTCCTGGAGACCACGCCGCCGGTGCACCACGGCCGCCGGCACGACTTCGACGACGTCCTCTTCGCGCCCCGTCCGGTCGTCGGCATCCCGCTGCTGGTCGGCGGGGACAGCCCGCCGGCGCTGCGCCGGGCGGCCCGCTACGGCGACGGGTGGCACGCGTACGGGTTGTCGCCGGCCGAGATCGAGGCGGGACTGGCGACCATCCGGCAGCACGGGGCGCGGTCGGACTTCGAGGTGAGCCTGCGGATCCGTACCCGGCTGGACCCCGCCCCGCCGGCCGGTGGCGGTGACGTCGGCGCCCTGCTCGAGGGCAGTACGGCCCAGGTCGTCGACGCGATCGGCCGCTACGAGCAGGCCGGGGTCGCGCACCTGGTCGTCGACCTCGGTACGCCGGACCCGGCCAGCTACGTCGAGCAGCTCGAGGCGTTCGCCGCGGACGTCGTGCCCCAGCTCAGCCCAGGCTGAGGTCGCCTCGCCTCCGGACGCGGACTGACCGGCGTCGGTCCTGGCGTGGCTTCGTGACTGCTTCCACGCCGACCGAGATCGCCGGGCTGGACACCATCGGCTCGCCCTGGGAACCGCCGCCGGCCGTTACCGAGCTCGAGCACCTTGCCGGGGCGGACACGCCGACCTGCTGCGCAAGTCCGTCGACGGCGTCACCGGCGAGGAGCCGCCGCCCGTAGACCATCGTGCGCGTCCGCTCAGAGCGCGCAGGTCAGGACGGGCAGGCCGGGCACGGCTGCGTCGGCGCGGAAGATCGAGCCGGCGGCGGGCTGATCGTCCGGGCCGAGGTTCTCCCGCGAGGTGGTGATGTAGAGCGTGGTCAGATCCGGCCCGCCGAGGGTGCAGGAGGTGACCTGGGTGGCGTCCACCTCGATCACGTCGGTGAGCCGGCCGGCCGCGTCGTAGTGGTGCACGGCTCCGCCGCCGTAGAGGGCCGTCCAGACCCCGCCGTCCGCGTCCACGGTCAGCCCGTCCGGGTTGCCCGGCCCCTCGGCCACCGTCACGAACGGCCGCCGTCCGGTGAGCTCGCCGTCGGACAGGTCGAAGACGTCGATCCGCCGCGTGGTGGTGTCGGTGTAGTAGGCGCGCGATCCGTCGGCGGTGAAGCCGAGCCCGTTCGAGATCGTGACGTCGCCGAAGAGCGGCTCGACGCTACGGTCCCGGTTGAGCCGCCACATCGTGCCCGCACCGGGGGCGCCGTCGTAGGCCATCGACCCGCAGAGAAACCGGCCGGCCGGGTCGCAGCTGCCCTCGTTGAAGCGGACGGGTGCCTCCCACAGCGGCGGCGAGGTCCACTCCCGCCCGTCCGGCCCCCACAGGGCCAGCTCCCGCTCGGTCGCCACGACGAAACCGCCGCCGACCCGCGGTCGTACGCACGCCGCGACCGGCGACCCGACGTCGATCCGGCTGATCGCGCCGGTCGTCTCGTCGAGGCTCAGCACGGCGCCGGCGAGCAGGTCGACCAGGCGCAGACCGCCCCAGCCGTCGAACCACACCGCGCCCTCGCCGTGGTAGGTCACCCTGCCGGTCACCCGCTCTGCTGCCGTCATGGCCGTCCTTCCCCTGGGGGGCTCTGGATCGATGAAGCACCCCGCAGCCGATGATTCTCGGGTCGGGGCACGGTCTGCAGCCTGACAGCAACGATCTGGAGGTGGATGGTGGGAGCCCTGCACGTACACGAGTTCATCAGCCTGGACGGGGTGATCGACACCCCGACCTGGACCGCACCGTACGGCTTCGACCCCCGGATGGGCGAAGCCGTCGCGGCGGTGACCGCGCCGTGCCGCGGCATCCTGCTCGGCCGGCTGACCTACGAGATGTTCGAGCAGGGCTGGTCGAACCGGACCGTGGAGGACGATCCGGGGGCGCCCTTCTTCAACGACACCACCAAGTACGTCGTCTCGAAGACGCTCGCCGAACCGACCTGGCGCAACACCGAGGTGCTCGGCGGCTACGATCCCGAGGCCGTCCGGTCGCTCAAGGCCCGCGTCGACGGCGACCTCTACGTCAGCGGCAGCGGCACCCTGGTCCGGGCGCTGCTGGCCGACGGCCTGGTCGACGCGCTGCACCTGTTCACGTACCCGACCGCGCGCGGCTCGGGGCCGCGACTCTTCACCGAGGAGATCGCGCCGGGCACCTTGACGCTCGTGGCAAGCGAGGCCTACGACAACGGAGTGGTCTACCTGCACTACCGGCGGGTGGACGCGCCAGCCGCGGGTGGCTCAGGGGCCCACGGAAGCCAGCGCTGACCGGCCGGGCGGGCTGAGGGAGTCGCGTACCTCGCGGATGGTCTCGTCGATGTCGCCGATGGCGGAGCTGAGCCGTTCCCGGACGGCCGTGTCGGTGACGGCCGGCTCGGCGGTCTGCAGCTTCAGGCCGACCGAGAAGAGCCGCTGGATCACGTTGTCCTGCAGGAGCCGGGCGATCCGCTCGCGTTCCCGCTGCACCTCCAGGTGCTCGTGGGTGACCCGGGCCTCGGCCAGCTCGAGCGCCAGTCCGGCCTGGCGGGCGAAGTCTTCGGCCATCCGCAGGTCGGCGTCGGCGAAGAGCGGCTGGTCGGCGCGCCGGCTGGCGACGATGGCGCCGAGCCGTTGGCCGGGAGACCCGAAGGGGACAGACAGCACCTGAGCAAGCGGGCGCTCCGGCTGGATCTCGGCGTGCAGACAGTAGAGCTCGCCGGCCATCCGCAGCTGGCCCTCGTTGCCGTTCATCGCGGCTTGGTCGAAGCTGCCGGGCCCGGGATAGCTACGGTGGGCCAGCTCCTCGGCCCCCAGTCCGGCGGCGACGCGTACCTCGAGCACCTCAGGGTCGTCGAAGCTGGGGACGACGATGGTCACGGTCGCCGCCGCTGCCAGCCGCAGCACGTGTTCGGCGATGTTCTGGGCGATCCCGACCACCCCGTCCGCCAGCGTCAGCAGCTGCCGCCCGACCTCGGTCGAGGCGCTCAGCCAGTCACCGCGTCGTTCGGACTCCTCGAAGGCCGTGGCGCAGTCGACCCCCACGCCGGTGGTGTCGGCGAGGGTCGCGAGCAGGTGTCGGTCGTCCTCATGGAAATGGTCCGCGCTGCGCGGATACATCACACAGATCGTGCCGTAGAGCCCAAAGCCGGTGTGGATCGGGACCGCCATGAAGCGCTGTGCCATCTCAGGCTCGTCGTCCTCGCTCGGCCCGAGCGGCACCTTTGCCGCGTTCAGGTAGGCGGCACCCAGGGTGAGGAGGGCATCCTGCGAGGCGGCCACCTCGTCGGGGTCGGACGCGCTGTACACGATCCGGTCGGCCTGGCCCGTTCTCGGGTGGTAGAGCACGATCGCCGCCCACTTGGCGTCAGTGGTGTCCGCTGCGGCGTGGACCGTCCGCTCCAGCCGGCCGGCGACACTCAGCTCGCGCCCCATCACGCAGATCGCCTGGGTGAGCTGGGCCCATCGCGCGTCACGGGCGGGCACGCCGACAGCCGAGCCCCAGGCGCTGTCCGAGACTGAGTCGAGCACGGGGTGGGACATGGCGGGGCCTCGCGTTCCGGGTCCGGCCGGGGCCCCCGCGGGACCGGATCTACTTCTGAGTAGAACAATTCTGCGACTCCCGACTTGAGGTGTCAACCACGCCGAGCCCGTGTCGTCGACCGCGCACAGGGGTCGACGAGCGAGACGAACAACTGATGCAGCGGGCGAATAACACCGATGGAATTCCACTGATGTTCTTTATCGAACGGTAATTCTTACGCCGTGAATCTCTTGCGGTAACGAATTGGCATCGCTACTTTCGTAACCACTGTGACTGCAGTGAATGCTGATGTTGACGGGAATAACGTGTTCAAACTCGTGCGGATAGTAGGGATGACCGGCGGCGTCGCGGTGTCCGGTGCGGTCGTCGTCGCTCTGACGGGCGGGACCGCTTTCGCCGCGTCGCCACCAGCCGTGGCCACCACGACGGTCAACATCCGCTCCGGTGCGGGCACGAGCCACCGGGTCGTCGGCGAGCTCGTCCGCGGCCAGCGGATCAGCGTGATCTCCCGCCCGAAGGCCGGCTGGGTCAAGGTCGACTTCGGCGGGTCGTCGGCCGCCATGGCCGCCCGCTACCTCAACCTGACCGGCACCGACCTGCCGTCTGCTCCGACGAGGATCCCCACCGCCGGGGTCAAGGTAGCGACCGAGACCCTCAACATCCGCACCGGACCCGGCAAGACCCGGAAGGTGGTCGGCACGCTGCGTGCCGGCAGCCGGATCTCCCTCACCGGCAAGCTCAGTCGCGGCTTTGCCCAGATCTCCTACGACGGGCACCTCCGTTGGGTCTCCATCACCTACCTGGCCAGTGGCACCGGTACCGCGTCCGGTGGAGGGTCGAGCGGCGGTGCGGGTGGTGGCACCTCCGTGAGCAGTGCCAGCAAGGGCAAGCGGGCTCTTGCCTTCGCCGAGTCCCAGCTCGGCAAGCCCTACCGCTACGGCGCCGTGGGCCCCAACAGCTACGACTGCTCCGGCCTGGTCCTGGCCGCCTGGAAGGCGGCCGGCGTCGCGCTGCCCCGGACCTCTCAGCAGCAGTACGCACAGGGCCACCGGATTGCCAAGTCCCAGCTGCGGGCCGGTGACCTCGTCTTCTTCTACGGTCAGCGCCCCAGCCACGTGGCGATGTACGTCGGCGACGGGATGGTCATCCACGCGCCCCGGCCGGGCAAGAAGGTGCAGTACATCAAGATGAGCTACATGCCCTACGCTGGCGCCGTCCGTCCCAGCTGAGACGGGCGGCGACGCGACCTAGCGGTGCCGGTGCACCGGGTGGTCGGCGCGTTCGCCGATCGGCTCGGTGGTGGCGCTCACCTGACGGCTGCCGGCGAGGGTCTGCCAGCTGCTGGCGTACGTCGGCTCCACCTCGGCGTCGATCCGGGGGTCGGGCCGCGCGACCGTCGGCAGCGGCGTCAGGTGATAGTCGGCCTGCACCCGCTCCGGCGTGACGTCGATGAGGGTGAACCCGTGCCCGACGCCGTCGAGGTAGCGGACCCACGGGTTCGTCGCCGTCACCGCGCCCGCCAGCTGAGCCGTGGTCGCGACGAGCTGCGGCGCCGGAACGTTCGGCTGAGCCGCCCGGACAGCCTCGTAGAAGCCGTCGCTGGTCACCGAGGGGCAGACGAACTCGACCCCGGCTGGGGTGTAGTCGGCTCCGTCGCGGTCAGCGGGCAGGTCCATCGCCCAGGAGGAGTGGATGTCACCGGTGAGCACGACGGCGTCGCCCGCCCGGCGCGGCTGAGCCGCCAGGTGGGAGAGCAGCGCGGTCTGGTCGGCCTGGTAGCCGTCCCACTGGTCGGAGTTCAGCAGCCTCTGGTCGGCCGGCGCCCCGAACACCGCCCCGGGGAAGCGGACGGGGGTCAGGATGACCTGGTTGCCGATCAGGTGCCAGCGCCGCGAGGTGTGCTCGACGCCCCGCTTGAGCCACTCCAGCTGCTCAGGCTCGGGCAGGTGCCGGGACGGGTCGGCCAGCTGCGCGTCCACCTCGGCGATGCCGGCCGGGATGAAGCCGCCGCCGGGGACCGAGCCCGGGCCGACGCCGATCTGCGCGCTCCGGTTCTGGCGGGTCTCCAGCACCGACAGGTCGGCCAGGTCGCCGAAGGTGAAGCGACGGAAGAAGCGGATGCCCCGGTGCGGGACCCGCTGCTGCTCGGGCAGCCGGAACGGCATCCACTCCAGGTAGGCCTCGTACGCCTGCCGACGACGGCGCAGGAAGGCACCCTCGGTGCCCGGTGTGTGGTTCTCCGCTCCGGACTTCCAGGCGTTGTTGGCCACCTCGTGGTCGTCAAAGATCGTGATCCACGGGTGCCGGCGGTGGGCGGCCTGCAGGTCGGGGTCGGCCTTGTGCAGGGCGTGCCGCAGTCGGTAGCCCTCCAGGTCGATGGTCTCGGTGTCCGGGACGGCGTCGCGACGGCCGACCAGGTCGATGGGGCCGTAGCGGTCTGCGCCGTTGCCGTACTCGTAGATGTAGTCGCCGACGTGCAGGACGAAGTCGAGGTCGTCGCGCTTGCCGAGCGCCCGGTAGGCCCCGAAGTAGCCGCCGGTGTAGTTGCTGCAGGAGACCAGCGCGAACCGGAGCGCGTGCGTCCGGTGCCGGGTGTCGGGCGCGGTCTGGGTGCGGCCGACGGCACTGACGTCGCCAGCGGCGCGAAAGCGGTAGTAGTAGCGCGTGTACGGGTTGAGGCCGTTGATGTCGACCTTCACCGTGTGGTCGCTGCGCGGGCTGGTGACCACGACGCCCTGGTCGACGACGCGGGAGAAGTCGCGGTCGCGGGCGATCTGCCAGTGCACCCGCAGCGGGGCGCCGCGGCCGCTGCCGGGCGTGGCGACCGGTTCACCCCGGTGGGCCGGCGGGGTCGCGCGGGTCCAGATCACGACGCTGTCCCCGGTCGGGTCGCCGCTCGCCACGCCGTAGCCGAAGACGCCGCGGTGGGCGGGAGCGGCAGCCGCCTCCTCGTCGAAGGTGCGGAAGACCGACGAGCCGGCGGCCGCCGCCGCCGCGATCGCCGCGCCCTTGAGGACCGCGCGACGGCTGGGAGCGAGGGAAGTGGTCACAGCCGCCAGCCTGTCCGGCTGACGTGAACGCCGCATGGCCGCGGGACGAACGACGCACCACGACACTCACGACACTTTCGGTACGTGCGACCCCTGTGCCCGTCAGACGGCACGGCATGGCCTGTTCGCCGCGCGCTGGGTTCCGCGGGCGGCGAGGGCCTGTCACCATGAACCCGTGAGCTGGCTTCCGAGCGCCTGGCAGCATCCGGTCCGCGTCGAGCTGACCCCGCAGCACCACCTGCGACCGATCCGGGCCGCCGACGTCGACCTGGACATGCCCGCGGTGATGGGGTCGCAGCAGCGGCTGTGGTCGATCTACGGCGCGGCCTGGGGCTGGCCGCCGCCCACGATGACCCGGGAACAGGACGAAGAGGACCTGCAACGGCACGCCGACGAGATCGAGGCGCACGAGTCGTTCAACTACGCCGTCTTCGACGAAGCGGAGTCCGTGCTGATCGGCTGTGTGTACGTCGACCCGACCGAGCTGCCCGGCTTTGACGCCGAGATCTCGTGGTGGGTGCGCGAGGAGTACGTCGGCACTGCGGTGGCGGCTGCGCTCGACGCACTGGTCCCGCGCTGGATCACCGAGGACTGGCCGCTTGAGCACCCGCGGCTGGGTCCGCCGTCAGCACCTTCGGTCGACGGGTAGCCGTTCCCCGGCACGAGGGCTCAGGCGTCGGCGGTACGGAGCCGCGGCGGCGCGGGGGTGGACAGAGAAGCCGCGGCCAGCCCGGCCAGCACGTCGTCGGCCCAACGGGTGAGGCCGTCGACGTCGATGTCGTACGGTGGTCGGTCGGCGTAGTCCGCGAGCCGGCGCCGCGCCCGCTGCAGCAGGGTCGTCGCGCCGGCCGCGTTCCCGCGCAACAGATGGGTGTAGCCGACCGCGAGCTGGGCCAGCCCCTGCCAGAGGTCGCGCTCGGCCGGCGCCGCCGCCTTCCAGGTGCCCTCGAGGATCTCGTGCGCATGGAACGGCAGCCCGTCGTCCAGCAGCCGCTGGGCCTCGGCCAGCGAGGGCAGCGGCGGCAGCACCAGCTCGTCGGGGATCCGCGCCACCCCCTCGGCGCCGCGCGGCAACGGTCGGCCGAGCGCGTCGCGGGGCCGGGCGTTCCGGGCCCGACCCTGGTCGTCGCGTTCGCGGGGTACGGTCACCCGACCATCCTCCTCGCACCCTTGACGGGACGGGTGGCGCTTACGATGAGGCCACGGCTCGAGGCGGGGGGTAGGGCGCCGATGTACTGCTCCAACTGCGGGACGCAGGCGACCGATCCGCAGGCGCGGTTCTGCCGCGGCTGCGGCCTGCCGACCTTGGTCTCGACGCCCCCGGACGACTATGGGGTCGGCGTTACCGGACCTGTGCCCCGCTGCGGCGGTGGAACCGGCTGAGGTTGGTCCGGGCAAGGACGAGTCTGCGAATGGAGAGCCGACCGAGGTGGAGTCGGGTTCGGACGAGCCGGCTGAGGTTGAGCCGAACGGGGACGACCGTGCGGAGGTGAACGCGGCTCAGGAAGAACCGGCGGAAGCGGACGAGAAGCTGCTCGACCAGGAACCGCCGGAGGTTTCCGACACGCATGCGGAAGGGGTCTTTGGGGAGGACCGAGCACCGCACGAGGCCTTGCCTCGCCAGCCCGGTGAGGACATGCCGCAGGATCTGCCGCCCGAAGGCCTGCGTCCGGATCTTGCCCGCTACCTCGACGAGAGCGAGGTGACTCCCGCCGGTCGTGCCTACTACGAGCCGGGTGACGACCGCATGGTCGACGCCGCTGCCCAGGTACCGCCTGACGAGGGCAGTTACACCGTTGACATGCATCGCGACACCGACTATGTCTACATCGGTAGCGATCAGCTCAGCCCGGACGATCTCGCGACTATGCTCGAGCATGACTCACGCTATGAAGGTGGCCCGATCCGGCTTTTCGCCTGCGACACGGGCCAGACGGCCGACGGGTTCGCCCAGCAGCTGTCGAACCGGATGAGCGTTCCGGTGCTCGCTCCCACCGAGTTGGCTTGGTCCGGCCCGGACGGGATCTTTGTCACCTCAGCGTCGGGAGTGAATATCTTCGGCGAGCCGATACCAACGGAGCCGCATGACGGTGAGTGGCGGCTGTTCATGCCAGACGAAGGGAGGAAGCGTCGATGACCATGCGTCGCGCTCGACTGTTCGATGGCGTCGGCGAGGACGGTCAGCCGTACTTTGCGGAGGACCGCACGCGTGTCGACGATGCGGAGCTGAGGTCGATGCTCAGCAGGTTCCTCAGCGGTGGGACCTTCGTGCGGAGGACCACCTTTCGGGACATCGATCGGTTAGATCCGACCCGGGGCAAAGTAGTGCCGACGTCCACCGTCACAGACGGCGAATGGATCTGGAACGCGGGCCTCGAGTATTACCTTGAAGTGCACGGAATCGCGCCCGAACCCGATTTCGTGGAGTACATCAGCGCAAAGCACTACCACGCAGTGAAGCCTGGCGAGTCGGGCCTTCGGGCGGCGCTCGAGGTGTTGCAGGACAGGGCGCGCGCCTGAGGGATCGCTGGCCGTCGACGTCCGGGAGGGCACTGATGGGTGACACCGTCCTGCTGGTGGGGACCAAGAAGGGGCGGTGGATCGGGCCCTGCGGGAGTCGATGCCCTTCGAGGAGGGCTCCCGGACGGTTGTTGGCCGGGATGCGGGACGCCATGACCACCGACCAGGCGACCAGGCCGGTCTCTACGTCGGTGCCCGGGACGGCACGATCTCCACCAGCCTGGACGACGGCGACTGCTCGACCCAGATCGCCGCGCACCTGCCCGACGTGCTCACCGTCCGGGCGGCCGTCCGTGCCTGAGCGGCTCCCGTCACCGGTCGCACCACTGGTGGTCGGACTCCTGGTCGCGGTCCTCGGGCTGCTGCTCTGGTCGGCGCCCCTCCGCCCCGCTCTGGCCTACGCGTCCTGCGCCAGCGGCAGCCCGTCCGGGTCCCCGTACGCCTTCACCGGCATCGTGACCGCGACCGACTGGCAGGGCCGGCTGGCGACGGTCCGCACCGACGCGGGGCAGACGGTCACGGTCCGCGGCACTCCTGGCGGCAAGAACTCGGCGACCTCGGTGGACCGCAGCTATGAGGTCGGCGGCCGCTACGAATTCCACCCGGTGAACGCCTCGTCGCCGTACGAGGACAACGACTGCACGGCCACCCGGCTGCTCGGTCGGGTAGCGGTGCCGCCGCCGGCCGAAGGTCAGCCAACCGCCGGGGGTCAGCCGAAGGGGCCGGGACTGATCGCCATCGGCGTCCTGGTGCTGGCGATCGGGGTGTACATCGGGCGCCGCGGGATCCCGGGACGAGCGCCGGGCCGCTGACCGTCAACGGGCGATGGCTTCGAGCTCCTGCCCCGGCTTGATGTTGGGCAGCAGCAGGGTGCTCACGCCCTGGGCAAAGCCGAGGACCACACCGATGACCACCCAGGCGACGGTGAAGTTCGTGCTGCTGACCAGGATCGTCCAGAGCAGGCTGCCGATCATCAGGCCGCCGACGAACATCGAGCTCATCCAGCCGATCGCCAGCCCGCGGACCCGGGTGGGGAAGCTCTCGGCCTGGTAGGAGTAGCCGGCGCCCGACCAGGTCCCGTTCGTGGCCTGGAAGGCGAGGAAGTAGAGGACGGCGATCGCGGTGTGGTTGGTGGTGAGCAGCAGCAACAGGTTGAGCGGGCCGACGAGCAGACCGGTGACCAGCAGCACGTTGCGGCGGCCGAAGCGCTCCCCGAGCAGCCCGCCCAGCAGGTAGAACAGGTAGCCGATCCCGCCGGAGACCAGCAGCAGGGTGGCCACCTGGGTCTCGCTCCAGCCCTTCTCGCTCGTCAGCCAGACGGTGATGTAGGTGTTCACGGCGACGAACGCCGAGGCGTACAGCAGCCAGACGACGCTGAGCCGCACGAGGGTGTTGCGGACCGGTCCGGGGGTGGCGAACAGGCTGCGGATCGATCCGCGTTCAAGGTCCTCGACGTCGACCGGGAACTGCTCCTCGAGCTGGGCGATCCGGCGGGTGTCGTGGGCGGCGACCGCCTCGCGCATCGCCTTCAGGTGCACGAACCGTTCGGACTCGCGGATCTTGCTGCGGCCGATGGCGACCACCGCCAGCGGCACGACGCCCCAGAGGAAGACGGTGCGCCAGCCGTGCGAGGCCGCCACCAGGAGGTAGACCCCGGAGGCGAGAAACACCCCGAGCGGGTATCCGCCCTGGACGACGCTGTAGAGCAGTCCGCGGCGCTTGGCCGGCATCTGTTCGTTGACCAGGGTGATCGAGACGGCCAGCTCGGCTTGGGCAAAGCCGGAGGCGAGCGAGCGGACGAGCGCGAGCTGCCAGTAGTTCTGGACGAAGAAGGTGAGCCCGGTGAACAGCGCCGCCATCGCCAGGCAGAACATCCACATCCACTTGCGGCCCTTCTGGTCCATCCCGTAGCCGATGAACAGGGCGATCACGAACTCGGCGGAAAAGACGATGAACCCGAGCAGGCCGATCTTGCCGTCGGACAGTCCGAGGTCGCGCTGGATGTCGGGCAGGGTCAGCACCAGCAGGTTGGTGTCGTAGCTGGCGAGCGCCCAGCCGGCGACCGCCACGACGATCAGGTACGTCAGGTAGCGGCGGTCGTTCGTGGTCGTCGGCGACGCCGAGACGTCAGCAGTCATTGGGTTTCCTCCCACCAGGCCGGACGGCGGAGGCCGGCTCCTGTGCTGAACATAACCCGGCTTTGCGCCGCGCGGAGCCGGGGTCGGCCTATTCGAGGAGTCGATATCGATCAACGGTCCTCGCGCAGCTCGTCCAGGATCTCGGCCGTGCTCTGGCTGACTCGCGGCCCCCAAGGTAGAGCGCACGTACTTCGGCCCCGATGCCCCGACTCAGGCGAGGTCGACCCCGCGGGTCTCCTTGAAGAAGAAGACCGCGACGGTGGAGACGACGGCGGCGGTGACGGCCCAGAGCGAGGCGTTCGGCGGGAAGCCGGTGGCGGCTACCAGACCGCCGGCGATCAGCGGCGCGAAGCCGCCGAAGACGGCCGAGGCCACGTTGTAGGAGGTGCTGAGCCCGGCGACCCGGACCCGGGCGGGGAACAGCTCGACCAGCACCACAGGCAGGCAGCCGAGGAACAGCGCGACCGACGCCGCAAGCACGCACTGCACCGCCACGGTGACCGCCAGGCTGTCGGCCCGGGAGGCCAGGGTGATCAGCGGGTAGGACAGCACCAGCACCAGGAAGCAGCTGATCATCATGCCCGGCTTGCGACCGATGCGGTCGGACAGGTTGCCGGAGGTGAGCACGACGGCGATCACGATCACGCTGGCCAGCGCGTTGGAGAAGAGCGCCGCACCGGCGCCGACGGGCTGACCGTTGTTGGTCGTGTACTGCGTCACGAACGAGGGAAAATAGCTGGTGAACGTGTAGACCGCCGCGGACTGCATGCCGACCAGGCAGAACGTGAACGCGAGCCGCTTGGTGAGCGCAGCCTTGGTCGTCGGCATCGACGGCGCGACCCCCGAGGTCACGTCTGGGGTCTTGACGTCCTCGATGGAGCGTTCCGCCTGCGCGGCCTCGGCCCGGAAGATCGGCGTCTCCTCGGCCCGGAGCCGGACGGGGATAGCGATCAGAGCCAGCACGCCACCGATGGCGAACGGGATCCGCCAGCCCCAGTCGCCCATGGTGTCTGAGCCCAGGCCGGCGGTCAGCGCCGCGATGACCAGCGACCCGACGAGAGTGCCGACGAAGATCGTGGCCGTGTGCACGCTGCCCAGCAGCCCGCGCTTCCTGGTGGGCGCCCACTCGACCAGGAACGAGGCGGCGCCGCCCCACTCCCCGCCCGCGGCGACGCCCTGCAGCAGTCGGCAGAGCACCAGCAGGATCGGCGCGGCGAGACCGATGGCCGCCTGGTCGGGCAACAGGGCCACGGCGAACGTCGACGCGCCCATCAGCGTGATCGAGAGCAGCAGCGCCGGCTTGCGGCCCTTGCGGTCGCCGTACAACCCGATCAGCAGGCCGCCGAGCGGCCGGGCCAGGAAGCCCACGCCGAACGTCGCAAAGGCCAGCAGCAACGGGGTGTTGCTGCCATCGGCCCCACCGACGGTGAAGAAGTGCTTCGCGATGATCATGGCCAGCAGCCCGTAGGTGGTGAAGTCGAACCACTCGACGAGGTTGCCGAACGACGCGGCGAGCACCACCGTCCGGATCTGCTGGCGGGTGGGGGCGCCGAGCTCACCGGAGGTGACGTCGGGTACGGCTTGGCTCATCTGGTCACTCCATCGGGACCTGCCCTACACGGGCTCACGGACGGACTCATGGGTTCTGGGTCAGCGGATCTGGGTCATGGCGAAGGTGGCGGGGTCGCCACCGATCCGGGCGTCGGAGTCGAGGGCAGTGATCGCCTGCAGCTCCTCCTCGCTCAGCCGGAGGGAGGCGGCGGCCAGGTTCTCCGCCATCCGCTCGCGGCGCGAGGACTTGGGGATGACGATGTAGCCGCGCTGCAGGTGCCAGGCGAGGATCACCTGGGCCGGGCTGGCGTCGTGCGCCGCCGCGGCCGCGACGACCGGCTCGGCGTCCAGGTCGGCACCCTGGCCGAGCGGAGAGTACGCCTCGACGGTCGCGCCCGCCGCCAGGCTCGCCTCGATGACGTGCGGCTGCTGGAACGTCGGGTGCAGCTCGATCTGGTTGACGGCGGGACGCAGCGGGCTGACCGCCGCGATCGCGTCCAGGTGCTCGGGCAGGAAGTTCGAGACGCCGACCGACCGGACGCGGCCGTCGGCGGCGAGCTCGGTGAGGGCGCGCCAGCTGTCGACGAACAAGCCAGCCGAGGGGTAGGGCCAGTGGATGAGGTAGAGGTCGAGCCGGTCGACGCCGAGCCGCTCGCAGGTGTCGGCGTAGGCGCGGAAGGCCGAGTCGTAGCCCTGGTCGCCGTTGCGCAGCTTGGAGGTCACGAAGATCTCCTCGCGCGGTACGCCGCTGGCCTTGATCGCGGCCCCCACCCCGGTCTCGTTGACGTACGCGGCCGCGGTGTCGATGTGGCGGTAGCCGATCTCGAGCGCGTCTTCGACGACCCGCTGCGCCTCGTCCGGCGGGACCTGGAAGACGCCCAACCCGATCTGCGCCAGGTGCACCCCGGGGGCGATCTGGATCAGGGCGACGTCGGCGGCTGAGGAGCCGTCCGCGCTGGTCGTCTGCGTGTTCATGGTCCGTCCTCGGCTTCGTCGCTCGCTGGTGTTCGCCCACCCTCTACCCAGATCTTCGGCGGGCAATCGCGGGCCCTATCGGCGGGGGGTCCGCACCCGCCATAGTGGGGAGTCGCGCCCCCGATCGAGGAGTTCCCGTGCGTCTGCTCCGTCCGCTGCTCGCCGCGTCGCTGATCGCGACGGCCCTGACCGCGGTCGCTCCCGAAGCGCGGGCCGCGGTACCGGCCGGCTTCACCGACTCAGCGGTCGCGGCCGTCCCGTCGCCGACCGCGCTGGCCGAGACGCCGGACGGTCGGTTGCTCGTCGCCTCGCAGACCGGGCAGGTGCGGGTGATCAAGAACGGCGCCCTGCTGCCCACGCCAGCGCTCGACCTGTCCGCGAAGATCTGCACCAACGCCGAGCGCGGGGTGCTCGGGATCGCGGCCGACCCGGACCCGGCCAGCCGTACGGTCTACGTCTTCTACACCGCCCTCGGCAGCGACGCGACCTGCCCGGTCGCCGAGGGAACCCCGACCAGCGCCGGGGCCCCGCGCAACCGGGTGTCGCGGTTCACCATGACCGGCGACGTGATCGACCCGGCGAGCGAGGTCCAGCTGCTGAACGGCATCTACTCCACCGCCGGCTACCACAACGCCGGCGACCTGCACGTCGGCCACGACGGCTATCTCTACGTCACCACCGGCGACGGCGGGTGCGACTATCACGGGGACGCCAGCCACGCCGGCGGCAGCGGGTGCGGCGGCGACAACGACACCAGCCGTGACCGGAACGTCCTCAACGGCAAGGTGCTGCGGATCACCACCAGCGGCGGGATCCCGGCCGACAACCCGTTCGTCGGCAGCGGGACCGCCCGCTGCAACACCGCTCCCGCCGCGGCAGGCGTGACCTGCCAGGAGGCGTACGCGGTCGGGCTGCGCAACCCGTTCCGCTTTGCCTTCGACCCGAACGCCACCGGCACGAGCTTCCGGGTCAACGACGTCGGCCAGAACGTGTGGGAGGAGGTCGACCAGGGCGCCCGCGGGGCCGACTACGGCTGGAACAGTCGTGAGGGGCACTGTCAGCGGACGAACTCCGAGACCAGCTGCGGCACGCCGACCCCGGCCGGTCTGACCGACCCGGTCTATGACTATCCGCACTCCACCACCGTCGGCGGGACGACGTGCGGCTCGATCACCGGCGGCGCGTACGTGCCGAACGGCGTCTGGCCGGCCGCCTACACCGGCGCGTACCTGTTCAGCGACTACGTCTGCGGGACGATCTTCAGCCTGAGCCCCACCAAGGTCAAGACCACGCTGGTCAGCGGGCTCGGCGTGAGCAGCGCCGTGGCCCTGACCTTCGCTCGCGATGGCGCCACCCAGTCGCTCTACTACACCAGCTACGCCGGCGGCGGCGAGGTGCGCAAGCTCGCCGCGACCGGCACCGCCAACCGGGCGCCGGTCGCCCGGGTGTCGGCGTCTCCGACGTCGGGGGCGGTGCCGCTGGCGGTGACGCTCGACGGTTCGGCGTCCTCCGACGCGGACGGAAACGCGCTGAGCTACACCTGGGCGTTCGGCGACGGCACCGCGAACGCGACCACGACGACCGCGAAGGTCAGCCACAGCTATGCGCGGGCCGGGCGCTTGACGGCGACCCTGACCGTCCGGGACCCGGCCGGACTGACGTCGACGGCGTCGGTGGTGGTGAACCCCGGTGACACCGCGCCGGTCGTCACGATCACCGCACCGACCGCGGGACAGAAGTTCGTCGTGGGTGGCGCCTACCGGCTGACCGGGACGGCGACCGACGCTCAGGACGGGACGCTGCCGGCGTCGGCGCTGAGCTGGACCGTGCTGCGGCACCACGAGACCCACACCCACCCCTATCTCGGGCCGGTGAGCGGGAACGACGTCGCGCTGGCCGGGCCGGCGCCCGAAGACCTGGACGCGGCGGCCGACAGCTATCTCGAGATCCGGCTCAGCGCGACCGACTCAGCCGGGGTCACCACGACCGTGAGCCGGACGTTCAACCCCGTCACGGTCGCGGTCACCCTCGCCAGCGCGCCGACCGGTGCGACGGTCACCGTCCAGGGCCAGACGGTGACCGCACCGACGACGATCACCTCCTGGCAGAACTGGGCACTGCGGGTCTCGGTACCGTTCCAGCAGCTGGGCGGCCAGCCGTACGGGTTTGAGTGGTGGTCCGACCACGGCGCGGTCACCCACGACTACGTGACGCCCGCCGCTGCCGCGACGCTCACCGCCAACCTCGCTCCGGCGCCGTCCGTGCCGCTCGCGGTGACCGCCCGGCAGAGCGCGGCCGGGGCGGCGACGATCAGCTGGTCGCCGCCGAGCGCGCCCGGGAAGTCGGCCGTCACCGGCTACCGGGTGACCCGCGACGGCGTCGACAGCGCAGGGGAGGGGGCGTACACGACCACCGTCGCCGCGAGCGCTCGCAGCTTCACGCTGACCCGGCTCGTCCCGGGGCGGATCTACACGTTGACCGTCGCGGCGGTGAACGCCCAGGGGGCGGGGGTGGTGGCGCCGGTTCGAGTGACGGTGCTGGGTCCGGGCCTGGCGCTGGCTCCCACCAGCGTGTCCGTCCGGCCGACCGATCCCGGGGTGGCCAGCATCAGCTGGTCGCCGCCGACGTCGGGCTCCTCGGCGGTGACGGGCTACCGGGTCTCGCGTGACGGCACCGACGAGAAAGGCGTCGGGGCGTACAGCACGGTGGTCTCCGCGGCAACGCGGACCTTCAGCATGACGGCGCTCGTGCCGGGCCGTACGTACACGCTGACCGTGCAGGCCGTCACCGCCGCCGGGGTCGGTGCACCGGTGAGCAGCGGTGTCGTGCCCAGCTCGTTCAGCACGATCTCGGCTCCCTCGTCGGTGGCGGTACGTCAGCCAGCCGCCGGCCAGGCGACGATCAGCTGGAACGTCCCGATCATCGGCGGCGGCAAGACCGTCACCGGCTACCGCGTCTCCCGCGACGGCACCGACAGCGTCGGAGTGGGCGCGTACACCACCGTCGTACCCGCCTCAGCGCGGAGCTTCACGATGACCAGCCTCGCCGCGGGGCAGCCCTACACGCTGAGCGTCCAGGCTGTCACCAGCACCGGTGAGACCACTCCAGTGAGTCGAGCAGCGGTCTGGGTGCTCGGGCAGTGAAATAGCTTGCGACATGGTGCCGCGTACTCGCGGCACCATGTCGCAACTTATGGGGTCGCAGCATCTCGTGGGCGGCTTAGAATCTCCGGACGCACCGATCACGCGAGGGGGCCCGGGGAGTGCACTACGACGAGCTGGCCCAGCTGCAGGCGCACCACGGGGCCTGGGGTCTGCTGCGGGCCTCGCACGCGCCGCTGGTGCTGTCCTTCCTGGGCCGGGTGTTCGTCGACGGGAACGCTGGCGCCCAGCCTGCGTCGGTCCTGGCCGGACTCCTCGACGACGAGCTGTACGCCCTGCGGCAACGGCTGGGCGAGGACGCCTTCCCCCGGCAGCCGACGGCTTACCTCGACGA
This sequence comes from uncultured Friedmanniella sp., assembly GCF_964244005.1. GTDB lineage: Bacteria > Actinomycetota > Actinomycetes > Propionibacteriales > Propionibacteriaceae > Microlunatus. The sequence continues at coordinate 106,484 of NZ_CAXTHG010000006.1, read as the reverse complement.
GTGGGCGGCGCCGGAGAAGGCCTGGCTGCGCAAGTTCTTTCCGCCCGGTAGCGACGAGGCCCACTACGACGTGACGCCGGCGGTGGAGAAGGCGCGGCTGTGGGTCCAGGACCTGCAGGCGCGCGAGTTCGTCGGTACCGAGTCACGGCTCAACACCTTGTTCGAGCTGCTCCGCCAGATGGTCTTCGGCGCGGACGAGGATCCGGCGAGCCGGCTGCAGGAGCTGCACCGACGCCGCGCCGACCTCGACGACGAGATTGCCCGGGCCGAACGCGGCGAGGTCGAGCTGCTCGACTCGCTCAGCCAGCGGGACCGTTACTACCAGTTCTCGCGCAACGCCCGCGAGCTGCTGGCCGACCTGCGTGAGGTCGAGGAGAACTTTCGGGCCCTCGACCGCAACCTGCGGGTGCAGATCGCGGGCTGGAGCGGTTCCAAGGGCGAGCTGCTCGACGAAGTGCTCGGTAGCCGCAGCTCGATCGCCGACTCCGACCAGGGCCGTAGTTTCCAAGCCCTGCACGAGTTCCTGCTCTCGTCCTCGCGCCAGGCCGAGCTGTCGGACCTGCTCGGCCGGCTGGGCGCGGTCGAGGCGCTCGCGCTCGAGGCGGGCCGGCTCGGTCACGTCCACTTCGACTGGATCGACGCCGGCGAGCGTACCCAGGGCACCGTCCGGCTGCTGTCGGAGCAGCTGCGGCGCTTCCTGGATGACCAGGTCTGGCTGGAGAACCGTCGGGTCTTCGACCTGCTGCGCAGCATCGAGTCCCGGGCTCTGGACCTGCGCGAAGAGCCCACCGGCGGGCTCCGGATGGAGCTTGCCGACACCGCCGCGACGCTCAACCTGCCGTTCGAGCGACCGCTCTACACCCCACCGACCCCGGTCGTGCTGCGCTCTGAGGGGCTCGAGGCGGGCCAGGAGGACTTCGACGCGTCCATCCTGCTCGACCAGGTCCACCTCGACGTGGAGGAGCTGAGCCGCACGGTCCGGCAGGCCCTCGCCGCGCAACGGCAGGTCGACCTCGACGAGGTGGTCGCCGAACGCCCGCTACGCCAGGGGCTGGCCGAGCTGGTCGGCTACCTGTCCCTGCAACACCCGCAGTTCGAGGTCGTCTTCGATCCCTTCAGCCGGCGGCTCATCGAGTGGACCGCTGGCGACGACGACGGCGAGGTCACCCGGGTCGCTGACGCTCCTGCGGTGACGTTCGCCCGCCGCTCGGCCGAACCAGGGACCGCACCGTGAGCGCCGACGCGTCGTCACCGCCCGACCTGGGCGCCGTGGTGGTGCCGCTGCTCAAGGGCCCGCTCTACCGCGACACCCACGAGCTGCTGTGGCCCCAGCTCTTGGCCTTGCGCGCCCAGGTGAGCGACTACGTCGCCGTCCTCGGGCTGACCTGCCAGGTCGACGAGGCCGAGGGCTACGCCTACCTACGCGGCCGTGAGGACGACGCGGACGAGACCGGGCCGCGGCTGGTCGCGCGCCGGTCGCTGTCCTTCCACGTCAGCCTGTTGCTGGCGTTGCTGCGCAAGAAGCTGGCCGAGTTCGACGCCGCCAACGCCGACACCCGGCTGGTGCTGGAGCGGGACTACATCGTCGAGATGGTGCGGCTCTTCCTGCCGGCGACGAGCAACGAGGCCCGGCTGGTCACCAACATCGACAGCTACCTCACCAAGGTCGTCGAGCTCGGCTTCCTCCGCCGGCTGCGCGGCTCGGCCACCCAGTTCGAGGTGCGCCGGATCCTCAAGGCCTACGTCGACGCACAGTGGCTGGCCGACTTCGACGCGCGGCTGGCCGCGTACACGGATGAGCTGGCGGGCCCGGACTCAACCGACTTGTCAGCGTCAGTGGCTGCTCTGGCGACCACTGACGCTGACAAGTCGGGGGAGGGTGAGTGATGGAGGGGCTCTTCGGACTTGCCGAGCTGGAGGACCCGGCCTCGGACCGGCTGCCCGGTACCCGGCTGCAGCGGCTGGAGATCTACAACTGGGGCACGTTCAACTCCGTGGTCTGGCAGCTGGAGGTGGGAGGCCGCAACGCCTTGCTGACCGGGGACATCGGCTCGGGCAAGTCGACCCTGGTCGACGCGGTGACCACCCTGCTGCTGCCGACGCAGCGGATCTCCTACAACAAGGCGGCTGGCGCCGAGACCCGCGAGCGGGACCTGCGCTCGTACGTGCTCGGCCACTACAAGTCCGAGCGCAACGAGACGACCGGTGCCTCGCGGCCGGTGGCGCTGCGCGACGCCGGTGACTACTCGGTGATCCTCGGCGTCTTCGGCAACGCCGACTACGACTCGACGGTGACCCTGGCGCAGGTGTTCTGGACCAAGGACACGGCACGTCAGCCGGAACGCTTCTTCGTCGCCGCCGATGGTGACCTGAGCGTGGCCGCGGACTTCTCCGGCTTCGGCTCCGACATCGCGACGCTTCGCCGGCGGCTGCGGGACCGCGGCATCACACCCGTCAACGGCTTCCCCGAGTACGGCCGGGAGTTCCGGCGCCGGCTCGGCGTCGAGTCCGAGCAGGCGCTCGACCTCTTCCTGCAGACCGTCTCGATGAAGGCGGTGGACAACCTCAACGACTTCGTCCGGCAGCACATGCTGGAACCGTTCGACGTCAGCCGCCACCTCAAGGACCTGGTCGCTCACTTCGACGACCTGACTCGCGCCCACACGGCCGTGCTGCGGGCCCGGGCCCAGCTCGAGCTGCTCGTGCCGCTGGTGGCCGACCTCGACGCGTACGCCACGCTGCAGCAGACCTGGCCGAGCTGACCGAGCAGCGCAGCGCCCTGCCGTACGTGCTGGCCGAACGGAAAGTGGTGCTGGTCGAGGCGCAGCTCGCCACCCTCGCGAGCCGGCTGGAGCGCTGCATCGGTGACCGTCGTGAGCTCAGTGCGCGGCTCGAGCAGCTGGGCGCGGCCGAGCGCGACCTCAGCATCGAGATCGCCGGCAGCGGCGGGGACCGGATCGCGGCGCTGCAGGCCGAGCTTGCCCGGCTCGACCTGCTGCAGACTGAGCGGCGACGGCGGTTCGACCGGTTCAACGACCTGCTGGCCGCGGCCGAGGTCGAACGGCTGGCTTCGGTCGAGGCGTTCGGGCCCGCCCAGGCGCGGGCCGCCGCCCGACTCGCCGTGCTCCAGGACGAGCAGGACGAGCAGGTCGAGCTCGAGAACGACCAGACCGAACGCCGGGTCGAGCTGCGGCGGGTCCAGCAGGAGGCGACGGCGGTCAACGAGGAGCTGCGCAGCCTGCAGAACCGTCGCTCCAACCTGCCCGAGGCGCCGTTGAAGATCCGCGAGCGGTTGTGCACCGACCTGCGGCTCGACCCGGAAAGCCTGCCGTTCGCGGGCGAGCTGATCCAGGTACGCGCGGAGTCCCACGCGTGGGAGGGAGCGGCGGAGCGGGTGCTGCACGGGTTCGCGCTCTCGCTGCTGGTGCCGAACGCGGCGTACGACGGCGTCCGCCGCTGGGTCGACGGGCACCACCTGGGCGCCCGCCTGGTCTACTACCGCGTCCCGGACCGGCTGGCGCCGCAGGCCGAGTCGTCCCGACGGCTGGGCCAGACACTGCTGGTGGACTGCCTCGAGGTCAAGCCCGGCAGCCGGTTCGGGCCCTGGTTGGAGGCCCAGCTCGAACGCCGCGCCGGCCTGGTGTGCGTCACCGACGTCAGCGACTTCTCCTCGGTGACGCGCGGGGTGACCCGGGCCGGCCAGATCAAGGACAGCGACCGGCACGAGAAGGACGACCGACGCCGGATCGACGACCGGCTGTCCTATGCGCTCGGCTGGTCAAACGAGTCCAAGGTCGAGGCCGTGCTGGCCGAGGCGATCGGCCTGAACGACGTCCTGCACACCCTCGCCGAGACCGTGAGCGGTCTGGCCGATCGGCTGAGCGTGGTCCGGGGACGGCTCGCCGCGTTGACCGGCCTGGCCGAGTACGGCAGCTCGACCGACCTCGACTGGGAACAGGTCGTCCGGGAGATCAGCGCCAGGCGCCGCGAGCTGACCGAGCTCACCGCGTCCTCGGACCGGTTGGCCACCTTGATGCAGCAGCGCGCCGAGGTGCTGCAGCAGGTCCGGGTGGCGGAGGAGCAGCGGCGCGTGCTGGACGCCGAGGGCGGCGCCCTGGAGGGTGACCGGGTCCGCGCGACGGCGGTGCTGGCCGAGGCGCAGCAGCTGCTCGTCGACCCGGACGCGCTCGAGCGGAACCGGCGGTGGGCGGATGAGGTCAACGCGCGCGCCGCCGAGGCGCTGGCGCCGGTCAGCGAAGCCGCCCAGCTGGATCGCCTGGAGTCGGCCTTGGCCGCAGACTGGACCCGCCGGATCGACCGGGCGGCCGGCACGATGAACAGCACCGGGCTGCGCTGCGTCCGGCGGATGGGGGAGTTCCGCACGGCCTACCCCGACGAGACCGGCGAGCTCGACGACTCGCTGGCCTCAGGTGGGGAGTTTCGCGAGCTGTACGACCGGGTGGCGCGCGACGACCTGCCGCGCTTCGAGACCGAGTTCAAGCGGTCGCTCAACAAGAACACGATCCACGACGTGGCCATGTTCTCCGCCCAGCTCAACAAGCAGGAGCAGCTGATCCGTGAGCGGGTCGGCACCATCAACGAGTCGCTGGTGACCATCGACTACAACCCCGACCGCTACATCCGGCTGCTGCCGGACCGGACGCCCAACCTCGACGTCCGCGACTTCATCGCCGACCTCCGGGCCTGCACCGACCGGCTGGTCGGGGACGCCGACGACCAGTACTCCGAGCAGAAGTTCCTGCAGGTCAAGCGGCTGGTCGACCGGCTGCGCGGCCGCGAGGGGATGACCGAGCTGGACCGCGCCTGGACCCGTCGGGTCACCGACGTGCGCAACTGGTTCATCTTCTCCGCCTCCGAACGCTGGCACGCCGACGACACCGAGTACGAGAACTACGCCGACTCCGGCGGCAAGTCCGGCGGCCAGAAGGAAAAGCTGGCCTACACGATCCTGGCAGCCTCGCTGGCGTACCAGTTCAAGCTCGACTACGGGGCCAAGAAGTCGCGTTCGTTCCGGTTCGTGGTGATCGACGAGGCGTTCGGCCGCGGCTCGGAGGAGTCGACCCGGTACGCGCTGCGGCTGTTCACCAAGCTCGGGCTGCAGCTGATGGTGGTGACCCCGCTGCAGAAGATCCACGTCATCGAGCCGCACGTCTCGGTGGTCGGCTACGTCGACAACCTGACCGGCGACCACTCGCGGCTGCAGGGGATGAGCATCACCGAGTACCGGCGGCAGCGCGACACCCGTACGGATGAGTAGCTGGACGACCGCCGCGGACCTGCGGGCGGTGCTGCAGCGCCGGTGGGACTCCGGTCGGCTGCTCAAGGCGTACGCGGCCGGGGAGCCGTGGCAGCCGCTGGCCCTGCCGGTTCGTGGCCCGCGGACCGACGAGCTGCTCGACCGGCTCGCTGAGGTGCGGTCCTGGGAGCAGCGGTTGCGCCGGGACTGCTCGGGCGCGCTCCGGCTGGAGACCGAGACGGTCTCCAGTCGGCGGGTCGGCGTCAACGAGCTGCCGGCGCGCGTCTGGGTGGACGGGTACCCGCAGCTGTTCACGCTGCTCGGGGTGACGGGATCGGTACGGCGGCTGGATGAGCTGCTCGACCAGACCCGGATGGAGCTGCCGAAGCTGGTGGGGTGGGCGGTCGCGCACCCGCGGGTCGTGTCGGAGCACGAGGCCGTGTGGTCGCGGCTGTTGGCCACAGTGAGCTGGATCGCGGCCCACCAGAGTCCCGAGCTGTACCTCCGTCAAGTTGACGTGGCGGGGGTCGACACCAAGTTCATCGAAGCCCATCGGCTGCTGCTCTGCGACCTGCTGGAGGCGGTGCTGCCGGCCTCCAGAGTGGATCTGCGCTACTCCCGCTCGGACTTCGCCGGCCGCTTCGGGCTGCGCCGCAAGCCCGACTACACCCGGCTACGGTTCCTCATCCCGCAGACTCACTTTCCGGGCGTCAGCGAGCTCACCCTGCGGACGGCCGAGCTGGCCCGGCTCGACCTGGGCGTCGGGCGGGTGCTGATGGTGGAGAACGAGATCAGCTATCTCGCCCTGCCGGACCTGCCCGACACGGTGGCCATCTTCGGCTCCGGTTTCGCCCTCGGTTCCGCCGCGGCCCTGACCTGGTTGTCCCAGGTCTCGATCATCTACTGGGGCGACCTGGACACGTACGGCTTCGCCATCCTGGACCGGCTGCGGATCCGCTACCCCGACGTCACCTCGATGCTGATGGACGTCGACACCCTGCTGGCCCACCCGCTGCAGTGGGTCCGTGAAGAGGTCCCGACGGCCTCGCCGTTGCTGCACCTGAGCGAAGAGGAGGGCGCGCTCTACCGTGACCTGGTCGAGGACCGGTACGGCGAGCACGTCCGGCTCGAGCAGGAACGCATCCGGTTCTCGAGGGTGCGGCAGGCGCTGGCGGAGCTGGGGTGAGGGGTGGCTCAGCCGTTGCGATAAGTCTGATCGTGCCATGCTCGGAGTGGCCGCCGAAGAGCGTCGCGCCGACACGTGCCATTCGGGCTGCGCGTCTGACTGGGCGGGCGAGGGCGCCGTCGACGCGCCAGACACCAGGCGACACCGCGCAGTCTCATCAGTTTCAACCTTCTCAGGCTCCGGCTGGCACCCCGGTCTTCGTCGTTATAGTCGTGCCACGCGGATCCTCGACGTCGGCGCGCACAGATCCGTGCCGCGGTCCCAGATCTCGCCAGTGCCGGCTCGGTACCTGTTGAAGAACCTTGTCCAGCAGGGCACTGCCCCGGGTCGGATCGGAGGACAGGACACCACGTGCCCAAGCAGCGACGCCGCAAGCCGGCCCCGGTGCCCGAGCCGCCGCCCGCACGGGCCGCCACCGTGGTGACGACAGCGGAGGACGCCGCGGCCCTGGCCGACCACCTGCTGCACCCGGGCCGGTCGACCCCGGTGGTGGTGGTCACCGTCGCGGCCGGCGCCACGGCACCCTACGCCGACGTCGAGCGGCTCTCGGCGGAGCTGGCCGGGTTGGCCGAGGTGTTCGTGCTGGCCACCGGCGCCCAGACCTGGGCGCTGGCGGCCCGGCTGCCAGCGCGGACGGAGGTGTACGGCGGCGCGGCCCGGGCGTATCCCACGACCACGGACTGGCAGCAGGACCCGGGCCGCGCGCCGCTCCGGTTCGCCTTCGGCCTGTCCGACCGGGAGCGGGTCACCGAGACGGTGCTGAGCGACGCGATGGCGATGGGTTTCGCCCAAGGTCTGCAGCAGGCGCCGACGACGTCCCCGAGCTGGGAGGCCAGCGGGGTGGTCCTCGGCAACGCCGGCGGCCGGGCGCTCGTACAGCTCGAACCGCGAACGCCGATGCCCGCCCTCATCTGGCCTGAGCTGACCGCACCCGGACTCGCCGCCGAGCAGCTGTTCGTCACAGGCATGCGGGTGCGCGGGACTTACCACCCGGAACAGCGCCGGCTGGACGTGGTCGGGCTGGCGCGCCCGCCGGTGGAGGCGCTGGTCCCGTACGTCCCCGGCTCGGTCGTCTTGGCCCGCGTGCGGCACGTCGAACGTGAGCTGTGCGTCGCCGAGATCTACCCGGACGTGCAGGCACCGGTGGACGTGGCCAGCCTGCTGGACGGTGACGACGCGGCTGACCTGCGCACGGTGCTGTCGGGCGGGGAAGTCATCCTGGTCACCGTCACGGGTTGGCAGGACGACGAGCCGGTCCTCGCCCTGGCCGGGGAAACCGCTACGCCGCTCGAGGCGCCGTCGGTGCTCGCCGGTGGGCCTCCGTGGCTGGTTCCGGCAGCCGTTTCCACCGTCGCTGATGGTGAGCCAGGGCCGCCGGCCGAGCCCGTGGACAACGCGCGCTTCGCGATCCCCGACTCCCAGCACCCGGCCGTCGCCGCCCTGCAGGCCGAGCGGGACCAGCTGCTGCTGGAGGTACGACGATCGGGGCAGCGGCTTGAGGCCACCCGTCGCGCGTTGGACTCCTCCAGGACCGAGGTCCGTCGCTACCGGGAGCGGTCAACCACGGCCGAGCGGGCCCTGCGGGCGGCCGAGCAGCGGCTGGCCGGCCGGACCCTGGTCAGCGACCAGCCGCTGTTCAGTGACCGGGAGGAGCAGCTGCGCTTCGACGTGGAGGTCACCTGGGCGTACCGGACCACGCCGACGGAGAAGGTCGAGCTGCCGTTGCGGAGCTGGCGGGTCGGTGACCACTTCTTCGCCTCGTGGGAGGCGGTCGAGGGGATCAGCCGGGAGAAGGTCGTCGACGTCGTCGTCGAGGTGCTGATCGGGCGGGCGGAGCACAGTGCCGGCCGCGACGTGCACCAGCTGCGCACCGGGGCCGGCGGCGACGACCCCTACGTCAGCCGGACGGATGGCGCGACCTGCTGGCGGGTCGCGCTCCAGCAGGGCACGCCGGCGGCGAGACGGCTGCACTACTGGCGGCTCAACGACGGGTCGGTCGAGCTCTCGAGCATCCGGCTGCACGCCGACACGTCGCCCTGAGCGCGAGGTTGCCGCAGGACGAGTTCGGTCTGAGACCGCAGCGGACCGGATTAGGGTTGACCGGTGCCGAAGAGCAGACGTCGTACCCCGAAACGCTCCGGGCCGGGCGGACGGCCGGGCAGCCGGTCGCGGCAGTCAACGCTGGCCGACGACGCCGACGCCCCCGGCATCGCCGAGCTCGTCGCCGATCTGGACGACCGGCTGGCGGCGAGCCATCCGCTCGCCGTGCTGGAGCTCGCGAGCAGCCTGCTGGACGGACTGGACCCACGCAACGCGCACCCGTTCGAGCGCCAGGAACCGAGCGATCTGCCGCCGCTGCCGGAGCTGTTGGACGTATTCGTGGCGGCGGGTCCGGCGCCGGGAGCGCTGGCCGGGGTGATGTCACGGCTCGTCGACGACGACCTGGTCCGGTCCCGGGTGGCCCGCGAGGTGGGAGCGCGGTCGATCCTCTGGCCCGCCTGGCTGCAGCGGATGGCGACCGTTGAGGTGGTCGGCGCACAGCAGTTCCTCGACCCCCTACGAGACCGTTGTCACCTGGTCATCCACACCCGGTTCGAGGGCTTCGACCTCACCGCGGTGGTGTCGGTCGACTTTCGCGGCGGGACAGTGGTGGAGGACGCCTTCTTCAGCGACCAGAGGCTGACGCGGTTCCAGGCCTTGTGGGCGGAGAACGCGCCCGAGGGTGTCCAGCCCGAGGTCGAGACGCTCACTCCGGCGGACGTCCGGGCTCGGATCGAGGAGGCGGTGGAGAGGGCAGCGATCACCTGGCCCCGCCCGGAGACCGACTCGTGGCCCGCGAGCCGGCCGCTGCTGGAGTGGCTCCTGAGGAGGCTGCCGGCGGGCGGGTCCGGCTTCGTCCGGCCGGCCTGGTCCGAGACCGACCGCGCTGCGCTCGTGGACCGGTTCGTCGCCAGCGAGGGCGGTGCGGCGTTCGACTCGCCCGACGACCGCTCCATCGTGGACGACCTCCTCTGGTACGGCACCGACTACGGCTACGGCGATCCCCTGCGCTGGAGCCCGTTGGCGGTGGAGATCCTGCTGATCGACTGGTATCCGCGCAAGGTCGTGGCCGACCAGGCGTACCTCCGGCGGATGCCGGCGGTGCTGCGGGCGCTGGTGCCGTTCGGCCACGATCAGGCGGGTCTCGGCGCCGCCTTGACGCAGCCGACGCTGGGAGCGATCGATTTGCTCGAAGCCGAGTACCGGACGCTGATCGGGCAACGGCGGCCCCAGGGCCCTGCGGCCCTACTGGACGCGATGGGTCTGGTCGAGCCGCCGGACCTCGCTGAGCTGCGGCTGGACGTCGTCGCCGACTACGTCGGCGGCCGCCGGGCGCTCGCGGCGTTGGACGACGAGCCCCTACCGGATGAGCCGTTCGACTGGACCGGACTGCCCCCGGAGCTGCACGACCGGGTGGCGGCCGTGCTCGCGCTCTGCGACGGCTGCTGCGACGACCTCTTCGACGTCGAGCACCGTACGGCGGTCCGACGGTTGCTCCGGGACGCCGTGCTGGGCCGGCCCCGCGCGTTCAGCGGCCGGGGCAGCTCGGAGACGGCGGCGGCGGCGCTGTGCTGGCTGGTGGCCCGAGCGAACGACGCGGCGGTCTACCCGCCGAGGCCGCCAACGCGGCTGCTGATGAGCTATTTCGGGTTGGCGTCGTCCCCCTCGACGCGGATCACCACCATGCGACAGGCGGTGGGAGCCGAGCACTGCTCCAGCCCGGGCTCGGTCGGTTCGGCTCGGTATCTGGTGTCGAGCCAGCGGCGCTACCTGATGGACGCCCGCGACAGCTGACCAGGAGGCTTGTGGATAACTCTTCAGGGGTGTCCGGGCCTGCCTACGATGACCACGCCGTCGGCAGCCGCTGACGTTCGGCGGACATCGGGGGATGTGCTCGTGGGGGACCTGCGCGGTATCGCGGCGGACGTGATCTTCGATGACGGCGTCGCCGACGCCCTGATCGCCACGTGCCAGGACGCGGCGACGGCCATCGAGGGTCAGTCCGGGTCGCGGTTGTCGTGGCAGATCACGGCGCAGGTCGACTTCGCGGGCTACTTCTCACGGCTGTTCGCCGCGAACGCGACGGTGGCGGCGGGTGACGCGGTCGAGCTGGGGCACCGGCTGCGCGAGGTGGCCACGGGAGCGCAGCGACGGAAGGAGGGGGCGCGTCTCGAGCAGCAGCGCCGGGAGGTGGCCCGGGCGTGGAAGGTCCAGCACGACCAGCGCAGCGGTGGGAACAAGGTCGGCGACTGGCTGTCGGGCGGGGACGACCCGCCGTTCGGCCCGCCGGCGGAGGAGCCGACGATCGCGGTGTCGCCGCCGGTGAACCGGTCCCGGGCGACGCCGCCGCCGGGCAGCGGTGGCGGTGCTGACGGAGGTGGGGGGACGTCGTCGGCGCGTCCGTCCGATCTGCGCACCTTCGCGCTCGGGTCGCAACGCGCGAACGACGAGCTGCGCCGCATGCCGGTGGGGCTGCGGGTGGCGTTCGCGAGCTTCGGGCAGTCGTGTCGGTGGGGCACGTTGGACGCGCTCGGCGTGTTCACCGGGTTCGAACGGTGGCTGGCCGCCAACGACGAGGACGTGCGGTGGGTGACGACGTTGGCGTCCGCGTTCGCGGCGGCTGGTGGTGACCATCGCGTCTCGTCGGTGGCGAACAGCGCGCTGTCGGGTGCCTTGCGGGCGTCGCACGTCGACGTGTCGCGCGCCGACCTGGTGATCGAGGGGCCGAGCGCGATGTTCGGCCAGGACGTCACCTCGGGGTACGCCGACGACCCGGTCAACACCGCGACCGGCAACTTCGTGGAGCACGAGACCGATCTGTCGTTCCCGGGTGCGGCGGGATCGTTGGCCTTGACCCGTTGTTACAACTCCTTCAACGCCGAGGTCGGCGCGTTCGGCCCTGGCTGGTCGTCGCTGGCCGAGTCGGGACTGACCTTCGACCCGGTTGCAGGGCTGGCCCGCTTCCGGTTGCCGGACGGTCGTGAGGTCACCTTCCCGCGGCTCGGAGACGGCTGGGACCGCGCTGTCGGGGAGAACCTGTGGCTGGTGGCGAGCGGCGACGGCCTCGCTGTCGGTGACAACGTCGGCGGCTGGTGGCGATTGACCACCGGCGGGAGCCTGTCGGGATTCGGCAGCGGGGCGGGCGACGGTCGCGGCGCCATCCGCCTGGTCAGGGACGCCGCTGGCCGTCTGGCACGGCTCGAACACGGCCGCGGCCGGTACCTCGACCTGGGGTGGGGGACGGTCGCGGATAGCGAGCGTGTGGTCTCGGCCACGGCCTCCGACGGCCGCCGGGTCGACTACCGCTACGACGATTGGGGCCGGCTGACCGCCGTCGCCGATCCGGCCGGGACCCGGACGTACCGGTGGTCCGGGTCCGATGGGCAGCCGTCGGGGCTGGTGTCGGCGGTGGTGGACGCCGACGGGGTGGTGGAGGCGGAGAACGTCTACGACGAGCGGGGGCGGGTGGCGTCGCAGCGTTCGCCGTTCGGCCGGGTGACCCGCTACGCCTACCTGCCTGGCCGGGTCACGGTGGTCTCCGACGAGGACGGCTCTCGCTCCAACTCCTGGATCGCCGACGCCCGCGGTCGGCTGGTGGGGGTGGTGGACGCCGCCGAACACCGGCAGTCGACCAGCTACGACCGCTGGGGCAACCCGGTGCTGCTCACCGAGCGCGACGGCGCGACGACCGTGCACGAGTACGACCTGCGGGGTCGGCGGGTCCGGACGGTCACGCCGTCCGGGGCCGACGTGACGGTCGGCTACGACGAGCATGACCGGGTGACCACCGTGGTGACCGAGAAGGGCGCGGTTACCACCTACTCCTACGACGGCGCGGAGCGTAATCCGTCGACCGTCGCCGACGCCGAGGGCGGAGTCACCCGGCTGGTCTGGCAGGACGGTCTGCTGACCGAGGTGACCGACCCGGTCGGGGTGGTGGTCCGGTTCCGCTACGACGTCTTCGGGGACCTGATGACGGTGACGGACGCGGCCGGGGGCGTCGCGCGGACCGTACGCGACGCTGCGGGTCGGGTGACCGCGGCGCTGACCCCGTCGGGTCAGCGAACGCAGTACGACTATCACCCGGTGACCGGCGTCCTTGCCTCCCGGCGAGACCCCGACGGCGCCGTCTGGCGGTACGAGCACACGGCGGCCGGGCGGCTGACCGCCGTCGTCGACCCGTTGGGCGGCCGGACCAGTGTCGAGCACGGTGTGCACGGGGCCGAGTCCAGGACCGTCGACCCGTTGGGTCGGGTGATCACCCGGCAGGTCGACGACCTGGGGCTCCTGGCGGGGGTGGAGCTGCCCGACGGCAGTGCCTGGCGGTTCACCCACGACGCGTTGTCGCGGCTGGTCGCCAGCACCGACCCGACCGGTGCCGTCTGGCGCTCCGAGTACGAGCCGTCCGGGGCGCTGACGGCGACGGTCGACCCGACGGGGGTCCGACGCAGTGTCGGCGTCGACCGGGCGTCGGGGCGGCTGCGGGTGGACGACGGGACTGCGTGCACGGTGACCGGGTTCGACCCGTTGGGCCGGCCCACGTCGCTCGGCCAGGAGGACGGGTCAGCGGCGGCCCTCAGCTACGACCGGTGCGGCCGGCCAGTGGAGTCGTTGGACGCCGAGGGCGGTCTGACGCTGATCCGCCGGGACGCGGCTGGTCGTCCGGTCGCGGTGGTCAGCCCGACGGGGTCCGTCACCGGCTACGAGTATGACCAATGCGGCCGGTTGGCGGCGGTGGTCGACCCGCTCGGCGCCCGCACCACCATCGCCTACGACGCGGACGGCCGTGCGGTCCGGCAGACCCTGCCGACCGGTGAGATCGCGTGGACCCGCTACGACGGGTGCGGCCGACCGGTCGTCCACCACCAGCCGGGTGCGGGTACGTCGACGTACGGCTACGACCGGTGCGGTCGGGTGGTGGAGTCCCGCGATCCCCAGCAGGGGCGTCGCCGGTTCTCCTACGACGTGGCCGGCCAGATGGTCGCGGTGACCGACGGCGGCGGGGGCGTCACGCGCTTCGGCTACGACGTCCTGGGTCGCGCGGTCGAGATCATCAACCCGACCGGTGCGGTCACGCGCCGAGAGTTCGACGGTCTGAACCGGTGCACCGCGGAGACCGATCCGCTCGGCCGCACCACCTCCGCCGGCTACGACGCCGCGGGTCGCCTCGCCTGGCAGACCGACCCTGACGGGCACACCACCACCTGGACCTACGATGCCGCCGGCCGACCTCTCGGCATGGCGGTCGACGGCCGTACGGTCGCCACGCTCGCCCGCGACCTGCGGCTTCGGACCGTCACTGTCGACGACCACACCCGTGCGGACAGGGTGTCGCGGCACGTCCTGGAGTGGAACCGGCGCGGCCAGCTGGTCAGGCGAGTGCGGGACGGACGAGCGGTGTCCTGGACCTACGACGCCGACGGGCGCCGCAGCACCATGTCCACACCGGACGGGCTGACGACCCGGTACGGCTGCGACGGAGCCGGACGGCTCATCTCGGTCGCGCACCCGCTGTTCGGCCGGGCGACCTTCGACCGCGACCGGGCCGGGCGGCTGATTGCCGCCGCCGCGGGCGGACTGCTGCAGACCTGGGAGCACCGCGACGGACATGTCGTCGCCCACACGGTCACCGATACCGGCGGTGCGACCCGGACCGGCATCGACCGCGACCCCGACGGCCGCATCCTCGCGGTGAGCCGCGACGGGGTCGAGACCCGCTACTCCTACGACGGGGCCTGCCAGCTCACCGAGGCGCGGACCAGCGGTTCGGTCACTCGATGGCGGTACGACGCGGCCGGCCGGCTGGCGGCAGAGTCGGTCGACGACGCGATGGTGGAGCACGTCTACGACCTGGCGGGACAGCTGCTCGCCACCACAGCCGCGGACGGTCGCCGAACCGCCTTCGCCTACGACAGCCTCGGACGCCGCACCCACACGAGCGATGGACGCGGCCGGGTCGAGGAGTTCGGCTGGAGCCCCACCGGCCACCTCGGCTCGATCACTGAGCACGTCGATGACCGCGTCAAGCGGACCACGCTGCACACCGACGCCCTGGGCGAGCTCGCCGTGCTGGAGGGTGGGGAGGACGAGTCAGAGTTCTTCTGGGACACGGCGGCCTACGCGGGTGCCCCGGTGCTGGCCGGTGGCCTGCCGGTTGTCGCCGCTGGTCCGCTCACCGGTATCGGCGAGACCTGGACGGCGCCCGGCTGGCGGACCTCCCGTTCCGCGGGCGCGGACCCGTGGAGCGTCGGCGCTGGGGGTCGGTCCGGATCAGGCTTCGAGGTCGGGGCGGCCGGCGAGATCTCGGTCGGAGGACTGGAGTTCATGGGCGCCCGCGTCTATGACCCGGCGTCTCGAGCCTTCCTGTCGGTCGATCCGCTGGACCCCGTGATCGGGGCTGGCTGGGCGGGCAACCCGTACTCCTACGCCGGCAACGATCCGCTGCACGCCCTCGACCCGACCGGCCTGAACCCGGTCAGCGACGCCGACCTTGCGGCCTACCGCAACCGCAACGGCCTGGGCGGGAACCTGCTCGGCGCCAACGTCGCCGTGAACCAGTGGATGCACGACAACGGGGAGTACGTCGCCGGCGGCGCCATGGTCGTCGCCGGTGGCGCCCTGATCGCCACCGGAGTCGGTGGGCCGATCGGCATGATGCTGGTCTCCGCCGGTGCCGACACGATCATCCAGAAGGCGACCACGGGTGACGTGAACTGGACCGAGGTCGCGGTCGCCGGCGCGGCCGGCGGCGTTGGGTTCGGCGCCGGCAGTGCGGTCACCGGGGCTGCGCTCAGGACCGGCGCGAGCATCGGCATGAGGGAGTCAATAGCTGCTGGTGTTGCCGGCGGTGCCGCAGACGGAGGTATCTTCCGTGGCGGCTCGTACCTCGCCGGGCCGGGCCCGCACACCGTCAGCGAGCTCACTGACCGGACGGTACGAGGAGCCTTCGTTGGCGGCGTCACCGGTGGCGCCGGCGGAGCGGCTGCCCACGGCATCAGCACCTACGCCGGTCGTACGCTGAGCGCTGTCCGTCCTAGCCTGACCTCGCAGGGAGGAAGCGGGAAGCCGTTCACCTCGTCCGATCCGCATGTCGCCGATGCCGCGAACGCGATCGAGCGCGCATTACCTGGTCGAGTACGGTCGGTGAACTCCAATGTGGCCATGAAGAATCTGCATTCGAGAGAGGTGGACATAGACTTGGGTGACTTGGGGGTCCAGGTGAAGAGCGGTAATGCAAGAGGGCTTACCGGGCAAATGCAAAAGACGAGGGCCACGACAGATCTTACCGTCATTGGCTACGCCCCCGACATGCCGAGGGGTGCCTGGTTCAACGCGGCCAGTCAAGGACTACCGATTGCGCGAGACACAGACGAACTTATTGCGATCGTGCGTGAATTGGGATGAAAGGAGCCTTTCTAGTTGCTATCAATCCTCACCTGGAAGACGAAGTTCGAAGCGTTCTCAGTAGGCTGGGCGCGATATGCACTGACACTGGTGATTTCTGTCAGTTGAAGGACCACCGCGGCCGTTTGTTTACCGTCTTTGTCACCTTGGAACCAGAGCTTAGTTGGGACTGGCAGGAGGAACCGATCATTGTGAAGATCGGAGACAAGCCCAACATGTCGGCGACTACTGCATGCTGGATAGAATGTCGATGGGAGGACCTTTTCGTGCAAGTGGTGGAGGCCATAGCAATTGAATTGACAACTCCCGCCTGGGTTCTCGACAGCGATGGCGTACTTTGGCCGGCACTACAGATCGACCATCGCGAGCTCGTCCTCTGAGCCGCGTGGAAGGGTGCGCCGTTGGATCGGCGACCCAGGAGCAGGCTCACGTTGTGGGTATGGCCTGGACGGGGGATGGAGCGCAATTTTCTCGCAGCGGATTGGCTTGGAAGAGCGTGGACGGGATGCGTGCCTGTCGACCGATACCTCATAAGCAGCATCTCGGCGCCTGGCGAGCTAATCTTGAAACCCGGACGCCGAGGCAGGTCACACGGGAGCCGCTAGCCGATGGGCTCGTCGATATCTCGGACGCGCCGTGATGCAAGCCGTCATCAAGAGCTTTGAAGGCATGATCGATGAGCCAGACGACTACGTATCGGAGGATCCTGCGAATGACGCGTTTCTTCTACGCATGATGATAGGTCCTGCACATTCGCCTGGGATTGATGCCTTTGACATCTTGGTCTGCACCCCAGGATGGCTGGCCCAAGAGACTGAGCAGAAGGGTCCGCAGCTCCGACGCCATATGCTAGTTATGGCAACTCTCGACCTGACACGTGCGCAAGATTTTCTGCGACGAAGGGTAGAGCAGCTCACGGCACCCAACTGGGAGGATATAGCGCGGAAGTTGGCGCGGATAGGCCACTGGGAACTGGAGGACTAGCCTTACAGCTAGATCGCCATATCTGATGTTGTCCCCTTGCGCGGCACTTGATGCCCGCTCGAAAGACCAACGGAGTGGCTTTCGAGCCCCCTCGCTGATAAGTACCAGCCCTGAAATCCCGCTTTTCGACGGGACCAGTGAGGAGGATCACGATGGGGCTCGGCGATGACTCAAGTTTGCTCGCTGGCGGCCAGGAGCCGAGCGACGTAAGGCCTATATCAGCATCCGCTCCCCCGCGCCAGCGCCGAGAGCGCAAGAAGCTGGCGCTCTCCTTCATGAGCACCTACGGCAGTCACAGAAATACGGTCAAGGAGGATTCCGGGACCTGCCGGATGGCCATTTGCGTTACTAAAGTAAGCTGAGTTCAGCTGAGAAGCTCGGCGAAATAGGAGGGCGCCGACGTGTTCGCGAATGGGTTCCGTAGGGGAAAGAATAGGGTGGCACGAGACTATCAATCACGTCGGCAGAGGTTCGCATTGCCCGCCCCGAGACTTTGAGAAGTGAAAGTGCACCACATCTTTGGTGCCGACGGTACCTATGAGGGGTTCAGGTGATGCAGCCGGCTCCGAGCAGACACGCTGTCAAGGAGAAGTTGATGGATCTCGTCACTGGGCGACTTTCACGCGAAGAGATTGCTCGGTGGGCCGATCAGTGGGTCGGCGAGGTCGATGATGGTGCCGACGACCTTGTGGTGTGGGACGCTCTCAACTGCCTCTCTGGCGCGGATGCTCCGACCATACCGGATGGCTACCTGTACTTTGAACCTGACTTTCATCGATGGCTCGACGAATTCGAGAACGCTTGTGATTCAACGGGTGTCGACTATAGTCGCTTCACGCTAGCCGCTGACGTTGGGTTAGAGGGTGCCACGTTGCAAGCACGGAGAGCTTCCTTATCCCCCTCCGAGCCGAGCATGATGATCCGCAGGATGCGGGCCAGCAACTATGACATTGGGTATCACGCCTATGGCCCGCCTGCGCAGGTGGGAATTTATTGGGGGTTGATGGTCACGTGCTACGCCGAGCTCGTCGCTGATGGTTGTTCAAACTCATCGGACTACCGAACCAGCAGCGGGCTCGGCGTCTTAGTCCAGCTGACCACCAGCTCGTCCCGGGCGCGGGTGGCGGCGACGTACAGCAGCGACCGCTCGCGAAGGAGGGCGTCGGCCCGGTCGTCGTCGGAGTAGTCGTAGGCCGCGAGACCTTTGGGGACGGACGCCTCCGACATGCCGAACATCAGCACCTGGTAGAACTCGGTCCCCTTGGCGCGGTGCATCGTCATCACCACCGGCTCGCTGCTCGCGGCCGCCTCCCGCTCGACACCCCGTACGGTCACGCCGCGCTCGGCTAGGCCGGTGACCACCCGGTCGCGCTGGAAGCGGTCCCGCACCAAGACGGCGATGGTTCCGCGCGGGATGCCGGCGGCATCAGCCTGCTCCACCCAGGTCCGGACCAGGTCCGCCGCCTGCTGCAGCTCGTCGGTGAGGGACGCGGTCGGGGCGCGCCGCGGTGGTGGCCCGCTGCGCGCCGACCGGTACCGTGTGCTGTCCTCGGCGGCGTCCTCCAGGTCGGTGAACGAGCCTGCTTCCAGCAGCTGGACGGCGTAGGCCAAGTTCTCCGCCGTGGTCCGGTAGTTGAGGGTCAGTCGGCGGGAACGTCCTGTGATCCGCAGACCGTAGTGGCTCAAGGTCAGCCGGTGGCCGTAGATGCGCTGGTGGGAGTCCTCGGCCAGGAAGACGTCGTTGGCCCCTTCCGCTACGGCGGCCCGCACCAGCTGCCACTGCGCCGGGGAGAGGTCCTGGCCCTCGTCCACGAGCACGTGGTCGAACCATCGCTCACCGCCCGCAGCGGCCACCCGGGCCAGGTGGGCCGCCGCCAGCGCTGCCGCCTCCCCGAAGTCGACCGTTCCGGCTGCGCGGGCGGCCAGTCGATACGACTCGACCACCGACCAGACGACCCTGCGCTGACCGCGGCTCAGCCGCACCCCCCGTCCCGGGCGCCGTACCCGGAGGTAGGCCTCGAGATCGGTGATCCGGTTCGGCAGCACGACCATGGCGTACTCGGCCTCGAAGAAGGCGGGGCTCCGCAGGCTCTCCGGCAGTCCAGAGCCGGACTGCTCGACCGCCTCCCGCCACGCGGCGGCGGTGTCGGTCCGTCCGCTCACCCCGCTGCGGCTCGCCCCCAGCACGGCTACGGAGTCGGGTTCGAGGTCCTCGGCCTCGCGCAGCACGGCGGCGGCGAACGCGTCGACCCCGGTCACCGACACCCCGTGGTCGACCCGGCCGGTGCCGCGGGGCACCGTCGGGTCCAGCCGCACGAGGTCGCGCCCGAGCTGGCGGGCGAGGTTCGTGGTGTAAGTGGTGAGCAGGATCCGCGCCATGGGACGGGCTCGCGCGAGCCGTCGGGCCCGGTGCAGCAGGACCACGGTCTTGCCCGTGCCCGCCCCCCCAGAGAGCCGGAACGGTCCGGTCGTGTCGCGGTCGACGTAACCGCGCTGCTCAGGATGGAGGAAGACCCGCCAAGCGTCCAGGTCGCCGCCTTCGATAATCCGCCGCAGCTCCTCGTCGTCCTCGATGTAGGCGAAGGTGAGCCGGGCAGCCGGGTGCCGCAGGCCGGCAACCAACCGTTCCTCCTCGCCAGCGTCCCGAAGCTCGGGCGCCTGCGGCTGGAGGTTGAGCTTGTCCTGGACCTCGCTCAGCGACACCCCGGAGGCGAGGTCGACCAGCGCGAGGCCCTGCCACGGCGGGGCACCGGCCGCGAGGTCGAGCAGCTCGTCCTCGCTGGCCGCACGGGCTGCGCTCTCCGCCAGACGGGCACCCAGACCGAGCTGGCCGACCAGCTCGGCCACGGTGTACCCGAGGATCGCCGGAAGTTCGTCGACGGGTGCTGGGGGCGAAGGGGTCGAGGTAGGCGCCGGCTCGGCGGGCTCGACCATCCGGACCTCGGTAATCCCGTTCACCGGGTTCAGCGACAGTACCGACTTCTGGGCGACGGTGATGGCCTCGTCGTGGTTCCACACCCCCAGGAAAACGTAGAGCGGGCCGGTGCCCCCGTCGAGCTTGAACAGGACGGCCCGGTACTGCTGGTTGACCCGCCCGGTGCGCACGCGCGCGTCGGACGAGTGCGTGATCGGTTCGATGTGCAGGCCGGGCGTCGCGTCGTCGGTGGTCAGCTTTTCCAGAAAGGCGTAGGTGAGCTTCTGCAGGCTCGGGTCCAGCTTTTTGTCGGGCTTGGTCATCACCAGGGTGCAGGCGCTCACGGGCGCCCCGTCGTCGAGGCGAGGGCTGCCAGCACCAGCTCCGGGTCCGGCGCGACCACCGTCCAGCCGTCGCGGGTCAGCGTCTGCACGTCGTCCTCCTCCGGGTCGGTGAGTACCACCAGGTGGTGACTCTCCCAGGCCAGGTCAGCCGGGATGCGCGCCGCGCCGAACTCTTCGCCGACCTGGCTCGGCAACTCGGCCCCGGCTGCCGCGAGGGCCTCGATCAGGTCGCGGCCCCGGTCGTCGATCATCTCGGCTCGGACCGCGGCCCACGCCGGCTCAAGCCTGCTGGTCGCCGGAGCCGGGACCGACGCGACGTCCGGCGACTGTACGAGGATGCGCGTCGTGACGGTGGCCGCGATGGTGTGCCGCTGCAGGCTGTTGGCCAGGCGGAGCCAGTCCCGCCACGAGTCGGGGAAGTCGGGCTGATGCCGGGCTGGGGGCGTGTCGTCGAGCACCGCCGCGACCTCAGTCCGGACCGTGCCGCCGGCGGCGGTCAGGCGGACCAGCACGGTCAGGGCGCCGCGGCGCCAGAGCAGACCGCTCGACGAGCCCGAGGGCGCCGGCCGCTCGGCCTGCAGATCGAGCGCCGCCCGGTCCAGGGCGGCGTCCGGGTCGAGCGAGACCGGGGTCGCCCCGCCCGCGAAGAGGTAGGGGAGGACGTCGGCCAGGGCCCGCTGCCGCGCGTCGTCCGGCTCCAGCAGCCAGGTCCGCAGGAAGGCGAGGGGTCCACCGGTCAGCTGCTCCTGGACCCCCACCACGGTCGGGGCGCGGCGGACCAGCACCGGCCAGCTCTCGGGGGAGTACCAGGTGGGCGCAGTCGGCTCGCGCAGGTCGGCGGCGGTGATCGAGAGGACGAGGTGACCGGCCGCCGTTAGGTCGCTACGCAGCCGGGCGTCGGCGCCGAGGTCCCGGTCGGGAGCGGCGTGGAACGCGTACCCGTCGGTGAAGATGACGACCGACGGCAGCTGCGTGTCGGTGCTCCGCAGCACGAAGTCCGGGCGCGCCTGCCCGATCGTCACCTGAGGTTCGAGCAGCCACGTCCGCCCGCCACCGGTGCCGTGGAACGTGACGTGCAGGGTGTTGCCGTACGCGTCGGGCTGCTCCGTCACCGTCCCGGAGAGTTCGCGGACCAGCTGGAGAAAGGCTTCGCGGAAGTGCTGTTCCAGGTGAGACTCCCAGGAGCTGGCTGGCGCGGGAGCCTCGGTGGTGCACACCCAGGTCATCGTCTCCGGCGGCTCGTCGCGTCCGGAGCCGCCGTTCAGGATCGCCCGCAGGTGTCGCTCTGCCGCGGCCCGCGACACGGCGTCGGGTCGTCCGGCGGGCGCGAAGGGCAGCAGGCAGCGGTGGCAGGCGAGCCGGCCCTCGCCGGCGCACGGACAGGCGGCCACCACCTGCCAGGCCTTCCGCAGCAGCGCCCAGACCCGTTCGGGTACGGCCAGCTCGGCCAGGTAGCCGGTACCGCCCCGGACCTGGTCGTGCAGCAGCAGCGCCTCCCGGTTGTCCCCGCCGAGCACGGGGTCGATGGTCGGGACGACACGGATGTGGTCGGGGGAGCCGCCAAAGCTCTCGCGCAGGCCGAGCAGCAGGGCCGCGGCGAGGCTGGGCAGCGCGAACGCGTCGCCCAGGCTCACCGACCAGGGCAGCGGGATGACGACCCCCTGCGTCACCAGGGTGCGGGTGAGCAGCACGGTCTCGGTGTGCTCGTCGGTCGAGGTGCGGTAGCGGCACCAGGCGCGGTGCTCGTCGGGCCGGTTGGCGCGGCTGGCGCGGTCGAGCACCCCGCAGCCGGCGCAGACCCGGAAGAGGTTGCCGGGCTGACGGTCGCCGGCGATGGTCCGCGGGGTGCCGAAGCCGACCCTCGGTCCGACGTTCAGCCACCGGATCGTCAGCGACCGGAAGTAGCGGGCGCCGAAGGCGTACCCGTCGACGAACCACTGCCCGGCGAGCCCGTCGGGGTCGGCGTCGACCGCGGTGAGCACGGTGAACCGCGCCCGGCGGCGCTCGTCGCTGCGGTCGCTGATCCGGGCCTCGTCGCGGTGCGCCTGGGCAGAGACGCGGGTCAGCTCGACGGCGTCGAACCGCTGCTGGACGTCGGTGACGCTGGTGCTGCTGCAGCGCGGGCAGGCGCTCGCGACCGTCTCGGTCGGCGCCGCGAAGCCGCAGGCGGCACAGAAGGACCAGCGGGTGACCGCGCCGCCGTCGACGCCGAGGTCGAGGGCGTCGATGTCGATCTCCAGGCCACGGGCGTAGAAGGTGGCGCCGGGAGCGAACTCGCTCAGGGCCACCGCCGAGCTGCGCTGGTGGCTGCTGGTCATCGAGTCGTACTGCTGGGTCTCGGGGTCGAGCCAGCTCAGCGCGACGTCGAGGGTGACGCTGTCGTCGAGCAGGGTGTAGTTGGGCAGCAGACCGTACTCCTCGAGCACACCCACCCAGTACCGCCCACGCAGCACCCCCAGTGCTGCACCGGTCTGGCGGAGCGCGCTGCGGGCGGCGCGGGCGGCGCGCTCGTCGTCCTCGGTGGCCGCCGGGGAGTGCTCGCGTTGCTCCAGCTCCGGTAGGGCAGCCCGGATCGCCACCTCACGGTCGTCGAGCCCGGCCACGGCGGTGCGCCAGCGGAAGGAGGCGTCCTCCACCTGGCGGGCCAGGCCGCTGTTACCCCGGGTGCCGTCCGCCACCGCCCAGCTCCGCAGCGAAGCCGCGGATTCGTCGGTCAGCTGGGGGAACCGGCGCAGGAATCGGTCGAGCAGGCGATCCGAGTCGGTCTCGGCGTAGTGGGTCAGCTCGCCCAGGAACGAGCCCGGGTCGGCGGAGCCGAGCGCGAACGGCGCCGTCCGCGGGTGCGGCCGGTCGTCGTCGCGGGCGAAGTCGTCGACCAGCGAGGCCAGGTACTGGCGGCGCAGGATCTCCTCCGCGTCCAGGTAGGTGGCCGGGGGGCGGACGGGGCCGTCGATCATGGACAGCGGGTCGCCGAGCTGAGGCAGGTGCTGGCCGCGTCCGGTCACGAAGGCGAGGTTGAGGCTGTTGCCCGTGAGCCGGCCGGCCCGCCCGATGCGCTGCAGGTAGGACGCGACGTGCCGGGGCAGCGACGCGAGCAGCACCGAGGACAGGTCGCCGATGTCGATGCCCATCTCCAGCGTCGGCGTCGCTACCAGCACGTTCGGCGCGCTCGGGTCAGCGCCGCCGGCCTTGAAGCCCGTCTCGTACGCCAGCCGGACGCCGGGCTCGAGCATGGCCGAGTGTTCCCGGGCGACGATCCGCTGGGGATCGCTGGCGGCGTAGAGCCGGCGGTAGTAGTTGTCGGTGACAGGCGCCTCGACCAGCCGGCCGCCGCAGCGCACCAGTAGGCAGGGCGCGCCGCGCAGCTGGCGGACCACCGCCGCGCTGCCGGCCTGCTCGGTCCGGCACAGGGAGCAGACGAGGCGGTGGTCGCCGCTGGAGGCATCGGGGCCCGTCCCGTCGACCTCGGCGCTCGCCACCAGCACCCGGTCCGCGGGGATGGAGTAGACGGTCGCCTGGCTGCGGGTGGTGTGAGCCTGCAGGATGCCGTCGCGGTGCAGCCGCTCCAGCAACGCCCGGGCCAGCCGGGCGCCGTGCCCGGGAGGTACGTCGAGCACCCGGGCGGTCCAGCGGGCGTACCAGCTCTGTGGGCTGGTCACCGCGTCCAGCAGCGGGTCGCCGCGTTCCAGTCGTGGCCCGATCCTGGGGAAGGCGGGAGCCGTCCGACCGGTGGGAAAGGCGGGCATCCCGTGCTCGCGGGCTCGTCCGCCCCAGATCCGGTAGCGGCTGCCGTCCTCGTCGAGGTAGCCCCCGAGCCACTGATGGAAGATTGCCCCTTGGGTCCGCAGGTGCTCCAACGTCCCCCTAACCCAGGCGGTGACGGCTGTGTCATCGGCTGCCGTCAGCAGGGTGCCCTGGTAGCCCGCTTCCTCAAGGGTGCCGCGTCCGGCCGCCGCGAGCTGGTCGGCCGGCCCGGCGTCCACCTCGGCGACGACCGAGCCGGTCACCTCCAGGGTGCGGCCGATGCGCGACTGAACGCCGAACTCACACGCCAGATCGAACAGCAGCCGCAGCCGTACGTCGTCGCGCGTCCGCTCGGGGATGGACTGCTGGCTCTTCACCTGCCAGAACGGGTCGAACCCTTGACGGCCGATCAGGTCGGGGGCCAGGAGTCGGTAGCGGCGGGACGGGTCGTCGCCGGCCTGGGCGATGATCGTGTCGACCAGCTGGGGCAGCGTGGTCGGCTCGGAGGCGGTGGCGGCTCGGATGGCGGCCCGCAGGGTCAGGGTGTACGACCGGCTCT
This sequence comes from uncultured Friedmanniella sp., assembly GCF_964244005.1. Taxonomy (GTDB): domain Bacteria; phylum Actinomycetota; class Actinomycetes; order Propionibacteriales; family Propionibacteriaceae; genus Microlunatus. The sequence goes on along the minus strand of NZ_CAXTHG010000006.1, from coordinate 82,052 downwards.
CCACGAAGCCGGCGCGGTGAGCCGCGTCTTGAACGCTGTCGGTGAAGACAAGGGCCTTCTTTTCCCGACGGTCCAGGTGCGGCGCCCCGAAGAGCGATGAGAGGCTCACCGACAACAAGGTGGCGATGGCTGAGCCGAGGAAGCGGATGCCGTCGGGCTGGTCGCAGGCCGGGCACCGGTCGCGGCGCGACTCTTCCTCGGGATCGTGGACCAGGGTCAGCACCGGTAGTAGCCAGCCCTCACGCAGGTCGTCATCGGCCGCCGCCGGCTCATGCGGGCTGAGCTCGCGAGTCCGGGTGTTCAGCCAGGCCATTCCTTCGGCGGCCGCCTCGGCAGCCGCTTCTTGGGGAGCGTGCAGCAGGGCGCGGAACCGGCCCTCGCCGGCGGCGTGGTGGCCACGGATGTCACGGTCGTCGGCGGCGAGCCCGCTCCCGGTCGGCGCCAGCTCGACCCCCCAGCCGGAACGGCCACAGTGCCGGCAGTAGACGGCTGGAAAGGTGGGTCGCTCGGCAGCGGCGCCGAGGAGGTCGCTGGCGCTCACGCCGCCGTCGTCGCTCCACCGGTACGCCGGCAGGCCGGCCGCCACCCGATCTATCCGGGTCAGCTCCCGCACCCACAGGTGGGTGTCCACGCTGATCTCGTCGCGACCCGTGGTGGCCCGGACGTGGCTCAGGCAGGCGATCAGGAAGCTGACGAAGAGCTGCGCCTCGGCCGGGTCCTCGTCGCTGCCCAGAACGGCAGCGGCCAGGTCGTCCAGGCTTCGGGGCTTGGCAGCTGCGGCGACCAGCGTGGCGAGCTGGGGATGGCCGCGGACCAGGTCGCTGGTCGGCAGCCGGGCGAGGTCGGCCGACGGCTGGCCGTAGAGGTGCTCCAGCACGACCTGGGCGAGGGCAGCGCCGTCGGCCTCGGTGGCCGCGCACGCCCGGTTCAGTTCCGCGACCGCGGCTCCGGCCAATGGAGTCGGGCTCAGGGCTGCCGCGGCCACCCGCGTCGACGCGCCGTCGCTCCACTCCTCGGCGGTGCGTCGGGATTCGGTGACCACGCACGAGCGGTCGAAGGGCACGCCGAACACCGTGGTCGCGAAGGAAATCATCGCCGCCGGATCGCCCGCGTCGCCGAGCGTGGCGGAGGTCGCCACGGGGACCAGACCGGCGAGCGGTTCATCGTTGCGCGGATCGTCGGCGTCACGTCCGTGCTCGAGGGCCAGCGCCAGCCGCCGGAGCAGCATGGCCACATCCGTGCCTTGGGCGCCGTCGTAGGTGTGGAACTCGTCCAGCACCACGTAGGTCAGGCTGTCCGCGCTCTGCTGCCACAGCGCCTGGTCCTCATGCCGCAGCAGCAGCTGGTCGAGCATCTTGTAGTTGGTGAGCACGATGTCGGGGGCGGTGTCGCGGATGATCCCGCGGTCGGTGATCAAGCTCTCGCTGGTCACCATCGTGCGATCGGGCCCGGAGTCACCGATGAAGAGGGCGGCGGTGACGGCAGCCAGTCGGGGGTCGGCTGCGAGCAGAGCGGCGAGGCGTCCGGCCTGGTCGGTAGCCAGCGCGTTCATCGGGTAGAGCACCAGTGCCTTGGTCCCAGTCACTCCCGCTGCCCGCGCCCGCAGCACGTGGTCGATCAGGGGGTAGAGGAACGCCTCGGTCTTGCCGGAGCCGGTTCCGGTGGTGACGAGCGTGGGCTCCGGCGCGGTCAGCTTGCTGCTGAGCCGGGCGAACGCTGCGGCCTGGTGGCCGTACGGGACGAAGCCTTCCGGCGCCCAGTCCAGCGGATCACGCCAGCCGGGCCCAGCCGGCCGGAAGGGCAGCCGGAGGCGCACGTACGGGCCCTTGAAGATGCCCTCGGTCACGTGCCGCAGGAAGTCCTCCAGCGCGGCCCGGGCGTCGGCGTCGACCAGGGCGAAGGTCGTCGTCAGGAAGTCGACCAGCCCGTCCTGCAGGTCGAGCGCCTGGACGGTGGGCAGTAGCTCGCTCACGTGGTCAGTCCTTCGGCACTACCCCAGCGGGCCCATCGGTCGACCTTGGAGCATCGGAGCCACGCAGGCGTCAGGTGCTTCTCGTCCGCAGCAACCGGACCGATGTGCACCAAACCTCCATGCGTGTAGTTTCGTCATTGACGTTGAGGGTCAAATGTAACGGCGTCGTCACTGCTGGTCCGGTCAGACGGACCTCGAACCGGTCAGTCTCGCGTCTGACCAAGCCTGGGTGGCGACATCGGGCGGAGCGGCGGCACCGACCGCAGTCCTGATCATGACCCTGACGAAGTGTGACGACTAGCTAGGCGAGGGGTAATTACAACCAGGCATTGCCCTCCGCACCGCTTTCCCAGCGCCGGATCGATCTGCCGCCCGACCACCGCGCTGCTCGTCAATAGTTCGGTACTCGGTGCAGCCAAGCGCCGACCTGTTGGCTCTGGCGTCCCCGGCTCCCAGGACCGGTACGGCGAAGCGGTTGGGGAACTCCATCCGACGCCGACGCGCCTCTAATGGCGATCGCGTGCCTGAGCTGATCTGACGGCGCACGCTCGAAATCATCGATCCACCTGCGCAATGCCGCGCTTGCCCACCTGACAAGACTCCGAGCGTGGAGGCAAGCAATCAAGCCGATTCCGCGGCGCGGCCGCGCACGCTACAATTGCATCGCGCCACTGGCTTAGGCTTCCGCGGGGGAAAAGAGACGACGATGCGGCCGAAGGTACTGATCGTCCTTGTATTGCTGAGCTGCCTGCTCTCTGTGGGGGTCGCGGGTTCAGCGGCCGCGGCCTTGCCTCCCACTGTGACCACCATGTCTCCGAAGCGTGGTTCCGAGGTGGGTGGAACGACCGTGACAATTACCGGCAGCCATCTCAAGGGAACGACGAAGGTTATTTTCGGCGACGTTGCGGGCACTTCCTTGACCCGGGTTTCGGCGACCGAGCTGATGGTCAAGAGTCCGCCGCACGCGGCAGCTAGAGTGAAAGTCGTCGTCATGACGACGGCAGGTAGATCTCGCAGCTCGGCCGCGACAGAATTCAGCTACGTCAAGGTGAATAGCCCCATACCCGACACGTCGTCTGCCCTCACCTCGATTCTCCTCTGGCTCGGCTTACCGTCGCTCCTAATTCTCGCGGTCGCAACGGTCCTGGCGATGTATTCATGGTTTGGTCTTGGAAGGAGCGTGCTTGGGTACACGCGTACAGCGATCGGTGAGGTCCGAACAGCGGTGCGATCGGGAACGAGCGCTCTTCTCCGTCGTGTCGTTCGGTTCTCAACTCTAGGTGGGTGCCTAATTGCAACGAGTTTTGCTATATCGCAACTCGCACAGTTGATGCTCGCTCCGGGCGGTCCGGCATATGGGAGCTTTTACCGAACCGGAGATGTGCTATCAACCGCGATTAACTATTCCCTTTGGAATCGTCCGACCGTTGCCGTCGTCCTCGTGGTGACGCTAACGTTCTTCGGCGCGCTTGCTAGCGGCGTGACGGGAAACGCTCGCTACGGCGCCCTTACTGGACTCTGGGTGCCTGTGGCCCTTGCCTGCACAATCCTGAGCGTGATGGCCGGGATTGCTGGAACCATTGTACTAATCGCCGGGCTTACCGATCCGAGCAGCGGATACACAAGCGATATGGCTGAGCTTTACCTCGCCTGGGTCGTTCTTCTGCTTGGCTGGCGGTGGCTGAGCCGAGGCATCCGAGCGATGGTCGGTCGGTTCGACTAAAGGGGCTCTTCGTACCTGCGGTGAGGCGGGCGTGACACGCCGGTGGGAATTGATGCGCTGGGTCGGGGTCCTTGCGGAAGAGGCTTGCTTGGTCGCTACCGATCCTGAGGACCCCGACCCTGACCTCACCTCACCGCAACCAGCTCCACCGGCGTATCACAACCGCCCCCACCGCAGGTAACGAAGAGCCAGATTAGGGCTAGATTAGGGCCGGTCGGCCGCACTTTCGGAAGGCGCCGTCCGGTCGTCGTTCACCATGACGAAACCCGGTCGACGCGTTACGACCAGGCGAGGTGCACATGCGACCAGGCTTTACCGTCGGCATCGCTGCCCAGCGCCGGCTCAATCAGCCGTCGGACGATAGCGCTGGCCAGGTCGACAGTGCGGTAGCCGGCGCAGTAGGCAAAGAGTTGCTGAGCTTGCCGTAGCCGGCTCCCCAGGAAGCCGGGACCGCGAAGTGGGCGGGGAGGTCTATCTGACGCCGACGCGCCTCGATGGCGATCGCGCGTCTGAGAGCGGAGCCGTCAATGTCGTGAGTTGTCGCGAACACGACGAGGTCAACGAGGTCCTTCTCCCGGCTGGAGGGTCGCTCACCGTACGTTGTCATCGTCGCGCAAACCTTGTCGGCGATCTGGTCGATGACCGGGTAGAGGCGATATGGATGGGTCGCCAGTCGCGGCAGGTCCAGTGCACCCCCGGGACTGGCCGTCGTGATCTCGCCGGTGACGCCTACACCCACCGCCAGATCGACCTGAAGCGCTCCTCTCCCGCTCAGGCCGATGTAGATCGCGAACGTCACCCGACAACCGTCGGTGTAGGGCTGCGTGTTGTCGTCAATCGAGCTGGTGTGGCTGGCGTACTCAAACCTGAAGTGGTCTCGAGGTCGATCGCGGCCAGACGAATCAGGTCATCGAGGGCTTGCGCAAGGGTGTGCTGCTGGCGATACAGATCGATGTCACGGGTCGTTCGGGTCGACGGTACGCGAGCAAGGATACCCATCCGGCCCTTGAGTATCCACTCGGAGTCGTCGCCTCCGGAGAACACGCGGCTGAGAAAGCGGTGGAAGTATTCCAGTGATATCCGCTGGTTGACGTTCAGTGACGGACCGGCGGCCGACGCTTTTCTCGCAGCGTCTTTGATCGCCGCCTCGACGCCTGCGGCCGTCGGGTAGATGGCGTCGTCAGTCATCCACGTCCGTCCGCTGCGCCTCGCGGGTGCTATTGAGTGTTCCGCGATTGAGCGCGATGGCATCGCTCAGAGTTTTCCGTACGCCCGGGTTACTACAGTCATGACGTCGCTGCTCGTGAGCTGCTCAGAGAGAGTTCTGGCAAGCTCGTCAACGCCTGGTCTCTCTATGAGCCCGGCTCGGATGGTCTCACCCAGTTGGACAGCCTGGGCGCCAGAGCTTGGTGGAGCGTCGCGGCCATCTTCTTTTGGACCGGGCGCATGGTTTTCTGTATCTCGGGAGTCATCATCAGACGATTGATTCCAGCCTTGCTAGGGTCACCGCAGAACCTTTCGGCAACGCGTGGGCCGAGGGCGGTGTCTGCGTCCAGGCCGGCGATCTCCATAAGCTGATCGAGGAACGCTAGTCCGTCGTCCTTCGGAAGCCCGTGCCGCCCGGCGAGTGGTGCGAGCAGTTCCTCGAGTCGGCGAAGGTCGAGGCTGCCCTTGCGCGATGCATAGCCCAGGACATCAGCGACGAGGCTGAGGTCATCCACCTCTTCGACGAGGTCAGCGACAGTCCGCTCCATCGTCATCGCCGGCAGTCCCCCGACGAGCGTCACATCCCGTGAGTGAAGGACTCGTTGCCGATAGCGAATCTCCGTCCGCTGGCTCTGTCGCCGCCTCGGTGCGACGAACTCGTGCCGGCTGGCCCACAGGTCGCCGATGTGGTGCAGGTGAGCGGCGGAGACGCCGGCGACGACGACCTCGTTTGAGCGGTCGCGCATCCGTTCCTCGCCCAGCTTTGCCGGATCAGTGCTGAGCCAGGCGGCACGTAGGTCATCGAACGGGTCGCCCGGGGGTACCGGAGTGCATGTAGACCCCGTGGGCGAGCCGCTTGAGGTGCCCGCCGTCAACGAGCCGCGAGAGGTCAACCCGCGTGATGTCGAGGGTGCTGGCTTGAGCGGTGGTCACCATGCCCCACTGGTAAGCCGTGATCTCGGCTAGTAGTCGTAGGGCAGCCTTGGCTTCATGCTTGCAATGAATCAAATCAATGTTGCATACCAAGAACAGTACGCGAATCTGGGTCACGGTGACTCTCCGCCGGATGGCGGGAGGCGTGGCGCAGATCCTTGAGCCGCCGGCCGTCACCAGCCGTCGTTTCCCGCGTGCCCGGCGACCGCACGTCCGGCGCCGGACGGTGCCTCGACAACCCGTCCGTCGAACCGGACGAGCGCCGAGCGCGCTCCGAATTGAGAGGCGAGGCGATGGCGGCCTAACGGGCCACGATCTACGTCCAGATGGTACGTTGGCCTCGTCCAAATTGTCCTCACTGGAGGTATCGCCATGCCGATGAAGTACGCGTTCTGGAACAACAAGGGGGGGACCGGGAAGACGAGCCTCTGCTTCCAGGCCCTCACGTTCTACGCCTACCAGAACCCCGACAAGCGCATCCTGGCGATTGACGTCTGCCCTCAGGCGAACTTGTCCGAGCTGCTCCTCGGCGGACTCACAGGGAAGGGAAGCGACGTTCTGCTCGCCCGACAGAGCGAACCGACGCGTCGGACAATCGGCGGCTACTTCGAGCTGCGCCTGCCGAACCCCTATACCCCGCCCGTCATCGACCCGAAGGCGTACACCTGCCGCCCCGTGGACTACAACACCATGATCCCTGAGAACATCGACCTCATCGCGGGGGACCCCATCCTCGAGTTGCAGAGCAACGCGGTGTCCACGCTGGCCAACAACCAGATCCCCAGCACCTCACCGTGGCTGCGCGTGATCGACTGGATTCGCGACCTGGTCGCTGCTATCGGGGACGAGTACGACACGATCTTCATCGACGCCAACCCCTCCTTCTCGATGTACACCCAGATTGCGCTCGCCAGCGCCGATCGCCTGGTGCTTCCGGTCATGGCTGACGACTCGTCGCGGCGCGCGATCCAGAACGCCTTTTCGCTCATCTATGGGCTGAGGTTGCCGTCGGCGATTTACACGCAGTACGCGTTCGCGACGAGGTTGCAGGCGGAGGGTCGAGAGCTGGCGAAGGTCCACGTGATCGCGAAGAACCGCCTGACGCAGTACGTCGTGTCGGCCTCCGCCTACACTGCAGTACTCAGTTCGATCGACACCGACGTACAGAATCTCCTCGCTCAGAACCCCGGCATGTTCTCGGCGGCGCAGACGCAGGACGTGATGGTGGAGATCCGGGACTTCCAGACCGCGGGCGTCGTGTCCTTCGCGCGCGGCTGTCCCTTCTACGCGCAGACTGCCGGTCGCAAGGAGGTCATGGGTAAGCGAGTCCGGGTAAAGGCTGAGTATTTGCAGAACTGCGTGGAGTCAGTCCAGAAACTGGTGGACACGCTCTGAGAATAGGACTAGATATCGGGCCTGCCGTTCGGCGTAAGTCCAGAGTCCCGCAGGCCGGCGTGTCAGATATCCCAGAGGCTAAGGAAAGCGCTGATCAGCCTGCCATTGCCGTCCGACTTGGCCAGAGTCGGGGTGGAATGGGCGGACGGTTTGGGGGGATGCGAGCCGATCCCCTGCTTTCGAATCGGTTTCGAACCGTTCAGGTGATTTGGGCAGGCTGGCGATAGCCTCAGCCTTTCCGGTAAGTCGTAATGATCTTGGTCTGGACGGCTGGCCGGTCACCTCCGTCCGCTCGGCCAACGACGCTCGAATTCCGCGTACGCCCGGCGCAGGTCGGCCTCGCGGTCGAGGATGCCGTATGGCAGTTCGTATGCGTAGGTGAAGCCGGCGCCGTTGGTGTGCGTGCGCTCGTCGGCGCTGATCCGTTCGCCCTTCGCGCGCCAGACCTTGAGGACGGCGTTGGGCACGATCCGACCGAGCGCGTCGAAGGTGTACTCGTCGTGGTCGTAGCCGTAGAGGACGGCGAACTGGGTGCGGTAGACGGTGCACAGCTCGTCGGCGCTGACCCCGAGCATCAGGGCCACCAGCGCGTCGATCTCCACCTGCGCCTGCCGCCGGTCCGCTGCGATGCGCAAGGGGGTGGCGGGGGTCCAGTGCGGGCCGATGTCGCCCAGCGCTGGCTGGTTGGGGCGGGGCCGATCGTCGGTCCACGCGTCGGCGGCCAAGGCCGGGTCGTAGCAGTCGTGCCAAAGGTTGGCGTACGCGTCGGTGACGCAGTTGAGGCGGAGGGTGCGCAGCCGTGTGGCCGGTAGCAGGGCATGGCCGGTATGCGGCCGGGGCAGCCGTGCGACCGTCACCGGATAGATGTCACCCTTGGGTGCGCTCCGGACCGCGAAGTCGGCCAGCACAGTCGACAACATGGTCTGCAAGTCGACAATGTGCTCAGGTCGTCCGTTGCTCGACGCGGCCGATGCGACGGCATTCACGTGCGCGGCGCCAGGGGGAATTACCGCCGCCAGCAGGGTCCGAGCACCAGTATTGGCCGCCATGCGGCGCCAGGCCACGCGGTAGTGGTCCCGGGCGGCGGTGCCGTCCCAGTGGGTGTAGTCGGCGTCGTAGCGGGCGCGGCTGCCGGCGGGCTTGTAGGCCGTGACCGGGACAGCGTCCGGGGCCAGCTGCTCGAGGTCCGTCGCGGTCCAATCCAGGTGGTGCCGCATCGTCGCGTTCGGCTGCTTGTAGAGCGGGGTGTTGACGAAGAGGTGCGGTCCTTGAAGGATCACCTCGCGCAAGTCGACCGGCGTGCCCCACTGCTGGACGAACCGGCCCGCTTGACGGTCGTTCTTCTCGTGCCAGCCGGCCGAGAACTGCAGTCCGAGGTCACGGAGCCGGGGGGACGCGGCCAGCACCGACAACACGTGGGCGACCGACCGGTTGACGGTGTAGAGCATTCGGGTCTGCTCGACCGGCACGGCCTCGGTCTCCAGCACCTCGTGCCAGGTCCGCAGCACCTCGGGAGTAACCCGGACGATCCGGCTTCGATGGGGCCGCAGATCCCAATGACCATCCGGGTCCTTGAAGCCGGGCTCGGGTCCACTGCCGTCGTGCCGCAGCGAGCGCGCCACCGTGTCGGGGTGGTAGAGCGACGTGGCCTGGAGAAAAGCGGGATCGCGCTCCGATCCGAAGACGCTGACCCCCCAGTGCTTTTGGTCTTGAATATCGAAGAGCAAGAGCTCGTTGATGAACTCCCAGTGCCGACGCAGCTGGCGGTAGCTCGCGGCCCGAAAAGCCCCAGCCCGCTCGTCGGTGAAGTGGGTCTCGTAGTGGATCAGCACCGATGCTCCGCCCGGGCTGATGTGTCGCCAGACCTGGCTCATGAAGCAGCGGTAGAGGTCGGGCTGGGTGCCCGCGAGCAGCGGATAGTCGACCGGCGACCCGACGAACTCCGAGAGCCCGGCGACGTCGGTCACGCCGGCGATGACCAGGTCCACGACCCCAGGCAGGTCGAGTGTTCGCTTGCGCTGCTCGGCCCGCTCGATCTCGCTCGGCTTCAGCGCGAGCTGCCACCACGGGTCGCCTTCAGCCAGCAGGGCGTCGATGTCAGTCGTCGGCCGTACCCAGGGCGGGTTGCCCAGCTGGAGGTCGAAGCCGCCTCGGCTGAACACCGTGGCGAAGTCGAGCTCCCAGTGGTAGAAGCCCTGCCGCTCGGCCACCTCGGCGCAGACACCCAGCCACGGGTGGGCGGCGAGCACCTGCTCGACTGGTTGAGCGTGGGCGAAGGCGAGGTCGTCGGCCTCGGCCTGGGCCAACGCCTCCCAGTCGCCGCTGGCAGCCAGAGTGTCCTGGTTCGTCCGGCGCAGCCGCTGCGGGTCCCGACCCAGCAGGCCCTGAAGTGCCTCGACCCACTGCTCCAGGCTGGGCGGGTCCACCCGGGTGGCGGCCTCGCGCTGAGAGCCATGCACCGGCCAGAACCAGAGCGCACACCAGGCGTCCATCACCCGGCGCAGCCGCCGGTAAGCGCCGTTCGGGTCGGCCAGCGACGCCTCGATCGCCTCCCGCGACACCTGGCTGCCGTGCGGCTCGAGATCGCGCCCCCAGACCGCGAGGTCGCGGCGCGACTCCGCCTCGGCGATCCGCAGCCGCCGCAGCGCCAGCTGCCACAGCACCTCGGCCCGCCGGCTCAGGTCGACCAGCCGATCCAGCTGGACCTTCGTCGGGGTCTTGCGGATCGTCCGGCGCCAGCGCCGCACCAGCGCGGTCACCTCAGGGGCCAGCTCCCGGGCCTCCTTCGCCTCGGCGGTCGCGCCCCAGCCGGCTGCGGGCAGCACGAAGTGGTGCACCCGGCCGCCCGGCACGCCGGACGCCTGGTCCGGATCGGTCGCTACGGCCAGGTCGGTGAGGGGTACATCGGCCGGCGGTGTCGTCAGCCACGAGCGGTCGTTCACCGCGGCCCGGGAGTAGACGGCGTGCCGGGCGCCGACCAGGGAGTTGCCGCGACGCAGCCGCAGCCCGAACCAGGGCGCCTGCAGACCGCTAGCCATCGTGTCCAGCCAGAGCGAGATCTCGGCCAGCTCGACGGCCGTGGCGTTCAGGTCGACGCCGTAGACCTGGTGCAGCGCGAGATAGGCCTTGACCCGCTGCAGCTCCTGCGGGTAGTCCTCGGCCGGGATCTGCTCACCGGTCTCGGCTTGGCGCCGGGTCAGGTACTGCGCGGCCAGCTGCCGGACGGCCTCGATGGCGAAGGCGCCGGAGCCGAGCGCCGGTTCGCACACGGTCAATCGCAGGACCTCCGCCGCCGTCATGACCCGGCCGTCCGGATCGAGCAGCTCCTCCAGTGCCTGGCCGACGGTGAAGCGGGTGAGCACCTCTGGGGTGTAGAAGGACGCCGACTGCTGGCGTTCCCGCCCGGACAGCCGAAAGACGAAGGTGCCGCGTGAGTGCAGCACCGGCCGGCGCTCGCCGGTGTCCGGGTCCTCCTCGCGGACGAAGTCCTTGGCGGCGACGGCATCGGCCCGGTCGACCGGCACCACCCAGGAGCCCTTCTCGGCGTTGCCGTCCCGGGCCACCTCGTAGAGGTCCTCGGCGGCGAAGATGCCGGTGTAGGACATCAGGCCCTCGTACACCGCCCCGAGCTGGTTGATCCCCAGGTCGACGTAGGAGATGAAGCCGCGCTGGCGTCCGCGCGGTCCGCCGCGGCCCGAGGTCTTCTTGGTCAGCAGCAACGACTCCAGCACCCGCTGCATCGCCAGGTTACTCAGCCCGACCGCGTCGATCAGGGCGGTGGCCTCGGGTCGGAACAGGTCCGCGCGCAGCGGAGAGATCTCCAGGCCACCTGCGGGTCGGCGGCCGTCCACCAGCTCGAAGAGCAGCGTCAATGAGGCGTACAGGTGGGTACCGGCGCGCGCCTGCGGGGTGGCCGGCTCGGTCAGCACCAGCTCGCGCAGCCGGTCCAGGCTGTAGCCCTGCTCGTACTCGGGCACGCCGGTGGGCAGGACCCCGAGCTCGGGCGAGGCCTCGGCGTACAGCAGGAAGAGGATGCGGTAGAGGAAGCGCAGGGCTTGGACGGCCAACGTTTGAGCCTGGTCGGCCGGCAGCGGGTCGAGCCCCTGCTCGGCGCGGCGGGCGACGACGTCGTTCGCGATCACCTCGATCGAGCGTCGGACGCCCTCGCGCAGGTCCTTGCTGACCCCGACCGAATGCTTGACCGAGTCGGTGAGAACGCCGCTCCACCAGATCGCGCCGTCGGCGTCGGGAGCGAGTGAGGTGGCCTCGACGCAGGTCAGGGCGCGGTCGATCTCACCGCCGCGCCGGGTCTCGTGGCGGGCGAGGACGGCCTGCAGGTCGACGGCGAGGTAGCGGCCTTCGGCCCACCGGCTCTCGTCGGTGACGAACAGCCAGCGGCCGGCCTGAACCAGAGCGAACGTCGGACCGTCGTCGGCCAGGAACAGCCGGAACAGCAGCGCGGCGGCGGAGAGGAGGGTCTCGCCGGTCTTGCTCTGGTCAGGGTCGAGCTGGTCGGGGTCGAGCGGGTACGGCGTCAGCAACGTGTCGGCGTGCCGGTCGAGCAGGTCCTCCACGGCCTCCAGCGGCCTGGCCTGCACGATGACCAGCGGCTCGCCGACCACCCCGGGCGTGCCGTACAGAAGCGCCGGGCCCTGGCGGCGGACGCGGTACTCCCCGGTGTCGTAGCCGAGGATCGTGCGGACGTCGGCGTACACCGCCGCGATGACGTCGGTGGGGGGAGCGTCGTCGGTGTGGCACGCCGCGAGGCCGGCCGCCAGGTCGGACCGTCCGGCCAGGAACCGGGACCGGGCGGTCGGTGCCTCCGCAGCGTCCCAGGCGCGGCGGCGTTCGCCGACCCGGGCACCGAAGGACTCGCCCTTGGTGTCGGCGGTGAAGTAGTGCTCGCTGATCCACTCACCGACGACGACCAGGGCGTCTACGCTGGCCTCCGCCTCGGGCGGGGTCTCCGGCGTGCTCACTGCTCGTCCTCCGGGACGACGACGAGCAGCGGTCGGACGAGGCGGCGGTCTGGGGTCAGTTCGGCGACCAGCCGTTCCTCCTCGGCGACGCTGCCGCGGTGCTGGCGCAGGCTGCTGCGCTGGACCAGGGCGTCCGCTTCCTGCGCCCAGGCGCCGGCCCGCTGCTGCCAGGCGGTGAGCCGCGCACGTGCTGCGCTGTCGGCCTCGTGAAAGAGCTGCTCGAGCTGCTGCTCGCCGGCTCCGACGGCGGCCACGAGCAGCGGGGCGAAGCGCTCGGGGTCGGCGACGGCACCCGGGTTGTGCTGGCCGGCGCGGAAGCCGACCGTCTCGGCGAGCTCGGCCACCGAGGCATACGCGGTGGTCGGGGCAAACGTGGTCACGGCCGGGTTGGGGAACTCGACGGCCAGGTAGCCCGCCGCCACCACCTGACCGCGCCGGTTGGTCAGCGTGCCGAGCAGCAGCACGGTGGGGTGCGCGACGTCGCCGCGGACGACGAAGAGCTGGCGCCGGGACAGGGTGGCCAGGGCGCGGTCGGCCGCCCACTCGAGCACCGGATGCAGGGGACCGAGGTAGGAGGCTTCGGGCCAGCCGTGGCCGCGGGGGTCGTTGAGTGCCTCGGACAGCGCGGCCCGGCCGCGCAGCTGGGTGGTGGCCAGCATCAGGTCCTCGTCGATCCGCCGCTCCCGGAGGTAGACGCGCGGCAGTACGCGCAGCCGCTGCTTCAGGTCGACCGGCGGGATCAGCGAGACCAGCCCGTGGTCGGCGTGCTCGCGCCACCGCACCCCGCCCGCGAACGGCTCCGCGTCCGGAGTGGTGAACACCTCGACCAGTGCGTCGCGCAGAAAGTCGACGGGTCGGGCGTAGAGCGAGGCTGCCGGTGCGGGCTGCTGGCCTGACGCCGGCGAGTATTGGGCGGGCTGGACGGCGGCCAGCTCGGCCAGCAGGGCCGCCACGGGATCGTCGAGGGTGGCGGTGTCGACGTCACGGACGACGTCGTCGAGGGACTGCCGCCCGGCCAGCACGCTCAGGATCTCCGACTCCTCAGCGCGCACCGAGTAGCGGCCCATCAGGCTGGCGGCGTCCCCGAGGGCCGCGTGCGCCTGGGCCTCCTTCTCCAGCAGCCGGGCCAGCACCCGGATGTCCCCGGCAAAGCCTTCGGTCGACGGGTTCAGCAGCAGAGTGGTGATCTGTGGTGAGTGCCGCTGGCCGTAGCGGTCGATCCGCCCGTTGCGCTGCTCGATCCGGATCAGGCTCCACGGGATGTCGTAGTGGATCAGCTCGTGGCACTGCGCGTGCAGGTTGACGCCCTCGGAGGCGACGTCGCCGGTGACGAGCAGCCGGGTCGGTGAGCTGCCCTGCTTGAACGACTCCACCACCTCCTGTTGGGTGGTGTCGTCGAGCCCGCCGTAGAGCACCGCCACCGCGTCGTCGGGCAGCCGCAGGTCGTGCCGTAGGCGTTCGGCCAGCCAGCCGAGCGTGGCGACTCGTTCGGCGAAGACGACCCCGCGCGTCGGCGACGAGGACCCGACCCCGATCTCTCGCAGGTAGTCCAGCAGCCGGCCGTACTTCCCGCCACGGCTGGTGAGGCACGCCTCGTTGAGCTCCTGCAGCCGATCGAGAGCGACAGCCTCCTCGCCGACGGCCTTGGCCCGCCGGTCGTTGACGGTCTGGGCGAGCGCGGCCGGTGACGACAGGAAGGCCTTGGCCAGCGTCCACGGGAATAGGCCGGCGCCATCGCCCACCGAAGGCGCGCGGCCGCCAGCGGGGTGCAGCCAGACCGCGTCGAGCTCACGAGCCACCGCGTCCTCGGCCGGCGACGGCGTGACGACAAAATGCTGAGGCTCGCACCGTTCGGCCCAGTCGGCGCCCACCACGTCGGCGACCTCCGGGCTGTGCCGGTGTCGGCGGACGACCAGTCGGGCGACCTCGTCGTGGATCAGCTCGCCGGTCGGGTCTACGGCCGTAGGTTCCAGCAGCCGGACGAGCTCGGCGAAGGACTCCTTCTGCCCGTTGTGGGGGGTGGCGGAGGCCAGGATCAGCGCGTCCGTGTTGGGCGCGAGCACCCGGGCGAGCCGGTTGTTCTCGGTCTGGGAGTTGGTGACGTTGTGCGACTCGTCGATGACCACCGCGTCCCAACGGTGCCGGCGCAGGTCACTGGCAAAGCGGCCCTGCTTGAGGGTGTCGATCGAGATGATGACCCGCTTGAAGTAGGTGAACGGGTTGCGGGTCGCCGGCAGCACCTGCTTGACCCGCTGCACCCCCACCGAGTCGAGCCGGACGAACGGCAGCGCGAAGCGGGTCCAGAGCTCACGCTGCATCTGCTCCAGCACGTGCCGTGGGCAGACGATCAGGATGCGCTCGCCGCGTCCGCGCCGGGTCAGCTCGGCCAGGATCATCCCGATCTCCAGCGTCTTGCCCAGTCCGACGGCGTCCGCGAGCAGGATCCTCGGGCGCAAGTTGTCAGGGTCGAGGGCCTTGGTCACGGCAGCCCGTTGGTACGCGAGGGGTGTGGCCAGCGCTTCTGCGGAGACGGTGAGCGTCGGATCGCTGAGCGGAACGGGCGTCTTGCGTGCCGTCGCCTCCAGCCAGAGGCGGGCTCGTCGGTAACCGGGGGAGTCGTCGCCGACGAGCTGAGCGTCCCTCGGGTCGGACACCTCGACGTGGTCGATATTGTCGTAGAAGGTCGCGCTGGTGCCGCGGACCAGCTCGGACAGCCCTTGGACCGACAGCAGGGTGGCGTCGTCAGTCGTCTCCATCGAGGTGACGAGCCACTCCTCGTCGCGGACGATGACCACCGAGCCCGGGGCGATCGTGGGGGAACTGCTCGTCACAACGGCGTCGATGCCCCTTCTGCTCGCCCGAGAGGCACGACGCTACTACGGCCGCTCCGGGCCGGTGATGCTGACGGGCGACGCCTGACGCCAGAGCGGTCGTCAGGAAGGAACGGTCGTCACCGCTTGAGGATTGTCGTCAACGATGACCGGGAATGCTGTGGTGGCGGCTCGTCCGACGGCCCTGGTCAGCGTGCTGTCGATCGCACCGGAGGCAAAACCACCCAGCAGGGGGACGCCTTTGGCGAGGGTCAGTGCCGAGCGCTGAGTGCCGTACTTGGCGAGCAGCATGAAACCGGCGCGCCGATTCAGCTCCCGAATCAGCGTGATCGGGATCGCCTTAATGGCTTGCTTTCCGACCTCCGTCCCTACCTTCACGCCGAGGGCGGAGAGCGCTGCCTGTCCGCTGCTTCCAGCGGCCACCATCATGCCGACGGTCTGCGTGTGGGGGTCTTCGAGCTCCCACTCACGAAGGTGCGCAATCGCTCCCACCATCCTGAGGTTGATGACAAGAGCACCGGCCAGACTTGCCGGCAGGGTGACCGGCAAAGTGATCAGGCCACCGACGCCCGTGACGAAGCCGCTGGTGCCTGACGCCAAGGTCGACTCGTTAATGATGCGGCTAATAGCGCGCTCCGGGTCGCCCCACCGACGGAGCCGGTCCTCCGCATAGGTCCGCGATCCTGTGATCGGGCCGACGCCCTGCTCGAACGTGCGCGTCACCAGACGCTGTACCCAGCCCGCTCCGCTCGCATGCACGAGGTCGTCAGTGTCGTTGTCAGCCACACATTGAGCCTCTCATGGGCGAACGGCGTTCGCGTAGATTACAAATTCTTGAACGTGCGCCATGGTGTTGTTCATTGGCGGGATTACCTCGAGCGTCTCTTGAGCAAATTGCGACATGCGACAACGTCATCCCGTGGCGACGTCTTGATGTGTAGGCGCCGCCCTTGCTGGCTAGGACGGTCGGGCCCCCCAGGAGCGCGACCGCAGTCGGCGCGTTCGAAGTAGCTACGACTAGGACCTCCTGGGACGATGACGAACCCGGGTACGCGCACGGCTCTGGGGCTGGCGGCCCTGCTGACGTTCACCGGGACGGTGCACCTGGTGCGGCCGAACGTCTTCGACGCGGCACTGCCGGACTGGCTGCCGGGGACGAAGCGGGCGTGGGCGGTCGGGTCCGGGGTGGCCGGCTGGGCGGGCTCGCCACCGCAGCCCTCTTCGTCGGCGTGTTCCCGGGCAACGTGCACATGGCGCAGCGCGCGAACACCCCCAAGCGACGGCTGGCGACCGTGCTGCGGCTGCCGTTGCAGGTGCCGCTGCTCTGGTGGGCCTGGCGCGTGGTCCGCGACAGCGAGGCCAGACCAGCCACTGGTCACGGCGCTGGTGTGGAATGACCGGATGACCCCGGCCTACCTGGGCCTCGACGCCGGCAGCTCCACGACCGTCGCCCTAGTCGCCGACGCGACCGGAACGATCCTGGGCCGCGGGCCGCGGGCCACGGCCTCAGCCGCGCCGCCTTTCGGGCGGTGGTGGACGCCGACCTCGGCCTGGGACCCGAGACCGCGTTGACCGAGGAGCTGCTGCGGCTGTTCGGCTACGCCGACGTCGGGCCCTGCTGCACGCCTTCACCCGCCGTACGGGGGGCCGGCCGGAGCACGACTTGGTGGCGGCCGCCCGTTCGGTGCTGCTCGACGCCCTCGCCGAGGGCGGGGTCACGCTGACCCAGGAGATCCACGACCGGGTGCTGAGCACCTCCCACCCTGCCGACTTCCTCCTTACCTAGCACCGACTTGTCAGGCGCTGGTGGTCGTTCTGGCGACCACAGACGCTGACAAGTCGGGTAGGTCGAGAGAGGGCTCAGGAGACTGGGCGGTCCCAGGCGCCGAGCCGCTTGACCCCGGCGCTGCGGCCGGCCTCGGCGGCCAGGTCGGCCGGCAGGGCCTGGGCGACCGTGCCCGACTTGGCGCTGATCACGCTCTTGACCCGGTACGCCCGGTCGACAGGGGTGCTGAGCAGGGCGTGCACGCTGGCCTTCTCCTGGCCGGTGGCGGCGCGGAAGCGGTCCAGCTGGACGAACCGGTCGGGCTGGGCGCCCTTGTGGGCCCAGACCACGGTGGCCTGCGGGACGCCGAGGGCGGTCTGGGAGTAGGCGTTGCCGTTCACCGTGATGTCCAGCTTGTCGGCGTCGAAGGCGTGCTCGAAGCTCTCGACCGCGAGGACCGTGCTCGCGGTCTTGCCGGCAGCCAGCACGTTGTTGCTGACCGAGCTGTGACCGATCACCCACGGCATGCTGCGGTCGGGCTGGGGGCGGCGCTGGTCGTGGCCGGCGGTGCCCAGCTGGGTGATCCGGCGCGAGTCCTGAGCGAAGGCGACGGCGCGACGGTTGGCCACGATCGTGTTGTTCCAGATCCGGACGTGGTCGGTGTCGGTGACCATCACGCCGTCGTAGGCGTTGTGTGCGATGACGTTGTCGGTGACCGCGGCGGTGGAGGAGATCTCCAGCAGCATGCCGTACCGGGTGCCGTTCAGGATCTCGTTGCCGGTCGCGGTGATGTCGTAGGTGGACTCGTCAGCCCAGAACTGGTTGCCCTTCGTCCGCAGGATCTCGCTGTCGCGCAGGGTCACGCCGCGGGTCCGGGTGATCTTGACGCCACCGGCGCTCGGGCCCGGGTTGAACAGCTGGTCGTTGCTGTCGGTGACCGAGACGTTGTCGAGGACGAGCCCGTCGGCGTAGCTGGCCTGGATGCCGATCTGGCCGCTGCCGTCGACGGTGGTGTTCTTGACGGTCGAGCCGGGCTTGTAGAAGCCGAGGCCGCCGGTCGCGCTGTCGAGGATCGTCATGTTGTCCAGCGTCATGGTGGGGTAGTACGCGGTGACGACGCCCTGCTGCCAGACCGAGTTGGCGTAGCGGCGGATGCCGAAGCCGCGCAGCACGGTGCCCGGCGCCCGCAGGGAGAAAGCGGTCTGCAGGTCTGAGGCCCGTACCTTCGTGGCCGTGGGCTTGCTGCCCAGCACGAGCTGGTGCTTGGACTGGTCGACGTAGAAGGTGCCAGCCTTCACCAGGCTGCGGCTCTTGACCTGGGTCAGCTCCTTGGTGCCCAGCCAGACCATGTCCGGGTGCGCGGCCATCGGGTGCTTGGCGTTGACGAACTGCCAGCCGGTGGCCTTGCCGTCCGGGGCGCCCTTGACGTAGGTCGGGCTGGCGTCGAGCCTGACGTTCCACGGCGCCACCCACGCGCTGCCGCTCTTCGTGAACCCGGTCACCTTGCGGGTGCCGTCGAACCAGACCTTCTCGCCCGGGTAGGGCTGGATGGTGGCCGCGTGGTTCGGCGGGACGATGACCGACTCGTGGTACGAGCCGGCCCGCAGGACGACCGTGCCGCCCGAACGGACCCTGGTGACCGCCTTGGCGAGGGTTCGGTACGGCTTGGCCAGGGTGCCCGGGTTGGTGTCGCTGCCGGCCGGGGAGACCACGACGGCGTCGGTGGGCACCGGGTAGCGAGCGCTGCCGACCGAGCCGGCGCCGTGAGAGACGTGCATCGCCGGCGTCGTCGTGGCGGCGCTTGCCGTTGTTGTGGTGGCGCTGGCCGAGGTGATGAGCAGCGGAGCGGCGGTGGCCACCACGGCGAGCGTGGCGGTCAGGCCAGCCTGCAGCAGGCGGGGGCGGCGAGCAGCTGAGGAGGACATACCTCGAGTCTGGTTTCTGCCGTGGCGGATCAGCAGAGCAGAAAGGACCCCGCCCTGCAGCCGGAAGTCCCCGCTCGGAAGGCCCTTCGACGGCCGGGCCCGGGACTTTCGGTCACGATGAAGGGCCCGCTCAGCCGGGTGGGTCCCGCGGGGGCGCCGGCGGTCGCGGCCAGACCCGGCCCAGCCCCCACCACCCTCGACGGCCGCGTCGGCGGCCGGAGGCGTCGTCGCCCTCGGACGCCCGGTAACGGGTGAGCCACGCGGCGGTGATGGGTTGCAGGAACGCGGGGTCGAGCTGGCGGGGGTCAGCGGGGACGGGGTCGAGCTGCAGCAGGATCTGCTCCACGGCCGCCAGCACCGACCCCTGCAGCATCCACAGCGGGGTCTGGCGGCGCGGGTCGACGTCGAGCAGCAGCAGCTCGGTCAGGACGGCCCGGGTCTCACGGACGGCGTCGGCGGTCCGCGCCACCATCTCGTCGACGCGGTCCACCGAGGCGCCCCCGAACTGGGCGCTCACCAGGTCACCGGACCCGCGGACGGCGTCCGCCACGTCGTCCAGCACCACCGCGAACGCCCGGCGCAGCTCGGTGTCGGCCGGAGTGTCGGTCGACCCGTCGTCGGAGGACTCGCGGCCGATCACCACGACCAACGCGCGTTCTGCGGCCAGGCAGCAGTCGAACCGGTCCAGCGCCGCGCGTAGCCCCGGATGGATCTTGGCCGCGGCCAGGGCGCGGGCGTTGAGCCGGCGGCTGTCCTCGACCGCCTGGACCGCGCCCGCTGCGGCGTCCACGTCGTGGTCGATGTCCTCGATCCACTCGATCCAGGCCCCCACCTCCTCCGGGTGCGGGGACCGGTCGGCGAGGGTGAGCGCAACCTCGTCCAGCAGCGCCGCCTGGGCGTGTGCGACCCGGCGGACGGCGCTGGTCGCTCGCGCGCTGGGGATGGAGACCGGCACCAGCACGCTGAAGCCGATCCCGATCACCGTGCCGATCAGCGTGTTGAGAACCCGCCCCTCGGCGGCCATCTCGGGCGCGGAGACGGCCAGGATGAGCATGGCGCTGATCGGCGTCTCCAGCGACTGGTCGCCCAGCCGGAGCACCCGGGCCAGCACCAGCGAGGCTGTGATCACCAGCGCGAGACTCCACCACGACAGCCCGATGGTGCTGGCGAGGCCGACCGCCACCAGCACCCCGGTGAGCACCGCGCCGACCCGGACGAGACCCATCTGCAGCGTGCCGACCGTCGAGGCCTGCACCACCAGCAGGGCTGTCAGCGGCGCGGTCAGGTCGAGTATGCCCGGCCTCACGAGGTCGGCGACCAGGTAGGCGACCACCGCAGCGATGGTCAGCCGGCCGATCTGCGCAGTCGCCGGCCGTAGCCGGGCCGGCACCTCGCTCCACGAGGTTGGGTAGGACGGCCACGCCCACCACAGGCCTTGGCGCAGGCTCGACCGCAGCCGCGCTCGTACCCGCTGGGACCGCTCTGCCACGAGGTCAGTGTGGCCGGTCTCGCGGGTCCGGGCGGGACGGGGTGGCGGGTCAGCCGCTGATGGATGCTCCGCAGATCCGCTATGAGCCGCCTGTTCCCCTCCGAGAGGCATCTGGGGAGCATTTATCAGCGGTACCAGCGGAGACCGCCCGAGTGCTTGCCGTGAGCGGCGGGTCGCTCCTACGCTCAAGGATGGCCCAGCTGAGCATGAGTGCGCCCGCGGCGAGTGGGCAGTCCACCTCGACCGACGACCTCGACCGAGCGGTCGACGATCTGCGTGAGCACGCGCGCACGTTCGCCCGCCTGAGTCCGAGGGCCAAGGCGAGGTTGGTGCGCTCCTGCCTGCCCGGCACGGTCGCGGTGGCGGCCGCCTGGTCGGCTCGGGGGCTCGAGGCCAAGGGCCTGCCGTCGACGTCGGCGGAGGAATGGCTGACGGGTCCGCTGCCGACCGTCCGGCACCTCCGGCTGCTCGCCGACAGCCTGGACGCCGTGGCCGCGGTCGGCCGGCCGGCGCTCGGGACGGCGGCCCGGATCCGCGCCGACGGCCGGCTCGAGGTGGACCTGTTCCCGGCCACCGGCTTCGACCGGGCGCTCTACCGCGGGATCTCGGCGTACGCACTGTTCCCCGACGGCGTCGACGCGGCCGCCGCCCACGAGGCGCAAGCGCCCTTCTACGCCGAGCGCGGCCCCGAAGGCGGGGTCTGCCTGGTCCTCGGCGCGGGCAACGCCTCGAGCATCCCGGCGATGGACGTGCTGACCAAGATGTTCAACGAGGGCCAGGTCTGCCTGCTCAAGATCAACCCGGTCAACGAGTGGGTCGGTCCGCTGCTGGAGCAGGCGCTCGCCCCGCTGATCGTCCCCGGCTTCCTCCGGATCGTCTACGGCGGCGCCGACGTCGGCCGGCACCTCGTCGAGCACACCGGGATCGACGCCGTCCACCTGACCGGGTCGGCGCAGACCCACGACGCGCTCGTCTGGGGACCGCCCGGCCCCGAGCAGGACCGGCGTCGCGCCGCGAACGAGCCGCTGCTCCAGATCCCCATCACCTCCGAGCTCGGCAACGTCACGCCGGTCATCGTCGTGCCGCACCGCTACCCGCACGCCGACCTGGTCTTCCAGGCGCGCTACCTGGCCACGATGGTCGCCAACAACGCGTCGTGCAACTGCATCTCGGCCAAGATGGTCGTCACCGCGAACGGGTGGCCGCAGCGCGAGGAGTTCCTCAACCTCGTGGCCAGCTTCCTGGCCGGGATCCCCAACCGAAAGGCCTACTACCCGGGCGCCGCCCAGCGCTACGCCACCTTGACCGAGGGGCGGTCCGTGCAGCCGATCGGGGCTTGCGCGGCCGGCCAGCTGCCGTGGGGGATCATCCGGGGCCTGGACGCCGCCGACCGCGACGAGCCGCTCTTCACCACCGAGCCGTTCTGCTCGCTGCTTTCGGAGACCTCGGTCGGCAGTACTGACCCGGTCGAGTTCCTCGCCACGGCGACCGGCTTCGTCAACGACACCCTCTGGGGCACGCTCAGCGCCGCGATCGTGATCCCGGGAGAGCTGGAACGCGACCGGTCGGTGGCAGCGGCGCTGGACCGGGCGATCACCGACCTCCGCTACGGCAACGTGGCGGTCAACCACTGGCCGGCGCTCAACTACGCCCTGGTGTCCCTGCCCTGGGGCGGCCACCCGAGCGCCACCCTGACCGACATCCAGAGCGGGGCGGGCTGGGTGCACAACTCGTACATGTTGCAGGGCTTCGAGAAGGTCGTGCTGCGCGGGCCGGTGCAGTCCCGGCCCACCCCGCCGTGGTTCGCCGACCACCCCACGGCCGGCCGGGCTGGCGCCGACCTGGTCGCGTTCGAGGCGGATCCGGGCTGGTCCAAGCTGCCCCGGCTGCTGCGCCACCTGCTCTGAAGGAGAAGTTTGCTGGCCCCCTCTGGTGTCGCGCGGGGCCGTGGGCGCAAGATAGCGCTGGTATGGAGCTGCGGTGGATCGACTCGGGCGGGGTGGCCTTGCGCGACCTCGCAGACCTGCACGACCTCCTCCAACGCGAGGACGGGTTTCTCTGGCTCGACCTCCCCACCTGGGGCGACGAGGCCGAACGGCTCCTGCGGGACGAGTTCGGCTTCCACCCGATGGCGATCACCGCAGCCCGCGAGCGCAACCACACCCCGCGCGTCCACGTCTACGCCGACCATCTCTACCTGATCCTGCATGCGCCCGAGATCGGCACCGCCGGCCACGTGCACTACCTCGAGCT
Organism: uncultured Friedmanniella sp.; assembly: GCF_964244005.1. GTDB lineage: Bacteria > Actinomycetota > Actinomycetes > Propionibacteriales > Propionibacteriaceae > Microlunatus. The sequence goes on along the minus strand of NZ_CAXTHG010000006.1, from coordinate 59,581 downwards.
CGACCAGTTCATCAGCACGCGCTACCTGGTCACGGTGCACGGGCCGCTCAACCCGGTGGTGCCGCTCGAGGTCGCGTTGCGCGAGACCCGCCGGGTGGCCGACCGGCTCGAGTCGGGACGCTTTCGGGCCGACTCCCCGTTCGCCATCTCCTACGCGATCGTGTCGGCGGTGATCCGGCACGAGGAGACCATGACCGGTGACCTCGCCCGCCAGGTTGGGCTGCTCGAGCAGCGCGTGATGGGCGCGGCCAACGAGGAGCCGCAGGCCTTTCTGACCGCACTGTTCACCGCCCGGCACGAGCTGCTGACCGTCCGCACCATGGCGACCCAGAGCGCCGAGATCTGCAAGCGGACGCTCACCGTCGCGACCTTCCTGCCCAAGGAGGCCCGGGCGCTGCTCAGCGACCTGCTCGACCAGTACGAGCGGGTGGGCACGATCAGCCACAGCCAGCTCGACTTCCTGATGGGCGTGACGGAGTTCTACCGGGCCCGGACCGACACCAAGATGACCATCGCCGCCGAACGCCTCGCGGTGATCGCCGCCGTCACCCTGCCCGTGACCGCTCTCTCGTCGGTTCTTGGCATGAACGTGATCGTCAACGACAGCACGCATTGGCCGGCCTTGATCATCTTGCTGGTGATCATGGTCTCGCTCTCGTTGATCTTGCTGCGCTGGGCCAAACGCCAGGGCTGGTGGTGATCAGCTTCTCGGCGGCGCGGCTTGGGATTCCTGCCAGGCGGCGACAATCTCGGGTTTCAGCCGGCCTCGGTCGGCGACCGGAAACCCCTGCAGCAGGGCCCAGGCCCGGATCTCGGCCGTCGACGGTCCCGCAGCGTCCGCCGAAAGCGGTCGGGGTGTCGGTTCCGGCACCTCGGTGACCCGCCGCTCGGCGTCGGCCTCCTCCCGGATCCAGGTCAGCGCAGCGGCGAGATAGCGGTAGGTCCACTCCTCGGCCAGGGTGCGTGTCTCGCAGAAGACCAGGGGGACCGTCGGCCACCGGACCTGCAGCTCAGCCAGCCCGTCCGCCACGACGGCAGGCCGGACGTGCTCAACCGCGAACACCTGGGAGTAGCGGTCCTCGACCACGACCGCCGCCCGCGGCAGGGCGGCCAGCTCGGCGAGCGCGAACCGCAGCCGGCCACTCGTCAGGCTGCCGACCAGGTCCGACAGCGACTTCCGTTCGACAGCGGCGACCAAGACGCCGTCGAGCTCCACCCCGTAGTCGCCGCAACGCAGCCCCCGGCGCGTGGTGACCACCTGTTGCTTGGCGAACCTGTACGGGTAGCGCTCGTGCGCGTCGACGACGATCGCCAGCTCGGGCAGGCCTGATGCCCGCGCGGTCGGGACCCGGACGTTCGGCCGGGCCTGCTTCCGGGTGCGCGGCGCCTGCCAGAAGACCATCTCGCGGCCGCGGGCGGTGGTGAAGACCAGCTGCGAACGCTGCTCGCGTCCGCGGTCGGCGATGATGTCGATCGCGGCGCCCCGGCGCTCGCACGACCGGAGGGGGATCTGCTCCACCAGATCGGGCTCGCTGGGCCACTCGCTGCGCGGTACCGGGTGGCAGTAGATCGCCGACGTGCGCGGCCACGTGCCCTTCGTCCGGAAGACGAGCCCGTCCCCGAGCGGCACCAGCATCAAGTAGGGCAGGCTGCTGTCCGGTTCGGGGTTGCGGGCGATCAGTAGCTGCACGGACCCCAGTCTTCCGCGGACGGCCGCGCCTCCCGCTCGACCAGTCGCCGGAGGTAGGTCTGAACTGACTGGTCGTCACGTCGAGCTTGCTCGGCGAGGAGGTCGCGGACCTCGTCGGGGACGTCTCGGATCTGGAGGGCCACGGTCATGCCCTCATATCCGTGCATCGTCATTCGTGGTGGCGTCGATCCTCTCCGTGGACGATCGACCGGATGACCGTAGCGTCCAGCTTGGGTCGCCGGTCGGCGTCGGTGAGCCCGTTGGCCTCCTGCATGGTGTCGGTCAGCTGGGTGTAGCAGAAGCCCGCGACCGCCGGGCTGGACTGCAGGGCGGTGAAGAGTCCACGCAGCAGACCCTCGTACGCGCCCGCGTCGCCGACTGTGGCGTAGCCCCACGTGTTCGCCGCCTCCGCGTCCGGGGTGTAGCGGACGCCGCCGAACTCGGTGACCATCGCCGGTTGGCCGCGGTCGACCAGCTCGCCCAGCACCAGCCGCCGGCCAGGCGGTCCGACCCCCGACATCAGGGTCCGGACCGCGTCGCGGTCGACGTAGGTCGCGGCGAACGTCTCGGGGTCGGTCGTGTAGTCGTGGATGGTCCACAGCTCCGGGTCGATCTGTTCCCAGCCGTCGTTGCTGACCACCGGCCGGCTCGGGTCCAGCGCCAGGGTCAGGTCACGCAGCGAGCGAGCGAACGCCTGCTGCTGGGGGTCGGTGGCGATCGACTGCACGCCCCAGCTCTCGTTCAGCGGCACCCAGGTGATGATCGAAGGGTGCGAGCGGTCGCGCCGGACGACCTCGAGCCACTCCCGCGTGGTCCGCTCCACGGCGGTGACGGAGAACTCGAACGCCGCCGGGAACTCCGACCACACGAGCAGCCCGAGGCGGTCGGCCCAGGCGAGGAACCGGGGATCCTCGATCTTCTGGTGGAGGCGCGCCGCGTTGAAGCCCAGGTCGAGGATGAGCTGCACCTCGGCGCGCAGGGCGTCGGCGCTGGGCGCGGCCAGGTGGGACTCGGGCCAGTAGCCCTGGGACAACACCGAGCGCAGATAGCAGGGGCGGTCGTTCAGCAGGAAGCGGCCGTCCGCCCAGCCGACGCTGCGCAGCCCGAGGTAGGACGCCACCTCATCGACCGGCGTCCCGGCGGCGCCGATCAGCGTGACGACGGCGTCGATCAGCCGCGGGTGGTCGGGCGACCAGAGCAACGACTCGTAGTCCTGGCCGTTCTGCTGCTGCGGCAGGGTGATCACCGTCCGGCTGCGCGGCTCGCCCTGGCGGAACGAGACCTCGGCCAGCAGCTCGCCCGCGTACCGTAACCCGACCTGCACGGTCACCGGCGTACGCGGCCGGCCGGCCAGCTCGAGATCGAGCTCCACGGTGCCCCGGGCGACGTCGCACGACCAGCTCAGGTGCTCGACGCGCTGCTCGGGGACGGCCTCCAGCCAGACGGGCTGCCAGATGCCCGTCGTGCGGTCGTACCAGATCCCGTGCGGCTCGGCCTGCCAGTCCTGCTTGCCGCGCGGCTGGGCGACGTCGAGCGGGTCGTCCTCGGCGCGGACGACCAGCGCGAGGCTGCCGCGGCCGGCGGTGACCTGGGCGGTGATGTCGAAGGTGAACGGGGTCTGGCCGCCGACGTGCCGGCCCAGGTGCTGCCCGTTCAGCCAGACGTCGGCTACGTAGTCGACGGCGGCGAAGTGCAGCAGGATCCGGCTGCCCTGACGTCCGCGTCCCGCCTGGTCGAGCTCGGCGGCGGTCAGCTCGCGGGCGTACCAGACGACGGGGTGGAAGCTGGGGTCGCCGATGCCGGACGCGACCGACTCCGGCGGGAACGGCACCGTGATGGTGGCCTTGACGGGGATGTGGGCAAACGAGCCGGTCGTCGGCCAGCCCTCGTCCAGGCCGACGCGCTCGTCGTCGTACGCAAACCCCCACGGCCCGCTGAGGTCGCACCAGAGCGGGCGCACCAGCTGGGGACGGGGGTAGGAGCCCTCAGCTGCAGAGACGAGGGCCTCATCGGTTCCGGTCACGGTCGTCATCGTGGCAGCAGTCCGGCCGTTCTTGCAACGTTGAAAGAGCGGCGGGCGACGCAGCCCCGGCTTTCGCGGCCTGCGAGGATGAGCCCATGCGTGCCACTCTGATTCACGGTCCCCGCGACATCCGGAGTGCGGAGGTGGCCGACCCCAAGGTCGAACGGCCGACCGATGCCGTCGTCCGGGTCACCGCCTCCTGCATCTGCGGCTCGGACCTGTGGCCGTACCGCGGCGTCCAGCCGACCAAGCAGACCCACCCGATCGGCCACGAGTTCGTCGGCATCGTCGAGGAGGTCGGCCCGGAGGTGACCTCGGTCAGGCCGGGGCAGTTCGTGATCGCCCCGTTCGTGGTCAGCGACGGCACCTGCGTCAACTGCCGCAACGGTGTCCAGACCTCCTGCCTGCACGGTGCGGCCTGGGGCGCCGACGACAAGGAGGGCCTGCCGGTCAGCGGCGGCCAGAGCGCCCGGGTCCGGGTGCCGTGGGCCGACGGGACGCTCGTGGCCACGGACGAGGTGCCCGCCGATGAGCTCGTGCCCTCGTTGCTGACGCTGTCGGACGTGATGGGTACGGGTCACCACGCGGCCGTCTCCGCCGGCGTCGGACCCGGCAAGACCGTCGCGGTCGTGGGCGACGGCGCGGTCGGCCTCTGTGCGGTGCTGGCGGCCAAGCGGCTCGGCGCCGAGCGGATCGTGCTCTTCTCCCGGCACGAGTCGCGGCAGGCGTTGGGTAGAGAGTTCGGCGCGGACACGATCATCGCCGAGCGCGGGGACGAGGGCGTCGAGGCGGTGCACGCACTGTTCGACGGCGTCGGACCCGACTGTGTGCTCGAGTGCGTCGGCACCAAGGAGTCGATGGACCAGGCCTTGCGGTCGGTCCGGCCGGGCGGTCACGTCGGGTACGTCGGGGTGCCCAGCGGCGGCGCCGAGCTGCCGATCCGGCTGATGTTCGGCGGCAACGTCAACGTCGCCGGTGGCGTCGCCCCCGTCCGCAGCTACATCCCCGACCTGCTGCCCGACATCCTCTCGGGGGCCATCAACCCCGGACGCGTCTTCGACCTGACCCTGCCGCTCGCCGAGGCTGCCGACGGCTACAGCGCCATGGACGAGCGGCGCGCGATCAAGGTCCTGCTGCAGCCCTGATTCTTCCGACTTGTCAGAACTCAGTTGTCCCATAGGACAACTGGATTCTGACAAGTCGGGGTTCAGGCGGGGGCGAGGGCGCGCCAGACGATCTTGGAGGCGCCTTCGACCGTGGTGATGCCCTTCTTCTCCGTCGGGTTGTCCACGGTCAGGACCGCGATCAGGTAGTCGCGGCCGTCGCCCTGGACGTGTCCGACGCTGTGCACGGCCCAGCCGTGCGTGCCGCGGGGGAGCCAGCCGTTCTTGAGCTCGACGGTGTCGTCCTGGCCGGGACCGGCCGAGACGCCCCAGTCCTGGTCGTGGTCGACCTTCGCCATCAGGCCACGGGCGTAGTCGCGGGACTCCTGACTCAGCAGCGGACTGGGCTGGGTCAGGTGCGCCATCAGCACGACCTGGTCGGCGGCGGTGACCCGGGTCAGACCCCAGTAGCCGCGCGGACCGGCCGTGGTGTGGGTCATCCCGGCGGCGGCGAAGAACTCGTCGAAGGTGTCCCCGCGGCCGAGGCGGTTCCACAGCGTGGTGGCCGCGCCGTTGTCGGAGAGCCGGATCATCCGGCTGAGCAGCGACTTCTCCTTGGCGGTGGGTCCGCGCTGCTGCTGTTCCGCGTGCCGCAGGGTGGCCGCCAGGATGGCGATCTTGACCACGCTCGCGCTGTCGTACGCCTTGGTCGCGCGGTAGCCGTACTCCTGGCCGGTGGTGAGGTCCCGCACCTCGACGGCCGCCGTGGTGGGACGTCCGGTCAGGTAGGCCTTCAGCTGGGCCTCGAGCCCCGGTGCGGCCGGCGGGGCTTGCTGCTCGGCGGGGGGAGCCTCTGGGGTCAAGGGCGGTCCGTGCACTGCGAGGACGACGAGCGCCACGACGGTGACGACCACGGCCACCGCCAGCCGGGCCCGGTCGCCCGTCCGCGTCGGACGAACGATCTCGGTGGTCCGGCGGACGGGTCGCGCCGGCGGACGCCGGTCGGCGGTCCGCGGCCGGTCCGGCGTCAGCAGCGTCAAGTCGGTTCCCGAGGAGCGGTCGGCGGGGGGATCGTCGGGACCATGCCCGGCAGCAGCAGGCTACGGCGGGCGGGCGTCCGACCCGGGACGACGCGCGGGTCAGCGGCCGGCCGCGTACCCCTGTTCGCCGCGGGAGTTCGCCGCCGCACCCAGCTCCCCGGTCGCCGGGTCACGGGTGACCGCCGAGAGACGGCCGAGCGTCCAGTCGCCCGCCCGGGTCAGGACGTGGCCGCGTGCGGCCAGCCCGGCCAGCACCGCCGTACCCAGCCGGTCCTCGACGACGGCGCCGGCCGGGGTCCAGGTGCGGGGCCAGAACGACCCGGCCATCGCGCTGGTGTGCAGGGTGGGGGCGTCGATGGCCTGCTGCGGGGTGTAGCCGCCGACGAGCACCCGCAGCAGGTAGACGAGCTGCCACTGGTCCTGCTGGTCGCCGCCGGGCGTCCCCAACGCCGACACCGGGACGCCGTCGCGCAGCAGCAGCGTCGGGCTCAGCGTCGTCCGCGGCCGCCGTCCCGGCCGCAGCGCCGACGGCGACGTCGGGTCGAGCCAGGTCATCTGCAGCCGGGAGCCGAGGCAGAAGCCGAGCTCGGGAATGTGCGGCGAGGACTGCAGCCAGCCGCCGGACGGCGTCGCCGACACGATGTTGCCCCACCGGTCGACCACGTCGAGGTGACAGGTGTCGCCCCGGGTCCGGCCGGTCGGGGCCACGGTCGGCTCACCCACCCCCGCTGCCTCGCCGGTCGGGGACTCGGTGAGCAGCGGCACCCGAAACCGGACGTGCCCCGGCACCTCACCGGGCCGGACCTCGGTCGACGCCCGGTCGGTGATCAGCGCGCGACGCTCGGCGGCGTACGCGTCGGAGAGCAGCACCTCCAGCGGCACCGGCTTGTCACCGGCGGCGACGTCCGGGTCGCCGTAGTAGGCGTCGCGGTCGGCCAGCGCCAGCTTCAACGCCTCCAGGACGTGGTGCGCGCCGAGCTCGGTCTGCGGGTCGAGCTCGTCGTCGGGATAGCCGTCGAGGATCGCCAGCGCCTGCAGCAGCACCGGACCCTGACCCCAGGCGCCGGTCTTGGCGACCGTCCAGCCCCGGAAGTCGCGCGTGGTGGCCGGCTCCCAGGAGGCCTCGTGCGCGGCGAAGTCCGCGACCGCGATCACGCCGGCGTGGTCGCGGCCTGAGGAGTGCCGGTGCGGCGTGGCCAGAAAGGCTGAGGCCGTCCGGGCGACGAGCCCGGTCCGCCACTCGAGCCGGGCGGCGTCGATCCGCTCTTCGCGGGTGGTCGTACCGGCCCCGGCAGCCACCAGCCCACGCAGCACCGCCGCGTACGCCGGGTTGGTGGCCAGCTCGGTCGAGGGCCGCGGATCACCGCCGGGCAGCCAGAAGTCGGCTGACGTCGTCCAGTGCCGGGTGAACAGGTCGCGGACCGAGGCGACGGTCGCCGCCACCCGTGGGACCAACGGATAGCCGTGCTCGGCGTAGTCGAGGACGTAGGCCCAGACCTCGGCGAGCTCCCAGGTGCCGTGGTCGCGCAGCAGCAGCAGCCAGGCGTCCACCGCGCCCGGTACGGCCGCCGCCAGCCCGCCCGCGCCGGGCACCAGGTCGAGGCCTTCCGCGGCGAAGTGCTGGAGGGTGGCGCCGGTCGGCGCCGGACCCTGGCCGACCAGCACCCGCGGCGCCGGGTCGTCGGCGGTGGCGACGATGGCGCAGAGGTCGCCGCCCGGCCCGTTGAGGTGCGGCTCGACCAGGTGCAGCACGAACGCGGCCGCCACCGCGGCGTCGAAGGCGTTGCCCCCGCGTTCGAGGACGGCCTGGACGACCCCGGTGGCGCACCAGTGGGTGGTCGCGCACATCCCGAACGTGCCGCGGAGGTCGGGACGGGTGAGCGAAGGGGGAGCTGGGCTGAAGGAGGCGCTAGGCACGTCGCCATGATCCCCTGCACCGCCGCGTACCCGTGGTCGGTGCCGGGCCGAGCACGTGCCGTTCCCGAGGAATGCTGAAAGCGGGCTGAGAACAGGCATGATGTGCCGGTGCCGACCCCCACTGATCCCCGGTCCCCCCGCCTGCTGCGCTGCTGCGTGGCGATGCTGGCGCTGCTGCTGCTGCCGCTGGCCCCGACACCCGCGTCAGCTCAGCCGTGGCGACTCGAGACCGCACTCGCGCCGGCGGTCGCGCCGAGCCGGCCGGTGACGGCCGCGCAGTCGCGGATCGTCGCCGAAGCCGGAAGCATCGACACCTCCGACCGGACGGCCGTCGCCTCGGCCTACCGGGACGTCTTCCTGCCGGCCGTGACAGTGAACGCGCCGACCCCGTCGCCCGCTGACGTCAGCGCGTGCGATGCCGGGACGACCCCTGAGGAGCTCCAGGACGCGACTCTGGAGCTGGTCAACTACTTCCGCGCCATGAGTCAGGTGCCCGCGGTCACGTTCGACCCGGCGCTCTCGGCCAAAGCCCAGCAGGCTGCGTTGATGATGTACGCCAACCGCGCGCTGAGCCACACGCCGCCGTCCAGCTGGGACTGCTACTCCGCCGAGGGCGCGGAGGCTGCCGGCAGCTCCAACCTCGGTCTCGGCTATCCCGGGGCCTCGGTGGTCGCCGGGTACATGGACGACAACGGCAGTAGCAACACCGAGGCCGGGCACCGCTGGTGGCTCCAGCGTCCGAGCGCCCAGGTGATGGGGTCGGGCACCTTCGGCACCGCGAACGCGCTCTGGGTGCTGCCCACCTCGGACGAGACCCCGGTCGCGACTCCGGCCTTCACGAGCTGGCCCACCGCCGGCTACTTCCCGGCGCCCCTCGAACCGGCGGGCCGCTGGTCGTTCTCCCCGACCGACCCGACCGCGGACCTGAGCTCCGCGACGGTGAGCGTCACGACCGGCGACGGCACGCCGGTCACCGCGACCGCCTACCCGGTCGGTCGCTTCTCCTCGTTGGTCTTCGAGGTGGGCCAGCTGGTGGCGCCGAGCGGGAACGCGCTGGTCTCCTACGACGTCACGGTGTCGGGCGTCCAGGTCGGCGGCCAGCCGGTCGACCCGTACCGCTACACCGTGCAGATGATCGATCCTGCCGTCCCGGTCCCGGTCCCGGACGACCTCACCGCGGTCCGGCCGGCGACCGTCAGGGGCAGCACCGTCGTCGGCGCGACGCTCACGGCAGCGGCACCCCAGTGGAGCGAGGGCGGGGTGAGGACCACCTTCCGCTGGCTCCGCGACGGGCACACCATCACCGGTGCGACGAAGACGACCTACCGGTTGGTCACCAAGGACGTCGGTCACCGGTTCTCGGTGAGGGTGACCGGACACACCGCGGACGACCGGACGGCCATCAGCACCTCCTCCACCGGCGCGACGGTGACGAAGATCCGCAGCGTGCTGGCGGTGACCGCGACCTCCCCAGCGGTGGGCCGGGTGCGGCTCTCGGCCAGCCTGACGGCGGGTGGCAAGCCCGGGAGCGGGGTGCTGAAGGTTCGGGACGGCGCCAAGACCGTGGCCCGGACGCTGAAGGTCGTCCGCGGCGTCGCCGTCTACCAGGCCAAGGCCAAGCCGGGCCGGCACCGCTACACGCTGAGCTACGCGGGCAGCGCTCGGGTGTCGTCGGCCACGTCTGCGGTCGCGGTCTCCGTCCGCAACAAGGTCACGGCCCACCTCACGGTCCGGGGCACCTCGACCGTGGCGAAGAAGGTCACCTTCCGGATCACGGTGGCAGCGGCGGGCCAGGATCAGCTCGGCGGCTCGGTCAAGATCACCCGCGGTTCCGCGACCGTGGCCACCAAGGTGACCGTCCGCCACGGCACGGCCCGCTACACCGCCAAGAAGCAGCCCAAGGGCAAGCAGAAGTACACGGTCACCTACCGCGGCACCGCGAGCGTCCGCAAGGCCACCGCCACGCTCACCGTCAAGGTCAAGGCACCGCTGCGGCTGGTGGCCTATCCGAACTGCGCGTCCATGAACGCCGACCACGCACACGGCGTCGGACGTACCGGCGCGTCCGACTCGACCTCGGGCACGCCGGTGACGAACTTCCTGCGTAGCAACGCGCTCTACGCCTACAACGACGGCGGTTCGCGGCACGCCGGTGAGCACGACCTGGACCGCGACAACGACGGCATCGCCTGCGAGCGCTGAGTGGCGCGACTCATCTATGCCGGCATCACCTCCCTCGACGGCTACGTCGCCGACGCGGACGGCTCCTTCGCCTGGGCCATGCCTGATGCGGAGGTGCACGCCTTCGTCAACGACACCCAGCGGGGGATCGGCACCCATCTCTACGGCCGCCGGATGTATGAGGTGCTGTCTGCCTGGGAAACCATGGACGTTGTCGACGAGCCGGCGGTGATGCAGGACTACGCCCAGCTCTGGCGCGCCGCGGACAAGATTGTCTACTCCACGACGTTGCCGGACGTGACCACCAGCCGTACCTCGCTGATGCGGGTCTTCGACGTGGATGCGGTCCGAAAGCTCAAGCAGGACAGCGATCTGGACCTGCTGGTCGGCGGTCCGGGGCTGGCGGCGACCGCTGTGCGGGAGGGTCTCGTGGACGAGATCCGCCAGCTGCTCGTCCCCGTGATCGTCGGCGGCGGCACGCCTTTCCTACCGGCTGCTCTGAAGCTCACCCTCGAGCTGGTCGACGAGCGGCGGTTCGCCCACGGGACCGTCGCCCTGGCCTACGCGGTTCGCGGTGACGGCTGACCGTTCGCCAGCACCGGCGAGGTCCGAGCTGCGCGGACGGCCAGCTGATCCCCGATACCGGCGACCTCGTCGAGCACCAGGGCCATCCGTTCCTCCCGGGTGACCAGCAGCTCGTCAACGTCGGCGACCCAGCCGGGCAGCCGGATCTAGTCCTCGTGCTGAGCCACCGCGCGGCGCCCCAGCGCGACCGCGCCGACGACGACGAAGGAGAGCAGTCCGACCGCCACGAGCCACGGCCAGACGGCGCTCGAGGCCCCGGCTGGGATGGCCGGAGCGCTGGCGGGGCTCGCGGCTGACGCGGGATCGCCCGTCCCCGCCGCCCGGGCGGCGAAGGTGAAGCTGCCCGAGACGGGATGACCGTCGGCGGAGGTGATCCGCCACTCGACGGTGTAGCGGCCGGCCGGCGCGCCGGGCTGCAGCGCCTGGGTGACGGTGTTGTCGACGAGCACGGGCGCACCCTGCTGGATCGGGCCCGACGGGCCGGTGACGTCGATCTTGGTGCCCAGGGCGATGGCCGGTGCGTCGAAGGTGAGCACCACCGACGCGGGCGTCACCGCGACGGTCGCGCCGTTGCCCGGGGCCGTCCGGGTCAGGACGTCGTGGGCGGCCGCCGGGCCGGCGGCCGCCACGAGGACGAACGCCGCCCCGGCCAGCACCAGGATCAGCCGGACGGCGAGGGTCACGCGGTCCGCCGACGGCCCCGGAGCAGGGCCACCGCCAGGCCAGCCACCGCGACCGCCAAGGCCGCCACGCCCAGGCCACGCGCCACGCCGTCAGAGCCGGTCGTCGACGCGGCCGTCGTGGTCACCGTACTGGCGGGTGGCGGGCTCGCGCTGCTCTCGGGCTCGGTCGTCGCGGCGGTGACGACGAGCTCCGGGGCTGGGTGCTCGGGCTCCTCACCGGAGGCGGGTGTCGGCTGGTCCCACTGCACGACGGTGCCGTCGGAGTAGGTCTGGGTCACCGGCAGCAGCACGGGGCCCGCGGCGGGCAGCGGCGCCACGGACAGCGAGAACTCCTGGTACTCATCCGGAGCGATCCCCTCACCCTCGGCGGCCGTCCAGGTCACCGTCCGGACCGCTTTGGTGATGGTTGTCCCCTCCATGGTCGCCGGGGTAGGAAGCTTCTCCTCCGTGCTGGACACCGTCCAGCCGGGGACGTGCTCGCTGTTGACCTCGAGAAACGGTGACTGCTGCGGCAGCTGCACCGAGATCTTCACCGTGCTGGCCGTGGCGGACTCGGTCGGCACCAGGAAGGTGAGGGCGCTGTCCGAACCGGCGGCGGTGCTGTCGGCGAGCACGCGGACGTGCGCTTGCGCGGCGACGGGAGCGGCGAAGGTCAGCAGGCCGGCGGCCGCGACCGCGGCGCCGATCCGGGTGGAGCGTCGGGCGCCCGATGGGCGCGGGAAACGGGAAGGAATGGTCATGACGGTTCCGATCACGAGAGAGGGAAGCCGGACGCGACCGGTCGGTCGCGTGCCGGGGTTCGAGCCCAGGTGGCGCGCCGTACCGCCACGCGTGGCGGGAACGGGCGCCGGGCTCGGAGTGGTCAGGAAGTCAGGCAGACGCGCGGCGGGCCTCGAGGAGCGGCCGGCCGGGGCAGTCGCCGGGTCCGTGCCGGTCGAGGGCGGGAGGCCGGCGTGGTTGCGGGCTCGATCCGGGGCCGCTCGGCGGGAGCGGCGGTCGCGACCGCGACGACCCGGTCGGCCGTACGCCAGAGCCAGGCTTCGCCACGGGTGAGCAGGGCGGCGGTGAGCACCGTGGCGGCCAGGTGGGCCACCCACATCGCCCAGCCGGGGAGGGCGGCCGAGGCCATTCCCACCGCCATCCCACAGGTCTGGGTGATCACGTGCGGCGTCGCCCCGGCCGCCGCGTGCGCCCCGGCCGCCAGGTGGGCACCGTGCCCGGCCGCGGCTGTCGGCAGTGGCGTGCAGCCGCGGGTCAGGCTGGCCGCGTCGAAGACCAGGTGCAACAGCACCTGCTGCAGCGTGAGCGCGCCGAGCAGGACCAGAAAGCGGCACCGCCGCGCGGTCAGGGTCACGGCGACGACACCGAGCATCAGCCCGCTCAGCGCCAGCACCCACCCGGCGGGCAGTGGGCCACCGGCCACCACGTGCGCCAGCGTGGCCAGCAGCAGCGAGCCGCCGCCGAGCACCGCCACCCGGGCCAGCCGGACCGCACCCCGGTCGGGGCTGCGTCGGGCGGCGGTCGGCACGACCCCAGCATAGGAACTCCTCAGCCGGCTTCGAGCGAGAGCAGCATCTTTTTCGCGTCCAGACCGCCGAGGTAGCCGCCGAGTCCGCCGTCGGAGCGGACGACCCGATGGCAGGGCACGAGCAGCGGTAGCGGATTGGTGGCGCAGGCGCTGCCGACGGCCCGGACGGCGCGCGGGTTGCCCGCGCGGAGGGCGACCGCCGCGTACGTGGCGGTCCGGCCGTAGCCGATGCCCGCCAGCTCGTGCAGCACCAGCCGCCGGAAGCCGGCCGTGAGCCGCCAGTCCAGGTCGACGTCGAAGTCGCGGCGGCGGCCGGCGAAGTACTCGTCGAGCTCGTACGCCACCGGGTCGAGCCGGGCCGGGGCCCGCAGGACGCGCGGGCTGACCCGGTCGGCCAGGGTCTGCAGCACCCGCGCATGGTCCTCGGCGGGGTAGGCGAGCCGGACGACGCCGCGGACGGTGGCGGCGACGAGCAGCAGGCCGACCGGGCTGTCGAGCGTGCGGTAGGCGACGTCGAGCACGCCCTCACTCTCAGCGGCGCCGGCCAGCCGGCCGCGCAGGGCGTCCTGGTGATCGACGGACGGGTCGAGCGCGCGGGCCAGGTCGGTGAGGAGGGAGTCGGTGGTCATGGCTGGGTCCGTTCGGTGTCACGGCGTTTGGGGGTGGGGCGTTCGGGGGTGAGGTAGGTGCGGCGCAGGGCGGCGATGCCGTCCGCGGCGGCCCGGCGGGCAGCGTCGGGGCTGACCCCGACCAGGGCGGCCACCTCGGCGTACGGCAGACCGCCGAGGTAGTGGTAGGCGACAGCCTGCTGTTGTCGGGGAGGCAGTCGGGCGACCGCGTCCACCAGGTCTTCGTCCTGCTCGGCGTGGTGGCCCGCCGGGTCGGGTGGTGGTCGGTCCGTCGGCGGGGGCCGGCGGGCAGCGGTGCGGGTCATGTCGATGGCCTTGCGGTGGGCGATAGTGACCAGCCAGGCTTCGACGTTCGCGCCTGCGGGCAGCTCCGGATAGGCCCGCAAAGCGGCGAGGAAGGTCTCCGACCACGCGTCGTCCGCGTCGCCGGAACCGAGGACGGCCCGGCAGACCCGCAGCACCGTACGGCCGTGGGCCTCGACGATCGTCTCGAACGGGGGTGTGGTCGGCACGCTCTGTAGACGCCTCGCTCCCTGCTTACGTGAGGTCCGGCCCGTTTCCCTTTGAGCTAACCGGCCTCAGTTGATCCGGCTGACGGCGAAGACCTCGGCGAGCCGGCCCTCGGGGAGGCCGCCGACGGCAGCGTTCCGGGCGTTCCAGCTGCGCAGCATCTCCTCCAGGCCGGCTCCCTGGTGGGCGGTCTGGGAGACGTGAGCCTGCAAGGCGCGCACCTTGGCGCCGAAGGTGTCGGTGATGTCGACGACGTGGGACACCTCGGCGTGCGCGGTCAGCCAGAGCTCGGTCACCTTCCACGGCTCGAGGCCCTCGTCGGTGATCAGCTCGGGCCAGGCGAACCGGTTCTCCGCTGCTGGGTAGACCGCCCGTACGGTCGCCTCGCCGGCGGCCAGGTGGTCGGGGTGCGAAGCCTGCAGGCGTTGCAGCATGCGCTGCGGCGACTGGCAGACCACCCGCTGCGGCCGTACCTGCCGGATCACCCGGACGATGGCGTGCTGCAGCTCCCAGCTCGGCTCGAGCCAGCCGTCGCTCCAACCGTCCAGGAACCGCACGTCGGTGACCCCCAGCTCGGCCGAGGCTGCGCGCTGCTCCCGTTCGCGGATGGCCGGCATCTCGGCGCGCGGGGTGTCGTCGAAGCCACCCTGCTCGCCCCGGGTGCAGAGCAGCAGCGTGACCTCGATGCCCGCCTTGACCCAGGCGGCGATCGTCCCGGCCGCGCCGAAGTCGGCGTCGTCGGGGTGGGCCGCGACGACGAGCACCCGCTGAACGTCGGCGTCGGGGAGCGGGTCGGCCCAGTCGACGGAGCGCGGAGGGGTCGGCGGGGGTTCGGTCACGCCCCGAGATTAGTGGCGCGCTCGTCACGCTGAGCGATCCTGACGCGACTATCCGTCAGGATCGCGCACCGTGACTGTCAGCCACCGTGATGGTCGCCGGGCACGGGCGCGGCGGCCGGTCCGCGTGGACGGGCGATCTTGGTGCCCTGAGCGAGCTCGGCGCGTTCCTGGCACCATGGCGTGGTGAGGTGGCGCCGAACGCGAGAACTCGATCCGTTCGCGGATCGGCGCCGAGGTTCCCTCCGGTGACCGCACGTCCACCCTGCAGCAGGCACGCAGGTGCCTCGCCGCGCTCCGCGCAGCTGCGCACCCGCACGAGCGCGACAGGTCGCACGGCGCCACCTCGCCTCCGGACGTGAGCTCGGACTCCGACGGCGCGGTGGCCCGTGCCCTGAGCTGGGCGTTCCTGGCCGCCGACGGCTGGACCGTACGCTCCCTGCGTGCCGCCGCCGGGCGGACTCTCGGCCCAGACCACCGCTGGACGTCCGCGGTCGCGCGGGACGTGCTCGCCGAGCACCCGACGCCGCCGCTGGACCGGCCGTACGCACTGGCCGAGCTGATTGCCGGGCTGCCGGCGTTCGCCGAGGGGCTGGAGCGTGACCGGCGGCGGCAGGTGTCGGTGCGCGTCAGAAGCATCCCGACCGTGCCGGGGACGATGGGGCGCCGGTCCTGGCCGGTGCCGGTGCTCGACGACCTGCCCGCGCTGGCTGCGCTGCTGGAGGTGCCGGAGGAGCAGCTGCCCTGGCTGGCCGACGTCCAGGGGCGGCAGCGGCGCCGGCCCGAGGGCCCGCTGCGGCTGTACCGCTACCGCTGGGTGAGACGACCGGGCGCCGTACCGCGACTGCTCGAGGTGCCGACCCCGATCCTGCGGGCGGTGCTGCGACGACTGCTCGGCGAGGTGCTGGTCTGGGTGCCGCTGCACCCGGCCGCGTACGGGTTCGTCCGCGGCCGCAGCGCCCTCGACCACGCCCGGTGCCATGTGGGTGCGGACCTCGTGGTCAGCCTTGACCTGCGGCACTTCTTCGCGGCGGTCGGTGCCGCCCGGGTGGCCGGGCTGTTCCGGCGGATGGGGTATCCCGACGGCGTCGTGCCCACCCTGACCGGACTGGTCACCCACCGGACGCCGGTCGGGGTGCTGTCGGGGATGCCGAGCGGCGGAGACAGCAGCTCCCGAGCCCTGCTGCGAGCCCGGCTGCGGGCGCCGCACCTACCCCAGGGCGCGCCCACGTCACCCGCGCTGGCCAACCTCGCCTGCTTCGCCCTCGACCGACGGCTCGCGGGCTACGCCGAGGCTCTGGGCGGCGCCACCTACAGCCGCTACGCCGACGACCTGGTCTTTTCCGGACCCGCGTCGCTGCGGTCCGCCCGGCTGGTGCAGGCGGTGTCGACCATCGTGGCCCAGGAGGCGTTCACCCTGAACCCGGCCAAGACGCGCGTCCAGCGGTCGTCGCAGCGCCAGCTGGTGACGGGGATCGTGGTGAACGAGCAGCTCGGCGTGCCGCGCGAGGACGAGGACCGGCTGCGGGCCGTGCTGCACGAGGCCGGACGATCGGGCCCCGAGGTGGCCAACCGGCAGCAGCACCCCGACTTTCGGGCCCACCTGGAGGGCCGGGTCGGCTGGGTCGAGTCGGTGAACCCCGTCCGCGGTCGTCGACTGCGGCGTCAGCTCGAGGCGATCCGCTGGCCGGCTGAGGACGGAAGGGACATCGAGTAGAGAACAGCCGGGTAGTCGCGGTCGTTCTCTACCCGATGATCCCGGGCGGCGCCGGATTCACTCCGCAGCCTCGGTCAGGGAGGTCAGCGGCGCCCGGAGACGTCCGGCGAGGGCCGGATCCAGGTGGGCGATCTCCTCGATCAGCAGCGTGATCGCGACGGCGAAGGCTGGGGCCAGTCCCTCGGGGACGGGCGAGCCAACGATTGTGTGTGCGAGGCGAGTCAGCACAGCGGGCGGCAGCCGGTCGACGCCCCGACCCTGGTGACCGGGGAGCTCGTGGCGAAGGCAGGCCAGGGTGATGAGCTGGTCGCAGAGGCCGTCGAGCATCTGCACGGCCTGCCAGGGGCGGTCGCGCGCCAGGGCCGCCCGGGTGTGCAGCGCGTAGAGCCAGGCCCAGCCGACCACGGTGGTCAGGTCGGGCTCGACCGGGACGCGAGGCGGGTTCGCCGTCCCGAAGAGCAGCGCGAACGGCTCCCCGGTCGAGGCGAACTCCGCCGCCGGCCAGAAGGACAGGTCCAGCTGCAGCGAGCTCTCCAGCAGGAAGACGCGGTAGAGGGCAGGCCCCGACCAGACGTCGAGGTGGTGCGCCACGTCGACGAGCTCCGCCAGCACGGCCGTCCAGTGCGCGGCGGCGCGGGCCGGCTCCTCCCCGGGGCTCAGCCGCAGGGCCAGATCGACGTCGGACCAGCGGTCGCTCTCGCCGCGGGCCGCCGAGCCGACCAGAGCCGCAGCCGTGACCGACGGGTCGGCCCCCGCGCGGTCGACCAGATCACGTAACAGCTGGTCCCGTTCCGCCACCGTGAACATGCGGGAGATCAGACCGTGAGCGGGCGGGGGAGATCGAGCTGGCCGTGGTCGATCAGCCAGCGGACCGATGCCAGGATGGCCGCTTCGGGCTCGTACTGAGGGGCGTAACCGATCAGGGTGCGGGCCTTGTCGATGCTGAGGTACTGGCTGCGGGAGAGGTGTTCCCAGCTGGACTGGGAGAGCTCCTCGCTGGTGCTCGCCCGGAACTCGTCCCAGGTCACGGTGCGCAGGTCGGCGGCCCGGCCGAACCAGGAGGCGGCGATCTGGGCGTAGCCCCGCACGGTGAGCGCGGCCGGCGCGACGATCGTGAAGTCTTCACCCGCGGCGGCGTCGCGGTGGTCGACGGCGGCGACGAAGCCCTGCGCGACGTCGTCGGCGTGGACGTGGTGCATGAGCTCGGTTCCGATCCCGGGGATGTCGAGGGGCTGACCTGCCGACAGCTTTGTCCAGATGGCGGGGTCGACGTTGCCGAGGGGGCCGATCGGGTGCCAGCCGGGACCGACAATGTGGCCGGGGTGGAGCGAGGTGGTGACCAGCCCGCCGCCGCGGGTCTCGGCCTTGAGCAGGTCGGCGACGGCGGCCTTGGCGGTGCCGTACTTCCCGAGGGGCGGGGCGCCGTTGTCCTCGGTGATCGGCAGCTTCAGGCTCGGCCCGTGCCGCCAGACGGAGCCGCAGTGCAGCAGGTGCCCCGTCCGGCCGCGCAGCCCGTCGACGAGCGCCGCGGCGGAGTCGAGGGTGAAGCAGATCAGGTCGATGACGACGTCGGGCTGCAAGTCGGCGACCCGGCTCGGAAAGGTCCCGTCCCGGTCCTCGGCGACCCGGTCCGCCGTCGCCTGACGGACCTGCGTCCAGGCCGGGTCGTCGACGTAGCTGGCCCGCTGGCCGCGGCTGATGCTGATCACCTCGTGACCGGCACGGACCAGCCGGGGGACCAGGAAGCTGCCGATGTGGCCACGGCCACCGATCACGACGACGCGCATGCGCTCAGGCTAGTAGTCTGTAGCCCTTCATTCTTGGGCTTGGCGGCGCCCAGGCACGCACCTCGCGACGTTCTCCGTCGTGCTACGACCCGGTAGCCCTTCCTCGTCGGCCTTGCGATGCACGCACCTGGACGCCGCAAGCCACAAGGCCTAGGGGCGACAAACTACTAGGCGGCCGGCCGCGGCGGTCTGAGCGGGACCGATGAGTTCGCGCCGGCCGCCCGGTCTACCTGCTCACCACCCGCACATCCTCGGAGGACGACATGACCTCGACGACCACGGCCGCCACCACCCACCAGCTCGACGTCCCCGGCGGCCGGCTCTACTACGAGGTGCGCGGTACCGGTCCGTTGCTGCTGGTCGTGGGTCAGCCGATGACCAGTGGGGCGTTCGCCTCGTTCGCCGACCTGCTGGCCGAGGACCACACGGTGGTGACGTACGACCCGCGCGGGCTCGGCCAGAGCACCGTCGACGACCCCAGCCTGGCCGTCACCCCCGAGATCCAGGCTGACGACCTGGCGCTGCTGGTCGAGGCGCTGGACCGGGGACCGGCCGACATCTTCGGCAGCAGCGGTGGAGCGGTCGCCGGGCTAGCGTTGGTCGCCCGGCATCCCGAGCGGGTCCGGACACTGGTCGCGCACGAGCCGCCGGTCACGGAGCTGTTGGCGGACGCTCCGTACGTGCGGCCCGTCGTCGACGGCGTCGAGGACGCCTACCGCAGCGGCGGCTCCGGGGCGGGCTGGGGGGCCTTCGTCTCGCTGGTCATGCACCAGGGGCCGGTCACCGAGGCGGGCGTCGCCCCCACGACCTGGCCGCCTCGCGACGACACGGCGCCCGACGACACGGCGCCCGACGACACTGCGCCCGACGACACGGCGCCCGACGACACGGCGCCCGACGACACGGCGCCCGACCACACGGCGCCCGACGACACGGCGCCCGACCAGGTGCCTGCCGCCCCGGCAGCGCCGCCGGCGAAGCAGCAGGCGGACGACGAGCTGTTCTTTCTGCGGATGCTGAAGCCGTTCACCCGGTACGAGCCGCCCGCCGACGTGCTCCGCTCGGCGGGGCCGGAGGTCGTGGTCGCGGTCGGCGCGGCCTCCACGAGCGAGCTGGCGGTCCGCTCGGCCGTCGCGCTCGCCGAGCGGCTCGGCGTGACGCCGGTGGTGTTCCCCGGCGACCACGCCGGCCTCATGGGCGACCCGGCCGGCTTCGCCGACACTCTCCGGCAGGTACTACCAACGGCCTCGTAGAGCAGAGGCCTAGGAGGGTGGTGTCAAACGCCGACCTACTGCGCGGCACCCGGGCACGCACCGGGCTGCGTTGCCGTCGTCGCGGAGAGAACACCGCTATCCGACTCCTCCGGCGCCTTGCCCAGCACGTACCCGGGCACCTGCTCGCTACGGCCGCCGTTCGACAACACCCTCCTAGACCGGCAGCTTCGAGAGCTGGTTGCCGTGCTCGTCGTAGCTGCTCAGCGGTGGGGCGATGTCCTCCAGCGCCTTGCCCTCGGCGTCGACGCCGAACGCAAAGGCCACGAGCGCTCCGACGAGCATGATCACCGCCGCCATCACGTAGCCCCAGAACAGCGGCGTCCGGGCCGTGCCCTCGCCGACCAGGGCGCCGAAGATCAGCGGCCCCGCCGCCCCGAAGAGCTGCGCGATCGAGAAGAAGTACGAGATCGCCTGGCCGCGGACCTCGAGCGGGAAGATCTCCGAGACCGTCAGATAGCCCGCCGACGCCCCGGCCGAGGCGAAGAAGAACGACACGCACCAGAGCGCGGTGTGGGTGCCGGCCGTCAACAGGTCGGCCTGGAACAGCAGCGCTGAGATGAAGAGCACGACCGCGGCGAGCGCGTAGGAGCCGCCGATCATCTTGCGCCGGCCGACGGTGTCGAAGAAGCGGCCGAGCAGCAGCGGTCCGAGGAGGTTGCCGACCGCGAACGGGAAGAAGTAGAGCGCCGCGCTGGAAGAGGTCTTGCCGTAGAAGTGCTGCAGCACCAGCGAGGAGGTGAAGAAGATCGCGTTGTAGAGGAACGACTGGGTGATCATCAACGTCAGGCCCAAGACGGTCCGCGTCGGGTAGAGCTTCAGGAAGACGTACCGCAGCTGCTTGAGCGTCACCCCCTCGTGCGCCTTGATCCACCAAGCCTTGGACTCGTCGAGCTCGGGCAGCTGTTTGCCCTGGGCCTGCACCTGCTGCTCGACGTCGGCGACGATCTGTTCGGCCCGCTCGGACTGGCCGTGGGTCACGAGCCAGCGCGGGCTCTCGGGGATGTGGCGGCGCAGGTAGATGATGGCCAGACCGAGCACCGGACCGATGAAGAAGGCGATCCGCCAGCCGACGTTCTCGGCAAAGCGGTCGGTGTCGAGCAGCAGGAAGCTGCCGAAGGCGCCGATCATCGCGCCGAACCAGTAGGTGCCGTTGATGGCCAGGTCCACCCGGCCGCGGTACTTGCCCGGGATGAGCTCATCGATCGCGGAGTTGATCGCGGAGTACTCACCGCCGATGCCCACGCCGGCGACGAAGCGGAAGAGGTACAGGAACCAGACGTTCGGAGACAGCCCGGCGAGGCCCGACCCGACGAGGTAGATCACCAGGGTCAGGACGAAGAGTCGCTTGCGGCCCAGCTTGTCGGTCAGCCGGCCGAAGAACAGCGCGCCCGCCACCTGGCCAACGAGGTAGATGGCGGCTGTCAGGCCGACCTCGGTCGAGCCCATGCCCAGCGACTTCTCGTACCCGCCCGAGGCCACGATCTGGACCTCGAGGCCGTCCAGGATCCAGGCCGTTCCGAGGCCGAAGATCACCATCCAGTGGAACCGGGACCACGGCATCGTGTCCATCCGCACGGGGATGAGGCTGCGGACCGGCTTCTCGTCCTGTACCGATGCTGATGACATCATCGTCACGCTCCTTCATCGTCACCGCCGGACTGCTCCGCGCGGATCTGGTCAGATCATGCCCTGAGATCCAGAATCCGTACCGGCACCCCGGGCCGTGCGTGACGGGACGCACGAGACGGCGGCCGGATCCTCGTCGGAGCCGACCGCCGCCGCGTGCGGGGGGTCTTGGGTCAGGCGGCGAGCGTCAGGAGCGGACGCTGCGACGCGCGCCGACGCGGGTCCAGATCAGCAGCACGATGACCGCACCGATGACCGATCCGATCAGCCCGGCGGGCTGGAAGAACCCGCTCGAGCTGTCCTGGTGGAAGATCAGGTAGCCGAGGAAACCGCCGACGAAGGAGCCGATGACGCCCAGCAGGATGGTCATCGGGATCGAGATGTCCTGTCGGCCGGGGACGAGAAGCCGCGCCAGGGCGCCGGCGATCAGGCCGACGATGAGCAAGGTGATGATGAGGCCGATCATGATGGTGCCTTTCTGTACGGGTGGGCGGCAGGGGCTGTGGACCTCCCGCGCTGACGTCTCTACGGTTCCACCCCTTGGGGGGCTGTGGTACACCCCTAAGGGGGTTAAGTTGTCTCCTATGTCTTCGCCGAGCAAACCCCTGACCATCGCCCTGGTCGACGACTACGACGTGGTGGTCGTCGGCGTGGCCACGATGCTCGAGCCTTATCGCGAGCGGGTGCTGGTGGCCGAGATCGACACCAACTCTTCGGTCAGCGACCTCGTCGACGTCGTCCTCTACGACTCGTTCGCCCAGCCCGAGTCCGATGCGCAGGAGATCGCCGTGCTGGTGGAGAACCCGCGCGCCAAACGGGTCGTGGTCTACACCTGGAACTTCCACCCCGACCTGGTCGAGCACGCACGCCGACAGGGGGTGCACGGCTATCTGTCGAAGTCGCTGCCGGCCCGCGAGCTGGTGGCCGCGCTCGAGGCTGTGCACGCCGGCGAGGTCGTGATCAGCGAGCCGCCGCGGCGGGCCCGGCCCGCAACCGGGCTCGACTGGCCCGGCCGATCCGAGGGACTGACCGACCGCGAGGCCGAGATCCTTGCGCTGATCACCCAGGGCAAGAACAACGCCGAGGTCGCCCAGCTCACCTACCTCAGCCCCAACACGATCAAGTCCTACATCCGCTCGACCTACCGCAAGATCAACGTCACCAGCCGCACCCAGGCGGTGCTCTGGGGGATCGAGCGCGGCTTCACCCCCGACCACCACCGGATCGAGCACTGGCGCGGCGGCCCGTGACGGCTGGTGGCGCCAGCTCTGAGCCGGCTCAGCCCGAGGCGTTGACGTGCCGCATCCGGCCCCGCCGCTCGTCCTCCTCGTGCCAGACGGTCCGGTGGTCGGCCCAGGTCCGCCAGTGGGCGGCGAGCTCGGGAGTGTCGTAGATCGGCCCGAGGAAGCGGTCCTCGCCGTAGTAGATCCGGTTGATCGCGGCGGCGGTGACCCCGTGCGACGGCCGGTCGGAGATGGTCACCGGGTCGCCGGCCTGCAACACGCCCTCGGTGAGGATCCGCAGCAGCACCCCCGGCCGCCGCGACGCCGCGGCCCGGCGGGGAAAGCCCGGGTCGCCGCTGCGCAGCCCCAGCTTCCAGCAGGGCGTACGCGGCTCGGTGACCTGCAGCACGGACGTCCCGACCTGCCACGTCTCGCCGATGACGGCGTGGGTGAGGTCGAGGCCGACGGTGGTGAGGTTCTCGCCGAAGAAGCCGTCGGGGACCGGACGGCCGAGCTGGGACTCCCACCAGTCCTCGTCCTCGCGGGCGTAGGCGTAGACCGCCTTGTCCGCCCCGCCGTGGCTCTTGCGGTCGGACTGGTCGTCGCCCTCGAGGTTGTGACCCCGGACGGCGACGGGCCCGGTCACCTCGTCCTTGAAGATGCTCGAGACCAGCGTCCGGCCGAGCCACTCATACGTCTTCGGACCGCCGACGTGCACCGACTGCACGTGGGCCGGTCCGGCTGACGGCCGAGCGGTCGAGGGGGCGTCGGGTTCGGGCTTGAGCGTCACGGGGACCTCCGGCAGCACGCGCGGCGCCCCACGCGGTCACGGCAACACGGTGGGTGCGTCCCCCACCGGAGATAGGGCCATGTTCTCACGCAAGACACTTCCTGGTTGGACACCGGGCGCGGCTTGCGTCACCCGCCTCGGCGAAGGCGGTTCAGGCACGTAGGGTCTGGCTACATCCACTGTGGCTCAGCCCACACCCCGGCTCGGGAGGTCTCTTAGATGACGGAACTGCAGCACGAAGCCGAGGCCGGCTTCGTCCCCCGATCGACCCGGCGGGGCTTTCTGTCCCTGACCGGCCTGGCGCTGGGCGGTGCCGCGCTCGGGCTCGGTGCCACCAGCTGCGGGACCGCCCAGACGGGCAACAAGACCGGCGACGGTGCGGCCAAGGGACGAGCGGGTGCGGCGGGCGACACGTTGTTCGTGTTCGTCCAGTCCGGCGTGCCGACCAGCTTCAACCCGCTGGGGGCGACCCCGGCCTGGCCCACGGCGAAAGACCACACGCAGCTGATCTATGAGACCCTGCTGCGCTTCGACCTGCTGGACGGCTCGCTCAAGCCCGGTCTGGCGAAGGAGCTGCAGCAGCCCGAGCCGGGCACGTTCGTGCTGCCGCTGCAGGACGGCACGAAGTGGACCGACGGCACCGAGCTCACCGCGTCCGACGTCGTCTTCACCTTCGAGCTGGCCAAGAAGGCCAGCCTCAACTACACCAACGTCTGGACCTACCTCGAGTCCGTCGTGGCGACGGATCCGCGCACCGTCACGTTCACGGTGAAGAAGAAGCCCTTCAACCCCAACTCGGTCAAGGACGCCATCAGCGGCGTGTTCATCGTGCCGCAGCACGTCTGGGAGCCGTTCGGGGCCAAGGTCGGCGCCCAGACCAACCTCAAGCCCGTCGGCAGCGGCCCGTTCGTGCTCGACCGCTACGACCAGACCCAGATCAACCTGAAGCGGTTCGACGACTACTGGGGCAAGGCCGTCTTCGGGACGCCGGCGATGACGACGATCAACCACCCGATCTTCAAGAGCAACAACGACTCCGACCTCAAGCTCGAGAGCGGCGAGCTGGACGCCGCGCAGACCTTCACCGCGCAGATCTGGAAGATGTGGGAGAAGGGCAAGCCGGTCGGCACCTGGCTCAAGGACAAGCCGTACTACCTGCCGGGAAACCTGCCCCTGCTGGAGATCAACAGCTCGATCAAGGGGCTGGACAACCCCAAGGTGCGGCTGGCCATCGCCTACGCCATCGACTACGCCAACATCGCCAGCACCGCCATGTCGGACTACTCCGACCCAGCCAACGCCAGCCTGATGCTGCCCAACGGCGCCGAGGGCAAGTACTACGACCAGGCGACCGTGGACAGCCAGGGGTGGAAGCACGACCCGGCGAAGGCCGTCTCGATCCTCGAGGACGACCTCGGCTGCACCAAGGGCAAGGACGGCATCTACTCCCTGCCCGACGGCACCCGCCTCGGACCGTGGGAGGCGATCACCCCGACCGGGTGGAGCGACTGGAACACCGCGCTGGAGATCGTGGCCAAGTCCTGTACGGCGGTCGGGATCGACGTGAAGACGAAGTTTCCCCAAGCCCCGCAGGTCACCACGATGATCCAGAACGGCAACTTCGAGCTGGCCTGCTGGAACGCCTCGGGCGTCAGCGTCGCCAGCCCGTGGACCCGTTTCCGGGACGTGCTCGACGACCGCGGGATCCCGCCGATCGGCAAGACGGCGTTCGCAAACTTCACCCGCTTCTCCCACCCCGACGTCGCGGGTCTGCTCGACTCGGTCGGTGCGGCGACGTCGGAGGATGAGCTGAAGGAGATCTACACCAAGCTGGACGCGATCTACCGGGAAGGCATCCCGGTCATCCCACTGATGTACCGGCCGAACGAGTTCTACGAGTACAACTCCTCGAACTGGACGAACTTCCCGGACGAGAAGAACCCGTACGCCCCGCCCGGGTGGACGGGTGCCTCGGTCGGCTGGATCTTCGGGATCAAGAAGATCGGCACCTAGCGCCGGGCTGGGTAGCGCCGCCGTGGATCCCGAGCGGGTCTTCGCCGGCGCGCCTACAGTTGCGGCCATGAGGCGCCGGGGCAGTGCCGGCCGATGGGCCGTGGTGCTGCTTGCGGCTGCCGTCCTGGTCGCCACCCCCGTCGCCTTGGCCCGGCGGCCGGCTGAGGCGTCGTCGCTGCCGGCGGCCGAGCTGGCCCACCGGGTGCAGGAGTCGGCGGCCACCGGCTGGTCGGGACTGGCGGAGACCTCCGGCGCGCTCCAGGTGCCGGCCAGCGACTCGTTCGCGACGCTGGCTGATCTGCTGGGCGGTCAGAACACGCTGCGGGTGTGGTGGCGGGGGGTTGAGGACTGGCGGGTCGACCGGATCCGGAGCACCGGCGAGACCGACCTCTTCCGGCACGACGGGTACCTCACGCGCTGGGTCTTCGAGTCCGAGACCGCCACGATCTCGCCCGTGTCGCGGATCCGGCTGCCGGACGCCTCCGACCTGCTGCCACCGACGCTCGGCCGTTCGATGCTGCAGGGGGCCCGCGAGGACGAGCTGACCCGGCTGCCCACGGCACGGGTGGCGGGGATCGACGCCGTCGGGCTGCGCCTGACGCCCCGTGCGCTGAGGGGCGTGCCGCCCGACCTGGACCCCGTCGGTCCTGTCGGGACCGTCGACCACGTCGACCTGTGGGCCGACCCGGCGACCGGGCTGGCTGTTCGGGTCCAGCTGTACGCGGTCGGTGAGCGCCGCCCGACCGTCAGCGCGACCCTGACCACCTTCGACCGCGCGACGCCGGACCGGGCGCAGACCTCCTACTCGCCGTCGGCGGAGAGCCGGATCGAGTTCGAGGAGTCGGTGGACGTGGCGGCCGCCGCCAACGCCGGTGCGCCGTACGACCTGCCCGTCAGCCTGGCCGGGCTGAGCGTCCGCAACGGCCAGGACCCGGGAGCGGTCGGGATCTACGGCCGCGGACCGACCGCGCTGATTGTGTTGCCGCTGCGTGGCCAGGTGGCCGGTCCGTTGCGGGAGCGGCTGCGTTCCAGCGCCAGCGCGACCGAGACTGCGGAGGGCACGCTGGCCCCGGTCGGGCCGATCGGGGTGCTGCTCACCCCGCGGCGGGACGGCCGCGGCAGTGTGCTGCTGGCCGGGACGGTCGACGCCGCGACGCTGCAGCGCGCCGCCACTCAGCTGCTGGCCGCGGGATGAGCGATCGGGTGATCGCCACGTCCGCGCTGACCAAGCGGTACGGCGACCTGCGGGCGGTCGACGCTGTCGATCTGGAGGTGGCCGCCGGCGACGTGTACGGCTTCCTGGGGGCGAACGGGTCGGGGAAGACGACGACGGTCCGGATGCTGCTCGGCCTGGTGCTGCCGACATCCGGGACCGCCGAGGTGCTTGGTCAGCCGATGCCGGCCGCCCGGCGCCAGGTGCTGCCGCAGGTGGGGGCGCTGGTCGAGGGGCCGGGCGCCTACCCACACCTGTCGGGCCGCGCCAACCTCGCCCTGCTCGACGCCAGCGGGGCGGACCGGCTGCCGCGGCGTCGGCGCGGCACCCGGGTCACCGAGGTGCTCGCGGAGGTCGGTCTCGACCCGGCGGACGCCCGGCCGACCCGGGCGTACTCGCTCGGGATGCGGCAGCGGCTCGGGCTGGCCGCCGCGCTGCTGCGCCGGCCCCGGCTGCTGGTGCTGGACGAGCCGACGAACGGCCTCGACCCCCAGGGCATCGCCGAGATCCGGGAGCTGCTGCTGCGGCTGAACGCCGACGGCACCACCATCTTCTTGTCCAGCCACCTGTTGGCCGAGATCGAGCAGATGTGCACCCGGGTCGGCGTCCTCGACCGGGGCCGGCTGGTGCTGCAGGAGCAGCTGGACGTGCTGCTGCGGCCGACCGGTCTGGTCGCCGTCCGGACCCCCGACCTCGAACGTTGCCGCGCACTGCTGGGTGGGATGGTCACCGCGGTCGAGCAGGACCGGCTGCTCGTCCAGGCCGCCGACCCCGCCGCACTGAACGCCTACCTGGTGGGGGAGGGCATCGCCGTGGCCGAGATCGGCCCGTACCGTCGGGATCTCGAACAGCTGGTGCTGGAAGCGGCCGACACACCCCGACCGGCGCCGGTCCCGACTTCCGTGGAGCTGATGACGATCGAGCCGGGGGCGAGCAGATGATCACCGTCGAGCCGGAGGCGAGCAGATGATCACCGTCGAGCCGGAGGCGAGCAGATGATCACCGTCGAGCTGGTCAAGATGCTGCGGCGGCCGCGCACCTGGGTGATCATCGCGATGTTGGTGGCTCTGCCCACGCTGGTGGCGGTGCTGCTGGCGGTCACCGACCTCGGACCGCAACCGGGCACGGGTCCGCCGTTCCTCTCCGCGGTGCTGACGGACGGGACGCTCTTTCCGTTGGCGGCGCTCGGGGTGGTGCTGCCGCTGTTCCTGCCCATCGCGGTCGCGGTGCTCGGCGGGGACGCGATCGCCGGCGAGAGCCAGACGGGGACGCTGCGTTACCTGCTGCTGCGACCGGTCGGTCGGACGTGGTTGCTGCTGGCCAAGCTGGTGACGGTGATCGCGTTCGTGCTGATGGCGGTGCTGGTCGTCGCGAGCGTGTCCTACGTGGAGGGGCGTCTCCTGTTGGGGCGCTCGACGGCGGCCGGCACGGTGAGCCTGAGCGGTTCGACGCTGACCCCGGAGCAGGTGGCGGGCCGGACCGCGCTGGCGTTGACGTACGTGGTGGTCTGCATGCTCGGGGTCGCCGCGGTGGCGCTGTTCTTCTCGACGGTGACGACGTCCTCGGTCGGCGCGGCGCTGGGCACGATCGGTCTGCTGATCGCCTCCACCGTGCTGCTCGGTCTGGACGCCGCGCAGGCCCTGCACCCGTTCCTGCCGACGCGCTACTGGCTCTCGTTCGTCGACCTCTTCCGCGACCCGATCCTCACGCGAGACGTCGTCCGCGGCCTGCTCGTGCAGCTCAGCTATCTCGTCGTCTTCGGCCTCGCCGCCTGGGCCAGCTTCACCACGAAAGACATCGACGACTGATTCGTCCCGATCGCGCCCAGGCCCGACCTACCCGACGCTCGCGGGGAGTCAGCAGCGGACGTCGGTGGGGACGGCAGGCGGTGCGGCGCCGAGGGCCGAGGTGAGCAGGGCCAGCGTGACCGCGTTGGTCGGCAGGTCGGGATGGCCGGGGGTGGTCCCTGGGCAGACGTCCTGCACCGTCACGTTCAGGGCGCCATCGAGGGCGGCCGAGTCGACCGGGGTGACGACCTGGTCGCTGGTGGAGCGCAACGTGATCCAGGCGGGCCCAGCCGGAGTCTCGTCGCGTGCGTTGAGCCGGCGCAGCAGGTCGCTGTCGGGGACGAGCTGCTCGCAGGCCACGGGGCAGCCGCCGGCCAGCTGGCTGCCGAGCGCGGCCTGGCTCGTGCCGTGCTGGGGCGCGCCGAGGGTGAGGACCCGCCGGGCGACCGAGCCGCCGCCGTCCTCACGCACCCAGAGCCGGGCGACCACCCCGCCGGCGGAATAGCCGATCACGTCCACCGAAGCGGCCCCGGCGTCGCCCTGAACGTGACGCAGGAGGACGTCGGCGGCCACCTGGCCCAGGTGCTCGGCCTGCGCGGCCAGGTCGCCGGTCCCGTCCCCGACCGGCGGCACCACCACGGCCTGCCGCCCCTGGGCCCGCAGCGCCGCGGCCAACGGCTCGAGCGAGCTGCCCGTACCGCCGTAGCCGGGCACGAGCAGCACCGGGCCGGGCTGGTCCTGCGGCACGGGCTGGACGGCAGCCGCGCGGGAGCGGACGACGCCGGTCACGACCAGCGCGAGCACCAGGATCAGCACCAGCCCGCCCGTGCCCAGCACGACGCGTCGTCGCTGCGGGGAGAGGGCCTCGAGCACGTTGCGAGGCTACGCGGGCGGTGGCGGGCGACCCGTTCAGCCCAGCCGGAGGTGGGCGACCAGCCCGGCGTGGTCGGCGGCCCACAGCCCGCTCGCCGGGTCGCGTCCGGCCGGCGTCGAGCCGACGAGCTCGGCGCGGTCGGTGATGGCGCCGCGGCTGAGCACCAGGTCGATCCGGCGGTCCAAGTCCGGCGCCTCGGCGTCCACCCGCTCACCGAGGCAGCAAGTCGCGCCGGTTCCTTGCCCGTCCGGCTGCGCGACCCAGGCGTCGGCCAGTCCGCTGCCGACGAGCAGCCCGTACGCCGCACGTCCGTCGTCTGAGGCTTCCGTCGGACCGGAGTTACAGTCGCAGCCCAGCACGACCGGTCGTCCGGTCACCGCGAGCGGCCCGGCGAGCAGCTCCTGCGCCTGCGCCTCGGCCACGGCCGGGCTCTGCGACTCCAGCTGGGTGGTCACGAAGCGCAGCGCACTCCCGCCGACGCGGACGTCGGCCCACGCGTAGCCGCGGATGAAGGAGAACGCCACACCGCCGAGGTCCACGTCGATCCGGTGGGCGTACTGGCCCGTCCCGGTCCCGGTCACCTCGATCCCCGATCCGCGGCGGACCAGCACGACGTCGCGCATCGTCAGTCGGACGTCTCGGGCCGTGGGATCGTTGCCGGTCCGCGGGTCGCCGCGGAAGGCCGGCGCTTCGACGTCGGACTCGTCCTGGGTCGCGACCACGTCGTACGGCAGCCCGCGGGTGTCGAGCTCACCCAGCAGCAGCGCCAGGAAGTCCAGGTCCACCTCGGTCGCGTCCAACCGGCCGGGCTGGTCGAGCTGCAGCGGGCCGTGCCGCCACAGCGCGACCTCCTGCAGGCCGGCCAGGTCCGGCCGACTTTCGGCGAGCTCGGCGGCCAGCAGCCGGGCCCGGCTGGGAAAGTCGGTCTGGTCGACGACCGTACGCAGGGCGTCCGCCGCGTGCCCGAGCGCGAGCAGCGCCGCCACGCCGGTCTGGCCCTGTGCCGCGCGGACCGGTCGGGTGATGTCCCCGCCGAGATAGAGGTTGCGGGTCATCACGGTCACGTCGGTCGGTTCGGTCGTCGCGGAGCGGCCGGTCACTCCGGTCCCCACGGCGACGCCCGCCGCGACCAGCAGGGCCACCGCGAGAGCGATCACGAGTCGGCGGCGGCGGAGAACGCGCCCCGACTCCTCACGCTGAGCCACCGCCGTCCCCTCTCGCCTCGGTCGGGCCAGCGTAGACACTCCGACAGGACGGCTGGCCCGGGCAGTCCGGGGGGCTCAGCGCAGCGGGACGGTCCAGCAGAGCCGGATCCCACCCATCGGGGAGCGGTCGACGCTGAGGGCGCCGCCGTGCCCTTCGGCGCGGCAGCGCAGATTACCCATGCCGCTGTCGCGGGTGCTGCCGGTCAGGCCGACCCCGTCGTCCTCGATCACGAGCCGGAGCTGGCCAGCGGTCGCGCTGAGGTTGACCGTCGCGCGGTGTGCGCCGGCGTGCTTGCCCACGTTGGTCAGTCCCTCGCGGACGACGGCCTCGACGTCGTCGACCACCTGGGCGTCGACGAGCGCGTCGAGGGGTCCGCGGAAGCAGACCTCGGGGCGCAGGCCGAAGGCTGAGCCCACGCTCTCGGCAACCTCGAGCACCACCCGCCGCATCGAGGTCGAGGAGGTGTCCGAGCAGTGCAGGGCAAAGATCGTGGTCCGGATCTGCCGCACCGTCTCGTCCAGCTCGTCGATCACCTCGGTCAGCCGGGCCCGGTCCGCCTCGTCCTTGCTGGCTTTGGCGGTGCTCTGCAGCCGCAGGCCGGTGGCGAAGAGACGCTGGATCACCTGGTCGTGCAGGTCGCGCGCGATCCGCTCACGGTCCTCGAGCAGCCGGTTCCGGTGCTGGGCCGCCCGAGCGTCGCCGAGCTCGAGCGCGATGGTCACCTCGTGGGCCAGACCGCGCGCCAGAGCGGCGTCGTCCTCGGAGAAGGCCGGCTGGTCGCTGCGGCGGTGGACCTCGATCACGCCGAGGCTGCCGTTGCGGCCGACCAGCGGCAGGGCCATCACCCGGCCGAGGACCACGCAGCCCGCGATGGGCGCGTCCTGGCTGGCGGGCACCACGACCACGGCGTCGGCGTCCAGCAGCTCGCAGACGCTGGCGCTCAGCGCCGCCCACGGCCGCGGGTCGGTGTCGGAGCGGCTCAGCAGCAGCTGGCTGAAGTCCAGCGCCGCGCGTAACCAAACCGGATTCGGCTGCTGCGGCTGGGACTCCAGCGACGCGTGGTGCAGGAGCGTCGTGGGCATGGTGCGGTAGGAGGACGGGGACGCCACGGCTGGACTCCGATCGGACGCGAATCTCGGTAATGGTGAAGCGAGCTGTCACGTCCCCCGGGTAACGTGACTGCCCTTGAGAATAGGCGCTCGTCCGGGTCGAACCAAGATTGAAAAGGTTTTCCGAGACCTTATTGTTGCCGAGGAATAGGACAATTCTTACTCAATAGCGACACGCCAATCCAGCAAGGCGCGGGCTCCGAATGAAGCGCTGCCGCTGATCAGCGACTCGCCTTCTCGCGCAGGCCGTCGACCAGGGTGCGGGCCGCTGGTACGGGGTCGAACGAGTGGGCCGCTGCGGTCAGGGCGGTCACGGAGTCCTCGTCCAGGTCGAGGTCGGCGGCCGCCACGTTGAACTCCAGCTGCTCCACACTGGAGGCGCCGGGGATCACCACGACCTGCGGCTGGGCGAGCAGCCAGGCCAGCGCTACCTGGGCCGGCTTCGCGTCGTAGCGGTCGGCGGTCGCGCGCACCAGGTCCAGCAGCGGAGCGACCCGACGCAGGTTCTCGGTGCCGAAGAGCGGGTTCGCGGCCCGGACGCCGCCCGGCCGGTGGTCGGGGCCGTAGCGGCCGCCGAGCAGGCCTTGGGCCAGCGGGCTCCACGCCATGATCATCCGGTTCTCCTGAGCGGCGAAGGGGACGAGATCGCTCAGCGGTCCCGGCTTGGCCAGGGAGAACTGCACCTGGTTGCTGACCACCGGGCGACCGAGAGCCGCGTCGGCCTGCTGCCAGCGCTGCAGGGTGTAGTTCGAGACGCCGACGGCGCCGATCCGGTCGTCGTCCAGCAGGCTGCGCATTCCCCGCATGGTGACCGAGTCCGGCACCACGGGGTTGGCCTGGTGGATCTGGTAGAGCGGGATCTTGGCCAGCTGCAGTCGGCGGGCGCTGCCGGCGGCGCGACGTCGGACAACGGGCGGGAAGGGAGCGATCGGAAAGATCTTGCTCGCGACCACCACCTGGTCGCGCTCGGTCCCGAGCGCCTCGCCGAGGATCCGCTCGCTCTTGCCCATGCCGTAGACCTCGGCGGTGTCGAAGAGCGTGACGCCCAGCTCGCGGGCACGGGCCACGATGGCGTGCGCGGGACCCGAGGCGTAGCCGTCGCCGTACCCCCACTCGCGGGAGCCGAACTGCCACGTCCCCAGCCCCACTCGGCTGACCTGGCCCAGACCGTCGATCTCGAGGAACTTCACCTGACCAGTGTGACCGCTGCGGTCGTCCGATCACGTATGCTCC
This sequence comes from uncultured Friedmanniella sp., assembly GCF_964244005.1. Lineage (GTDB taxonomy): Bacteria > Actinomycetota > Actinomycetes > Propionibacteriales > Propionibacteriaceae > Microlunatus. The sequence goes on along the minus strand of NZ_CAXTHG010000006.1, from coordinate 27,004 downwards.
ATCAGGAATTTCGATATCGAAGCCTTCGTTAACGAAGTGTTAGCGTCATGGGGACGGTCTGGAGGAGGTGCGACATGCGTTCGGCACGGTTGGTGGTGTTGGCGTCGGCGGTGGGGATGCTCGGTTGGGGCACGGTCCTGCCGTACCAGTACGCGTACGCGGCGAGCACCCGCGGCTGGGGCGGCCTGGTTGCCGCGCTGGCCTCGAGCCTGTTCTCGGTGGGCGCGCTGGCGGCTGCCCCGGTGGGTGGCAGGCTCGCAGACCGCTGGTCCCCGGCACTGGTGGCGATCAGCACCAAGGTGGTGGCCGCCGTGGCGGCGGCCTCCCTGACGACCGCCGACCGGCCCGGCACGTTCTTGGCCGGGATGGCCGTCTTCGGTTTCGCGCTCGCGGCCGGGACCCCGGCTCAGTCGGTCCTGCTGCTGAACCGGGTGCGCAGCGACGACCGCCGCTCGGTGTTCGCCTGGCTGGCCACCGGTCAGGCCCTCGGGATGGGTGTCGGCGCGTTCGCCGCCGGCTACGTCGTCGACCTGCGCCAGGCCGACGGGATGGACGTCGCCTTCGGCGCGGCCGCGTCCGGGTTCGCGCTGTCTGGGCTGCTCGTCGCGCTCGCCGTCCGCGGGGTCAACGACATCACCTCACCGCCGGTGCTGGTGCCGACGGCTCCGGGCGAGACGGGCCGCGCCTTGCGGCTGGTGGCCGCGAACCCGGCGCTGCGCTGGACCGCGGTCCTGACCGCTGCCCTCGCGCTGGCCTTCTACGCCCAGTTCGACAGCGGTCTGCCCGCGTACGCGCTGATCGTCCTCGACGTCTCCGAGCGCACCGTCGGCACGGCGGCGGCGGTGAACTGCTTCGTGCTCCTCGTCCTGCAGATGGGCGTGGTCAAGTGGACGGCCTCGCGGTCGGCGCCGCGGCTGCTGATGGCGGTCGGGGCGATCTGGCTGCTCTGCTGGGTCATTCTCGCCTTCGCTGCGCGGACGCCGGAGCTCGCACCGACGGTCCTCGTGGTCACGTTCGGCCTCTTCGCGGCCGGCGAGACGATGTACGGCCCGGTGCTCAACCCGTTGGTCGCCCAGCTCGCGCCGGACGGCTACGTCGGGACCACGCTGGGGCTGTTCTCCGGTCTGCAGACCGGCGTCTCGGCGCTCGGACCGCTGATCGCCGGCGTGGCGCTGGGGGCCGGTCTCGCCGACGGCTTCGTCGCGGTGCACGTGCTGTTCAGTGCCGTCGCGGTGTTTGCGGCCTGGCGTCTGCTTCGGACGGTCACCGAACATTTCGTGGCGGCCGATAATGACGATGAGCGGCAATCGGAAAGACCAGCAGAACGTAGTTTCTGAGGAATGTTGAGGTAAAGGCATCCAGGTGTTGGTGATCCACAGAATTCCCGCCGGGTGATCATGCCCACCGCGGGGCCGTCGACCGGTCCGGGGGACGAGCGCACGACGGGGAGAACACCATGACACCGATCACCAGACGTCGTTTCTTGGGCGGCGCGAGCGCCCTCGCCGCACCGGCCGGCCTCAGCGGGTGCGGCTTCGGGCTGTCCGGGTCCAAGCCGGACGACGACGCGAACACGCTCAGCTTCACCACCTGGGGCACCGACAGCGAGCTGGCGGGCTTCCGGAAGGCGATCACCGGCTTCGAGGCGGCCAACGCCGGTGTCACCGTCACCCTGAACGCCGTCCCGTACGAGCAGATGTTCACCAACATCGACGCCCAGCTGCAGGCCGGCCTTGCCCCGGACGTGTTCCGGGTGCCGTACTACACGTTCGGGGGGTACGCCGGCCGCAGTCAGCTGCTCGACCTCAGCCCGCACCTGGACGCCGCGTTCGGTGACCGCTTCACCCCTGCGGCCTGGCGCGCGGTGCAGAACCAGGACCGCCCGTTCGGGGTGCCGCACCACACCGACACCTCCGCGATCCTCTACAACAAGGCGCTGCTGTCCTCGGCGGGCATCGCCGCCGTCCCCACGTCGGTCGGCGACGCCTGGACCTGGGACGAGCTCACCACCGTCGCGCAGACGTTGCGCAAGGCCCTGCCGGGCGACAAGTACCCGTTCGCATACAACTGGCAGGGCAACGGGGTGACCCGCTGGCTCAGCCTGCTCTTCCAGGCCGACGGCCGCTTTCTGGCCGAGGACCTGACCAAGCCCGCCATCGACTCCAGCGCCGGGCGGGCGGCTCTTGACTTCAGCCGCAGCTTCTTCAACAACTTGTTCGTGCCGCCGAACGACTCCGTCAAGTCCACGACCTATGCGGCGGACATGTGGTACTCCCAGACCACGGCGATGGTCTTCGGCGGCGCGTTCATGATCCCCGACGCCGCGTCGACGCTGGACTTCGAGTGGGGCGCCACCTTCGCACCGCGCAAGGTCCGTGGGGGCGGCGACTTCGGCGGCAACGCGCTGGTGGCGACCGCCGCCTCGAAGAAGCCGGACCTGGCCGCGAAGTTCCTGGACTTCGTCACCTCGGCGGACGCGATGCGCGACTTCTGCGTCGGGGCCTCGCTGCTGCCCACCCGCCGCGACCTGGCGACGTCGGGGATCGAGTTCGCGGTCCGGCCCGAGCTGTCGCCGGTCTTCGTCGGCCAGGCCTCGGTGGTCCGTGCGGAGGACGCGGGCCAGGTCGCGTCGCCGTCGATGTCCAAGATCATCACGGTGCTGAAGGACCAGCTGGAGCAGGCCTTCGTCGGCGGCCAGACCACCGAGGACACCCTCGCTGGTCTCGCGGCCGGCATCGCCCGCGCGACCGCTTCGTGAGCGTGGCCTCGGCGTCGGTCCGGAGGGTCCGGGGTGAGTCGTGGGCGGGTTACGCCTTCGTAGCACCGAGCGTGGTGCTGCTCGGGCTGTTCGTGCTGGTGCCGCTGGTCGGTGCGCTGGTGCTGAGCCTGCAGCGGACGAACGGTTTCGGCGCCGGGACCTTCGTCGGACTCGACAACTACGCCCGGCTCGCCGCCGATCCGCTCTTCTGGCGTTCGACGCTGAACACCACGCTGTTCACCCTGCTGGTGACGCCGGTGTCGATGGCGCTCGGGCTCGGCGTGGCGGTGCTGCTGAACCCGGTGCTGCCGGCGCGCGGGCTGTTCCGGTCGATCCTGATCCTGCCGATGGCGATCTCCGGCGTGGCGACGGCGCTGATGGGCGTGCTGGTCTTCGACGAGAACAGCGGGGTGCTCGACAAGCTGCTGCGCTTCTTCGGCCTGCCCGCGGTGCCGTGGCAGTCCGGTGGGGCGGCCGCGTTCGCCTCGGTCGTGCTCGTCACCCTGTGGTGGCGGGTCGGCTTCAACATGCTGATCTACCTCGGCGGTCTGCAGGCCATCAGCCCCGACCTCTACGAAGCCGCCCGGCTGGACGGCGGCGGCCCCTGGCAGCAGCTCCGCTACCTGACCGTGCCGCTGGTCGGGCCGCAGACGTTCTTCCTGCTGATCATGAACGTCATCTACTCCTTCCAGGTCTTCGACATCGTCTTCGTCCTGACCGGCGGCGGGCCGCAGAACGCCACGTCGGTGCTCGTCACCTACGCCTACGACAACGGCTTCGTCACCCGAGACCAGGGGTACGCCGCCGCCATCGGGATGGTGCTGCTGGTCGTGATGCTGGCGTTCACGGTGGTGCAGTGGCGGTTCAGCCGCAACCGGGACCTGGCGGAATGAGGAGCCGTCGCGACCGGAGCCTGCGGGCCTGCCGGGTGCTCATCGCCGTCGCGGTCTGTGCGGTGATGGTCAGCCCGCTCTACTGGATGGTCGTCGTCGCCTTCTCCAGCCGGGCCGAGCTGCTCGGCGGGGCGCTGCGGCTGTGGCCACGGTCCTTCACCACGGCCAATTTCGAGCGGGTGCTGGCCGCCTTCCCGGTCGCCACCTGGTTCGGCAACTCGGTCGCCATTGCCCTGGTCGTGGCTCTGATCACCGTCGGGGTGAGCGTGCTCGGCGGGTACGCGTTCGGGCACCTGCGCTTTCGCGGGTCGACGGCGCTGTTCCTGCTGTCGGTGTCGACGCTGATGATCCCGGTGCAGGTGATCATGGTGTCGCTGTTCCGGCTGGTCACCGGGCTCGGCCTGTACGGCAGCTACTGGGCGGTGATCCTGCCGACGTCGGCGTCGGCGTTCGGGGTCTTCCTGGCGCGACAGTACATGCTGGCCATCCCCCGTGACCTACTCGAAGCGGCCCGGATCGATGGTGCCGGTCAGCTGCGGGTGTTTGCGTACGTGGTGCTGCCGCTCAGCCGGCCGCTGCTCGCGGTGCTGTTCTTCATGAGCCTGCTCGGGTCGTGGAACGACTTCGCGTGGCCGTTGATCGCGCTCAAGGACAACCAGCTCTTCACGCTCCCGATCGGGCTGCTCTACCTGCAGGGCCAGTTCGGCTCCGACTACGGCGGCACGATGGCCTTCGCGCTGCTGAACGTCGCGCCGATGGTCGTGCTGTTCCTGGTCTTTCAGCGCTACTTCGTCCAAGGCTTCGCGCGCAGCGGCATTCGCTGACGATCCGGACCGGCGTGGTGAGCGGTTCCCACGAGGTGGGAAACGCACCGGATGACGCCGGATCGTTTCGAGGACCTGGCTAGCGTCAGAACAGTCGGCTTGACGCCGGACCGTGAGTGCGGCTGAGCCCGAGCCACCGGGCACGGCTTCCGCCCGCGATGTCGGCGGTAGTGGTTGCGGCACGGATGTTCCTCGCGCAACGAAACGTCGGTCTCGGCACTCATCGAAACCTCGAGGGCGATGCAGCGGACGTCGGACTCAAACCATCCAGAAGCCAGCCGCTCCAGCTCCGGCTCGTAGTCTGGCTGTGGCTTGTCACCAGGATCTCACCGGTGGGGGTCTCGATCATCGGATGAGTCGATCGCCCACCCCACGTCACTTTCCCCCGACGGGTCGCGACCGCCCTTTACGGGAGTGGGCCTGAACAGGGTCGGCGGCAGGGTCTGGCTGAGCAGTCGTTGTCGGATCCGGGCGTTGAGCAGGGGTCGTCGTTGAGGGTCCATCCACTTCGGCGGGGTCCACTCGGGAAGCCCGTCAGCATTGATTGCGGCGGTCCAACCACGCTGTTCGAACTGGTGGTGGTGATAGCGGCACAGCAGGGTGAGGTTGTCGAGATCGGTGAGGCCGCCGTCGATCCACGGAACGATGTGGTGACGCTCGCACAGCTCCGGGGACCGGTCGCAGGCGGGGAACGAGCAGCCGCCATCCCGGGCGATCAACGCCCAGGTCAAGGCGGCGGTGGCGATCCGCCGGTTCCGACCCTGAGCTTTGACCGCGCCTGCCCGGCTGAGGACGGTGGGGATGACGTCGGCCTGCCCAGCCAGGTCGAGCACCTGCGCGACCGACAGGCGGGCGCCGTCGGAGGTGTGGCCGACCCCGACCCGCTCGCGCAGGTCTTCCTCGCTGATGGTGACGATCACCGTCGCCGGGACCCCGCCGACGTCCGGCAGCGTGTCGGAGCGAAGCATCCGGTCGCAGACGTCTTCGAGCGCGTCGTGCATCCGTTGCCCGTACGTCCGCCCGTCGGAGGCGGCGAGGAGCGCTGCGGTCCGGTTCGCCCCGTCGGCGCAGGGCACCGGCTCGGTCCGCGGCTTCGCGAGCGGCCGCAGCACCGCAGCCAGCTTGGCCCCGGCGACCCCGGTGAGCCGGAACTCCCCGATCCAGCTGCCGTTGCGGACCTGCCGCATGCTCAGGTGCCGACGTTCGGCGACCAGCTCGTCGTCGGGTCGGGTCCCGTCCGGGTCGATCCGCTCCACCACATGGTCGGCTAGCCGGCTCAGCTCTCGCGGCTCGAACGTCTCCGCGAACCCGGTCAGCAGGGTCTCTCCGGCGTCCACCTGGGCCGGGTCGAACCCCGGCCGGTCCACCTGAGAGAGCGCCCGCACGATCAGCTGCACCTGTTCGGGGGTCACCTGACCGTTCCGCTGCGCCGCCGCCAGCACCGGCCGGATCGGCTCGAGTCGCTCGCCGGCCATGGTCGTCCGAGGCCCGACCGCTTCCGCGGCCTTGACCCGGCTCTGTGCCTCGCGCGAGGACAGCCGCAACGCCCCCACCAGGACCCGCACCAGGTTCGGCTGGGTCAGCCGGTCGGCCAGCCGACGACTCTCCGCCTCGGCCAGCATCGCGTGGTCGACCACCGGCATCTGGTTACGGTGCTTCTCCAACCGCTGGAGGAATCCGATCAGCTCCTGGTCGTCGAACGACCCGAGCTCTCCGTCGTCGACCGCCGCGATCAGCTCGTCGAGCCCGGCGTTCAGCATCGACAGCCCGCGCTCCGCGCGGTTGACCGGACACACGTCCGTGTCGTCGCACTGCTGGATCCCCCGAGCCATGCCCCATCCTATTCGAATACCTGACCTATTGCAACCCTCCCAGCAGAGGGCAGGCGGCCAGGCGGAACGTGCTCGCGAAGCGGTCGAGAAGGGTGTTGCGCCCATGCAGGACCTCGACCACGCCGGTGGCGATCGACCGGTCGTCCCTGCGCGTCACGTCCAGGGTGGAGCGGTCCACCCGATCACCAGCTCGTCGAGACCGAAGCGCGGTTCGCCCATTGCCTTGAAGTCCCAGGCGCCGAGCGCCAGACTGGGGGGGCTCGAGCTCGCGGCCGTACCGGGGTCAGCTCGTAGACGATGACCGGGGAGTGCGAGACCCGGCGGAGGGCGTCGGCCGCCTGCGGCTCCTTGAGTCGCACGGCCAGGATGTTGCTCGTTCATCCACGAGCTCTGGCGCCTGGGTGATCGCGGAGTACTGCCCGTAGTCGCGTGCGGCCACGAACCTCAGGCCTGCGGGTCGGCGAAGGCTGCGCGTTCACCGCCGGGGCGCCGATGGGTAGCGCGGTCATGCGCTGGAAGAACTCGCGCACCACGATCAGGTTGACGAATATCGCGTTCTCGGCTGGACGACCTCCACCCGTGCAAAGGAGTGCCGGGCCAAAGCCGGTGGGCGTCAGGAACGGCCGAGAGGCACGGAGCCGGTCATCACCATCACCGCCGACGGCATCACCGCGATCCCTCGGGGCTCCCGTCGGGGCAGCTGGAGCGACGACTACTTCGTCCTCGGCATCGATGCCTGGGTCGACGCCACTCCAGCCGACCGGCGGCTCATCGTCGCCGCATCCTGGCCCGCCATCGGACTCCCGGGCGGCGAGGTCACGATCACCCTGGCGCCAGCGGACGACCTCGAGGCACGCGTGCTGCACCTGCCCTGCGCTCCCTTACCAGGGTGAGGATGGCCGGGTTGGCGGACATGGAGGGGTGTGAGCAACGGCGAGAGTGCGGAAGAGCGCTTCAGCGTGCTGTTCCGCCGCCACTACGACGAGGTGCTGCGATACGCCTTGCGGCGAACGGAGTCGGACGCGGCTGCAGACGCGGCGGCGGACGTGTTCGTGGTGGCGTGGCGCCGGCTGGATGAGATCCCGGCGGAGCCGCTGCCCTGGCTGATCGGGACAGCACGGAACGTCCTGGCCAACCAACGGCGCTCGCGCCAGCGGGCTGACCGGCTGCAGCTGCGCTTACGGGCCCAGCCGGGCCCTGAACGGTGGGATGTGGAGGACGGGCAGGAGCTGACCCGGCGCTGGTCGGCTGCCCTGCACTCGTTGTCGCCGGCCGACCAGGAGGTTCTGGCCCTGGTCGCGTGGGACGGGCTCACCGCCAAGGAGGCGGCGGCCTCCCTGGGCTGCAGCCTCTCCGCCTTCACCATGCGGCTCCATCGCGCCCGCCGCCGCCTTGCTGCCGGTCTCGGCCGAACCAACGCTCAGCCTGCCGTCCCCGCCGGCTCGAGCTCGGGCGTGGACACAACCATCACTGAGGTGACCCCATGACTCGATTTGCTGCACTGCCTCCCGAGGCTCACGCCCAGCTCCGCACGCTCGACCCAGCTGCCGACCGTCCGGAGACTGCTCCCGAGATGTTGGCCGAGCTCAGCTCCCGGATCGTGGCCGGGCAGGGGCTGGTCAGCGACCTTGGCTCGGAGACCGACCGGATCGAGCGGATCGACTGGTCGCCCGTCCCGCTTCAGGTCGGGCCACCGAGAAAGGCCCGCCGGCTGCGGATATTGGTGTCGCTCGCGGCCGCGCTGATCTTCGTCGTGCTAGCCGGGGTCGCCCTGTCCGGTCGGCTCGGCTCCGCGGGCCCGGTCGTCGCTGCGCCGCCATCCACCGGTAGCTCGTCCGTGCCGGCCCTGCAGCCGCTGGGCCAGGGTGAAAGCGCAGCTCGTGTCGTGGCGGTCACCTTGGACGGCAGTCAGCTCCGCCTGTCCTGGGACAACGGCCAGTGCATTCCGGAGGGGCTGACGAAGCAGCTGGTGCGGGTCGAGTCCCAGCCGACCACCCAAGGGCTGGAGGTGCTGGTGGTCGTCAAGGACAACCCGGTCGGGCAGCCGAAGGACGGGATGTGTCGAGGAGTTGGCGTCACCTCTCGCGTCACCTTAACCCTGGCAGCGCCTCTCGAGCCGGCCGTCGTCCTCGACCAAGCCACCACCCCAGCCACGCTCATCGCGGTTCCCAAGACCCCCGAGATCGTGCCGCCGGCTGCGCGCGCCTATCCGCCGATTCCTGACTCGCTCCTCGCAGAGCTGGAAGCGAGCGGAACCGAGGTGGCTCCGGTGGAGATCGATAGTGATGGCATTCCTTCGGCCATCACCAAGGCGTCGAACAACCTGGAGTACGTGACCTACGCACAGGTCACCGTCAACGGCTACACGAAAGCCGGAAAGCCCATCATCAAGGACCGCATGGTCTGGGTTCTGGTGTCCCAGGAGGGTGTTCAGATGGCCGCCGGTCCAGGTCCCGATCTCGATCCGAGCGCCACCCCTCGCAACCCGCTGACCCAAGTCGCTCGCACCGCCACCCTCGTTGACGCAACAACCGAGAAGTTTCTCTATGCCGAAACGATCCGCTGACCGGCGGCAACGCTGACCCGGAGGTCCCGGCAAGGGTGGCGCTGTCCCGGGCGAGCTCGGCGGCGGCTGCGCGGAGTGAGCTCGCTACACCCGTCTCGAGCATGTGCTGGTACGCCGCATCGCCGCGGGAAGCGGTGCGTTCGATGCCGTCGGCTGAGGCGAGCACTCGCGTCTGCACCGAGCGGAGCAAGGCCTCCGAGACGCCAGTCCAGCCGTAGCAGGAGAGCAAGAGTCGGAGCCGTCGGGCTCGGGGCGACAACGTCGCGCTTCGCTTTGGTGGGTCCATCACGGGCGTCGGCTTGGTCGCGGGCATGCTGTACGGCTTCGGGTCGGACGGACCCTTCACGGCGCCCCTGTCGGTGGTCCTGCTCCTCGTCGGGCTCACGCTGCTCGCGATCGGCTACGGGTCCCGGCGCCGCTACCGATCCTGAAGAGCCACGAGGTTGCCGGTCGAGTGGCCGATGGACTTCGTGTGGGTGAATCCCTTGCCTTGCGCAGCCTCGCGAAAGTCGGGGTAGGGCTGGTCCGAGCGGCCATGGTGGTCCTGATGGCCTCGCCGTACCGGGCGGTGGAGGCAGGGTCCGATGCACGCGTTGCGAGGCGCTGTGATCTATTCGCTGTCGTGCTCCGGCTCACAAGCCGCACGGGCAGGCCGGACGTCAGCTGTAGCGGTGGTTCTTCTCGGCGTGACCGGCCTCGCGGGTGCACGCTCGGCCGTTCATGGACTTGTGTCCACAGCGTTCGACCTCCGGCGCTGCCGTCGTGTCCGGAGCGACCTTGGTGGGTTGAGCCGGCTTGGTGCTTGGCGTCCGAGCAGCCGGGGCGGCCGGGCTGTCGCCGCTCGCGGCCGCCTCGCGGCGGGTGGGCCCGCTGGCCCGGTTAGCGGCGTACCTGGCTTCACGCATCGCCCGCTGGGCATCAACCTTGCTCATCGTCGGATCACGGCAGTGAGCCTACGACGCGGCACCGACACCGCTCCGCAGGGAGCGGGCCGACCGGTCACGGCCCCCGGGATCGACCTTTCCCAAGTTCAGAGCGCCGTGAATACACTCCTCCGTGTATCGTCGAGCACGTGCTGATCTCCTCGTCGACGGAGGCGCTGGCCCGGTTCGGGCACGCGCTGTCTGATCCGACCCGTACCAAGGTTCTGCTGACGTTGCGAGCAGGCCCGGCCTATCCAGCGGACCTCGCCGACCTGGTCGGGGTGAGCCGGCAGGCGATGTCGAACCACCTCGCGTGCCTGCGCGGCTGCGGCCTCGTGGTAGCCGTCCCGGAGGGGCGACGTTCGCGCTACGAGCTGACGGATCCGCGTATCGCCCACGCACTGGACGATCTGCTCGCGATGGTGCTGGTCGTCGACCCCGACTGCTGCGGCGAGTCCTACGCTGGCCCGGCTCGGTCAGCGTCCTTGGTGGACCCGGCCCTGGCGGGTGCGGTGACGCCGGTATGACGGTGCTGTCGCTCGGTCCCTCACCTGTCCGCCGGGCGGTGCTGTCTCGGCGGATCCGCTGGTTCGTTGCTGCCACCATCAGCTACAACGTGGTCGAAGCGGTGGTGGCGATGGCTGCCGGTACTCGGGCGTCGTCCAGCGCGTTGATCGGGTTCGGCCTCGACTCGGTGATCGAAGTGGCCTCAGCCGCTGCGGTGGCGTGGCAGTTCGCCGGCCGCGACCCCGAGGCGCGAGAGAGGACCGCGCTGCGGGTGATCGCATTCTCGTTCTTCGGCCTCGCCGCGTTCGTCACCGTTGATGCGGCCCGTTCCCTGCTCGGCGGGGGGACCCCCGAGCACTCCACCATCGGCCTGGTGCTCGCCGCGGTCAGCCTCGCGGTGATGCCGCTGCTGTCCTACGGCCAACGCCGCACGGGTCGCGAGCTCGGGTCGCGGTCGGCGCTCGCGGACTCCAAGCAGACCCTGCTCTGCACCTACCTCTCCGCGGTCCTGCTCGTCGGCCTGGCCCTCAACAGCCTGTTCGGCTGGACCTGGGCCGACCCGGTCGCGGCACTGGTCATCGCCGCCGTCGCCGTCCGCGAAGGGGTCGAGGCCTGGCGCGGCGAGGTCTGCTGCGCCGCGTGCAGCGTCAAGGACCGCCGATGAGCCCGCTCCACGACCACGACCACGGCAGCGCCGACCTGGTCGCCGCTGCGGACCGACGCCGGGTCGCCCTGGTCCTGACGATCACCGTGAGCGTACTGGTCGCGGAGGTGATCGGGGCCGTCTGGACGGGCAGCCTGGCGCTGCTCGCCGACGCCGGCCACATGCTCACCGACGCTGCCGGACTGGTGATGGCCCTGGTCGCCGCGCACCTGGTCACCCGGGCGCCGACCAGCCGACGCACCTGGGGCTACAAGCGGGCCGAGACCCTTGCTGCCGCCGCTCAGGCGCTGCTGCTGCTCGGCGTCGGGATCTACGTGCTGGTGGAAGGCATCCGCCGTCTCGTCGAACCGCCCGAGGTCACTTCCAGCGGCATGTTGATCTTCGGCATCGTCGGGTTGGTCGGCAACGCCGTCTCCATCTCGCTGCTCGCCGGCAGCCGGGGAACCAACCTCAACCTGCGGGCGGCCTTTCTCGAGGTGCTCAACGACGCGCTCGGCTCGGTCGCGGTGATCGTCGCCGCGGTTGTCATCACGACCACCGGCTGGACGCGCGCCGACGCGGTCGTCTCCCTGCTGATCGGGGTCCTCATCCTTCCGCGCACCGTCTCGCTGCTCCGAGACGTCGGCCGGGTCCTGCTCGAGTCCACCCCAGCCGGGCTGGATCTCGACGACATCCGCACTCACATCCTCGACGTCGCTCACGTCCAGAGCGTCCACGACCTGCACGCCAGCCAGATCGCCAGCGGACTTCCTGTCCTGACGGCGCACGTCGTCGTCGACGACGAGTGCTTCTACGACGGTCACCTGGCCCGGCTGCTCGACGACCTGCAGACCTGCGTGGCCACCCACTTCAAGATCAGCGTCGAACACTCGACCTTCCAGTTCGAGCAGGCCACCCATACCGAGCACGAGACCAGCCACCACTAACTGCTCAGGCGTTGGTGAGCAGCAGGACGACGGCCAGGACCGGGAACGCGGCGAGGACAAGGCCTGTCCCCAGAGCACCCGCCGAACGTTGGGGTTCCGTGCCGGTGCGGCCGGGCAAGAAAGTCACCGCTGGCGGGCTGTAGTGCAGGCCAACCCGCTGCCCGGCGGGGACGTCGAGCGTCGTCGTGGTCTGCCCGTACTCGGACACGTACTCGGCACTGATCGCGATCCGGTAGAGGCCTTCCCTGACGAGATAGGTGTTGTGCCCCCACTCCGCGGGAACCGGCTGACCGTTGAGCCGGACGCGGATCTCGGTGGCGAACGAGCCCAGGAAGGCCTTGCGGACGATGATCTCCACGAGACCGCGACCCGACTCGGCCGATGGAGTGACCGGATCGCCCACGAGGCGACGGATGCCGTCGTCCACCGGATCGTCCGGTAGCTCGGTCTGGCGCAGGACCTGCAGCCGCTGGGTGAGTCGACGGTCCTGCCAGCCCAGCCAGGCCGCGCCCAGCGCCAACAGGCAACCCGACCCCACCACCAGGGCGACGCCACTGCTCCAGCCACGGCCAGTGCTGCGGCCAGGACGGCGAAGACGAGGGCGTTCACCCTCAGGGTCGACCCACGCGCTGAAGCTCGTTGCTCAGCCAGCCGCCGCGCCTCTGCGCGTACGGCCTGGTCGTCGGGCAGGGGTCCGCCCCACGCCGCCGAGAACACGAGGTCGCGCTGGGTGGCGCTGAACGCGGCCGGCAGCATCGCCTTGGTTCGCTGCAGGGCACGCCGCCGGGCGAGGGCCGATGTCACGCCGATTCCGACCGCGGCGCCGATCCCGCCGACGAAGCCGCTGTGGAGGCTACTGCCGGGGCCGGCGTCGCCCACGGCTTCCGAAGCGCACCAGAGAACGGCCACCGTGCCGAGGATCGGCAACGCATACGACAACACGTCCCGACCCACCCGCCCAGCGCGATTCACGTCCAGATCATCAGGCAATCGCCCCCGGCCCGCGTGCAAGAACAGGTCACAGTTTCAGCACGAGTCAACGCACCAGCGACGTGACGTTACGAGGCGCTGCTGGTGAAGAGGACGTCGGCGTCCGGGCGCTGCTCGAGGTACGCGACGATCGCGTCGATGGTGGCCGTCCCGTACCCGCGGCCCTGGTACGGGCGGTCGATCAGCAGCTTCCACAGGAATTAGGGCCCGACCTGGTCATCGTCGATCGGCTCCGGAATGTTGTCGCTGATCATGACGAACCCGACCAGAGCGCCGCTGCCCGTGTCGTGTGCCGCCCACGCTCGGGGCGCCGGTCGCAGCTCGATCGTCGCCCTAGTGGTCCACTTTCTGTCCTCAGGCTTACCGCCTGCTTGGCTGCGTGGGCAACCACCGAGCGCAGCCTCTCCGGGCGAGCGGTTCGCGGGCACCGAGACGGTCGACCTCTTCTACCGCCCCAGCGAACGTTCGACCGGGCCTGGCCCGCGGTCCCGCCTGCCCGACAGAATGAGCAGGTGTTGGCTGACGAGATCGAGACGGTCGAGGTCTTCCTCGGATCGCACCAGCACCCGGATCAGCCCTTGTTCGGACCGCTGCCTGGTCGGCGATCCGGGAACGTCCTGGCCTATGAGATGCAGGCTCCTGCCCGGTTCGAGCTTTGGCCCGGACGGAGCCGAGTCGAGCGTAAGTACGCACTCCTCGACCTCGGCGTCTCGTTCGGAATCCCGTGCTGGTGTCGAACCACGCGACCGGACGGCACGGTCATCTCCATACCGGACGAGCAGCAGCACAGCTGGTACGTCGATCTGGTGAGCGTTTACCGTTACTCGGAGGACCAGTTCGTGCTCCGCGACCTCTACGCGGACGTCATGATCTGCGACGGCCGGGTGCCGAGGATGCTCGACCTGGACGAGCTCGCGGACGCGTGCACCCAAGGAGTTATCACCGTTGCCCAGCTGACGGATGGACTGCGCCGCTGGCAGCGGTTCCTCGATCAGCACCTACACACGTCCCGATTTCCCCAGCTCAAGCTGAGTGACTTTCCCCCCGCAGCCATCCAGCCGCTGGCGCAGATCGACGGTCTCCTGGGGGCGCCCGTCACGTGGCCCGAGTGACCCGATCTTCCGGGAATGCGACGTATGCGCGGCTGTCTCGCTTTTGAGGGCACCGTCGCGACCTCAGTAGAGCGGCCGGCTCGTGCTTGACTAACCTCGTCAACCCAGCTGCGGAGGGAAGCGATGGTTGGTCTGAGCGCGTTGCGGATGCGGCGGGTCGCGACGACGACAGCGGCCGGTGCGTTGCTGGTGACCTCTGCCTGCTCGGTCCTGCCCATGCCGGTTCCGATTCCGGTCCCTGTCCCGTGGTCGAAGGCCAGTCAAGCCCCTGCCACCAGCGGAACGTTCACTGCAGCCGGGTGGCGGCCGAAGAACCCGATCGACCTGCCGCCCCCCACCACGGACGCTCAAGACGCGGCCGCGAGAGCAGAGAACCTGCAGGCCCTGGCCAAGCTCGACGAGCTGCCGCACCCACCTCGCGTCCGGCTGATCCGTTGGACCACCATCGACACCTACGACGCGACCATGGCCACCTGCCTCAACGACGCCGGCTTCACCACCACCGAACCCGCACCCGGTGGTGGGCTCAGCTACGGCACCAATGGCATCGACGAGACCCAGGCCAAGGCCTACAACACCGCCGAGTACGTGTGCGCCGCCCGCTTCAGCCTGAAACCGAAGTACGCCACCGACTGGACCCCGTCCCAGCTCGGCCTCGTCTACGACTACGACTACGAAGCGCTCGCCCCGTGCCTTCGTGAGCGCGGCTACGCCGTACCGCCGGCCCCCAGCCGCGAGGACTTCATCCGTGACTTCTTCAGCCCGAACACCTCCCGCTGGGATCCCTACGCCGCGATCAGCCCGCCGGAACCGCTCAACCTCCAACAGGAGCTGTACGACAGCTGCCCGCCGCGCCCGCTCAGCCACGACCTGTACGGATACGCCTGAACCGCTGAACGAATGCCGCGTCACCCCCTCCTGGTCGGCGGGTCGGCGAGCAGCTGCTCGCGATGGGCCCGTGACCAGTCGACGTGACCTTGCAAGGTCTCGAGGTGGCCGTCAGCAACCCAGGTCCGTTGCGGCTCGATGCCCCGTACGGCGAGATCCCGGTCGACCTGGATGACCGCGACCTGGTGACGGATCACGGCGTCGACCAGCTGGGGCAACGGGCTGCTGATCCCGCCGTACGCCTCCACGAAGAGGGCCATCCGACGAGCTCGCCGAGGCGGCCGGGTGAAGCCGAGCCAACGCAACGCCTCCTGGTCGCCACGGAAGGGGGTGACGTACTCCAGGGCGTAGGCCACGTCGTTCATCGCCGGAGCCGGATGGGCGAAGTCCCAGTCAAAGATCCCGACCGCCTCGCCGTCGCGCCAGACCATGTTCCACGGTCCGGGGTCACCGTGGCAGATCACCTCGGCACCCGGCTGGGGCGGGATGCCCCACTGTGCGTCCGGCGGCGTCCATCCCCGGCTGGCGTCGTGGATGCGGCGCAGCAGGCGAGCGGCCGACCGCAGCCCACGCTCGGTGGCCTGGTGCGGCCAGCACGCGGGCCCGGCCTCTCCGTCGAGGAAGGACAGGGTCTCCACACCGTCGGCGATGCCCAGGGGTTCCGGGACGCAGTCCAGTCCGCGGGCGCGGAGGTGGGCCAGCACAGCGTGGACCGACGGCGTCCACGGATAGGCCGGACGGTGCACGACATCGCCGTCGACGGTCACCCGGTCGTGGCCGGCGGCGGGCTCGCTGCTGCTGCTGGTTCGCGCGGGCTCGGCGGTCACGCCACGACCGTAGCCGCGGGCTGCGACCGGTGGGTAGCGTCGCCGCCGCGACCCGACCCCTGGCCGACCCTGCCTCCCTACATCTACGGCACCACCCGGCTCGGCGACGACGACGTGGCCCGCGAGCAGCAGCTCGCGATGGCTCGGGCCGTGCTGGACAGCGGCGGACGTCCGCAGCACTATCGCGGAGAACGTCAGGCCGCTGGGGATCGCGTCGGTGGCGCTGGTCAGCTCAACCCGGTGGGGGAGCTGGCCGACGACTTGGTCAACGGGGACCGATCCTGGACGAGCTGCGGCGGATCGCCGACGAGGGGCTGGTCGGGCGCTTTCTGCTGGATATCTTCCCGTGGACCTCGGACGCGCCGCTCGCCGCACTTCGCGCCGGCCACCTCGACGGGCTCGTCGACGGCTTCATCACCCACGACAACCCGCTGCAGCTGCTCCGGGACGTCCCCGGCGCGGCGTGGAAGCCGTACCTGCAGCAGCGGGCCGCGGAGGTCGCCCCCATCTGCGAACGGTCGGGGATCGCGACCTGGGCCGAGTTCTGCTTCCGCTTCGTCCGCAGCACCCCGCAGGTGGTCGCGACGGTGGGATCCACGAGCCGGCAGGAGCACCTGGACGAGCTGGTGACCCAGAGCCAGGGTGAGGGCACGCTGCCGGCCGACGTCCTCGACGAGCTGGCCGCACGATAGCGGCGGTGGTCCGACAAGGTCGACGTGCACACCGAGGCCTGGACGATCTAGCGGCTGCCGTCCCCACTCCTCAGCGGCGGACAAGCGGCAACGCAGTAGAGGGTCAACGTCTGACGTGGCACTGGGGCGCGACTACCTCGGACATGGAGAGTCGATACAGGGCAGAGGATGCGGCTGGGTGCAGCCCGGTTCGGCCCTCGACGAGGCCCTCTCGTCGGATAGTGCCGACGGGTCGCTCCACAACAGCCCGCGAGGCTCGCGAGCGAGGGTGCCCGTCCAACCGTTGCCGGTCAGGATTTGTCGACGCTCAGACGGGCTCAAACCGGTACTGACAGAACTGACACTTCCGTGCGGCCGCCAGGACCTCATTGGCACACTCCGGACAGACCTTCTTCGCCGGGCCCGCTCGTTTCTTGAGATGAGCGAGGCCGAGACTCAGCAGGCTGGCGTACGCAATGACGTTGACTACTCCAATGAACGTGAGCAAGCCGAACGCTTTCTCGTTCTCGTCCAAGGGCCTGCCGAAGAACATGAGGAGGCCGGCGATGGCGCCCGCTGCGGACATCGCGATCGCGGTGTTCCTGACGCGGCTGTAGTCATCGGCTGCGGAGCTGCCCTGCCAGACGGATCCGCCGACGACGAGCATGACGACACCAGCGACACCCATAGTGTTGAGCACGGCGATGGACCGGTTGGTGGCCAGGGCGGCAAGCGTGGTGACCACGCCGACGACTCCATAGGCGAGCCGGATGCCTCCGATCAGACCTGAGAGTTCCTTCACGGGGTCGATCCTAAGATCCTGACTCCCCGCCCCCCCGAGATCCGGACGGACCGGTCGCCTATAAGTCCGGATCATGGCACGGAGGCGGTGTCGAGATCCGGCCGACCAGACAGTCTCCTTTCCACCGTCAGCCGATAATTCGGCGTCAAGGTTGGTCGACGGCGGTATCGACGCGGTCGAACCGGCGCACAGTGAAGGGATGAGCGTTCTCGAACCACCCTCGTGGATCGTTCGGCACAGCCTCGGCGTCTGGGTCGGAGCGGCGGTCGCCGGCCCTCTCGTGGCCGGACTGCTGACCCCCTTCCGCGGTTCCCTCGACCCGGTCCACGTCGCCCTCGTCCTCGTGCTGGTGGTGGCGGCGGTCTCCGCGCTGGGCCGGCGGCCCGCGGGCGTCTTGGCCGCGGTCACCACAGGTCTCGGCTTCGACTTCTTCTGGACCCAGCCGTACGGGAGTCTCGCGGTCGGCAACGCCTCCGACATCGCGACGGTGCTGCTGCTGGTCGCGGTCGGGACGGCGATCGAGCAGCTGAGCTGGTGGGCGCAACGCCAGCACGCCGAGGCCGACCGGCGGCTCAGCTATCTGCGGACCCTGCGGCTGGCCTCGGGCACCGCGGCGCCCGGCGAAGGCGCGTCCCAGCTCGAGGCAGCGTGCGCAGCGCTCACCGGCATGCTTGACGCCGACCGCAGCCGCTTCGTCCTCGGGGCCGGTGACGGCGCGACCACCCTGCTCCTCGACGGCTCGGTCACCCGGGACGGGGTCGTCCTGCCCGTCGACCGGGACGGGCTGCCGACCGACGACATCCTCACCCTGCCCGTCACCACCGAGCTCGGCCAGCCGGCCCACTTCGCCATCACCGCGTCCAGCCACGTCGCCCGCCCAACCGTCGAGCAGCGCCATGTCGCGGCCCTGGTCGCCACCTTGACCGTCGCTCAGCTGCCCGCGGCCCGGACCGCCGTGGCCGAGAGTTCACCATAGGTTGGCTATAGGTTCACCTCAGCCGCCGTCCAGCGTCGGCAGAATCGCCAGTATGCAGATCACGGGGACGGGCGAGCCGAGCACGATCGACGAGTACACCGAGTGGAACGCGCGTCAGCTCGCGTCGCAGAGCGTGAGCCGGCGCACCCTGCTCACCGCGGTGATGGCGGGGGCGGGCGGCTACGCGGCCGCCCAGTTCAAGCTGGCCGACGCCGCGTTCGCCGCGGGCGGTGGGACCGCCGGCACCAGCAACACCGTCATCTCGGGCCGGCACCTGTCGTTCGTCGCCGACTCCCGCGGTCGACCGGACAGCGCGATGGCCGTCACGGCTCAGCTGGTCAACCGTGACGGCATGCTGCCGCGGCGGCTGCGGGCCTTCGTCGAGCTGGGCACCGACGCCGGCCGTCTCGGGCACCGCGTCGAGGCCGAGATCGTGCACCTCGTCGGCCAGTACGCCATCCCGGGCGGTCCGGTCGGCAGCCAGTTCTACGCCAAAGCCACGCTGACTGGGCTGCGGCCGGACACCGTCTACCACTACCGGCTGCGGCTCTCCGACGGCGCGACCAGCGGCGAGGCGTACTTCACCACCGCTCCGGCGCGGCGCCGGGGCCACCACGACGTAGCGTCGCCGTTCACGTTCACGGCGTTCGCCGACGTCGGCACCAACAACGCCCCCACCGACCCGCGCTACGCCTGGGCCGACGACCCGGCGACGGTCAAGGCCGCCGGCGGCACCTGGCCGAAGGGGATCTTCGACAACAACTACTACAACGACGCTGACCCGGTCGCGGGGCTGACCGGCACCGACCCACACCCGGCGGCGACGCTGAGCAACCTGATGGCCACCCAGCGTCCGGTGTTCACCTTGCTCGCGGGTGACATCTGCTACGCCGACCCGGGCGGCAGCGGGCTGCCGGCCGACGACACCGGCGCGCTGCCGGGTTCGACGGCCAAGCCGGGCACCAACTTGTACAACCCGTACGTGTGGGACGTCTTCCTCAACCAGATCGAAGGCCAGGCGGCGTACACGCCGTGGATGTTCGCCACCGGCAACCACGACATGGAGCCCCTCTACGGCAACACCGCGTTCCTCGGCGACAGCCCGCAGCACGGCTACGGGGGGCACGCGTACCGGCTGGACCTGCCGAAGAACGGGCCGCGCGGCTGCCCGTCGGTGTACCGCTTCGTGTACGGCAACGTCGCCGTCATCTCGGTCGACGCCAACGAGCTGAGCAACGAGATCCAGACGAACAAGGGTTATTCCGACGGCGCCCAGCTGCGCTGGCTGACGAGCACGCTCAAGCATTGGCGCACCGACCCCGAGGTCGCGCCGGGGATCGACTTCGTGGTCGCCTTCTTCCACCACTGCGCCTACTCCACCACCAACAACCACGCCTCCGACGGCGGCGTGCGCGACGCGCTCGACCCGCTGTTCAGCAAGTACCAGGTCGACCTGGTGGTGCAGGGCCACAACCACCTGTTCGAGCGGACCGATCCGATCCGCGACGGGAAGCCCACCCGGACCGCCCCCGACGGCTCCACCGTCGACCCAGTCGCCGACGGCGTCACCTACATCTGTGCCGGCAGCGGCGGCCGGCCCCGCTATCCGTTCCGTCCGGCGCCCAGCGCCACCGCGCCCGCCCCGGACGGCGTCACCCCGGAGGGTCCGCAGCTGCTGCCCGAGGGCCAGCGCTACCGCGGCTACACCCCGCCAGGCGGGGCCAACTCCGCCGAGAACAACACCGAGAACGTGATCAACAGCTATGTCTGGTCCGCTGAGGGCACCGCGGTCAACGCCAGCGGCTATCCTCAGGGCACCAAGGTGCCCGAGGAGATCAGCTGGTCGCAGGTCCGCTACGACGACTACGCCTTCTTGGCGATCGACGTCGTCCCCGCGGCCTTCGGCAAGCCGACCACCTTCACCATCCGGACGCTCGCCGACGCACTGCCCGGCACCAACGAGCCGTACACCGAGATCGACCGGATCACCCTGCGCCGTCGGGCCGGCCAGGCCCGGATCGGGCGGCATCCCGGCCGCTCCTGAGAGACACGTTCTACGGTGCGGGCCGCTCTCGTCGGGCAGATCGCGCTCTCGACTCCCCGGCCTCACGGAGCGGCTGGTGGTACCTGATCAGCTTGTTCGCGCTGGTCGAATTCAAGATCCTGGTCGTCTTCTGGGCCGAGGCGCCCCGACCGGCGGGCCAGGACCACCACCGCTGAGCGCCTTCGGGTGTCGGCGGGGCAGCGTCACACCGCGGTGTGCACGTAGACCTCGCCGTCGCGGACCTCGACCGGGTAGCCGCGCAGCCGGGCGTCCGAGCCGGTGACCAGGTGTCGGCCGGTGACGAGGTCGAACTCCCAGCCGTGCCAGGGGCACTGCAGCACCTCGCCGTCCCGGCCGGGCTCGTAGGCGTAGACCGCTGAGGGCAGCAGCGTGCCGGTCACCCGGCCTCGGCAGACCGGCGCCGCCAAGTGCGGGCAGTGGTTACGCCAGGCCACCACCTCACCGCGCACCCGGTAGAGCCCGAGCTCCATCCCGCCCAGCCGGACCAGCAGCGGACCGCGTTCAGGGACGTCGGCGAGCGCGGCGACCCGGTGGGCGGTCACCCCGTCAGCCCGGTCATGCCGTCAGACCGTAGAGCTCGGCCGCCGTAGCGCCCATGATCCGGGCGCGCAGCACCGGGTCGAGCCGGCGCAGCGCCAGCCGCGGCTGGTCGCCGTCCCAGTGCGGATAGTCGGAGGAGAACATCACGGTCCGACCGGCGTCCATCATGGCCAGGATCTGCCCGAGGTGCTCCGGCTGCGACGGTTCCTCCAGCGGCTGGGTGGTCAGCCGGACGTGCTCGAGCACGTACTCCGACGGCAGCCGGCGCAGCCAGGGCACGGTGTCGCGCAGCGCCTTGTAGTTCTTGTCCATCCGCCACATCAGCTGCGGCAGCCAGGACAGCCCACCCTCGACGAGGACCACGCGCAGGGTGGGGAACAACTCGAAGACGCCTTCGCAGACCAGGCTGTTGAGCTGAGCCATCACCGTCAGCGGCAGCATGTTGTGCCACTCCAGGTAGCGCGTCGGATAGCCGACTGGAGTTGGTGGCCAGGCCTCCCCAGCGCCCTCCTCCCCGGGGTGCAGCGCCACCGGCAGCCCGAGCTCGGCCGCCGCGGCGTAGAGGGGGTGGTACTGCCGCTGACCGCACGGGGCGCGAGTGGTCGAGGCCATCAGCACCTGCACCATGTCGGGCCGGCCACCGACCCGGCGGATCTCGGCCACGGCGCCGGCCGGGTCGTCGGCGTTGACCAGCACCGAGCCGCGGAAGCGGGGGCTGACGCCCAGCCAGCCCTCGATGGTGGCGTCGTTGACCGCCGCGGCGATGGCGTTCAGGTAGTCGGGGTCCGTACCGAGCGGCAGCACGAAGGGTCCGGTCAGGACGGCGTAGTCGATGTCGTAGCGGTCGAGGTGGTCGCTGACCACGAAGAGCGGGTCGCTGGCGGGGAGTCCGCCGTTCGGCGGGATCGTGTCGCGGCGCAGCACGCCGCGCGGGTTCGCATAACCCGTGGTGGTGCCCAGACCGGTCGTGGTCCAGCGGTCGCGCCAGACCGGCGGCAGGTAAGGAGCAAGGTCGGGCAGCGACTGGTGGACGTCGGTGTCCACCAGCCGAGGCGCATTCCCCTCGCTCACCGGTATCAGCTCTCCTCGGCCATGCTCCGCAGCGCCCACAGCTGGGTCCGCCACCGGCGCGGCTGTTGCAGCGTCGCGACCACGGCCGCCGCGACGTCCTCGGCGGTCAGCACGTCCTCGAGCCAGGCGTCGCCCTCGTTGCGGCCGGAGCCGATGGCGAACTCGGTCGAGACCGCGGCCGGACAGAGCGTGCTGACCCGGATGCCCTCGGCCCGCAGCTCGCGGTCGACCGAGCCGGCCAGCCCGACCTGCGCGAACTTGGTCGCCGCGTACACCGCTTCGATCGCGCCACCGCGCAGCCCGGCCACCGAGCTGATGATCACCAGGTCGCCGCCGCCGGCCTCCCGCATCACCGGTACCGCCGCCCGGACGCTCCAGACCGTACCGAGGAAGTTGGTGCCGCTCATGGTGACGATCTCGTCGTCGGTCATGTCGAGGATGCCGCCGTAGGAGCCGATGCCTGCGTTCGCCACCATGCTGTCGAGCCGGCCCCAACGCTCGACCGCCGCCGCGACCAGCCCCCGGTTGACCTCGGGGTCGGCGACGTCGCCGGCCACGGTGACCACGTGCTCGTCGCCGATCTCGGCGGTCAGCTCGGCCAGCCGCTCCGCCCGCCGACCAAGCAGGGCGACCCGGGCGCCGTGCGCGACGAGCAGCCGGGCGGTCGCCCGGCCGATACCCGCGGTCGCCCCGGTGACGGCGACGACGGTGTCGGTGAGGTCGCGCTGCTCGGACGCGGTCATCGGCTGGCCCAGAGCAGACCGCGCTCGATCACCGTACGGACCGACGGGTGGTCGAGCACGTCGAGGCTGTGGCCGGGGGTGGCGACGAAGATTCGTCCCTCGCCCCACTGCCGGGTCCAGATCGCCGGCGAGGTGACGGGCCGGTGCCAGGGGTCGTCGGCGCGGGCAGCCAGCGTGGTGGTGGCCAGCACGTCGAGATAGTCGTCGTTGAGCACCCAGTACTGCTCGGTGACCAGGTCGAAGTCCTCGAGCCCGGCGACGATCGGGTGGTCGGCGGCGCCGGGGGAGATGTTGACGGTGTAGGGCAGGAAGTTGTTGGCCGCGCCGCCGTCCGGCTCGAGCTCGTGCGGCTCTTTCGGCGGGTGGCAGGCGAACTGGCCGCCCACCAGGTGCAGGTAGTCGGCGCTGTTGCGGAACGAGTCGGCGATCCCGCCGTGCCAGCCCGCAAGACCCGTGCCGGCCGCGATCGCGGTCCGCAGCCCGGTGACAGCGGCGTCGGACGCCGTCCCCATCGTGTAGCACTGCAGGATCAGGTCGGTCGTGGCCAGCTGCTCGGCGTCGGTGTAGACCTCGGGAGAGTCCTCGACCCGGACGTCGAACCCGGCGTCGCGCAGGTACGGCAGGAAGCGGTCGGTGGCCTCGACCGGGCTGTGTCCTTCCCACCCCCCGCGGACGACGAGGGCGGAACGGGGGGGAGCGGTGGGCATCGAGGCGGTTCCTGTCGGGGTGGGAGGAGTGGAGCGGGTCAGATGGAGGTCCAGCGCGACTCAGCGGCCGCGCTGCGTTCGACGGCGTCCAGCACGCGCTGTACGGCGAGGGCGTCGGCGAACGACGGCCGCGGCTGTTCGCCAGCGGCCAGCGCCCGGACGAGGTCGACGACCTGGTGGGTGAAGCCGTGCTCGTAGCCGAGACCGTGGCCGGGCGGCCACCACGAGCCGGTGTACGGGTGGTCCGGCTCGGTGACGACGATCCGGGTGAAGCCCTGGGTGCGCGAGTCGGCCGAACCATCGAAGAGGTGCAGCACGTTCATGTCCTCGAAGTCGAAGGCCAGCGAGCCGAGCGAGCCGTTCACCTCGATCCGGATCGCGTTCTTGCGGCCCAGCGCAAAGCGGGTCGCCTCAAACGCGCCGATCGCGCCGCCGTCGAAGCGGGCGGTGAACAGGGCCGCGTCGTCCACCGTGACCGGACCCCGGCCGGTGTGCTCGCCGCTGCCTCTCGCCAGCCCCGTGGCGTAGGCGTCGGGGTAGGGCCGGTCGTGGACGAAGGTCTGCAGCAGGGCGGAGACGCCGGTGATCGACTGACCGGTGATCCACTGGGTGGCGTCGACGACATGCGCGCCGATGTCGCCGAGAGCACCGGAGCCGGCCAGGGACTTGTCCATCCGCCAGGTCAGCGGCGCGTCGGCGTCGGACAGCCAGTCCTGCAGGTACTGGGCGCGGACGTGCCGGATCTCGCCCAGCCGGCCCTCCGCGACCAGCTGGCGCGCCAGGGTCAGGGCCGGGACGCGGCGGTAGGTGAAGCCGCACATGGCCAGCACCCCGTGCTCGGCGGCCGCCGCCGCGGCCTCGGTCATCTGCTCCGCCTCGGCGACGGAGTTGGCCAGCGGCTTCTCGCACAGCACGTGTTTGCCGGCCGCCAGCGCCGCCGTCGCGATCTCGACGTGGGTGTCGCCCGGGCTGCAGATGTCGACCAGGTCGACGTCGTCCCGCGCGACCAGCTCGCGCCAGTCGTCAGTGGTCTCGAGCCAGCCGAAGCGCTCCGCCGCCGCCTGGGTGCGCTCGGGGTCGCGTCCCGCCATCACCTGCAGCACCGGCCGCCACGGCAGGTCGAAGAAGCGTGGCGCGGTCGCCCAGGCGTGCGAGTGGGCCGCGCCCATGAACGCGGTGCCGATGATGCCGACCCGCAGCTCGCCGACGGGTTCAGTCATGCTGCTCCTCCTCGTGATCGACCACGACGACCGCCTTGACGAAGCCTGCCGGCTTGGCCACGGCGGCGGCGAACGCGTCGTTGATGGCGTCCAGTCCGAAGCGGTGGGTGACCAGCGGTCCCAGGTCGAGCTGGCCGGTGGCCAGCAGCGCCATCCCGGTGCTCATCCCGCGCATGATCACCGCCGGGTCCCGAAAGTGGGCGTTGACTAGCCGGAACGCCATCCAATTCCACTGCGCCAGCGGCACCTGACGCGGCTCCCCCTGGTGATAGCCGACCAGCACCAGCGTGCCGCTCATCTGGGTGACGTCGCCCATCACGTCGAGAGCGCCCTGGGCTCCGGTCACCTCGAACGTCAGGTCGACCCCGCGGCCGCCGGTGAGCCGGTGCACCGCAGCCTCGAGCGGTTCCTGGGTCACGTCGACGGTGTCGGTCGCGCCCAGGGTGCGGGCGAGGGCCAGCGCGTCCGACCGGCTGTCGGCGACGATCAGCTGGCTGACGCCGCGCAGCGCGACGAGCTGCTCGACCAGCAGGCCCATGAAGCCGGCCCCGATCACCAGCACCCGGTCGCCGAGCCGGACGTCGGCCAGCTCGACAGCGTTGCTGGCGCAGGCGATCGGCTCGAGCAGGCCGACGTCGGTCGGCACGCTCGCAGGCATCGGCCGACAGTGCTCCTGCGTGGCGGTCACGTACTCGGCGTAGCCGGCGCCCGTCGCCCAGACCCCGACCCGGTCACCGACGGCGAAGTCGGTCGCCTCGGCGCCGAGGCCCACCACCGTGCCGGTCACCTCGTGCCCGATCCGGGCCGGGTAGTCGACCTGCACCGTTCCCGTCCAGGGGCTCAGCTCGGAGGCGCAGACGCCGCAGGCCCTGACCCGGACCAGCAGCTCGTCCCGCGCCGGGGTGGGCACCTCGGCGTCGACCACCACGAACTGGCGCGGCCCCCGCAGCTCCGCGATCCTCACGACGTTGCCTGAGCCTGTCGGAGGGCATCGACGACCACCACGGTGTAGGCGCCGACCCGGCGCAGGGTGAGCGTGTGCCGACCGTCGACGAGCCTGACTTCGACGAACTCGTCGGGCCGGCCGGGCCGGACCACCCGGGCCTGGGTGACCAGCAGGGCGTCCAGCCGGACCCCCAGGGTCACGTCGGTCAGCTCGGTCACGGCGTCGACCTCGTCGTCATAGCCGTAGTTGACCAGGTGGCAGGCGACGGCCGTCGAGCCGGGTACGCGCTGCAGGTTCACGGCCAGGTCCGCGCCGACCACCACCTGGGCTCCGCGCGGCTGCAGCCCGGCGACGTCGGTGTCCGCGGCCCGGGTGAGGCCGGGGTGGGACCGCAGCCGCTGGGTCCGGTCCGGTGGCAGGTTCTGCGCCGGCTCCGCGGTGACGACGACCCGGCCACCGCCGTCGAGATAGGTCTCGAGCGCGCCGACCTGTGGCGCAGTCAGCCACCAGCAGCCGGGCAGCAACACCGTGGCGTAGCGGCTCAGCTCGGCCGCGCTGAAGCGGTCGGGCTGCAGCTCGCCGTCAGTCGCGAGCACGACGTCGAAGGGCGCCCCAGCCCGGCTCAGCGTCTCGGTCGCGACCCGGTAGGGGACCAGAACGGAGGCGTCGCGGGCGTTGGTCAGGTTGTCGCTCGCGTCGGCCCGGGCGATCAGGTCCCGACTGGAGGGCACGCTGTGCACCACGGCCAGCTCGTTCGCGCTGGCGGCGGAGCGCAGCCCGTCGGTGTCGGCGAGGAAGTGCTGGCACTCCACGAGCAGGTCGTGCGGGGCCCAGAACGAGTCCTGCTGGATGGCGCCCATCCAGGAGCCGTACGGGACCGTCATGTTAGCCCCGAACGCTGCCGCCTCGTAGAGGCTGAGCCGCATCCGGTCGTAGCCGCGGCCCACGCTGAGCGCCGCCGCCACCTCGGGCACCACTCCGCCGTACGGGTTCTCGACGACCACGACCTCGCGGCCCCCGGCGTGCCGGGCGAACGCGTCGGCGTAGCGGAACCACTCGGGCTGGCGGTCGGTGGTGTTGCGCATCTCGGTGATCAGGAAGTCGGTGTGCTCGGCCAGCGGCAGGTAGTGCGCGTCGAGGTTGAAGAAGTTGCCGGTGACCAGCACCTCCCGGCCGACGGACCGTCCGTACGCGCGGGCGTAGTCGGCGAGCTCGGCGAAGTGCCGCGCGATGGCCTGGCACTGGTAGGCGTAGTAGTGCCCGAACAGCGGCGAGGCCTGCTGGTCGGTCTGGAAGTCGTAGCCCTGGGCGAGCAGCCACGGCCCGTACGCGAAGGTCGCGAGGTCGACCCCGGCCAGCTCGTCGGGCTGTCGCTCGGCCGGCAGCGCCTGCAGGTACGCGCGGAAGCCCTCGCTGCAGTCGCGGCAGAAGCAGGCGCCGTACTGCATCGCCCCCAGCGGCAGCTCGGCCTCGTCCAGCTGGATGCCGTCCACTCCTGCGTCGACCTGGATCCGGATCACGGCCTTGAGGTACTCCCGCCAGACCGGGTTGTT
>NZ_CAXTHG010000005.1:97568-179435 GCF_964244005.1 uncultured Friedmanniella sp. | reverse complement strand
CGGCAAAACCCGCCCGACCATGATCAACAACCACCCCATGAAAGATGCGGGCTAGTAGTAGCCGCGAGCGGCTCAGCCGACGAGGCGGAGAGCCGGCTGCCGGACGACGCGACCACGGGCGAGCTCGCCAAGGTCGGGGTTGTCGGTGAAGAAGGTGTCCATCCCCGCAGCCAGGTAGGCCGCCAGCTCACCGGGCAGGTCGCCCGCCGCGTACGGGTCGGTGCTGCTGCGGAACTGCGCCGGCAGGAACTGGTTCTCGCGCCGGAAGGTCCAGCCGCAGACCTCGAGCCCGACGAGGTGCGCCTGCCGGGTGAGCGGGGTCGGCGCCAGCAACCGGCCGGTCGCGTCACGGGGGATGATCAGGTCCTTGTCGACGCCGAGGATCTCGGCGTAGCCGGCGACCTGCCGCAGCCCGGCCGGGCTGACCAGGTCGGCGTAACGGCGCGGGTCGCCCGTGCTCTGCAGGTCGTACGGCGCCCCGGTGCTCTCGATCAGCTGGACGAGCGGGATCGAGGTCTGTCGGCTCAGCCAGCGCAGGTTGGTGGTCTCGAAGCTCTGGATCATGGCCGGGTCGTTCCGGTCGATGAAGCCGGCCGCCGCGAGCTCGTCGAGCAGCCCGGGCTCCAGCGACAGCCCGAGAGACGCGAAGTAGGACGGGTGCTTGGTCTCGGGGCAGATACCGACCCGGCGGCCGTCGGTGGTCCGCGACGTCGCCGCCAGTGCCGCCACCTCCCGCAGGGTCGGGATCTGGTGCACCCGGTCGTGCTCGGTGTTGGCCGGGCGGGCCAGCGGCAGCCGTTCGAGCGCCCGCAGCGTCCGCAGCTCGGCGAGGGTGAAGTCCTCGGTGAACCAGCCGGTCCGAGGCTCGCCGTCGATCAGCTTGGTGGCCCGGCGCGTGGCGAACTCCGGGTGCTCGGCGACGTCGGTGGTCGCGCTGATCTCGTTCTCGTGCCGGGCGACCAGCTCACCGTCGGCGGTGGCCACGATGTCGGGCTCGATGTAGTCGGCGCCCTGGGCGATCGCCAGCTCGTAGGCCGCGAGCGTGTGCTCAGGCCGATAGCCGCTGGCGCCACGGTGAGCGATGAGCACGGGAGGACGGACCAGTCCGGACCTGGCCGCCCAAGACGGGCGCGGGAAGAGCATGGCCCCATGGAAGGCGCTGCTGACGGCGTCGGGGTGGCTCGCGGCGCACCGTTCGGCGACCAGTGGGTGAACGTTTCACCTCGGCCGACGTCTCCTGCCGTTTACCTGTCTATGTCACGATTCGGTCATGAACGTTCAGCCTGACCGCCCGAGGCGGCGCTCCGCGCCGACTCGGGTGTTAGGACCGGCAGCGGTCCGCTGGAACGACTACATCGGGACGGCCGCGGCCGACGACGCCGACGCTCTGATAGAGCGGCCGAGCCTTTACGAGCTGGCCGGGGTCGACCGGGGACGGTTCACGATCGTGGGCATCGACCTGACCATCTGGGAGACCGCCACCACGGTGCAGGTGTACGCGGTCGACCGGGTCGCCCACCAGCTCGAGTCCCACGCCGACATCGAGGAGCTGGGCCGCAGCCAGGGCGAGATCCCGGTGGTCGAGTTCGGCATTCCCAGCCAGCAGGTCGAGGAGTTCCTGAGCGACGCCTTCAAGCGGATCTCGCTACGGCTGATCGCCCGCGGAGTCCGCGAGCACCAGCTCGTGGTCACCGACGAGAACGCCTGACCGGTTCGACCGGCCCGACGAGCCGAACGTGACCGCCGCCGCGGCTCCGCTGTTCACGGTCGTCGTCGCGATGGCGGTGCTGCTGGTCATCGCTCCGGGCCTGCGCCTCGGCTGAACCCGACCACGACGGTCGCCTCGAGCTCGTCGTCCCGGCGGACCTCGGGCTGCAGGCCCGCGAGCCGGACCGCCGACTCGGCCGCGTCGAGCTGACGTTCGCTGCACTCCAACAGCAGCGCGCCGGAGGGAGCCAGCCAGTCGGGCGCGCCGTTGATCACCCGGCGCAGCACGTCCAGCCCGTCGTCGCCTCCGTCCAGCGCGACCGTGGGTTCGTGGTCGCGGGCCTCGGCGGGCATCAGCGCGATGGCGCCACGGGGCACGTACGGAGCGTTGGCCACCAGCACGTCGACCCGGCCGCGCAGCCGGGCCGGTAGCGGGTCGTAGAGGTCGCCAGCCAGCACCGGGGCGCGACCCCGGAGGTTGTCCGCCGCGCACGCCACTGCCGCCGGCTCCAGCTCGGCCGCGGTCAGGTCGAGGTGGGGGAAGGCAGCCAGCAGCACCAGGCTGATCGCGCCCGAGCCGCAGCACAGCTCCACCACGGTGGACCCGGCCCGGGAGCAGGCCACGGCCTCGCGGGCGAGCAGCTCGGTCCGCCGCCGGGGCACGAAGACGCCGGGACTCAGCGGGACCCGCAGGCCACCGAACGCCGCCCAGCCCAGTACCTGCTCCAGCGGCAGTCCGTCGTCCGCCCGCTGCCGCACCAGCCGTTCGAGTGCTGCGGCCGAGTCGGCCGCCTCGGTCAGCAGCACCGCCTCCTCCTCCGCGTACACGCAGCCGGCCGCCCGCAGCCGGGCGACCAGCGCAGACTCGCGCGGGCTGGGCACCGGCTCACGATAGACCGCTGAGGGATGATCCGCCCGAGGGCCGTCCGACCCTGGGCGGCCCGTGACCGGGTGTGCGGAGCATCCCTCAGCGGTTCGACCTCGGTTCCCCGTCAAGACCCCGTCAAGACGCGGCAAGACGGTGTCAAGACCTCGCCTCAACCACTTCGCAGGATCTGTGATGGTCGCATGACTTTGCTGTCCGTCGGCCTGCTGATCGCAGTTGCCGTCCTCGTGGTCTACCTGCTGGTGACCCTCATCTATCCGGAGCGCTTCTGATGGGCGACACCGCCGCGGGGCTGTTGACCATCCTCGCCCTGCTCCTGCTGCTCGCCCTGGCGTACGTGCCGCTCGGTGACTACATGGCCTCCGTGCTCACCCCGACCCGGCACAACCGGGCCGAGCGTCTCACCTATCGGCTGATCGGGGTCAACCCGGACGGCCAGCAGAACGCCCGCAGCTACATCCTGGCTCTGCTCGCCTTCTCGGTCGTCTCGATCGTGGTGCTGTTCGCGATCCTGGTCGGCCAAGCGGCGCTGCCGTTCAGCCGCGGGCTGCCCGGGATGCCCTGGAGCATGGCTCTGAACACCGCGATCTCCTTCGTCACGAACACGAACTGGCAGTCATACTCCGGCGAGTCCACCCTTGGCTACACCGCTCAGATGGCCGGCCTGGCCGTGCAGAACTTCACCTCGGCGGCCGTCGGGATCGCCGTGGCTGCGGCCCTGATCCGGGGCTTTCTCGCCAAGCGGACCGGCGAGCTCGGCAACTTCTGGGTCGACCTGACCCGCATCACGTTCCGCATCCTGCTGCCGCTCTCGGTCGTCGCCGCCGTCATCCTGCTGGCCGGTGGGGTCATCCAGAACTTCGCCCCCGACCACACCTTCACCACCATCGCCGGCGGCAGCCAGACCCTGCCCGGCGGTCCGGTCGCGAGCCAGGAGGCGATCAAGGAGCTCGGAACCAACGGGGGTGGCTTCTTCAACGCCAACTCCGCGCACCCGTTCGAGAACCCCAACCCGGTCACCACCCTCCTGGAGATCTTTCTCCTGATGCTGATCCCGGTCTCCCTGACCCGGACGCTCGGCACCATGCTCGGCAACCGTCGTCAAGGCAGCGCGGTGCTCGCCGCGATGGCCGTGCTGTGGGGGGTGGCTCTCACCGTGACCACCTGGGCCGAGGTGGGCGGCCACGGTCAGTCCGCACAGGCAGCGGGTGCGGCGATGGAGGGTAAGGAGACCTCGATCGGCATCTGGGCCAGTACCCTGTTCGCGGTCAGCACCACCGGCACCTCGACTGGGGCCATCAACGCCCAGCACGACTCCCTCACCCCGGCGGGTGGGGGCACCGTGCTCGTGCACATGCTGCTCGGGGAGATCTCGCCCGGGGGGACGGGTTCGGGAATCTACGGAATCCTCGTGGTGGCGGTCCTGGCCACCTTCGTCGCCGGCCTGATGGTCGGTCGGACCCCGGAGATCCTGGGCAAGAAGATCGGTGCCCGGGAGATGACCTTCGTCGCCCTGTACGTGCTGGCCACACCGGCTCTGGTCCTGCTGGGGACCGGCGTCGCGATGGCGCTCTCGAGCACACCGGACGCGATGAACAACTCAGGCGCTCACGGCTTCAGCGAGGTCTTCTACGCCTACGCCTCGGCCGCCAACAACAACGGCAGCGCGTTCGCGGGAATCACTGTCACCTCGACCTTCTTCCAGCTCACCCTCGGGGCCGCCATCCTGTTCGGTCGGCTGCTGCCCATCGTGCTGGTGCTCGGCCTCGCCGGGTCACTGGCCAGGTCCGGCCAGGTGCCGGTGACGTCTGGGACCCTGCCGACCACCACACCGCTCTTCGTCACCTTGCTCGTGGGCGTCATCCTGCTCGTCACGGGTTTGACCTTCTTCCCCGGGCTCGCGCTCGGGCCGATCGCCGAGGCACTGTCATGACCCAACCCACCTCCACGCAGACCCCTTCCGAGCCGGTCACGACCGGTTCGTCGGCGCTGGACGCGCCGGCACGCCGCTCCGGGCGACCCGGCTCGGACGGGGTCTCCCTCCGCGGCCAGCTCAGTGCTGCCCTGCCGGAGGCGTTCCGCAAGCTCGCCCCCCAGCACCTCTACCGCAGCCCGGTGATGCTGATCGTCTGGGTCGGCTCGATCTTCACCACCATCGCCGCTGTCGTGGACCCGAGCGTCTTCGCGGTCGGCATCGCGATCTGGCTCTGGCTGACCGTGCTCTTCGCCAACCTGGCCGAAGCCGTAGCCGAACGTCGCGGTCGCGCTCAGGCCGCGTCGCTGCGCGCCACCCGGACCGACACCACGGCCCGCCGGCTCGATGAGGCAGGCGCCGAGACGGAGGTCCCGAGCACCCAGCTCAAGGTCGGTGACCGGGTCCGGGTCACGGCCGGGCAGCTGATCCCCGGCGACGGGGACGTGGTCGAGGGGGTCGCCAGCGTCGACGAGTCGGCGATCACCGGGGAGTCCGCCCCGGTCATCCGCGAGGCGGGAGGCGACCGGTCCGCGGTCACCGGTGGGACGACGGTCCTCTCCGACGAGATCGTCGTCCAGATCACCGCCGCAGCCGGTGAGAGCTTCCTGGACAAGATGATCGCCCTGGTCGAGGGTGCGGAGCGACGCAAGACCCCGAACGAGGTCGCCCTGTCGATCCTGCTGTCGAGCCTGACCATCATCTTCCTGCTCGCGGTAGCGACACTGCAGCCGATCGCGACCTACTCGGGGCAGCGGCAGTCCCTCGTGGTGCTGATCGCGCTGCTGGTCTGCCTGATCCCGACCACCATCGGCGCTCTCCTCAGCGCCATCGGCATCGCCGGCATGGACCGGCTGGTGCAGGCGAACGTCCTGGCCATGTCGGGTCGCGCCGTCGAGGCGGCCGGTGACGTGAGCACGTTGCTGCTGGACAAGACCGGGACCATCACCTACGGCAACCGCCGGGCGTCGGCCTTCGTGCCGATGGCGGGAGTCGACGCTGCCGTCCTCCGCGACGCCGCCCGCTGGTCGAGCCTGGCCGACCAGACCCCGGAGGGTCGGTCGGTCGTCGAGCTCGCGCTCGACCAAGGGTCTGACGACCACGAGCTGCCCAACGGAGCGACCTACATCGCCTTCAGCGCTCAGACCCGGATGTCGGGTATCGACGTGGGGGGGCGGCAGATCCGCAAGGGC
Source organism: uncultured Friedmanniella sp. (assembly GCF_964244005.1). Taxonomy (GTDB): domain Bacteria; phylum Actinomycetota; class Actinomycetes; order Propionibacteriales; family Propionibacteriaceae; genus Microlunatus. Next base: position 173,677 of record NZ_CAXTHG010000005.1, on the reverse strand, counting down.
GCCGGATCGGCCATCTCGGCCTGGGCCGGCGTCACGACGCCCGGCCTCGCCGAAGCGGTCGACGAGATCTCCCGCACCGGTGGCACCCCTCTCGTCGTCGCGGAGCGGCACGGTGAGGATTCCCGGGTGCTGGGAGTCATCCACCTCAAGGACGTCGTCAAGCCCGACATCAGGGAACGTTTCGCCGAGCTGCGGGCGATGGGGATCCGTACGGTGATGATCACCGGCGACAACCCTCGGACTGCGGCGGCCATCGCCGCCGAGGCCGGCGTGGACGACTTCCTCGCCGAGGCGACGCCGGAGGACAAGCTGGCGTTGATCAAGGCCGAGCAGAGCGGCGGCCGGATGGTCGCCATGACCGGCGACGGCACGAACGACGCACCGGCGCTCGCGGCGGCCGACGTCGGCGTGGCCATGAACTCCGGCACGGCCGCAGCCAAGGAGGCCGGCAACATGGTCGACCTCGACTCGGACCCGACGAAGCTGATCAAGGTCGTGGAGATCGGCAAGCAGCTGTTGATCACCCGCGGTGCGCTGACCACCTTCTCCATCGCCAACGACATCGCCAAGTACTTCGCGATCATCCCGGCCATGTTCGTCATGGTCTACCCCGGGCTGCAGACGTTGAACATCATGCGGCTGAGCTCGCCGTCCTCGGCGATTCTCTCGGCCGTGATCTTCAACGCCCTGGTCATCGTGGCCCTGATCCCGCTCGCCCTCCGCGGCGTCCGCTACCGGCCCGCGGCCGCTGGTGCGGTGCTCCGTCGGAACCTCTTGATCTACGGCGTCGGAGGCATCATCGTCCCCTTCATCGGCATCAAGATCATCGACCTGCTCATCTCTCTCATCCCTGGAATCGGCTGATCATGAACTTCTTTCGTCAGGCCCTCACCGGCCTCCGCGTCCTCGTCGTGATGACGGTGGTGGTCGGGATCGCCTACCCCGTCGTGATCTGGGGAGTCGGCCAGATCGCCTTCAAGCAGCAGGCCGAGGGCTCGCTGATCACCAACGGCGGCGCCGTCGTGGGGTCAACCCTGATCGGTCAGACCTTCGCCGAAGACCAGTGGTTCGCCTCCCGGCCCTCAGCGGGCGACTACGACGCCCTCGCCAGCGCCGGCACCAACGCCGGACCGTCCGACACCGACCTGCTGGCCGAGATCGACAAGCGCCGCCAGGACATCGCGGCCCGGGAGGGCGTCGCTCCCAGCGACGTCCCCCCGGACGCGGTGACCACGTCGGCGTCCGGGCTCGACGCGTACATCTCCCCCGAGTACGCGCGGATCCAGGAGGCGCGGGTGGCGCGGGTCCGCAAGCTCGACCCGGCGAAGGTGGCGTCGTTGGTCGCCGCAGCCAGCTCGGGCCGCTCGCTCGGCTTCCTGGGTGAACCCCGGGTCAACGTGGTGAAGCTCAACGCGTCGCTGGCTGCGGCTGGCTGAGGCACACTGTGGGCATGGCAGGTGGTCAGCTCCGGGTGTATTTGGGGGCCGCACCCGGGGTGGGCAAGACCTTTGCCATGCTCGACGAGGGCCACCGGCGGCTCAAGCGCGGTACAGACGTCGTGGTCGGGTTCGTCGAGACCCACGGCCGAGCCCGGACGGTCGAGGCCGTCCAAGACCTCGAGCTCCTCCCCCGTCAGCTGATCTCCTACCGCGGCGTCGAGACCACGGAGATGGATCTGGCGGCCCTGCTCGCCCGTCGGCCCGAGGTGGCCCTGGTCGACGAGCTCGCCCACACCAACGCCTACGACGAGGACTACCTCGCTCGTCATCCGGAGGCGAACCCCAAGCGCTGGCAGGACGTCCAGGCTCTGCTCGACGCCGGGATCGACGTCATCACGACCGTGAACGTGCAGCACCTGGAGTCGCTCAACGACGTGGTCGAGTCGATCACCGGCATCCGCCAGACCGAGACGGTGCCGGACGCGTTCGTCCGGGCCGCGACGACGGTCGAGCTGGTCGACATGAGCCCGCAGGCGTTGCAACGGCGGATGGCTCACGGCAACATCTACGCCGCGGACAAGATCGACCACGCCCTCACCCACTACTTCCGGGAGGGCAACCTCGCGGCGCTGCGTGAGCTCGCGCTGCTCTGGCTCGCAGACCGGGTCGACGAGGGCCTGGACCGCTACCGCGTGGCGCACGGGATCGACGCCACCTGGGCGACCCGCGAACGGGTGGTGGTGGCGGTGTCGGGCGCCGAGGAGTCGGTGGCCCTGATGCGCCGCGCCGCCCGGATCGCGTCCCGGACCGCAGGCGGTGAGTGGCAGGCGGTCTACGTGACCCGCCGCGACGGGCTGAGCGGGGTCACGGCCGTCCAGCTGGAAAAGCTGCGCGCCAAGACCGTCGAGCTGGGCGGTACCTTCCACGCCGTCGTCGCTGCCGACGTGGCTGAGGGGCTGCTGGACTTCGCCCGGGGGGTCAACGCGACCCAGGTGCTGCTCGGGGCCAGCCGCCGGAGCCGGGTCGCCACCTTGCTGCGACCCGGTGTGGGCGAGACCGTGATCGCCGACTCCGGCGACATCGACATCCACGTGGTCACCCACGCCTACGCCCGACGTGGGGCCGGGTCGGGCCGTCGTCGGGCGCGGGTGAGCCGCCGCCGGCTGCTGGCGGGCTACCTGCTGGCGGTGCTAGGTACCGTCGCCCTGGCCGGCGGGCTCGCACTGACCCGCGACCTGCACGGGCTACCGACCGAGTCGATGCTCTTCATGGCGCTGGTCGTCGCGACGGCGCTGGTCGGCGGACTGTGGCCGGCGGTGACCGCAGCGGTCTGCGGCGGGCTGGCCCTCAACTACTTCTTCGTCGACCCGACCGGCACGCTGAGCATCGCCGACCCCGAGAACGCGTTCGCCGTCGCGGTCTTCCTGCTGACCGGGGTGGCCGTGGCCACGGTCGTCGACCGGGCTGCGCGGCAGACCGCGCTGGCCACCCGCGCCCGAGCCGAGTCCAACGCGCTGGCCGTGCTCTCGCACACCCTGCTGCACACCGGTGACGACCAGCAGTCGCTGCTGGCGCGGGTGTGCGAGCTGTTCGTGATGTCCGGCGGGGCGGTGCTGCGGACGACCGGCGACGAGACGACCGTCGAAGCCACGTACGGGGATGCGCCCACCAGCGTCGCTGAGGGGGACGCGGACATCGTGGTCAGCCCGGACGTCACCGTGGTCTTCCGCGGCCACCCGCTCGACGCGGCCGACCGGCGGCTGATGTCGGCGTACGCGACGCACTTCCAGATCGTCCGGGAGCGGCGCGAGGCGCTGGCGGAGTCCCGGCTCGCCGCCGAGCTCGCCGAGGCCAACCGGACCCGGACCGCCTTGCTCGCCGCGGTCTCCCACGACCTGCGGACCCCGCTCGCCGCGATCAAGGCGGCGGTCAGCAGCCTGCGCGACGGCAGCGTGACCTGGTCCCCGGCCGATGAGGCCGAGCTGCTCGCCACGATCGAGAACGGCGCCGACCGGCTCGAGAACCTGATCGGCAACCTGCTCGACCTGAGCCGGCTGCAGATGGGCACGATCAACCCGCTGCTCGGCGAGGTCGACCTCGCCAGCGCGGTGGAGTGGGCGCTGGACCCGCTCACCGACGCCAGCCAGGTACGGGTCCGGCTCGGGGCCGACGCCCGGACGGCGCACGCGGACCCCGGGCTGCTGGACCGGGTGATCGCCAACCTGGTCGAGAACGCCCTCCGGCACACGCCGGCCGGGACGACGGTGGAGGTGACCAGCGAGCTCGACCTCGAGCCCGACGGCACCGAGGGCCCTCACCCCAACGGCCCAGGTCCGCGGGTGCTGCTGCGGGTCGTCGACCACGGTCCGGGCATCCCGGCGGAGTCCAAGGCGGATCTGTTCGCGCCGTTCCAGCGGCTCGGTGACGTGCCGAACGGCGACGGCCTCGGACTGGGACTGGCGGTCGCCCGCGGCCTCGCCGAGGCCATGAGCGGCCAGATCCGCGCCGAGGACACCCCGGGCGGCGGCCTCACCATGGTGATCGACCTGCCCGCGGGCGCACCGGTGGGTACGCGCCCTGAGCCTGGCGCCACGCGCCCTGAGCCGGTCGAGGGCCTCGAAGACGTTCCGCCTCCCCCGGGCACTGTCGACCCGGCCGAAGCCGTGACCGCGTGACCTTCATCCTGGCGGTGGACGACGACCCCGCGCTGCTGCGGACGCTGACCATCAACCTGCGCGCCCGCGGCTACGACGTGGAGACCGCCGGCGATGGCCGGTCGGCCCTGCAGGTGGTGGCCGAGCGGCTGCCGGACCTGGTGCTGCTCGACCTCGGGTTGCCCGACATCGACGGGGTCAGCGTGCTGACCCAGCTCAGGTCGTTCGCCGCCGTTCCGGTCCTGGTGCTGTCGGCCCGGCACGCGTCCGACGACAAGGTCGAGGCGCTGGACCTCGGCGCCGACGACTACGTGACCAAGCCGTTCGGGATGGAAGAGCTCTTGGCCCGGGTCCGGGCCGCGCTGCGGCGGAGTCCGCTGGGCGCCAGCACGCCGCCCCGGGTGGTCGAGACCCCCGATCTGCGGCTGGACCTCAACGACCAGACCGCCCTCCGCAAGGGTGAGCCGGTGCACCTCACGCCGACCGAGTGGCGGCTGGTCGAGGTGCTGACCCGCCAGCCGGGCCAGCTCGTCCGCCAGACCGAGCTGCTACGCGAGGTCTGGGGGCCCAGCTATCACCGCGAGACCAACTACCTGCGCGTCTACCTGGCCAACCTGCGCCGCAAGCTCGAAGCCGAACCCGGCCGTCCCCGCCACTTCCTCACCGAGCCCGGCGTCGGCTACCGTTTCGTCCCGTAGACCCTCCCGGCGGCTCTCCACCCCTCCGCCGCCGTCCGCCCCTCGGGACCGGCCCTCGCCACCGGGCGGAGCCCGGCCGGTCACTTCACACACTCAAGGGCGACCTCACACCCCCTGGAGCGGGCGCAAGGACGCCCTCGAGGCTGTGAAGTGACCGTGCAGGATGGGGCCAGGGGGCTGAGCCGAGGCCACGGGGCCGGGCCTGGCGTGGTGTGGTGTGGCGTGGCGTGGCGTGCGGAGCCCAGCGCGCGGGCGGACCTAGTCCGTGGGGAGGCGGCGGGCGACGACAGAGTACAGCGGGTCGCCGCGGTAGGTGCGGCGGCCGGGGGTGCGCAGGCTCACCTCGGGGGCGGTGAAGCCGCCGGCGCGGCGGACGTAGTCGGCGACGATGGCGCAGCGGCCGGGCTCGTCGGCGACGAGCCAGCCGTGGACGGCCTTGGTCGGGAAGCAGCGGTTCGAGAAGGTCAGGACCAGCGGGGCGCCGGGACGCAGCACCCGGGCCGCCTCGGCGAGCACGTCGACCGGCCGGACGAGGTAGTCCACCGAGACGCAGCAGAGCACAGCGTCGAAGGAAGCGTCGGCGAAGGGCAGTGCCGGGTCGACGTTCAGGTCCTGCACCACCCGTTCGGTCGCCATCGGGTTGGCGGCCAGCTCCGCAGCGTTCATCCCGAGGACGACCAGCTCGGCCGGGGCGCTCCGCAGGTGCGAGACCCACGACGACATCAGGTCGAGCACCCGACCGGAGGCATCGACTCCCAGCTCGGCGTAGAGCTCCCCGACCGCGGCGATCGCGCCGTCGTCGATGTGGGTGACCAACCGGGGCGGTGAGTAGAAGCGGTCGTCAGGCGTGGGGTCGTCCCGGTCGAAGAACCACGGCGGGTACGGCGCCGGACCGCCGGACGCTGGGTCGCTCACGGGTCCAGCGTGCCACGCAGGACGCTGTTACGACTGTGCGCGATGTTGCCGTCGTAGGGCTCGAGTGAGATGTCGACGATGGTGTAGCCGTCGAGGGCGCCGCCCGTCGTCGGCACGGGATAGCTGGCCCGACCGTCCGGCGGCACCACGCCGAGAGAGATCATCCGGCGGCCGTCGGTGTTGATCAGCCACAGCTCCTCGAACCGGTCCGCCGGCGCCGGCGCGGTCACCTCGATCCGCAGCTGGGACACCCCGTCCCGGCGGACCAGCTGAGCGACGCCTTGGCCGGACTTGTCGGGCAGGGGCGCCAGCGTCGCCCGCGCCACGACCACGTCGGCGACGTCCTGCCGGTACCAGAGGGCGCCTCCGGCAGCGACCACGAGGACGGCGGCGGCAGCGAGCAACCGGCGTCCGTACGCAGGCGTCCGCAGACGTGGGCCGCGGCCGCCCACCGCAGGCTGGACGCCGCCGACCGGCTCGGCCAGCCGGCCGCGCGGGTCGGCCGCGAGCTCGGCCTGGATGGCGGTGAGCAGTCCGGGACGCGGCGGCTGCCACGCGTACGCGGGCGCGGCCCGGCCGGTGGCGACCAGCCGACGCAGCTCGGCGAGACGGGCGCGACAGGATAGGCACAGCAGCAGGCGGGCGCGGTCCCGCAGCTCGAGCCGGTCGGGCTCGCCCAGGGCCAGCCCGGCGAGCAGCTCGTCGTCGAGGTGCCTCATGAGGTCATCAACCGCCGTCGCAGGTGGAGCAGGGCGCGGCGGGCATGACTCTTCACGGTACCGATCGGTAGGCCGAGACGTTCGGAGATCTCGGCGTGGGTGTAGCCGTCGTAGAAGGCGAGGGTGAGGATCGAGCGCCGCGGATCGGGCAGCAGACCGATCTCGTGGGCCAGCAGCAGTCGGTCGGTGACGACCTCGGGGGCCTCGTGCCGCCCGCGCTCGGCAGCATCATCCAACGCGGCCCGGACCAGCCGGACCTCGCGGGCCCGGCTGCGCTGCCGGTCGACGACCCGGTGCCGGGCGTTGCCGAGCAGCCAGGCCGGGACGCTGCCGAGCTCCGGAGCGAAGGTGTGCCGGCCGCGCCAGGCTGAGACGAACACCTGCTGGGTGATCTCCTCGGCCTCGCTCGCGTTGCCGAGCAGCCGCCAGGCAAAAGTGTTGACCAGCGGAGCCCACCGTCGGAAGCACTCCTCCAGGCTCCCCTCAGTGCCGGCCACGAAGGCGAGCCCGAGGTCGGCGTCACTCATCGCGGCCCAGTCGAAGGAGTCGACGGCACGGCGTGGCGGAGGCCCAACCCTCACGAGCTGACCCCTCCCCCACGTCGACGGGTGCGAGGCGGCGGACGGCCACCTCGTCGTGGCTGCGGCAGCCCGGTCGTCGTGACCCTGATCGGCCGATCCGCCGCTCGCCGCGCCTCACACCCTACTGCGACCGGGCCGTCCCTGCCTCAGAGGTCGACCGGACGGAGCACCCGGTCGACGCCGTGCCCGATCTGGAGGTTGCCCCTGTTCAGGTTCGGATCGACCACGAACGGGTTGCGGGCGTCCGGGTCGGCGTCGACGAGGGAGACGACGCGGCAGTAGACGACCTTGACCTCGAGGGTCGAGCCGGCGAGTGCGGTGGTCAGCACCGCCCCGTTCGCGGCCCGTGCCTGTCGATAGCTGATCGTCGACCCGGGCACCACGTGGTACAGCAGGACGTTCTCGATCGTGTCCACCCCGAGCTGGGTGGCCAGGACGCTGAAGACCTTGGCCTCGCTGCGGTAGCGGTGCCCCGTGAGGTCGTAGGCGAGCGTACGGAAGGCTTTGTCGTTCGGCAGGAACGCCGTCAGCGGTGTGCTGCCGTCAGCGAGCACCGCCACCGGGCTGTCCGGCTTGGCGGTCAGCACCGCGGTCACCGCGTTGTCGAGGATGTCGTAGTCGCGCGCGTTCGTGTCGAACCCCGAGCCGTCGGCGGAGAGCAGGGTCGCCAGGCTGGCGGTCCCCGTGGGTGCCGGCGTACTGCGGCGGTGAGCGCTGGCGGGAGCGACCCCGGCGAGCGTGGTCGCGGTGGCGAGCGCGAGCACCGCGCCCAACCTGGCGAGACGTCCAATGGTCATGTCAGACCTTCCTTGTTGACGTGGCCCCGGGCGGGGCGATCACCCCCTCTGCGTCCCTAGCCCGCCGCCGGATGCAGCGCGCCGAAGCAAACATCCGCACCCTGGAGCGCATCCGGACGCTCGTCGTGGTCGCAAAGACACCAAGAGACCTGCAACGAAGGAGCTTCATGCGCACTCGAGTCCTCACCCTCGCGGCCGCCGGCACGATCGTCCTGGCGGGCGCCGCCCTCAGCCCCACTCCCGCGCACGCCGCGGACGACGCGCAGCTGTCCGTGCTGCACGCCGTCCCCGGCCTGACCGTCGACGTGTACGTCAACGGCAAGCGGACCCTCAACGACTTCAAGCCCGGCATGATGGCCGGCCCGTTGAAGCTCGCCCCCGGCACCTACGAGGTGGCGATCACCAAGGGCGACGCCAAGGACGACTCCGACCCCGCGATCGGTCCTGTCGACCTGAAGCTGGGCGCGGGCGGCAACTACACCGCGGTCGCGCACCTGGAGGCCGGCGGTGACCCCACCGCCACGCTGTACAAGAACGACATCTCGCGGACCGCCGCCGGCCAGGGCCGGCTGACCGTCCGGCACGTCGCCGCCGCTCCGGCCGTCGACGTCAGGGTCGGTGGCAGCGCGGTGATCAGCAACCTCACCAACCCGGACGAGAAGGTCCTCGACCTCGGCGCCGGCACCCTGTCGGCCTCGGTCACGGCCACCGGGGAGACCAAGGCCCTGATCGGGCCCGCCGACGTCGCCGTGAAGGACGGCGTGAACACCATCGTCTACGCCTGGGGCAGCCTGGAGGACGACAACCTCGACCTGGCGGTGCAGACGATCTCCGGCCTGCACTCCGGTCCCGCCGGCGTCAACGCCGGAGAGGTCGGCCTGGCCGCCGACCCGGACCCGCTGCCGCTGCTGGCCGGCGGCGTGCTGCTGCTCGGTGCGGCGACGGTGCTGGGCGGCCGTCGCCGCCTTGCGGCCCGGCGGGCCTGACTCGGTGAGCGGCAGCACGAGGACGATACGGACCCGACAGGGCGACGCAGCCGTCGCCGCCCTGCCGCGGCTCGCCCTCCTGCTGCCGCTCGTCGTCCTGCTGCTGGGTTGCGCGTCGACCGGCGTTCGCGACGGCGTGGTGGGCGGGGACGGGGCTGGCCCGCCCACCCCGTCGGCCGGGGTCCCGGCGGTGAGCCCGCTCCCAGCGGCAGTTCCCTCAGGCTCGGCCACCCCCGCGCCCACCAGGGCTCGGGCCTCACGGGCGCCGGTCGTGCCGCAGTACCGGGCCACGGTGCCACCCGTGGCGCCAGAACGGCCGGTCCCGGCCCGGTTCGTGGCGAGCAGCATCGGCGTCGACCTGCCCGTGGTGAAGACCGGCGTGGCCGACGACGGCCGGATGCAGCTGCCGGAGACCAACCAAGAGGTGGCCTGGTACGCCTACGGCTCGCGTCCCGGGGACGCTGCCGGCACCACGGTGCTAGCAGCGCACGTCGACACCCGGACCGAGGGCCTCGGACCGTTCGCCCGGTTGCGCCAGCTTCGGCGAGGAGCCGAGCTGGCCGTGACCGACGCGGCCGGGCGAACCCGCCGCTACACCGTCACGGCAGTGGACGACGTGCCGAAGTCGCGGGTCTCGGTCGACCAGCTGTTCCGGCAGGACGGTCCGGCCACGCTCAGGGTGCTCACGTGCGGCGGACCCTTCAGTCGGCAGACCGGCTACCGCGACAACATCGTGGTCAGCGCCGAACCGCGCTGAGCCCACGCTGAGCGCACGACCCCGGCTCAGCCGAGGCGGTAGCGCGCGACCAGGTCGTCCATCGTGGCGTCCATGGCCGCGTCGACCTGCTGCCGAGCGGGGTCGCCGTCGAACCACGCCATGATCTCGCGTGCTCCCTGGCTGAACGGGACGCTGGCGACGTAGTCGGGCACCAGCCGCTTCACCTTGGCGTTGTCGAAGATCATCGAGTGCGCCTTGTCGCCGAGCAGGCCCGCGCCCCAGGCCGGGTCCGCGGCCGCGATGGCGTCGGACGGGACGTGCACCAGCCGCGGCTCGACCCCGGCTGCGTCAGCGACGGTTCTGAAGATCTCGTTCCAGGCCAACCACTCCTCGGAGGTGATGTGGAAGCTTTCGCCGAGCGCCGCCGGCTGGCCGAACAGCCCGACGAAAGCGTGCGCGAAGTCGGTGTGGTGAGTGAGCGTCCACAGCGAGGTGCCGTCGCCGGGGACCACGACCTGGGCGCCGCGGCGCATCCGGTCCACCACGGTCCAGCCGCCGTCGAAGGGCAGCAGCGTGCGGTCGTACGTGTGCGAAGGTCGGACGATCGTCATCGGCAGCGCACGTTCGCGATAGGCGTCGACCAGCAGGTCCTCGCAGGCGATCTTGTCCCGCGAGTACTGCCAGAACGGGTTGCGCAGCGGAGTCGACTCCCGCACCGGCAGCCGACCGGGCGGCGTCTGGTAGGCCGAGGCCGAGCTGATGAAGACGTACTGCCCCATCCGGCCCTCGAACAGCTCCAGCCGCGACGTCACGTCGGCCGGCACGAAGGCCCGGAAGTCCGCCACCACGTCGAACTCGCGTTCCCCGATCACCGCGCGGACGCTCGCCGGGTCGGCGAGGTCGCCGACGAGGCTCTCGCAGCCCGCGGGTAACGGCCGGGTCGAGGACGTGCCGCGGTTGAGCACGGATACCTCCATCCCGAGCGCGAGCGCGCGCACCGTGCAGGCGGAGCTGATGATGCCGGTACCACCGAGGAACAGGACGGAGAGCGAGGTCATGTCGCGATGCTAGGGACGGGAGCTGACGGTTTCTGCGGGGGCGGCTGGATCCGGAGGCCGAGGGCTAACCTGGCGATGAACGGGAGCTGGCGGCGAGAGACCCGTCCCTGCCCGGACCGGTCTTCGATGTCGAGGAGTGGCGGTGGACGGATATCACGACACGGTCGCCTGGGTGCTCCTCGCCGGCCTGCTGGTCGTGCTGTTCCTTCTCCAGGCCCCGGCTGCGACCCGGGCGCTGGGCCGACTGGGCGAGTGGGCCGGAGCTCGGCTCACCGCCGACCCCGAGCCCGACCAGGAAGCCGTCGACCTCTACCAGGCCCTGCGACGGGAGCGTCTGGTCGGTCACGTCGCGCGGTTACGGCGGATCCTGGCTGAGGACAGCCACCAGTCCGCGGTCCGGCAGATCGGCAACCGGATCGCCTACGGTCAGCTGCTGGCCGAGCTGGCCGAGATCGGCGACACCGTCCCGGCTGTCGTCGGTACGGTCGGGCCTGAGGAGCTCCGCGTCCCCGACGAGGTGGTCGCGGCGGCAGGTCGGCCCAGCGGGCGGTACGCGCCGCGGGTCGAGACGCTCGACCTCGGCGGCTGGCGCCGCCACTGACCGCCGACCCCGGCTTGCCGGACGCGGGCCGACCCAGAGGCCGACACGGGTCTGACAAGCCGGTCGGACGGTGCTACTCGCCGATCTTGGCGTCCAGGACGTCTTCGCCCTTGTCGATCTGCGCCTCGCCCTTACCGCCGGTCTTGGTCTCGACGACGTCGCCGGCCTTCTCGATGCCAGCGTCGCTGGCCTTCTCGACACCCTCGCCGGTCAGCTCGTTCTTCAGGTCATCCAGTCCCATGGGGTCCTCCTCGTCGTCGCGGCGGCCAGTCCGCCGTGCATCCCCTCCGATGCCCGTCCGCCACCGGCTCAAACAGCTGGCCGCTCGCGGACCACCGGCGCGCCGCACAGGTGATCGAGTTGGTCTTCGGGGCGCGGCCCGCAATGCTGGACGCGCACACGTCACCTGACCCCTTCCCCGCAGATAGGACCACCATGGCCCAGACCGCTGCCGCCACCGCGCCCACGACCGCACCGAGTCCGCTGCTGCGCGTCCTGCAGGTCTTCGCGGCCCTAGCCGTGCTCGACGTGCTCTTCCAGTTCGTCACCGCGGGCCAGCTCTTCCCCTCCGGTGGCCCCGACGGGCTGCACGCGGCCGGGGCGATCGCCCTCCACGTGGTCAGCGGCATCGCGGCCATCGCCGCCGTCCTGCTGTGGCGGCAGGGCCGCACCACCATCGGCGTCGCTGCCCTGGCTGTGGTCGTCTTCGGCTACGGCTTCGTGCAGGCAGCGATCGGCGGCTACGACACCCTCTACATCCACGTCCCAGGCGCGATGCTGCTCACGGCCGGCGTGGTCTGGCTGTTGCTGGCCGCCCTCCGCGGCCGCGCCCGCTAGGGGCTCGGCCGTCCGCCGCGGCCTCGACCACGACGTGAAGACCCAGCAGGACCGCGGCGTCGAGCAGGTCGCCACGCTGCCCGGCCTCGACACCGGATCGAGCTGGACGGGTGCCAGCGGATGCTGCAGACCTGCTCGTGCGGTCAGCCGTTGCGGGCCGCGTCCGCGACCCCGGAGCTCATCGCGCTGCTCAACCGCTGCTCCGGGGTCAGCTCGAGCGGTGATTTTCGTCATCTGGAAGCCTGCCGTGGACAAGTTAGCCGAGCCTCGCCTGGCTATCCCTGCACGCAGAAGAGGCTTACTTTCGTCAGCATCGACGTTCCGTCCCGACCGAGGAGACCCCCATGACCAGCATGCTCGAGATGCCGCAGGTGAGCGACTGCACGGCGACGGCCTGTGCGTACAACCACGACGGCTGTCACGCTTTCGCCGTCAACATCGACTCCGCCGCGGCCTGCGGGACGTTCCTGTCCCTGAACGAGAAGGGCGGCCTCGACGTCGTCGCCCAGGTCGGTGCCTGTCAGCGCCAGGACTGTGTCCACAACGCGTCGCTCGAGTGCCACGCCCCCTCGATCTCCGTCGGCTTCACCGCCGCCAACGCCGACTGCCTGTCCTACCAGGCCGGCTGAACCACAGCCGCCTGAACCGCCAGGCGGCTCAGAACCCGCTGCCCGCGTAGTCCTCCCCGGCCGGCGCGTCCCGCTGGGCGCCGTCCGGGGCGTTGGTGTCACCCTCGGCGTACTCGTCCTCGACGACCGGCGCGGAACCTTGGTCGGGATCGGCCGGCGGCGGCGGCACGGGCACCTCCGCGAGCTCCTCGTCGGTCATCGTGCGCGGGTCCTGCGGCATCTCGGCTTCGGTCATGAGAGTCCTCCTACCCGTTCTGCCCCAGGCTGCACCCGATCGCTGCGGGAATCCCCAGGGAGTCGCGCTGTCTGCGTGCTCTTCTCCTCCGGGTCGACTCGTGCGGGAGCGACAGCTGGCGGAGCCGCCGGGCGGCACGGGCGCCGAAGGCGTACCCGTCGAAGAACCACGGTCTGGACACCGTTCTTCGCGGCTGCCGGTCAGCCCTCGATCGCCCGTACCTGCCCGAGCACGGCGTCGACGAACGGGACGTCGACGCCTCGGCCCTCCTCGAGCAGGTCGAGCACGTCCCGGACCGCCGTCGGCAGGTCGGGCTGCGTCGCGGCGGCCAGGGCCTTGTGGCCTGCCCCCGGGTCCTGGACGGGAGCGCCGCGCCCACGCAGGTGCAGCACCCAGGCCGCCACCGTGGTGGCGCAGCCGACCGGCAGCTGGCCGGCGGCGCGTTCGGCGGCTAGAACGGGCACCGTACGGACGAGCAGCTTCTGCGAACCGTCCGCGGCGATCTGCGCGAGCCGGTGCCGGACCCGCGGGTTGGCGAACCGGTCCGCCAACGCGGCGCGGTAGGCGGCGACGTCGTCGGCGGAGACGGTGAGGTGCCGACCGGCCTCGTCCCAGAAGCTCTCCACCCAGGCCCGGCAGGACGGGTCGGCGATGGCCTCGTCGATCGTGGCGTGGCCCCGGATGCTGCCGACGTAGGCCAGCAGCGAGTGCGAGCCGTTCAGCAGCCAGAGCTTCCGCTGCTCGAACGGGGTGACGTCATCCACGAGCGTGACCCCGGCGTCCTCCCAGCGGGGCCGGCCCGCCGGGAAGGTACCGGCCACCACCCACGCGTGGTACGGCTCGGTGGGCACCGGCGCGGCGTCGATCCAGCCGCAGCGCTGGGCCACCAGCGCCCGGTCTTCGTCGGTGGTGGCCGGGGTGATCCGGTCCACCATCGAGGTGGCGAAGTCGACGTGGCCGTCCACCCAGCCGACCAGTGTGTGGTCGACGAGGGCGGCGAGGTCGCGGACGACGGTCTGGGTCACCGCGCCGTTGTCGGGCAGGTTGTCGCACGACAGCACGGTGATCGGACCGGCTCCGGCGGCTCGGCGGGCGAGCAGGCCCGCCACCAGGCGCGCGGGCAGCGAGGTGACGACCGCCCGAGGGTCGGACCGCAGCTTCGCGACGTCGTCACCGACCACGTCCCGGTCGGCGTCGAGGCGCCCGTCTGGGCCTTGGAGGTAGCCCGCCTCGGTGACGGTGATGGTGACGACGGCAACCTCGGGCCGGGCCAGGTAGCCGAGCAGCGCCTCGTGGTCACCCACCGGGTGCACGGCCGACAGCGACCCGACCAGCTCCACGGTGTCCTCGTCGCGACCGCGGGTGAGCAACGTGTAGAGGCCGTCCTGCGGCGCCAGCGCCTCGGCCGCCGCCGGGGACCGACCGGTGAAGGCCGCGATTCCCCACTCGGCGGAGTCCGAGGCGTGGGCGGTGTACCAGGCCTGGTGGGCACGGTGAAAGTTGCCGAGGCCGAGGTGCACCAGCCGGACGGGGGCGGCGGCGGAGGTGCCGGGTAGGGAGCGGGACAGCCGGGGGGCGGGCCCGGTCACAGCCGGAAGGCCCGTCGCGGGTGGGTGGCGAGGAGGTCGTGGAAGGTGGTCGGGCCGTCGTCGCAGACCATCCGGGCCGTCTCCGAGACCAGGTGCCGGCGCAGCACCGGGTCGGCGGGTAGCAGGCGATCGGGATGCAGGCAGAGCTTGGCTGGAGTGGGCACGTACGCCATCTTGCTGACCCGGGCCGATGGCCGGCCACCCCTTGCCGCTTGTTGCCGCTCAGCGCGGGCCCGAGTCTTTCCAGGAAGGACTGGCCAACGCGTCCCGAGCTCGTCGAGGGCGACCAGGCTGACCCGACGATGGATCTCGTGGCGGACGCCTCGAAGGCGTGTGAGCGGGGGCAGCCGTCAGCGGCGCCCTCTCGCTCAGGGCGCGCGGGGCCGGAGGCGGTAGAGGACCTCCCCGGCATGGGGCTCGACGAAGGTGTCCGGGTCGGCCTCGTACGTGGCGACGTCGACCGCGGCGGGGTCGAGGTAGTCCAGGTTGACGCTGCGGACGACGTCTTCGGGGATGCCGGTGGCGAGAGTGACCGTCACCCGGTTGCGCTCCCCGGCCTCGGGGCTCCAGGTGCCCTGGCCGCGGAGGTGGGTGGAGTGCGCGAGGTCGCCCCACGGCTGGTCGCGGAACCGCTCCCACTGGCCGAGGAAGTAGTCCCGGTTGTGGTAGCCGATCTCGGCGATGTGGGGGTGCATCACCGAGATCTGGGTGATGTGTGGGGCGTAGATGATCACCTCGCCGCCGTCGGCCACGATCGGCTCGAGCTTGTAGAACCCCTTGGCCGCGGTCCAGATGTCCTCGTACTTGGTCGGCATGATCGACAGCACCCGCCGAACCGGTGCGTCGCGGTAGGACACGTGCGTCTCGGCCGAGACGGCGGCGCAGGCGGCCCACGCGTCCTCGGGGGTGCCGAAGGCGGCCGCGTGCAAGGTGTCGGTGCCGGACGCGACCACGAGGCAGAGCGCCAGCCGCCGGGCCGGGATCATCGTCGCCGCTTCGTTGACCAGCGCCCGCACCGGGGTGACACCGCGGGTCCCGATCATCTCTGCGCTGGTGATCAGCGCGCCGACCCAGTGCGACAGGTCGATCAGCTCAGCAGCCGAGACGCCGGGGAAGAAGTACTTGTTGCCGCCGGAGAAGCCGACGACCTCGTGCGGAAAGACCGGCCCGACCACGATCGCCACGTCCGCCTCGGCGACGTGGCGGTTGATCCGGACGTCCACCGACAGGTCGTTCATCAGCCCGCCGGTCAGCTCGGCCATCCGTTCGGGCCCGATCGTGCCGAGCGTGGTGAACGTCTCGGGCAGCCAGGACTCGTGGTTCAGGATCCGCCAGCCGGGATACGTCGCCTCGCTGTCGCCTGGGTCGTAGCCGAGGTGCCGGGCGAGCTGGTCCTCGCTCATTCCCTGGTGGGTGCCGAGAGCGATCACCACGGTGACCTGCCGGGCGCGGCCTGCGAGTGCGTCCCGGGCGGCGGCCAGCAGCAGGGGCAGCGGACAGGTCCGGGTGCCGTCCGGCACGACCAGGCAGACCGACGCACCGTCGACGTCGGCGGCGGCCAGGGCGGAGGCGACGAAGCTGGTGACCTGCTCGGGGGTCAGCCGCTCGCCCGGCCCGCCGAGGAAGGCGGCCCGGTCAGGGTCACCCGGCTCGGTCCCGTACGCCGTGGCAGCTCCCGGTCTCGTGGTCAGCGTCATGCCCCCACCCAACTCGCGCTCGGGCCTCCCGACAACCCCTGGGCCGGCTGCGCGGGGTCGCCGGCGCGTGTCCCAGGCGCCGCACCACCGGTTCTGCCGACCCCACGCGTCCGGTTGGTCTCGTGAACTTGGTGCGCGCGCCGCACGACACCTGCCGGCTGTCGCAGTTCGCGGACGCCCGACCGCTACTGCTGGGACGTCAGCAGCGGCGACCTCGACGGCGCTGCAGCCACCTGGGAAGCCGCGCTGACCTGGGGTCGAGCTGTCGATGCCACGGGTGCAGTGTGGTGGAGGTTCAGTCTGAGTCCGTCAGGACCGCCGCCGCGGACGACGGACGCCGACGCAGCTGGCGATGTCTGAGCAGCGCGCGCAGCCGGTCCACGACCGCCGAACCACGCGGTCTCGGGGTCAGCACGCTGGTCAGGTCCTCGCTGAGCGCTTGGACCCGGGCGAGGAGGTCCTCGTGGGCAAGGTCCCACTCCTCGTAGCGGGGACCGGGGAGTCGGGCCACGTCGATGTCGGTACCGAGGACGACCACCCGGTCGGCGGTGTAGAGCGCTCCGGTGCTCAGCCGCTTCTCCTCGGCCGGGTTGAGGCCCATGGCCACCAACATCTCGTCCGAGCGTCCGCCGGGCTCGATGGGCTGCGTCGCCGCCGTATCGACCGTGACCCGGTCCCCCGCAGCATCGCGCAACAGGCTGGCGGCGATCTGGGGGGAGGTCGCGTCGTCGCCGACGAACAGCACCCGGCGTGGCGGAACAGCACTGGCGGACAAAGAGGTACTCATGGTCGGGCTCCTGGGAACGTTGCGGGTGAGGCAGCGTCGACTGTGGCGCACGAGGGCTCCCAGGATAGCGCGTCGGGCATCGCTGTCCGGCCTGCTCGGCGTCCGACGGTCCCCCACCCTCAGCCGTCAGTGGCCCTGACGCACAGCACGGGAAGGGTCGCCTCGAGGATGAGTCGCTGCGCGATGCTGCCCAGGACGGCCTTGCCGACGGGAGAACGCTTGCGCACCCCCACGACGAGCCGGGTGATCTCGGGGCGGTTGTCGAGCACCTGGAGCACCTGCTCCACCTCGTCGAGGCTCGAAGCAGCCGGTACGACGACCTCGAGCAGTACGTGCGCGGCGATGTCGGCGGTGTCGAGGTCGCCTGCGGTGAGGTTGACCGCCACCAGCGGGACGTTCAGCTGGGCCGCCTCCAGGCCCGCCGCTACGAGGGCGGCTTGGCCCTCCCTGTTGTCGGTCACGGCAACGCAGACACTCATGGCGTGGTGCTCCTGATCTGGTTCGATGTCTGGACGGACGGGACCCGCCGCTGCTGGTCGACCTCGGGCACGGCGGTCACCGGACCTTCTTGATCGGGAGCACGACCAGGGCACCGATCAGGGCGGCGGCGCCTGCTGTGTAGAGCAGGAGCTCGTAGTTCGTCGAGCCGGCACCCACCCCCAGCAGGATCGCACCGATGGCCGGCGCCACGCTCTGGGGCAGGGCGTTGGCGATGTTGAACACGCCGAGGTCCTTACCGGCGTCGTCGGGGTTGGGCAGGACGTCGATGACCAGGGCGAGGTCGACGCCGACGTAGATCCCGTACGCGAAGCCCAGGATCGCCTCGACCACGTAGAAACCGCTCAGCGTCGACACGTGCGCCAGCAGCACGATCCCGACGCCGAACAGCAGCGTCGAACCGGCGACCAGGAACTTGCGGCGACCGGTGCGGTCGGAGATCTTGCCGGCCACCCAGCCCGAAGCGACCAGGGCGATGGTGTAGATCAAGACGCCGAACGTGACCGCGGCGGGCGCGGCGCTCTCGGCCAGACCGAGCTCGTCGCGGAGGTAGAACAGCCGGAAGGTGGTGAACATGAAGGTGGCCAGCGTGATCAAGAACCGCGACCACCAGGCGAGGGCGAAGTCGGGAAACTTGACCGGGTTCAGCCAGAGCGTCTCGAGCCACTCCCGACCCGTCATCTTGGGCGGCTTCACCTTCAGCCTCTGGTCAGGCAGGATCACGGCGAAGAGCAGCATCGCCCCGATCGCGAAGATCGAGGGCACCACGAACAGGACCACCAGGTGGTCCTTGAACAGCTGGGCGAGGAACGTGCCGCCGAGGATGCCGACGTTCTGCGCGATCCCCAGCAGGGCGGACACGCTGCCCCGCTGGAACTTGGGCACCTGGTCGGAGATCGTGGCGACGAACGGAGCGAGCGTCGCGTTCGCGCCGAGCTGCGCCAGGCACCAGCCGGCCGTGATCACGGCGACGTTCTGGCCCAGCGCCATCACGACGAAGGCCAGTGTCATCACGACCGTACCGCCCACGATCCAGGGGCGACGCCGACCGAAGCGGGAGGCGGTCCGGTCCGAGAGCCGACCGAACAACACGTTGCCGATCACGGCGAACAGCGCGCCAAACCCGGCGATGATGCCCACGGCGGTGATCTGCTGTGCCGGCGGGATCGCCGACTGCACCTTCAGGCCGATACCGACGATCGCCGGCCCCAGCAGAGCGATGAAGAAGATCAGCTGGGCAAAGACCAGTCCGCCGACGTAGCGCGGTCCGACCTCCTTGGTGGGGACATCGAACCAGTGGTGCTGGTGCGGATCCTGGACGCCGACCCCGCCCTGCGTGTCAGATGTCGGGGGACGCTCGTCGTAGGGACCTGAGCTGCTCATGCGTACTCCTTCGGACGCTGTGGCACCGACTGAACTCGCCAGTGAAGCGCGCATCTGCGCGCGTACGTAATCTAAAGACGTTTTCTGGCCCCTGGCAAGGCTGACGGCCGAGTGCGAGCGCCCTCCGTCCGCGCGAACCGGGAGAATCGAGCGCTCGTCCCCGACGCCCCACACCGCCGCCGCCGAGCTCGGCTACCTGTCCTCAGCAGCGGCCCGGGCTCTCCGCAGCGGCCGATCCGAGGTCGTCCTGCTGCTGCCGGACTGGCCGATCGGCTCAGGGTCGAGCACTGCTGGAGAGTCTCTCGTCACCCCTCGTCCGGGTCCTTCTCCAGGTCGGTCCGGAGCGCGAAGATCGAGCGTCGAAGGGCGACGATGCTGGTGTCGATGAGCTGGACCGCCTCGTCGAGCTTGGCCCGTAGGCGGGCGGCCGGCACGAGCGAGCGCAGACCCTGCAGCGTGAGCCCGGCCGCGAAGAGGTCGGGGACCACGTCGTCACGCAGCCTGCTCGCGATCCGCTCACGGTCCTCGATCACGCTGTAGCGCTGCATGATCAGCCGCGCCTGCTGGAGCTCCAGCGCCGTCTGCATCTGAGCGGCGAAGGCGGTGGCCAGATCGAGGTCGAACTCGGAGAACGGCGTCCGCCCCCGCCGCCGGCCGATCACCATGAACCTCGTGCTGTCCCCCGCGGCCCAGCTGACGAGCAGGACCGGCCCAAGTCTCAGGCTGGCCAGGGTGCGGGTCAGCGGCGCGTGGGGATGCGCAGGGGCGGTCGTCACCAGCCCGCGGTGGCCACGCCGAGCCGCGGCCACCATCGGCTCTCGCGGCTCCAGCGGGACCTCCAGCTCGTGCGCGCTGGCCGCCTCAGACCCGGCGGCCAGGACCCGTTGCGTCGCCGTGTCGGGCCAGAGCAGGACCTGATTGGCGTCGGCGAGCCTGCAGATGCTCTCGGCGATGAGCCGCAGGCCACCCTCGATGCCGGCCGTCGCCAGCGGTCCGTTCACCAGATCCGTGGCCTCGGTCAACCAGTCCTGGCGCCGCCGTGACTGCTCGTACGTCCGGGCGTTCTCGATGGCGACAGCCGCGGTGACGGCATAGCTCGCCAGTGCCTCACGATCCACCGGGGTGAACCGGCGGCCGGCAGGAGCCTCCACCACCAAGACCCCGAGCAGCTCGCTGCGGTAGTGCAGGGGTACGACCATCGCTCCCGAGCGCCACGGCAGGGTCATGCCGGGCGTGGGGCGCGGCCAGGACAGTCGGCGGACCTGTTTTCCTTCGAGGGACCGGGCGAGCGCCGCCACGGCCCGCTCGTCGGCTGGGGTCAGCGGCACCGTCACCGCGGCCTCCCCACCGCTGGCCCGCAGGACCTCCAGCGGCTGCTCGGTCGTGCCGATCACGGCCAACGACGCGGTCGACGCGTCGACCAGCCACGCGCTGCGCTCGGTGACCCGCCGGTACAGCGCCGAAAGGGCGTACTCGTCGGCGATCGCACCGTTCGCGACCAGAAGCCGCTTGACCCGCTTCCGGCGCCCAGGAGCATCTTCGAGCCCGTCGACCAGTGCGTCGACTGGCCCCGCCACCACCGCCGCGGAGTCACCAGCCGCCGGCTCTTCTGGGTCCAGGCCGGCGGTGCCGGCCTCGTCGGCCATCAAAGCTCGCCGCGAGACCGGCAGCCTCGGTCGCCCTCAGCGACCGGGCGGCGCGGTCGCCGGTCAGTCGACCTCCTCGGCGCCACGGGAAGCCACCGACGCCGACGGATGAGCTCAGGCACGCCGGTACGACCAGCCGTCCGAGGCCTCGATCTCGCGGCAGCGGTCGCCCAGCCGGTCGGCGACCCCCCGCAGCAGGGGGGCGAGCCGCTCCAGCTCGTCCTCAGTGGCGTCGTTGAACAGCGCGCTCAGCCAGACTCGGCTCTCCTCGACGACCTGGTGCCCGCGCGCGGTCAGCCGGACGATGGTGCGCCGACGGTCCCAGGCGTGGGGGGAACGCTGCGCGATCCCCTGCTTCTCAAGTCGGTCGACGAGGGCCGTCGCGGCCCCACTGGTGAGTCCGAGGTCTACGGCAAGCTCCTTCTGGCCACGGCCGCCGTGCACGCTCAGCGAGCTCACCGCCTGGGCTTCGGTGACCCCGAGCCCCACGTGCGCGGCAAGAACCGCGCGGTAACGCTCGGCCGCCAGAATGAGAGACCGCAGGCTCTGCACCGCGTCGTCTGTCGTGTCCATCTCGATCTCTGCTCCCTCACGTGCGGCGTCACGCACATTACCTGATCTTCAGGTATCGGGAGGATTTCGGCGTCAGCCTCGCACAACCGCAATGTTACTTGATCGTCAAACCATTCAACCGTGTGGTTTCTCGACAATGCAGTAATCAGGGGGGCTGCTGCGGCAGCGAGCTGGCGGCGCGCGGGAGCCCCTGCGGACTTCAGTCCACGCTTCATCAGCTGGGGACGAGCTCGGCCCCTCGACGAAGCTGAAGCAACCAGCCGTGCTGGTGCTGCGGACGCTTGGCGTCGCCAGCCTCGACCGTGGCAGAGTCATGCCATGCCGTCGGAGACTGACCTGCTGGACCGGCTCGGCCGGATCGACACGACCTCGCTGGTCGACGCCGACAAACCGTCCGGGGGCCTGCGCGTGCTGCCGCCCACGCTGCGGCCCGTCCGGCCCGGGCTCACCATGACCGGGCCGGCGTTCACCGTCGAGGCGCGCGGCGACCTGCTGGGGATGCTGCTGGCCCTGCGGGAGGCCCGTCCCGGTGACGTCCTGGTCGTGGCCGCCGGCGGCGACGAGCACGCGGTGGCCGGGGAGCTCTTCGCCACCGAGGCCGTGCGCCGCCAGCTGGCCGGGATCTTGATCGACGGACGCTGCCGCGACAGCCGCACCCTGGCCCGGCTGGAGCTGCCGGTCTTCGCCCACGGGGTCGCCCCGTCGGCCTTCCCGGCCTCTGCGGTACCGGTGCTGCAGGTGCCGGTCATGATCGGCGACGTCGAGGTCCGGCCCGGCGACCTGGTCTTCGGTGACGACGACGGGATCGTCGTCGGGACGGTCGACGCGACTGCTGCCGTGATCGGGGCGGCCGAGGACATCCACCAGCGCGAGCAGACGTTGCGGTTCCAGATCGAGGCCGGAGAGTCCCTGCTCGACCACGTCAACCTCGACGAGCACCTGGCGGCGCTGCGCGCCGGTCAGCCGTCCAGCCTGGCGTTCTCGTGACCATCCCGTACGCGGCCCGGATGGCCCGGGTACAGCCGTCGGCGATCCGCGAGCTGCTGCGGCTCGGCACCGACCCCGAGGTGATCTCCTTCGGCGGCGGCTATCCCGACCCGTCGTTGTTCCCGGTGGCGGAGCTGGCCCAGGTGTACGCCGACCTGCTCACCCCCGAGCACGCGACGGCCCTTCAGTACACCGCGTCGGTGGGGCTGCCGGAGCTGCGCAGCGCGGTGGCGGCACGGCTCACCGCGGACGGGATGCCGGCCGGGCCGGACGACGTGTTGATCATCCAGGGCGGCCAGCAGGGGCTCGACCTGGCCGGCAAGCTGGTGATCGACGCCGGCGACGTAGTCGTCACCGACAACCCGACGTTCCTCGGGGCGCTGATCGCCTTCAACCCGTACGAACCGCGCTACGCACCGGTCCGGACCGACGTCGACGGGATGGACACCGACCACCTCCAGCAGGTGCTCGAGGCCAATCCGGACACGGTGATGATCTACGTGGTGCCCGACTTCGCCAACCCCAGCGGGGTCACCCTGAGCCTGCCCCGGCGACGGCGGCTGCTCGAGCTCGCCGAGGCGTACGGGGTGCTGGTGGTGGAGGACACCCCCTACCGGCCGCTGCGCTACTCCGGTGAGGAGCTGCCCACGCTGAAGAGCCTGGACACCGTCGGCCAGGTGCTGCACCTGGGCAGCTTCTCCAAGCTGCTGGCCCCGGGACTGCGGCTCGGCTGGGCCCACGCGAGCCCGGAGGTCCTGGAGCGGCTCGCGCTGCTCAAGCTCGCCGCCGACACCCAGAACAGCACGCTGAACATGGCGGCCACCGCCGGCTATCTCGGGCGCTACGACCTGGACGCCCACTTGGCCCGGGTCGTCCCCGTCTATCGGCACAAGCGGGACCTGATGCTCACCACACTCGCCAGCACGCTGCCGCCGGGTGTGCAGTTCACCGAACCGGACGGCGGGCTGTTCACCTGGCTGACCTTCCCGCCCGGCTTCGACGCCGCCGCGTTCATGGCCCAGACCCTGCTGCCCGAGGCCAAGGTGGCCTACGTGCCCGGCGCCACCTTCTTCCCGGTCGACCACGAGCCGAACCACGCCCGGCTGAGCTTCTCGGGCGTACCCGACGACCGGCTGGTGCACGGCGTCAGCGAGCTCGGCCGGCTGCTGACCCGAACCCTGGGCAGAACCTGAGCTCCAGCAGCCAGCGGACCGCGTCGACTGCGGGACGCGGACTGGTCCTGGTGATCACCGCCGGGGTCATCTGGGGCACCCTCGGCATCGCCGTCCGTCTGGTGCACGAGCGGTCGGGACTGTCCCCGCTGACGATCAGCGCCTACCGGACCCTGGCGGCCGTCCTCGTGCTGACCGGCGCCATCGCCGTCCGGCGGCGGCTCGCCATCTCCTGGGCCGCGGCCCGCAGCCACGGGCGGCGCATCGCGGCGGTCGGACTGCTCACCATCGCTTTCCAGGTGCTGTTCTTCGTCGCCGTCGTCGCGAGCGGGGTCAGCGTCGCGACCGTGATCTGCCTCGGCTTTGCCCCGGTCCTCCTGCTCGTCATCGATTCCGTCCGGCAACGACGGCTCCCCGCGGCGACCCACCTCCTGACGGTGGTGATGGCCATCGCCGGGCTGCTGCTGGTCAGCCTGCTCGGCAGCGGCCCGGGCGACCAGGCGTCGAGCCCGCTCATCGGCGTGGTCAGCGCCTTGGCGTCCGGGGCTGCGTTCGGCCTCTCCGCTGAGGTCGCCCGACCGCTGTCGCAGGCCCTCGACACCCTCACCATCACCGTGGCGACCCTGGCGGTGGCGGCCGCCGTCCTGGTGCCGGGCGTGCTCGCCGTCGCCTACGTCCGGGGCGACCCGCTGACGACGACCGACCTTCCCTCCTGGCTGCTCCTGGTCTATCTCGGCGTCGTCACGATGGCGCTCGCGTACGCGCTGCTCTACGCCGGACTTCGCAGCACGAGCAGCGGGGTCGCCATGATCGCCACCCTGGTCGAACCCGTCGTCGCGGTGCTGCTGGCCGTGCTGTTGCTGCACGAGCAGCTCACCCTCGCGGGTGCCGTCGGTTGCCTGTTGATCGTGGCGGCCATCGGGTCACTCGGCCGGCAGTCGGACCCGCCGCCCCAGTAGGGTCAGCCGCTGAGGCTGGGCCGTGACCACGGACCGGCGGGACGGGCGGTGCAAGTCCGCTGCAACCGCGATCGGGACAGTGGTCGGGTGGACTCCGCGACCGACCCGTCCGCGACTCCGAGCCGCGACCTCACGCTCGACCTGGGCAGGTGCGCCGAGACTGCCGGACACGACCAGCTGACCGCCGCGCTGCTCGGCTGCCCGGGAGTGACACGGGCCCACGTGGACCCGTACGTCACCTGGGCCCTCGCCACCTTCGACCCCGACCGCACGGATCCGGAGCAGATCGTGCAGCAGCTGGCGGCCGCCGGTCTCGAGGTCCGGATCGCGCGGCTGTTCGAGCCGGACGAACGCGAGGCCTGAGCCCTGCCGACACGTCCCTCGGTGCTCGCCAGACCTGGTCGGCCCCCGCGGCGTGGTGCCACACTGCTCGCTATGCAGGTGAGGCTACTGGGCCCGGTGACGTGCCGGCACGAGGGGCGATCCCTGCCGCTCGGCGGCGTCAAGCAGCGGGCCGTCTTCGCCCTGCTCGCGCTGGAAGCCGGCCGGGTCGTCAGCACGGACCGGCTGATCGACGAGCTCTGGCCCGACGGCCCACCGGCGCAGGCCGTCCTCACGCTGCGGGCGTACGTGTCCCGGCTGCGGCGGGTGCTGGAACCGACGCCTGCCCAGATCACCACTCAGCCACCCGGGTGGGTGCTGAGCCTGCCGGCGGAGGCGACGGACCTATCCCGGTTCAGCGCGCTGCTGGACCGGGGCCGCGCGGCCGCCCAGTCCGGGGAGCCGACCGCGCTGCGGTCAGCCGTCGCCGACCTCGACCAGGCGCTCGGCCTGTGGTCGGGCGAGGCGTTGGGCGACCTGGCCGACGTGCCGTTCGCCCGGACGGAGGCGACCCGGCTCAGTGACCTGCGTGACGCGGCCGTCGAGACGCTGCTGGAGGCCAGGCTCGCGGTCGGTGAGCCCGAGGTCGTCGTCGACCAGGCACGTCGCGTGGTCGCAGCCCGACCGTTCCGGGAGCGCGGCTGGCGCGCGTTGATGATCGCGCTCTACCGCACGGGTCGGCAGGCCGAGGCGCTGGACACGTACGGGCAGCTGCGCCGGACGCTCGCCGACGAGCTCGGCCTCGACCCGTCGCCCGCCCTGCGCGACCTCGAACGCCAGCTGCTGCAGCACGACCCGGTCCTGCGGGCCCCGCGACCGAGCGCCGACCGCAGCCTGGTCCAGGTGGAGCCGTCGCTGCCCGCTGCCGATCCAGACCGGCCCGACCCGGCCCGGACCACCGCAGGATGGCCGTTGGTCGGGCGCCGACCGGCGCTGGCCGCCCTGGCGAGCGTGGTGCGCGCCGCGTCCTCCGGGTCAGGAGGGCTGGTGGTCGTCCGCGGCCCGATGGGCGCCGGCAAGACCACCGTGTTCGACGCGCTCGAGGAGGTCGTGCGGCGGTCCGGCGGCCGGGTCGTGCACGGGCACGGGCTGCCTGACGGGGCGGCCCCGGCGCTCTGGCCCTGGGTCACCGTGCTGCGCGAGCTCACCGCCGCCACCCCCGGCCTGGCCGAGGGAACCCGCGGCGACGACGACCCGTCGGCGGCGGCTCTCGCCGCGCTGCAGCCCGTTCCACCGGAGGACCCGTCCGAGACGCGGCCGCCGCTCAGCCGGTCGCTGCTGTTCCGCGGGGTGCTCGACCTGCTCGAGCGGGCTCAGCGGTCGGGACCCGTGGCGGTGCTGGTCGACGACGCCCATTGGGTCGACCGCGACACGCTGACCCTGCTCCGGTTGGCGGTCGAGGAGCTCGCCCCCGACGGCCTCCTCGTGGCGGTCGCGGTGCGCTCGGACGAGCCCACCGCCGAGCTCGACCGGGCCCTCGGCTCGCTGCCCCGCGACCTGGTCACCCGGGTCGAGCTGGCGCCGCTGGCGGCCGAGGACGTCTCGGCGTTGATCCGCACCATCGACGGCCGCGAGCCCGAGCCGGGGGTCGTCGCGGCCGTCACCGAACGCACGGGTGGGAACGCGCTCTTCGTGACCGAGCTGGTCAAGCTGCTGAGCGCCGAGCGAGGACTCACCACCAGCGCGGCCCAGCAGGCTCTGCCCGCCGAGGTGCTGGACGTCCTGGGACGCCGGCTCGACCGGCTGCCGGCAGCCACGGTCTCGCTGCTCGGGGTGGCGGCCCTGCTGGGGTCCGGGCCTGTCACCCCCGACCTGCTGGCCCGGACGACGGGCCTGGACGAGGAACAGGTCCTCGACTCCTGCGAGGCCGCGCTGCTGGCCGGGCTGCTGGTCGAGACCGGCGACGGGACGGGCCGGTTCGCGCTCAGCCACGCGCTCGTCCGCGAGACGCTGGTCGCCCGCCTCTCGGTGGCCCGCCGCGTCCACCTGCACGCCAAGATCGCGGCCGCCCTGCAGCAGCGCAACCCCCAGCAGACCGACGAGGTGCTCGAGGTCGCCCGTCAGCTGGTGCTCGCGGCGCCGGCGGTCGGACCGGCCGCAGCTGTCCCCTATCTCGTGTCGGCGGCCGAGGACGCGTTACGCCGCTCCGCCACCGAAGCGGCCCACGACACGCTCGTCCAGGCCCTCCGGCTCGCGGCGGCGGTCCCCGACCCCGTCGTCCGCCAGTCCCTGCACGCCCTGGTGCAAGGCCATCTCGACGCCCTCTGGATGTGGGCCGCGAGCAGCGCCGAGGAACGACTGCCGACGCCGGCCCCGGCCGCGCCGACCGACGCCGCGTCGGCGGCCGCCTGGCTCGGCACCGTCGTCGCCACCGCCGTCCGTGGCCGCTACGCGGGGTCGATGGCCGCCGCGGCGGAGGTGCTGGCCGACCGACCGGCCCCGATCGCCGCCAGCACAGCCCGCTTCGTGCTCGGACACTTGGCGCTGCTGTCCGGCGACCTGAGGACCGCCCGGCGCGAGCTGGACGTCCTCCGCCAGCTGCTGGCCGACGGCGTCGACATCCAGCTGCCCGGTCGGCTGTTCCACATGGTCGAGGACGTCTACGCCTACCGCGCGATGCTCGAGCACGCGGTCGGGAACGAAGCCGCGGCCGACGAGGAGGTGGCTGGGCTGCTGCGTTCCTCGACGACGGCTGAGGACGTTCAGGTGAAGTGCGACTTCTACCTCGCCCTGCTGGCCACCATGCGCGGCGACGCCGACCAGGCCCGCCGCCGTGGCGAGCAGTGCCGCCGGCTCTCCGACCGGCTGGGGTTCGGCATCTTCGAGCTGCACGCCGACCAGGTGCAGGCGTGGGCCGACGCGATGAAGGGCGACCCGACCGGGCCGGAGCGGGCTGACGCCGCAGCCGCGGCCTACCGGAACAGCGGCATCAAGATCTTCGCGCCGACCTACCGGATGCTCGCCGCCGAGGCGTACGCGCGGCACGGTGACCTGGCGACGGCCCGGGAGCGGGCCCGCCAGTCGGCGGAGGTCGCCGCCGAGACCGGCGAATACTTCCTCGGCCCACGGCTCCGCGCGCTGGCCACCTCCCTGATCGGCGTCGTCGGGGCGGGGATCTCGCCTTAGGGCCCACGTCACAAGAGCCTGCGACATGGTGCCGCGTAGTCGCGGCACCATGTCGCAGGCTCTTCTTCGCGCGGTTTGCAGCCCGGTTGCAGAGCGGCGGTCCGGGGCCGGCCCACGAGCGCAAGCGGGCCGCAACCGATGCCCAGCACACTGTCGGGGTTCCCACCACCGCTCAGAAGGAGTACCGCCATGCATCACCTCACGCTGCAGCAGCGCACCCCGCGCCGCCTCGCCCTCTCACTCGCCGCTCTCGCCGTGGTCGGGACGGCGGCCACCGGACTGGCCGCGGCTCCGGCCCAGGCCGCACCGCCCCGGCCGGCCACCTTCCGGATCCAGGCCGCCCTCGCGCCGCGGGACCCCGTCGTCGTCGGAGTCAGCAAGACGAAGAAGGTCCCGTTGAGCATGGCCGTGACCGAGAGCAGCGCCAACGCCTCCGCCACCGACGTCGTGCTCGACGGCGGGCCGAAGATCTACCGGGTGCCGCTGGCCGAGGGTGAGAGCTTCGACGGCCTGACCTTCTTCGACGCCACCATCACCCTCAGGCCGTCCGCGCTGACCAACGACCAGGCCGGGCCGTGGCCGACGACGTTCCGGATCCTCGACGACCAGCCCGAAGCCGCCGTCACCAACGACCTCCAGGTCCTCCGCGCCACCCGACTGAAGGTCAACGCCAGCCCGGAGCCGGTCAGGGCGGGCGGCACCGTCACGGTGACGGGGCTGCTGGAGCGGGCGAACTGGGACAGGGGCCGCTACCTCCCCTACTCCGGCCGGCCCCTCGACCTGCAGTTCCGGACGACGAACGGCACGTACGCGACGATCAAGAGCCTGAAGACGAGCACCGCGGGTACCGTCCGCACCACGGTGACGTCCGGGACCCAGGACGGCTACTACCGTCTCGTCTTCGCCGGCACCGGGTCCAGCGGGTCCTCCCACACCGCTGGAGACTTCGTCGACGTCAGGTAGCCGGCGTGATCTCGTGACCGGAGTTCGTCGGACAACCCCTCCCCCGACGTCACCGGAGCGGGCATGGTGGTCCGATGTCGGCCAGCCGGAATATCGCGCAGCGATCCAGCGATTCGACGTTGCTGATCGTGACCCTGGTCTTTATCGTGATCGCTACGGGTACCGCCGTCCTGGGGTTGTGGGGCCTGATCCTGATCGACGCCCACGTGGTGCCGCTGACCCTGCTCAGCACGCTGCACGCACTGGTCGACCTGTATTCGGGAAACCGTCCAGAATGGCAGGGTGAAGGCGTTTCGCTGCCCCTGCCGTACCAGGTCGCCGAGGTGACCGTGGCCGAGCCGACCACGCCGACCGCGAGCGCGCCGCCGCCCAGCGCACCGCCGCCGATCTCTCCCTCACCCTCCCCGGACGCCGCGCTGGCGATCGAGCTGCACTGCCTCACCCGTCTCCCGGTCGGCAGTGCGCCGCAGCAGCTGGTGCCCAACGCGGTGGAGGTCTCGGCGCAGGGGGTCTGCCTGGCGAAGGGGTTCACCGACCTCGGCTGGAGCCCGGACGGCGACACCGTGGTGTGGCGAACCTCCATCGACGGCCGGTCGTGCCGGCCGATCCAGACCGACGGTCCGGTCGACCTGAGGTTCGTGAAGCATGGCTGAGGCACCCGTCCCGCGGCTGGTGGTGCTCCTCCGGGTGGCCGCGGCGTCCGCGCTGGGCTCGTTGGCTGCCGTGGTCACCATCGGCTTCGTCCTCGACCAGCAGATCCGCTTTCCCTGGGTGGTCAATTCCGGGGCGGTCCTCGTCGCAGCTCTGTGTGCGGTCGCGGTCGCCATGATCGCCGCCGACCAGGAATCGACGGCCCTCGCCGCACCGGTTCGGGCGACCGGCGGTGAGTCGAGCGACCCCGCCACCGGTCCTGCTCCCCGGCCGCAGACCCGGCCGCCAGCCCTGCCGCCGCTCTCGCCGGGGCCAGCGGCGCCCGCGGAGGCTGGGTTCACGTTGACCGGAGCCGCCGCCGGCAGGTCGACGGGTGGGCTCTCCTGGCACGAAGCCGCCGAACGCGGCGCGGCTGGCGCGGTGTCCGGGGCGGCGTCGCTGTCGGCCCCGCCCCCGCTGGTCGCCGAGCCGGACCCGGAGGCAGACCACGACCAGCCTGTTCCGCCCGCCTCGGAGGAGATCCGGCTGACCACGGCGGATCCCGAGCGGGCCGTACGCCGGGTGGTGCAGTGCCCTCGTTGCGGGTCGTTCGGGGTGCTCGCCGTGCAGGTCCGGGACGGCTGCTCGTTCGAGTGTCACGACTGCGGTCACCCGTGGCACTGGCGACCCGGGACGCCGGAGGTCGGACCAGACCGGGGTCTCGAATGTAACTTTCAGTACGGGCGGTGTCCACCTATGCGGCTTTGATCAAGCGCGAATCGTTGTTAACTCACCGGAGTATGTTGGTGAAGTGAACAGTATCAGCCGTGATGGTAATTGTGGATCGGGCAGGCCTCACGCTCGTCCAGCTGGATTTATTGGCGGCGCTTCGTCCGTTGTCAATCAAAACGGAACTGTATGTCTGTCTTCGGGTTGGCAGTATAATCCCGACACCACGTACTATTTCGTTGGCTCAACTGCCGTCGGCACCACAAGGACGATGATGCCCGCGTCTCACCGTACCTGAGCTACTGAGGAAGGAGCCTTCACTCATGCGTCCTCACCAATATCTTGTCGGCATAGCCGCTGTCCTGATAGTGGGCTACGGAATCGCCTCTGGAGTTGCCTCTCAGTCCCTGGTTGCCGCCCCGGCCCCACATCCGGTACCAGCGTCTGCTGTCGCGTCGGGTGTTACGAAGGACGGACGTCACTACGGTCCTGTGCCGATGCCTGCAGGAGAAGAGAACGGTGTTCCTGACGCTCTCACGCCGGATCTAGTCTCAGTGATGGGCAATCACGGAATCGAGGGTTATGCCGACAGCAAGCTTGTGTTCGGAGACGCCGACCAGCCGTCTAACCCGGAAGAGGCTGTCGCCTATCAGAAGGCTCGAACAGAGGCTTACAATAACGGAAAACGAGTTGCGTACGTAGTCCCTGTCTATAGCGCCGACGGAGCCACCCAGGTTGATACCTTCTCTGTCAAGCTCCCACCGCCTCCGCAGGAGGAGGGGAAGCGCTGACTTGTCATTTAGATGTGTGGGGCCTGAGGCTCGCCAAGGCAACTTCAAAGGAGAGCACGCCCCCAAGCCGCTTTGAACCTCAGCGACCAATGGGATGCCTCGCCACGTTTGGCATCAGCAACGAGCAGGGTCTGCCTCGAACGCAACGACACCAACCGTGACTGGTCGAGTCTTCGCCAGGCACTCGCCGCCCAGCCCCGGTCCTTTGATGAGGTCGGCGTCGGAGCCGCCTTTGATCGTGGTTGGGCTTGGAGTCATGGTTTCTGCTTTCGGGCAGGGGCGGACCGCCGGGTGCGCTCCGGGGCGGGTTCCGTGGGGTGGTGGTGGTCGGCCGGTTCGACCGGTCAGATGGGTGCCGGGATGGCGGTGATCCGAGTGAACGCGGCCGGCGATCTGAGTTGCCCAGGGCGAGCCGGGCGGTATCCGGAGGCGGCGTCGTCGGCCGCCGTGGCTGTAGCGGGCGGGCACGTGCAGGGTCCGGAACCGCAGCGTTTTCGGTCGAGCGCGGACCAGGTCGGAGGCCTCATGCAGGGCGAGCAGCTGGAGCCAGCCGGTCAGATCGGCCGCTATTGCGGCGATCTGGACCCACACCTGGTGGATGGCGACTCCCGCGACGGGAGCCGGCCCAGGCCGGTGTCTCTTGCGATCCGGATCCGGTCCTCGACCCGGGCGTGCGCGCGATGCCGGGCTTCGAGGAACCCGAGCCGACCCCTCCGGGTGTTGATGACGAACGCTTGGTAGCGCTACCCGTCGGCCTGCTCGAACAGGGTGAGCCCGGCGCCGACCGGCGTATTCAGACCCTGGCTACACCCTGCATTGTGAAGAGCCAAATATGTCCGTCGCAAGAAGAATTCTCCCTGGTCAGGAGCACTCTTCGCTTGATCAACTCGCGGACAGAACCGCCACCTCATGCATGATCCGGGCTCGTGCCCCCATTAGGATAGGGGGCACGAGACCGTCACTCCTCGTAGGCGAAAGAGATCGAGTCGCTCGTCGCGTCCGGCGAGCTCACCGAGACCCAGACCGAGCCGCTGGTGACCGGCTCGGGCACGGTGGCGGTGATCTGGCTGTCGTCGTCGATGGTCCAGGTGTCGACCCATACGTCACCGAACGACACCCCGTTCGCCGCCAGGAACCCGGACCCGGTGAGCACCACCTGGCTGCCGGCGGTGCTGGTGTCGGGACCGATGAAGGACAGGGTCAGTGATGACGTCGGCGGCGAGGGCGGCGTAGAGCTGTCGGCGTAGCTAAACCAGACCCCGTCGCTCGTCGCGTCGGGGGTGCTGACCGCCACCGAGACCGAGCCGCTGGCGTTCGGCTCGGGCACGGTCGCGGTGATCTGGCTGTCGCTGTCGATGGTCCACGTCTCGACCCAGACGCCGCCGAACGACACCCCGTCCGCCGGCGCGAACCCGGAGCCGGTGAGCACGACCTGGTCACCGGCGACACCGGCGTCCGGACTGATCGCGTCGAGGATGAGGGCCGTGGACACCGTCCCGGACCCGGAGCCCGACACCTGCGCCTGGACGCGCGGGATGATCGTGTCGACCAGCTGGGCGATCCGGACGTCGCCCGGGCAGACCTTGCCGTTGCTGTTCGACCACTTCTCACCGGCCGCCACCCGCCACGGGTCGATGCCCTGGCGGTGATAGCCGATGCCGCGCTGCCCGGCCGTGCTGTCGGCGATCAGCTCCGCCGGGATGTCGTAGGTCTGGCACGCCCAGACGATGATGCCGGTGATCGCGTCGAGCTGTGCGTCCGACCACGGGTTCTTCTCGTCGCCCCCGTCGCTGGTCTCGATGCTGATCAGACGGTGGTTGCCCTGCAGGTTGGCGTCGGCCTGGTCGTCGGTGTCGACCCACTGGTAGACCGTGCCGTCCAGGGCGCCGTCGGCGGGGCCGCCGACCCCGAGGTGCGACTCGGTGCCAGCCCAGCCGTTCTCGCGGAACATCGACTCGGTGCCGGCGAGGAAGCCGACCATCGTGTGGACGCAGACGATGTCGTGCGCGTCCATCGGGGCACCGGGGCTGCCGGCGGCGAGCGGCCGCCACTCGGCGTTGGGGTAGGTGGCCATGGTGAAACCTCGATCTTTCGTGGGTGTGAGCGTGGGTGGGGCTTTAGTGGGTGGCCGGGTCCGGCGCGGCGGCCGGGAGGCTCGGGTCGTCCGACGGCGGCAGGGCGGGCAGGACGGCACAGACGACCGCCACCACCTGCATGCTGGGCATGGTCAGCGTGGCCGTCTCCGAGGAGGCGTCGTAGGCCATCTGCGAGTCCTGCATCGACCAGGGGCCGAGACTGGTGTGGCTCTCGGCGGCCGTCCGGTCGGACTCGGTCCAGCGACCGCTCACCGAGACGTTGCGGGTCAGCACCATGGCGATCGGGACGCCGAGGGGCAGCCCGCCGACGGCGGTCCCTGAGCTGAACTCGCCCGCCTTCTGACCGGGGGCGTACCAGCGCGGCATCCGGAGCACCGCGTCGTTCCACCACCCGTCGCGGGAGATCTGCACGAAGCAGTACTCGAGGGAGAGGGTGAGCTCGTTGGTCTCCATCGACTGGGTCGAGGTGGTCTCGCGGTCGTCGTCGATCTCGGCCACCACGGCCGGCGACTGGGCCCGGATCAGGTGCGCCAGCGCCTGGGAGACCGCGAGGTCGCCGTCCCCGGCGATGACCGAGTTGTCCTGGGCGAGCGCGGCGACCAGCTGGCGCCGAGAGCCGGCGGCGAGGACGCGTACCGCTGCGTCATCGTCGACGGTCCGCGCCAGGGGCGTGGCGACGAACCCGGCGGCGAGCGTGGGCGCCCGCAGCTGGAGCCGGCCGGTCGAGGGCACCAGGAGGTCCGCCGACGAAGCCGAAAGCCTGGTCTGGAACACCCGGCCCTTGGTCCGGACGGAGGTCTCCGACAGGTCCACCCCGACGTGGTCACGGACGACCGGCTGGTGGCTCTTCACCAGCTGCTCCGCGACGACCACCGGAGGCTGGGTCACCTCGACCGCCACGGGCGGGTCGACGGTCGGCACGACCACCTCGGCGATCGCGGTCTCGTCGAGAGTGCGAAAGCGCCACATCTTCTCGAACCGGGTCTGGTCGATGATCGGCGGCGACTGGTGGGGGTCGGGCAAGGTGTCGGTAGGCGGCTCGCCCGTGCCGCTCGTGCTGCTCTGGCCCTCGCCCGACTGCTCGCTCGAGGTGGTGGTGTAGGTCGACCAGCCGCCGGTGCTGGTGGCGTCGTACCAGTTCAGCGGCACGGCCACCAGCTCCTTCGGCCCGTTGCCGCCGAAGGCCGACCGCGCGGTGTTGACCACCCGGAGGAAGGCGTCGGCCGCGGGGGTCCCGAGCGGGTCGAGAGGTGTCGCCATGTTGATCAACGCCCCGTACATTGTCGCGGCCGAGAGGAAGCCGGAGAAACGGCCGTCGACGACGGGTCCCATCAGGTTGGTCACGACGTTCAGGAAGGTCTGGACCGCCATCGGGTTGACGACGCCGGTCGGAGAGAAGGAGGACGGGTTGACGGCGACCCCGGGGACGAAGCCCAACGCCGTCTGGGTTCCTGGCGGCGGCGCGTACTCACTGCTCAGGTAGTCATCGAGTGCTTGGCCGAGAGCCAGGAGCCCAGTGGCGTCAGACATCTGCAGCTCCGTTCAGACGTTGGCGCCGGCGGGCGTCAGGATCGGGGCAACGGGGGTGCCGCTGCCGTCGGACGTCGGGGTGCCGTCAGTCGTCGGCGTGCTGTCGGCGGGCGCGGGGTCCGTCGTCGTGTCCGCCGGCTTGTCGACGTTCGGGTCGTCGAGCCGCGGGTTCGAGCCGACGATCTCGCCGATGTAGCCGGCGATCTGCGAGCCGTTGATGGTCAGCGTGCCCGTGTCGGTGAACGAGTCGTAGGAGAAGCCCCAGCTCGACGAGGCGTCGGAGGACTGGCTGCCGGCCCAGTCGCTCTCGGTGTGGCTGACGGAGCCGCCGAAGCCCATGAAGCCGACGCTGCCGCCCGCGTTCCAGGAGCTGCTGTCGGAGTGCGCCGCCTGGTTGGCCTGGTACTCCGACAGGGCCTGGCCCGCCGCGCCCCAGCCGGTGGCGGTGATCGTCACGTTGCGGATGACCAGCGCCTGGGTGGTGATCATCGGCAGCAGCTTCTTGTCGTCGCCGTCCTGGCCGGCGATCGTGCCGTCGCTCACGCAGCCGGCCTTCTCACCGGGTACGTACCAGCCACCGATGTGGAACAGCTCGGTCAACAACCAGGGCCGCTCGATCTTGATCACGCCGAACTCGCACGAGATCGACGCCGTGGTGGAGGAGTCGGCGTGCTGGCTGGAGGACTGACCGCCCTGGTGACCGGCGCTGTCACTCTCCGAGGACGAGCCGCCCCCCGAACCGCCGATGCTGATACCGAAGAAGCTCGCACCCGCACTGGCCTGGGTCGAGGAGCTCGTCCCCTTGTACCAGCTGTTGGCAAAGCTGCTGCTCTGCGCGCCGCCGCTGCTGTGGTAGCGGTCCGACGAGGCCGAGATCCCGGCGAAACCGATGTCATTGTTGGTGTGGTCGTACCAGCTGGCCGGGGTGACCTGGGTGTACGGGGTGCGGACCGCGACGGCGCCGGCCAGCGAGAGGTCCCACTTGTCGAGCAGCTCGCGGGCCTGGGAGACGAAGTGCGCGGCCGCCGAGCCGCCCTCGGAGTTCATCAGGTCGAGGGCCTTCTCGACGTCGTCGGCGCCCGAGCTGCGCCAGATCTGGTAGGCAGTGTCCACCTTCTGCTGCAGCGAGGCGCCGGTCGCGGGCCACACCGAACCGAGGATCGGGTCGGCCATGGCCTGGGCCTGCTGGGTGGCGAAGGTGGCCTTGGCGTCGGCGTAGCTCTGCGAGAACTTGATCCAGTTCTGGAACTTGATCGAGGGACCGGTGATGTTGCCGTCGGCGTCGTGGTTGTAGAGGACCTTCTCGGCATCCGCCAGGGCCTGCGCGACGTCGGCCGGCTGCGGCGGCGGGGGGACGGCCTGGACTGAGTGCACGAGACCCTCGTACGCCGAGCTGAGCTTGCGGGTGCTCGGGTAGGGCCGGTAGGTCCCGTCCCCGGTCACCATGGGCATCTCGTCGAAGAGCCAGGCCGTGTTCAGGGCGGCCTGCATCGACGCCATCAGGGCCTGGTCCTGGGTGGGCTTGACCGGCACCGGGGTGACCGGCGGCGTGCCGGCAGGGGCGGCCGGCTGCGGCACGGGCGGCGGCACCGGGTCGACCTTCGGCAGGGTGCCGTCGTTGTTCAGCTTCGCCAGGGTGGCTCCACCGGCCGGGGTCCAGGGGTTGGCGTACTGACGCGGGTCGACGGGCAGGCCGTTCGGCATGTGCATGTACGCGACCTGACGGAGCGGCTTGCCGCTCTTGTCCACCGTCTGCTGACCGAGGATGCGGTCAACCAGCTGGTCGAGGGTGTCGAGCAGCGCTTTGGTGATCCCGCCCGCCTGCTCGAGCTGTTCCTGCGGTGTTTCTGGCATGGTGCGCTCCATCCGAAAGGTGAGCGCCGTCGTGGCGCTCGGTGCCCAGACAGAGCGCCTCCACGGTGGCGTGATACCGGTCACCAAGCCGTCGACCAGCGGGTGGAAAAGGTCGTCCTGAACGGTATTTCCGACGTCGCCGTGACCTCTCACGTACGGGTCAGGGAACGTTTCTCGTGGAGGTCGGAATGAGCGTCACCGAAGAACAGATCGCCGCAGCCGGACAGTGGCTGACCAACGTCGAGGCGCTGGCCGCCGCCTGTGACCAGACAGGATTTCCCTTCTACCTCGGCTGCACCATCCTGCAGAAGGAGACGGGCGGCGCGAACATCTTCGGCCACGACCGGGGTGGCGCCTTTTCCGAGTCTGGTCACGACATCGAGGTGACCAAGGAGCGGTACCAGAAGTTCCGCGAGCTGATCCGGCACCAGTCGAGCAACGGCGTCGGTCCGATGCAGATCACGTTCCGGGGATTCTTTGACCAGATGGAGCAGCAGGGTCTGCAGCCCTGGGTGCCCGCCGACAACATCCGGTTCGGCATTTCCGTCCTGCACCGCACCTGAAGCTCGACCGGAAGCTTCTACCAGAGCGCCAAGGCCTACAACGGCGGTGACGCCTACGCCCAGGACGCGGTCGAGCGGGCCAAGACCTGGAAGCAGCGGGTGGGCACCGACGACGTCCAGCACAGCGTGACTGAGGACTGGAGCCGCGGTGACGTCTACGTGGCCAAGCTCTGCTTCGGGACCATGGCGTCAGACTCGGTACGGCGGCTGCAGCACGTCCTCAACCAGCGCGACGGGGCCACGGCACTGCCCACCACGGGCAACTACCTCGAGCTCACCGACGCGGCGGTCCGCTCCTGGCAGGCGAGCGTCCACGATCCCGTCGACGACGAGCACGCCTCCTCGGTCGGACCCCAGCAGGCCAACCTGCTGTTCTCGCAGCCGCCCTACCGGCTGCTGGTCCACAGCCACGCCTGAGCGGCGGAGGCGGGCCGCGGCGACCAGGGTGCTCACGGTAGGTCCCGAAGAAGCCTCGGCCAACGAGGCCGACAGGTCGTTGCTTGATGAGGTCGTGCGTGATGGTGCCCGCCGATGTTGGCGGCGGCCTTGCCGGCCGAGGTGGCCGCTGACAGCGAGGGCCATGCCGACCAGGTCGACGAGCTGGGTCGCCGGTGGGTGGTCCGCAACGGCCACCACGACGAGTGGGAGATGGACCACCCTGCTCCGCCCCACCCGAGCCGGGGAGACCAACCG
Source organism: uncultured Friedmanniella sp. (assembly GCF_964244005.1). Lineage (GTDB taxonomy): Bacteria > Actinomycetota > Actinomycetes > Propionibacteriales > Propionibacteriaceae > Microlunatus. Next base: position 136,163 of record NZ_CAXTHG010000005.1, on the reverse strand, counting down.
ACCCTGCGCCCACTTCTTCAAACCTCCACGCCAGATCATCGAATCCGTCAACGACCACTGACCGTGGAATCAATCATCCAGCCCATGTGGAGGGTGGTGTCACCATGATCTTTCGGCCCTCCTTGTTACGAAAGAGGTTGATCGCCGTCGGGTAGTCGTCGAGCCCGAGCTGGTGACTGACGATGACGTCAGCGTCCACGGCGCCCGAGGCCATCACGTCGACTGCCCGGCCGAAGCTGTTGAGGACCGCCATGCTCCCGACGATGGTGATCTCGTCGTGGTAGAGACGGAACGGTGAGATCCGCGCCAGCGCATCACCGCGGGCGACCCCGAACGCCTGAAAGGTCCCGCCGCGGTCGACTCGCGACAGTCCGTCCTCGATCGCTGCCACCGCTCCGGTGCAGTCGATGACGGTGCTCCAGCCGTACTCGCGCGACAGGTCGTCGGCCGAGTTCGCCACATGGTGTGCTCCGAGCATCCTGGCGGACTCGAGCCGGCCCGGGTTGGTGTCGATCACGCTCACGGACCGCGCTGACGAGGCCAGGGCGAGCTGCATCATCAGCAGGCCCATCGTGCCGGCACCGTAGATCAGGTACTCCTCGTCAATACCGCGGGGAAGAAGATCCATGCCGTGGATCGCGCAGGAGAGCGGCTCGACCAGGGCGCCGGCGTGCATCGGCATCTCCGCCGGAAGGGCGTAGCAGTTGGCCGCCGGAACGGCCGCGAACTCCGCTGCACCGCCGTTCCGGGAGATCCCGATCCCGCTGGCGTGCGGGCAGAGATTGGAACGCCCACGTCGACAGTATCGACAGACCCCGCAGGTGATCCCCGGGGAGACCGCCACCCGGTCCCCGAGAGCGACCGACCGGGCGTCCACGTCCGGGCCGAGCGCGACGACGGTGCCGGACAGCTCATGGCCCGGCACGACAGGCAGCGTGGCGAACTCGATCTCGCGGTCGATGATGTGGAGGTCCGTGCCGCAGATTCCTGCAGCGCCCACCGCGATCACCACCTCATCGCGGCCCGGCGCGGGGTCGGGCGTGGTCGAGACGTCGATCGAGCCGTCCTCGCGGATGAAGACCGCCTTCATTTCACCGCTCCGAGCGACAGGCCCTGGACCAGCTTGTCCTGAGCCGCGAACCCGGCGATCAGCACCGGGAGCGAGACGATGACCGACGCAGCACACAGGTGAGCGAGGAACAACCGCTGCCCGCTGAGGAAGCCGATCAGGTAGACCGGTGCGGTGTAGGCCTGGGTGGCGGTGAGGTTGAGGGCGAAGAGGAACTCGTTCCAGGAGAAGATGAACGAGATGAGCGCCGTGGCGGCAATACCGGGATAGGCCATCGGCAGGACGACGCGCCACAGGATCGTCCTGGTGTCGGCGCCGTCGAGCTCGGCGGCCTCGATCAGCTCCCGCGGGATCTCGCGGAAAAACTGCGCCATCATCCAGATGCCCAGCGGCAGGTTGGCGGACAGATACAGCACGACGAGCACCCACACGTTGTCGAGAAGCCCAAGGTTCTTCACGATCAGGTACATCGGCAGCAGGCCGGCCACGGCCGGCATCATCTTGGTGGACAGGAAGAAGAACATCACGTCGCGCCACTTGGGCACCTGCCGGATCGCCAGCGCGAACGCCGCCGGGATGGCCAGCGCGACCACGAGGATCGTCGGGACGATCGAAGCGATCAGCGAGTTGATCAAGGGTCCGAGGAGCTTGCCGGTCAGCAGCTCGCGGTAGTACTCGAGGGTGAGAGTGGCCGCGACAGCGGGTGGGTTCGCGACGGCGTCGACCTCCTGGTGAAATGAGGTCAGCACCATCCACAGCGTCGGCAGGACGAAGATCAGGGTCGCGAGCCAGGCGACGACGGTCAGCGCGAGCTTCCCACCGAGCCGGCGCCGAACCCGCTGACCCGTCCCGACCGAGGGGTGGAAGCGGGTGGGGCGAGCCAGTGTCGCGGTCATCGCGCGTCCTCCTTCAGCAGGCTCGAGATGACGCGGAGCGCCAAGGTGGCGACGAAGATCGAGAGGATGACCACGATCGTGCCGCCCGCCGCCGCCGCTCCGTAGTCGTACTTGCGGAAGACCATGATGTAGACCTGATAGGGCAGGTTGGTGGTTGCCGTCCCGGGCCCGCCCGAGGTGATCGTGTAGATGGCGTCGAAAGCCTGCGTGATGTAGATGACCCCCAGCAGGATCCCGAGCTCGAGGTACGGGCGAAGGTGCGGCAGAGTCAGGTACCGGAAGAGCTGCCAGGCGTTGGCGCCGTCGACCTTGGCAGCTTCGACCGCATCCGAGGACTGGCTCTGGAGCCCCGCGAGCAGGATCAGCATCTCGAACGGGACCCACTGCCAGGCCAGGGAGGCGACGATGGCCGCCATCGGGGTGTTCGACACCCAGTCTGGCTGGGGCGCGACGAAGTTGAACAGCTGCCCCAACCAGACGAGGATCCCGTTGAAGAGGCCGTAGGTCGGGTTGTAGAGCAGGTACTTCCAGATCAGCGCCGCGGCCACGGGTGTCACGAGGAACGGCGAGATCAGGAGAGTCCGTGCGAGGCCCCGGCCGAAGAACTTCTGGTTGAGCAGGAGCGCGAAGCCGAGCCCGAGGAGCAGCGCGATCAACACGGTGGCCACCGTCATCTCCACGCTGTGCACGATGGCGCCGAGGAAGCCGGAGTCGGTGACGACGTTTGCGTAGTTGCCCAGGCCGACGAAGCGGTGCGCACCGGGTTCAAGGACGTTCCACCGCACCACCGAGATGTAGAGCGTGACCAGGAAGGGCAGCTGGGTGAGCGCGAGGGTGAAGATGAAGGCTGGTAGGAGCGGGCCCCGCAGGCGCCAGAGCTTCCGACGGCTGTACTGGGGAAGAGGCTCCTTCGGCTGTCGGAGCCGCCGCTGTGAGGCTGGTGGCGCGGCAAAGGTGGTCATGTCTGCTCCTCGTCGCGAGGGACGCGAGCGGGACGGCGGCCTCGAGGACCGCCGCCCCGCACGGGCCCTGGGGGGACTACTGGTGGGCTGAGGACACCTTGTCAGCGGCGGCTGCGATCGTGTCGATCGCCTGGTCGACGCTCTTGGTGCCCGCGAGGACGGCCTGCAGCTGCTGGCCGGCCGTCGTCCCGAGGTCGGGCCACTCCGGGATGGTGAGGTACTGAATCCCGGCGTAGGGCCGCGGCTGGAGCCCGGGGTTGTTCGGGTCGGCGTGCTCCAGCGACCCGCTGGTGATCTTGGTGAAGGCGTCGTTCGCGGCGACGAAACCGGGGTCCTGGTCAACCGACTTGCGCATGTAGCCCGCGTAGTGCGACCAGCCGAGCTCCTGGGCCATGTCCTGCGGGTACTGCTTGCCGGTCACCCAGCTGATGTACTGCCAGGCCGCGTCCTTGTTCTTGGCCGCCTGAGGGATCGCCCAGCCCCAGCTCCACAACCACCCGGAGTACTCGGTCTTCACCACCGGCATGTACGCGTACCCGGTCTTGCCGGCGGCCTTGGACTCCTTCGGGTCCTCGATCGAGGGGCCAGCGGCGGAGGAGTCGATCCACATCGCGCTGGTGCCGGCGATGTAGTTGTTGTAGCAGTCCGAGACGCTCAGGCTGGCCTGTCCCTTGGGGCCGTACTTGGCGATCTCCTTGTAGAACTCCATGGTCTCGCGAAACGCAGGGTCCTTGACGCCGCTGCTCCAGTCCTGGTTGAACCAGGTCCCGCCGAAGGTGTTCAGCATGTCGGTGAACAACGCCATGTTCTGGCCCCAGCCGGCGAGGCCGCGTACGCAGACACCGGCCCGCTTCTTCGACGGGTCGTTCAGCTTCTTGGCCAGGTCGAGGATCTGCGGCCAGGTCGGGTTGTCCGGCATCGTGAGACCCTGCTCGTCGAACCAGTCCTTGCGGTAGGCGGTGAAGGTCGACTCGGTGGCGAATGGCGCCGAGTACAACGTGCCGTCGGAGCTCATGGCGTCGCGGACCGAGGGGACCAGGTCGTCGATGTCATAGCCAGGGTCCTTGGCGGCCAGCTCGCTCAGGTCGGTCAACCACTTGTTCTTGCTCCACACCGGCACCTCGTAGGGGCCCAGGTTCGTCACGTCGTACTGACCGGCGGAGTTCGCGACGTCCTGGGTGGCTTTGTCGCGCTCCTCGTTCTCCGGCAGCATCGTGTAGTTCACCGTGATCCCGGTCTTCTGTGTGAAGTACTTGTCGGTGATCTTCTGCGCGTCGAGCATCTGCGGGTTGTTGACGGCCAGCACGTTGATGGTCTTGCTCTCGCTTCCACCACCGCCTCCGCCGTCACCGCCGCTCCCGACGTTGCCGGCTCCGCCGCTGCACGCGGTGACGGCGGAGATGCTGAGCGCTGCCGTGACCAGCGTGACTGCGGTGCGGATCGTCCAGCCGCGGCGTCGCTGCCCGGCCGTGTGGAGAAGGGTCATGGGTTCCTCCTGATGAGGGGTGAGTGGGAACGTGGTGCAGGTGAGCGCGGACGACCGAGGACGGACGACCGGGTCATGCCAGATCCGAGGCTGACGGACGACCTCAGACCGTCACGGGTACCTCCGTGACGTAATGGACGGCGAAGTCCCGGTCCAGCGGATATCTCCGCTCGGGACCGCCGCCGATGGAAGGGTGCTGCGGCCAGGGAGTACCCGAGCGACGTGTCAGCTCGTTGAGCTCCCGCATGTAGGGCAGGCTCTCCTCGCGTAGGGAGGCGGTGATCGCGTCGGTGTCGGGGAACAGCTCCGGAGCCTGGGACCAGAGGGCCCGCCCGGCCAGGTAGCCGCTGGCCTGGCACCGGTAGGCGTACTCGAGGGACTGTTTGAAGTCCTGCTTGTTCATGCCGGCCGACAGCAACACCCACGGCGCCCGCAACCCGTCTGTCATCAGGTGGTAGCTCTCGAGCAGAGCCTGCCCGGCCTCGCTGTCGATCTTGGGAACACCGAACAGCGGCGCGGGCGGCTCCAACTTGTAGATGTCGACCTTGAACTTCGGGTCTCGGAACACCTGCATCGCCGCAAGGACCAGGTCCCGGCGCTCCGCCTGGTACTGCGCCGGGCTCTGGTCGGGCCGGGCGTAGACCAGGATCTCCAGCAGCATCGCGATGTCCAGCCGCTCGCACTCCTCGCCCGCGGCCTGGACGAAGTCCTCCTGGTGCTGTCGCACCTCGGGGGCGGCGTCGGCCCGGTAGAGGACGAGCACCTTGACCCCGTCTGCCCCGAGCGAGCGGGTCTTGGCTACCGACCAGCCCGGGATCGGCTCCATCATCACTCCACCAGGGGTGTGCGAGATGTCGAGGCTCTCGTAGCTGATCATCAGGCCCTTGTGCGGATCGAGCCGCTCGACCGCGTGGTAGTAGCCGTAGATCGGGTCGAGCAGGACGGCGGTCGCCTCGGACTGCAGCTCGGTGGCGAGCGAGGTCACCAGCTCGGCGACATCGGCGTATGGAGCCACGTCCACCCCCCGCCGGGCCGCGATCGACTCGGCCAGCAGCTCGCGCTGGTCGGTGGCGACGATCCGCCAGAAGCCGTCGTCGTCGGCCAGCCTGCGGAGGCCCCAGAGCTTTCCCGGAGAGATCTTCATGTCCATCCTTTCTCGATCAGGCGCGATGTATCTTCTCGGCTAGGCATCCCGTCCCAGCCGTTGCCTCGTTCGACCTTCACGGCAGCGGCGGCTGTCGCCAGCACCGCAGCGTCCTCGACACCCAGCCCCTCAGCCAGACCCAGGGCATAAGCGCCGTGGAAGACATCGCCTGCACCCGTGGTGTCGCGGGCCCGGACGGTGGGCGCCGACACGCTGCACGCACCCCCGCGGAGCCACCACAGGCTTCCGGCGGACCCGCGGGTGACCGCGACCGTGGCGTGGGGGAGCCGAGCTGCCGCCAGCTGGAGCGAAGCGACCGGGTCGGCGATCCCGGTATAGGCCCGCAGCCCGGCGTCGGCGAAGATGACGTGGTCGGACAGCGCCATCTGCTCGCCGGACCCGTTCCAGTCCGGCCGTTCGACGTCGAAGACCCGGGGGATCCCCCTCCGGCAGGCCGTAGCGAGCACCTCCAGGCTCAGCGCGGGTGACCACTGGTCGGTGAGCACAGCACCCGCGTCGCAGAGATCGGGTGGCTTCGGTGGGCCGTGCTGGCCCTCGAGCGGTACGTCACCGTAGAAGCCGATCCACCGTGCGCCGTCCGCGGCGACGAGCACGACCGCCTCCGGGGTCCGCGCGCCGGGCACCACCGCGTTGTCGCACAGCACGACCCCGGCTTCTTTCAACAGCCCGGCGAGGATGAGCCCGGTGTCGTCGTCTCCGAGGCAACCACACCAGACGCTACGTCCGCCAAGCCGGCTGATCGCCACCGCTGCGGTGGCGGCCAGACCGCCGCCGCTCACCCGGGCGCTGCGGGCCAGCTCCTTGCCCTCCGCGGTCGGTAACCGCTCGATCTCGAACACGTGGTCAAGGTTGACGCCGCCGACGCAGACCACCGCCGCGACCGCGGAGCTCCCGGTGCCGAGCACCGGGTCACGCCGTTCCGTAGCCGATGACGGCCTTGGTCTCGAGGAAGTCCTCCATCGCGATCCAGCCTTGCTCGCGACCGTTACCCGACTTCTTGTAGCCGCCGAACGGCGCGGTCGGGTCGCCGTCGGACTGGTTCAGGGTGACCTGGCCGGCTCGAAGTCGGAGTCCGACGCGACGGGCCCGGTCCGGGTCGCTGGAGGACACGTAGGCGGCCAGACCGTACTCGGTGTCGTTGGCGATCCGGATGGCCTCTTCCTCGGTGTCGTACGGCAGGATCGTCAGCACGGGGCCGAAGATCTCCTGCTGCGCGACCGCCATGTCGTTGGTGACGCCGGTGAAGACCGTCGGCCGGACGAACCAGCCTTCCCGGAAGCCGTCCGGTCGCCCCAGGCCTCCCTCGACGATCTGTGCGCCGGCCTCGATCCCGGCCTTGATCAGGGACTGGACCCGGAGGTACTGCGCCTCGCTGACCACCGGCCCGAGGTCGGTCTTCTCCGACGACGGGTCACCGGTGACGAAGCTGCGAGCGGCCGTGGCGGCCAGTCGGGCCGCCTCGTCCAGCTGAGCCCGGGCTACCAGCAAGCGGGTGGGAGCGTTGCACGACTGCCCGCTGTTCATGAAGCAGCCAGCGACTGCTGCGGGGATCACGGCGGCGAGGTCGACGTCGTCGAGCAGGATGTTCGGCGACTTGCCGCCCAGCTCCTGGGTCACCCGCTTGACCGACGGTGCGGCGGCTTCGGCCACCAGCACCCCGGCACGGGTCGAGCCGGTGAAGGAGATCATGTCGACGTCGGGATGCGCCGCCAACGCCGCGCCGACGGTGGCGCCGTAGCCCTGCAGGAGGTTGAAGACCCCGGCCGGCACCTCGGCCTCCTGCATCACCTCGGCGAACACGACCGCGTTCAGCGGGGCGACCTCGCTCGGCTTGAGCACCATCGTGCAGCCGGCCGCCAGGGCGGGGGCCACCTTGCAGAGGATCTGGTGCAGCGGCCAGTTCCAGGGGGTGATCAACCCGGTGACCCCGATGGGCTCCCGGACGATGAGGGTGCCGTCGCGGTCGACCTCGAAGGGGTAGTCACGCAGGTAGGTGATCGCGCTGGCCAGGTGTCCCCGGCCGGCCCCGACCTGCGGGCCGTGCGCCAGCCGGGTGGGCGCACCGACCTCGAGCGAGAGGACCTCAGCCAGGTCGTCGGCCCGGCGTTCGTAGGCTGCGGAGATCCGCTCCAGCACCTCGAGCCGGTCCTGCCGGCTGGTCCGGCTCCAGCCGTCGAAGGCGGCGCGCGCTGCCGCCACCGCTGCGTCGACGTCCTCCATGGCACCGGCACTGACCGAGGCGATGACCTGGTCGTCGGCCGGGTTGCGCACCTCGATGCGCTCTGTCGTGGCCGAAGGGCGCCACCGGCCGCCTACCAGCACCTGCTCGGCGTGGCAAAGCATGAACCTCTCGGACATGGCGGTCATCGCCACGGCACCTCACTCCTGGTCGACGGGGCATGTCTGCGGATGGCTTCTTCGTTCACCTCGACGCCCCAGCCAGGAGCGTCGGACAAGATCAGATGACCGTCCTCGATCACCGGCGGGGTGGTGAGCTCGTCGCGCCAGGTCGCGCCGTCGACGTCGATCTCCATGATGTGCAGGTTCGGCACCGCCGACGCAAAGCTGGCGCTGATCGCAGAAGCGAGGTGACCATAGAAGTTGTGCGGTGCCACCGCGACCGAGTAGGCCTCGGCCTGAGCGGCGATCTTGACCGACTCGAGCCAGCCGTTCCAGAGGACGTCGACGATGGCGACGTCGAAGGCTTGAGCCTCGAAGAACGGCCGGTAGCCGGCCCGCTCGTACAGCGCCTCGCCTGAGCCGATCGGGGTCGTGCCACCCCTGCGGACCGACGCCAGCCCCTCCGCGTCGAAGGTGTCGATCTCGAGCCAGGCCGGGCGGTAGGGAGCCAGGGCCCGCTCGAGCCGGGAGTAGCCCTCCAGCTCGAGGCAGAAGTTGATGTCGAAGAAGATGTCGGCGTCGTCGCCGGCACCCTGCCGCATGGCGGCCATCATCTTCTCGGCCTCGGCGATCATCCGGTTGTCGAAGGAGCGCCCGGTGGTCTGGGCAGCTCGGGCGTACGGGTTGGACCGCGACTGCACCTCCAGGTCGTCGAGGCCGGTGATGTTGGTCTTCATCGCGGTGAACCCGCGCTCGCGCACCAGCTTCCCGAGCAGGACCACGTCCTCGTAGGTGTGGAGCGCCCCGACCCCGAGATACTCGACGTAACGTCCGACCCGGTAAGTGCCACAGTGCGACCAGTACACCGGGACCCGGTCCCGGACGGTCCCGCCGAGCAGACCGGCAACCGGTACGCCCAGTGCCTTGCCCTTGATGTCGAGCAGCGCATTCTCGATGGCCGCGATGGCCTGCCGGTTCATCGCGCCCCGCGCCGGCCGCACCAGCGCGGACAGGTCGCAGGTGAGACGCTCGATGAGCAGCGGGTCCTGGCCGAGGACGTAGGGCGTCAGTGAGCTGATCACCGACCCGAGGCCCTGGTTGCCGAAGCTCTCGCTGTACTCCGACCACCCGACAATCCCGTCGTCGGTCGTGATCTTGAGAAAGGAGATGGTCCGCCACCCGAGATCACAGGCGATCGGTTCGACCTGACCTATCCGCACGTCGTCGTGTCCCTACTGCTCGATGAACGGGCATCGTTGCCGGCAATCGTTTGGCCCAGCGTCGGTCCGGCACCTGCCCGGAGACTGCCTCGCAGCCTCAAGACCCGAGGAGCCGGGACCCGCCGCGCTAGCCCGCCAGTCCATCCTCGAATCTTCTGACAGGATTTGTAGGATGTATTTTGCTTCGATGCTGACGACGATGTCAATGGCCAGTTCGCGAGGTGTGATGAGCCGGGTTCTGCGGTGCGCTGCCCGTGGTGCGCTGCCTCTGGGTGCGCTGCCTGTGTTGCGCTACCGACGCGGGCAGCGGCATGCTCGACTCAGCCAAACGGCGAAACGAGGACGTGGTGAGCACCAGACCCCACACGAGCACTACTAGGTCCACCGTGCGTCCGGCCGTCCCACCCGGGCAGTCGTTGTCGCGCTACGTCTCGGACGATCTGGTGGCCCGGATCGGCGGAGGCGAGTTCCCGCCCGGTTCGAAGCTGCCCGGGGAGAAGGAGCTGATGGCGCAGTACGGCGTCGGTCGCAACACGGTGCGTGAGGCCGTGCAGGGGCTCGTCGCGATGAAGATGCTCGACGTCCGGCCGCGGCTCGGTGCCACCGTGCTCTCGACCGCGCCTGAGCAGGCGCTGCCCCGACACCAGCTGATCTCACTGATGTCCAGCGAACTGACCGAGGATCTGTACGAGATGCGGCTGGTGCTCGAGACCGAAGCGGCTGCACTCTGCGCCCGTCGGGCCTCTTCGGAGGATCTGAGCGAGATCCGCCGCTGGCACCTCGTGCACGGGGGTGAGGTCGACTCGGGGCTGGCGCCCTGGAAGACCGATCTGGAGTTTCACAACGCGATCGCCCGCGGAACGGGCAACTCGGTCCTGCCGCTGATGCTCGGCGCCGCGGCCGACCTGCTCGCACGGGACCGGGCCGCCGCCTCCCTGCTTCCGGGCGAGGCCCGGACCGCTTTCGTGCAGCACGCGCTGGTGCTGGAGGCCATCGAGGCCGGTGATCCGGAGCTGGCGCGCGAACAGATGGCCGTTCACATCCGCACGGCAAGCGAGTACGTGAAGCGACTGCGCGAAGAGGGCCGGGGCGCCGACCTGGACGAGACTGGGTGAGGTGGACGATGAAGCTGCACATCGACGAGTTCGGTGACGGGGGCAAGACCCTCGTCCTGATCCACGGTGCCAGTGGTGATCGCGGCACGTGGCGCGACATCGTGTCGGTGTACGTCCAGCGCGGGTACCGGGTGTTGACGCCCGACCTTCGCGGGCACGGTCTCACCGGTCCAGGCCCCTCGTACGCGATCGACGACTTCGCCGGCGACCTCGTCGAGTCGCTGCCGACCGGTATCGACGTGATCGCCGGGCACTCGCTGGGCGGGCGTGTGCTAGCCCGGGCTGTGAGTGACCTCCGGCCAGGAAAGGCGGTCTACCTGGATCCGGCCTTCGGCCCGCTGGATCCCGACGCCATCGCTGACGGCACGTTCCCCCAGTTCGTCGACGGCACCCCGATGACCCGCGACGAGCTCTTCAGCTTCCACCCCGAGTGGACGCCGAGCGAGATCGACCAGTCACTGGCCTCGTACTCCCGCTGGTCGGCTGAGATGCTGCGCGCTCCCGGGATGCTCGATATCGACGTGATGCCGCCGTCGCCGCCCGTCGTGCCGTCGTTGATCGTGCTGGCCGACCCGTCCGACTTGGTCGGAGCTGATCAGCGGCGACAGCTCGAGGCCGCCGGGTATGAGTTCCGCGTCCTGGCGGGCGCCGGCCACGTGCTCCACGCCGACGACCCTGAAGGCTTCGTCGCCGTGCTCGACGGCTGGGTGTGAGCTGCTGTCCGCACGGCACGACTGCAGGTACGACTGGCCTTGACCCCGTCGGGTGGACACCTCGCCAGAGCCGCGGACCAGGGCGACCAGCGACGACGGCCCTGGCCACGCGCCTGACGGCGCGCCACCGCTGACGGATGCTCCGCAGTTGCGCTGAGCGGCCCGGAACCGCCTCACCGCTCGATCGCCGGAGCATTGGTCAGCGGCTGGCCTCAGCGGGCCGGCCCCCAGGGCCGGTCGCCGGCCAGGGTGATGCGCCGCATCACCCGCTGGGCGGTGTAGTCCCGGTTGGCGTAGTGCAGGGTGCTCCGGTTGTCCCACACCCCGAGGTCGCCGACGTGCCAGCGGTGCCGGACCGTGTTTTCGGGCTTGGTGAGGTGGGCGTAGAGCAGGTCGAGGATGCCTCGGCTCTCGGCCTCGGAGACTCCCACGATGTGGGAGGTGAATCCCGGGTTGACGAACAGCCCCTTGCGTCCGGACTCGGGGTGCACGCGGACCACCGGGTGCACGACCGGCGTCAGCTCGGTGACCGTCTTGCCGTCCCACTCGTTGCCCTGGCCACGGCGGCCGTGCTTGAGGTGGTGGCCCCACTCCCGGTTCCCGTCGTGCACGGCGTCGAGGGAGTCGACGAGCCGCTGGACCGGGGCCGACAGCGACTCGTACGCCAACTGGCTGTCGGCCCAGCTCGTGTCGCCCCCGGTGGGCGGCAGCTCCACCGCCCGCAGGATCGAGGCGAGCGGCGGGTGCTCCATGAACGTCACGTCCGTGTGCCAGACGTCGGAGAACGAGAAGTCCGGGTCGGCGCTGTCGATGGAGTAGACCTCCGGATGGGCCGCGTCCAGCGGGGCCGCCACCGGATGGGCGGCGGTCAGCTGGCCGAGCCGGCGACCGAACTCGACCTGTTCGTCGTCGGTCAGGTCCTGTCCCGGGAAGAACAAGACCTTGTGGGCGACGAGCGCTTGCCGGAGAGCGGCGACCTGGCCGTCGTCGATCGCGGCAAGGTCGAGGCCGTGGACCTCGGCGCCGAAGGACGGGCCGAGCGGCTCGAGGGTCGAGGCAGCGGGAGCGGTGAGAGTCATGCTGAGTCCTTCCGGTGGTCAGGCCGCCGCGGCACGGACGGCGTGAGCGACGGTGCTGCGCGCGGTGGCGTAGGCGGGCAGGGCCCGGATCTCGTCCGGAGTCGCCCCCGTCCGGGGCAGGTCGACCGGCAGGTCGAGGGCGATCTGGCCCGGCCGCTTGCTCAGCACGATGACGCGGCTGCCGAGGAACACCGCCTCGTCGACGCTGTGGGTCACGAAGACCGACGTCCGGTGAGTCTCGGCACTGACCTGGCGCAGGTCCTCCTGGAGACGCTCGCGGGTGAGGGCGTCGAGGGCGGCGAACGGCTCGTCCAGCAGCAGCAGCTGAGAATCCACCGCCAGGGCGCGGGCGATCGCGACCCGCTGCTGCTGACCACCGGAGATCTCCCAGATCCGCCGGTGGGCTATCCCGTCGAGACCGACCCGGTGCAGCAGGGCGTCCCGCCGCGCGACGCGCTCGGACGCCGCCAACCCGGCGTAGCGCAGGGCCAGGTCGACGTTGCTGCCGACGGTGCGCCAGGGCAGCAGCCGGGGCTGTTGGAAGACCAGCCCGGCTCCCCGTCCTGGCTCCGGCGCGGCGCCGGCGACGGTGACCCGTCCGGTCGACGGCTCCTCGAAGCCGGCGATCAGTCGCAGCAGGGTGGACTTGCCGCAGCCGGACGCCCCCACCAGCACGAGGAACTCTCCCGTGTCGATCCGCAGGTCGACGGGACCGAGGGCGGTCACGGCCTGGTCGCCGCGGCCGTACCGGCGCGTCACCTGCTCGACCTCGACGGCTGCAGCGGTCCCCGTCGTCGGGGCGGTCCCCGAGGTGCTAGTTGAGGTCACTGGACAGACCCTTCCGGTAGATGGCGTCGTCGAAGACCTTCTGGTCGGGCGCGGCCGGGATCTGCTTCTGCTCAGCCAGGAAGACCGCGGCGTCGTGCAGGTAGGTCGAGGCTTTGCCGACCGACTGCTCCGTGCCCAGCCAGGTGGGACTGGTCAGCTCCGCCGACGTCAGGTACACGCCCTGCTTCAGCTGCCCGGCGGCCTCCTCGGGGGTGATGCCGAGCTCGGCGGCCACAGCCTGGTTGGCCTGGTCGGGCTGGTCCTTGATCGTGGTCAGGGCCTGCGCCTCGGCCTTGCGCCAGGCGTCGACGGCCTCAGGGTGCGCGCTGATGAAGGCGTCCGACACCACGCCCAGGTCCAGCGTCGGCTTGCCGGCGGTGGCGAGGTCCTTGCTGGCCACCAGCGTCTTGCCGGTCTTGCGCAGCTCGTCCAGGTTGGGCAGCCAGGTGTACGCGGCGTCGATGTCCCCGCGCTTCCAGGCCGCGAGGATGTCCTGCGGCTCGAGGTCGACCAGCGTCACGTCCTGCTCAGTCAGCCCGGCCTGCTTCAGGGCGACGAGCAGGCTGTAGTGCGCGGTCGAGCTGAACGAGGTGGCGATCTTCTTGCCGCGCAGGTCGGCGACCTTGGTCACCCCGGAGGCGTTGGAGGCGACCAGCGCCTCGTTGTCGCCGGCCACGTCGAGGATGAACGCGACCTTGTAGGGCAGGTTCAGCGGCCCCGACAGACCGCGGGCGACCGGACTCGACCCGATGGCGGCGACGTCGACGGCCTTCGCCACGTACGCGGTGTTGATGCTGGCGCCGGAGTCGAAGACCTTCCACTCGATCTTGTAGTCGGGCAGCGCCTTCTCCAGCAGGCCCTGGTTCTTGACGATCAGGTCGCCGCTGGGGAACTTCTGGTAGGCGATGCGGATCGTCTTGTCCTCCGGGGCCGCAGCACCCCCTCCCCCGCCGCAGGCGGCGAGCGTGACCAGGGAGGTGGCGGCGAGACCGGCTCCGAGAGCACGGAGGAAACGGCGGCGAGGGTGCATGGGTGGTCCTTCGGATCGGTACGGGATTGCTGCAGAGGAAGAGAACGAGGGGGTGGTGGTCGTCATCGCCCGCGCCAGGGGGCCAGCCGGCGGCCGGCGGCGCTGAGCAGGCCGTCGATGACCAGGCCGGAGATGCCGATGGCGATGATGCCGACCAAGACCTCGGCGGTGTTGTTGTAGCGCTGGGCGTCGCGGACCATCCCGCCGATGCCCGGCAGGCCGTTGATCGTCTCGGCCGCCACCACCGAGGAGTAGGCGATGCCCACAGCGATCCGGATGCCGGTCAGGATCTCGGGCAGGGCGGCGGGCAGGATCACGTCGCGGATGGTGTCGATCCGCCGGGCTCCCAGGGCCCGGACCGACTCGACCAGGCTGATCGGCGCCGAGACCACCGCCGCAGCCGTGGCCACCGCGACCGGGGGCAGCGCCGCCACCGCCAGCAGCCAGATCTTCGGCGTCTCGTCGATCCCGAACCAGATGACGAACAGGCTGAAGTAGGCCAGCGGCGGTAGCGCCCGGACGAAGGTCACCAGCGGCTCAGCCATCACCCGTACCCAGCTCACCGTCCCCAGGACGACGCCGAGGACGAGCCCGCCGGCGATGCCGATGGCCGAACCGATCAGGATGCGGCGCAGGCTGACGGCCAGGTGCTCGATCAGCAGCTGGCCGTTGTAGCCGCGGACGCCGTCGTGGGTGGTGTTGAGCTGCACGAACGTGTCCCAGACCAGCCCCGGGGAGGGCCGGATGACCGGGTCGTCCTCACCCCAGGCCGCGACGGCCCACCAGACGCCGATCAGCAGCACCACGGCCAGCAGCCGCAGGCCGAGCCGTCGGCCCAGTCCGCCCCGAGCGCCCAGGACAGCCGACGTGTCGCCGGCGTCCAGGGAGCCGGACCGGGCAGGTGGTGCCGGCCGAGCTCGGGTGGCGTCGGCGGGCGTGGTGGGCGGAGGACGGTCGTCGACCAGAGTCATGGGTGTTCCTTGGACGGAGTGGATGCCGGGTACGACGGGGTCGTACCGCGCGGCTGAGGGGAAGTCGGGCTGAAGCCGGGTGGGGGGTCTGGAGCCTGGTTCGTGCTCTGCGGAGGTTGCTCTCAGGGGCTAGCAACACCGGTGGCGGCGACACATCATGACCATGGGGCGTACCTGTTCGGGTCGAGGCCCGTCGGAGACGAGACCAGCGCTTACAGGAGCGGGGTTCGGCTCCTGTCGGGTCCTCACCTGGGGCACCCCACCGCGAGCGAGGGTTGCCGATCAGCCAGCCAGGGCTTGAAGCTGATACTCATGACCTGGCCAGAACAGTAGAGATCCAGGCGCGGGGTGTCAATCCCTGCAGGGAATGTAGGGAGAGACCGGACAAGGCTAGTGTTTCGCCGTGCTCCTTGCCACAGCCGGCCCGAAAGGTGAGGGATGGCGCTGACCTTTGACTGGTTCCTGCCCACGACCGGTGACAGCCGTTCCCTCGTCGGCGGCGGGCACAGTGTCCCGACCGACCTCGGCCGCGCCGGCGGATCGATCGACACTGCCGGTCGCTTCCGGGAACCAGACCTGCGATATCTCGCCCACGTGGCCCGGACGGCCGAGGACCTGGGCTTCGACGCCGTGCTGACGCCGACGGGAACGCCGTGCGAGGACGCCTGGGTCGTCACGTCCGCGTTGATCACGCAGACCGAGCGGCTCAAGTTCCTGGTCGCACTGCGGCCCGGCCTCATCGCCCCGACGCTGCTCGCCCAGATGGCGTCGACCTTCCAGCGGCTCTCGGGCGACCGGCTGCTGCTCAACGTGGTGGTCGGTGGCGACCGCTCCGAACAGCTGCGCTTCGGCGACCGGATCGACAAGGACAGCCGGTACGCCCGGGCCGCGGAGTTCCTGCAGGTCTTCCGCGGCTCCTTCGGCAACGAGGGCACCGACTTCTCGGGCACCTTCTACGACGTCGAGGACGCCCGGACCCGCCAGCCGGCCACCGTGCCGCCGATCTACCTGGGCGGTTCCTCACCCGCCGCCGGGGTCGTGGTGGCGCACCACGTCGACGTCTACCTCACCTGGGGCGAGCCGCCTGCCGACGTGGCCGCCAAGGTCGACCGGATCCGGGCGCTGGCCGCCGAGGCCGGCAGAGGCGTCCGGTTCGGGGTCCGGCTGCACACGATCAGCCGGGACCGCTCCGAGGACGCGTGGACGGTTGCCGACGACATGCTCGCCCAGCTCGACCCGGCGGAGGTCCGGCGGACGCAGGCCGTGCTCGCCTCGAGTGAGTCCGAGGGGCAGCGGCGGATGCGCGCCCTGCACGGCGGCACGGCACCGTCGGACGCCCACGCCCTGGAGATCCATCCCGGCCTCTGGTCCGGTATCGGCCTGATGCGCAGCGGCGCCGGCACCGCGCTGGTCGGCAGCCACACCGAGGTGGCCGACCTGATCGCCGAGTACGCCGCCGTCGGTATCGACGAGTTCGTGATGTCGGGCTACCCCCACGTCGAGGAGGCCTACTGGTTCGCCGAAGGCGTCCTGCCGATCCTCCGTCGGCGGGAGCTCCTCTCCGACACTCCGCCCTGAGAATCGACCCCCAGACGCGCCAATCATGACCGCGGAGGCACTATTGCCCCTTCTCGGGGTCGATTTCCAGGGCGGGGGCCGCGACACCCGCCTACCCGCGGGGCCGGCTGGGACACAATGGGCGCGTGCGCGGGCTGTCGGGACGACTTCGGTTCGGGTACGCGCTAGGTGGGGTGGCGACCGGGTCGTTCGGTACGGTCCCCGGGTTGCTGCTGCTGCCCTACCTCACTGACACCCTCGGGATCGCCGCGCTCGCCGCCGGACTGATCGTCTTCCTCCCGAAAGCGGTGGACGTCGTCCTCAACCCGCTGACCGGACGGGTCAGCGACCGACTGGCCGACCGCTCGGGCCGGCGCCCGTTCCTGCTCGTCGGCGGGCTTGGCCTGGCCGTCGGCTTCGTGCTGCTCTTCTGGGGTCCGCAGGGTCCGGCCGCCTTCGCCGCCGGCTGGGTGGTGGTGGCGTTCACGCTCTGCGCCGTCGCGTACTCGGTCTTCCAGGTCCCCTACGTCGCCCTGCCCGCCGAGCTCACCGACGACCCGCGCGAGCGGACGGTCCTGCTCACCTGGCGGGTCGCGGTGCTGGCGGTCGCCATCCTGGCCAGCGGGGCGACCGCACCCGTGATCCGCGACGCCGTCGGCGGGGCGGCCGGCTACCGCGCGATGGCTCTCGCCGTGGCCGGGCTGATCGTCGTGGGCGCGCTCGGCGCCTGGTGGGGTACGGCGGGGGCGTCGGTCCGCAGCGTGCCCTCACCGGTCGGTGGTCTGGCCGTGCAGCTGCGGCTCGCGCTCGGGGTCGCCGACTTCCGCCGGCTGCTCGCCACCTTCGTGCTGCAGGCGCTGGCCATCGGCTGCATGCTCGCCGCCGTGGACTACCTCGCGCGGGAGGTGCTCGGCAGTCCCGGCGCCTCGGCGGTGCTCTTCGCCTGCTTCGTGGGTCCGGCCCTGCTGGTGACACCGCTGTGGCGGCAGGTGGCCGACCGGACCGGCAAGAAAGCCGGCTACCGCGCGTCGTCGCTGCTGCTGGCGGCCGCGGCGCTGGGGCTGCTGAGCGCCGGACACACCCCCGTGGCGGTGACCTTCGCGCTGACCGCCCTGGCCGGGGCCGGCTACGCGGGCTGCCAGCTGTTCCCGCTGGCCATGCTGCCCGACACCGCCGCCGACGACGCCACCCGGACCGGTGAGAACCGGGTGGGCGTGCTGACCGGCATCTGGACCGCCGGGGAGACGCTGGGGCTTGCGACGGGTCCGGCGGTGCTCGCCCTGCTGCTCGCGCTCGGCGGCTACGTCTCCTCGCGCAGCGACCAGGTCGTTCAGCCGGCGAGCGCGGGCACGGCGATCACGGTCGGCTTCTCGGCGGTCCCGGCGGCCCTCATCCTGCTCAGCCTGCTGGCCCTGCGCGGGTACGGGTCGCCCGCCCGGGTCCGCTCGACCACCGAGGACGTGGTGATGCCGTGATCTCCGACGGGAGCACCGCCGACGAGGTGCGCGCCGCCCTGGACGCACTGCGCCGCTCCGACCTGCCGACCACCGGGGGCCGGACGCTGGCCTACGTCTACGACTCCGGCCTCGCCGAGGCCGACGCGCTCGGCCGCGAGGCGCTCGCCGCGTACGGGGGGACGAACGGTCTCGACCCGACCGCGTTCCCCTCGCTGCGGGCGATGGAGCAGGACCTGGTCACGACCGCCGCCGACCTGTTGGACGGCCCGCCCGGCACGGTCGGCACCGTCACCTCCGGCGGCACCGAGTCGCTGCTGCTGGCCGTCCAGACTGCGCGCGACTCCCGGCCCGACGTCGCCCGGCCCGCCATGGTGCTGCCCACCTCCGCGCACGCGTCGTTCCACAAGGCCGGGCACTACTTCGGGGTCCGCTGCCACTTCGTGGACGTCGATCCCGAGACCGGACGGGCCGACGCGGCGGCGATGGCGGAGGCCATCAGCCCGGACACCGTGCTGGTCGTCGCCTCTGCCCCCTCGTACGCGCACGGGGTGGTCGACCCGGTGACCGAGATCGCCGCCGCCGCGGCCGCGCACGGCGTCCGCTGCCACGTCGACGCGTGTATCGGCGGCTGGCTGCTGCCCTACCTCCGCCGCGACGACCCGACGCTGCGGCCCTTCGCCTTCGACGTGCCCGGGGTGACCAGCGTCTCGGTCGACCTGCACAAGTACGCGTACGCCCCGAAGGGCACGTCGCTGCTGCTCTACCGCGACTCCGCGCTGCGCCGGCCCCAGCTCTTCGCCAGTGCCGCCTGGCCGGGCTACACGATGCTGAACTCGACCCTGCAGTCGACGAAGTCCGGCGGTCCGCTCGCCGCGGCGTGGGCGGTCACCCGCTACATCGGCGACAGCGGCTACGCCGAGCTGGCCCGGACGGTACGCCGCGGGGTCGAGGCGCTCGTCGCCGGCGTCGACCGGATCGACCACCTCCGGGTGCTGTGCACGCCCGAGTCGAGCCTGGTCGCGGTCACCGCCGACGCGTCGGTCGACGTGTTCAGCATCGCTGACGAGCTCTTGGCCCGCGGCTGGTACGCCCAGCCCCAGCTGCGCTTTGGGCCGTTCCCGGCCAGCCTGCACCTCTCGGTCAGCGCGGCGACCGTACCGCTGCTGCCGGAGTTCCTTGTCGCCTTGGGCCAGGCGGTCGACGCGGTGGTCGCGACCGGACCGATCGGGGTCGACCCGCAGGTGCGCGGAGCGCTCGCGGCGGTGGACCCGGCGACCCTGGACGACGCCGGCTTTGACGCGCTGCTGACCCTCGCCGGCCTCGGCGCAGCCGGCGGATCGGGCGGCCTCGCGCTGCCCGAGCGGATGGCGCCGGTCAACGCCCTGCTCGACCTCGCTCCCCCGCCGCTGCGCGAAGCCCTGCTGCGCGGCTTCCTCGACCGGATCAGCCGACCCGACCGCTGAGGCCCCGGCGGATCCCGTGCGCGCTCCAGCACCTCGTCCGCCCGATCTCCCCTGCTGGAGCGCGCCGTCGACCGAGCTCAGCGGTGTAACGTGTGAGGACGTCATCCAGCGGCCGCAGGTTTCTCGGCCTGCAGCTGGCCTCCAGCCGTACGGCCGCCACCCGGGAGTCGGCACCTTCCCCCACCGTCGCATCGCCGACTACGCAGGTCCTTGGAGACCACCATGACCGACTTCACGAAGTGGCAGGGGCCCGCTGTTGGCCGCCGCGCCGGCAACGTGGTCCTGACCATGACGCCCCACCGAGCGAGGGTACTGGCCACCGCGATCTGGCTGGCCGACCGCCCCGAGTGGCTCGACGCGCTGGCGGAGGACCTGTCCGTCGCCGCCGACGAGCCGGACACGATCACCGGCCAGGTGCCGCCCGCGAAGGCTGACCAGCAGGCGCCGACCCCGATCATCAAGCTGAGGGCGCTGCCCGGCCCCGACGACGTGAGCCAGCACGCGGACATGAGTACCGCCGAGGCCCTCGTCGCGGCGCTGGCCCGTGAGGCCGAGGTCGACATCCAGGTGGCGCTCGGACTCGAGGCCGCGGCCAGCCAAGCCGCGTTGCTGGCGCTCGATGCCGTCGCCGCTGCTGCCGAACGCACCGCGCTCGCGGCCGCGGCAGCCAGCGACGCTCAAGCCCTGGCCACGGCTCGCTCGGCAGCCGCTATCGCCGAGACCGTCCGAGCGACCGCGACCGCGGTGCGGCTGCGCGCCGACGAAGAAGCGGACCGGGTGGCCCACGCGGCGTCCGATCAGGCCACACGGGTCGCACTCTCCTCGACCGACCCGCACGACGTCGACGTCGCGGCCGAGGCCACCATGATCGCCGCGGGAGTATCGGCGGCCGCGGTCGTGATCGCCCACGACGTCGCTCTGCACGCCACGGAGGTGGCTCGGGCGGCGGCCACCGCAGCGATGGAGGCGGCCGCCGCCGCGGCCGATGCGGCCATGGCCCTGGAGCTCACCGTCCGGAGCACCGCGGCCGACGTGCAGACGGTGGCGACGCTCACGGCCCGCCGGGTCGCCAACGAGACGGCCAGAGCCGCCGACACCGTGCTGGCCTCGCGGTAGCGGGCTGGCCGCGCTTCGCCACGCCCGACCGAGACGTCTCGTGCCGCGAGCACGATAGATCGTGAGTACCCGACGCGTTGACCCGGGCCGCACCAACCGATGACCACCACCTTGGCTCCGGAGCAACGCGGGCTGTCGACCTCGAGCTCTCCCGGCGCCTCGTCGAGGGCTGTCAGGGCGAGGCACTCAGGTGAGCAAGGCGGCAACGCCGTCGATGCGGCGCTGGCTTCCCGAACGGCGATCTGCGTGCTGATGCCGCAGGCGCCGGAGCCAGCGCAGCGGATGCCCTTGCCGGTCAGGCCGAGACCGGCGCGAACTCGGTCGGCAACCCTGGGCTGGTGGCCCGACGACGACCTCAGATCGATACGGAACCCCGCAGGGTCCATATAGTGCAACCAACCGCTCTACACGTCCGGAGAAGCTGTGACCACCGAAGGCTCAGTCGCCACTAGCCGTAGCGACTTCACTGGTTCGCTGCCCCTGCTGTCAGGGTCCAGCACGCTGCCCTTGATGTTGTTCGACAACCTCGAGGAAGCAATCATCACCGGTGCACTCGAGCCGGGCGCCCGGATCCACGCCGACGACCTCGCCGCCCACTACGGTGTGAGCCGGATCCCGGTCCGGGAAGCGTTGCGATCGCTGCACGAGGCTGGCTGGGTCGACATCAAGCCCCGTTACGGCGTACGGGTGCGGGAGCGGACCGAGCAGGAGCTGACCGAGCTGTTCGAGTTCCGCGCTCTGGTCGAAGGTCAGGTGGCCCGGTGGGCAGCGGAACGCCGGACACCGGCGGAGCTGGCCACCCTCAAGCAGGCGGTGCAGGCCGGCGAGACCGCACATCGCGCGGTCGACCACGATGCTCTCAGCTCCTCGAACCACGCGTTCTACCTGGCTCTCAGTGACGCGGCCCACAACTCGGTACTCGGCAGCACCGCCGTGAGTCTGCGCAAGCGCGCCCGGTTCTATTTCTCCACCGTGGAGGACCAGCTCGGCCGCGACTGGGTCCAGGTGCACAAGACGGTCGCCCAAGCCGTTTCCGACGGCAACCCCGACCTGGCCAGCCGGACGTCGATCGAGCACATCGTGCACACCGGTGCCGCCGTCCGCGACCTCCTCTTCCCCCCAGCCGTCCCCTGAGCGGCATCGGCTCGAAGAAATGGCTGCTCAGCACGGCTCGCTGACCGCCGAACGAGTCGTCCCGGGCCGCGGTGGGCAGCTCCGCGCTCGAAGATCACGAAATACTGGACACCGCGACGCCGGAGGTTCGCTGCGGCCGCGATGCCACCGAAGCCCCACCGGTCAGGGCGCCGACGGCTTACCGTCGGCAGGGATGACACCGACTGCTCCTGACTCTGACAAACTGGCCACGAGATATACCTTATAAAGTTTGCTGGTTTCGAGGTTTCACCATTCCGCCGCTGCCCCTCCCCCACCCCGGCCTTATGACACCACGGACCGCGCTCACTACTCAAGCCCGCGGTCAAGCCATCAATTCCGTAACCTGACCGTAACAGAAGGTGCGTGGATTCGACATGTACCGCTGCTGTAGTTTCCATACTTTATAAACTATTGCGGTTCGGCTCTTTCTCTCGTCCCACTGTCCGTACGTCTGCATCCGACAGGACCCGCCATGAGCAGCAGCACCTCCGACTTGACCGCCACCGCGACCGCCGCGCTCGACGTGGCCGTGGCCCGCCGTACGTTCCTCCGCTCCGCCCTCGTCGGTGGCGGTGTGATCCTGACCCCCGGTCTGCTAGCGGCCTGCAGTCGACCCGGCACCTCCGGGTCGAACACTCCGGCCGAGACCCCGACCGGTCCGGCGAACACCGACGGCGAGCTGATCTTCGCCGTCGACCAGCTCACCGGCACCAGCGACCCCGGCTCCTTCGCCAGCTTTGGCAACTGGATGGTGATCGACTGCATCGCTCGCGGCCTCACGCACGTCGACTACGTGAGCAGCGAGCCCAAGCCGGCGCTGGCCGAGAGCTGGACGGTCTCCGACGACCAGCTCGTCTACACCTTCAAGATCCGCTCGGGAGTCAAGTTCCACGACGGCAACACCGTCAGCGCGAAGGACTTCGAGCGCTCCTGGCGCCGGCTCTTCGACGAGAGCGACCCCACCCGCGACCCCACGACCTATGCCTCCTCCGAGCTCGGCGGAGCCAACGTGAAGTCCTACCAGGCTCTCGATGACGCCACCTTCGAGGTCAAGCTGGCCGCGCCGGACGTCGCCTTCCTCGGCCGCTGCTCGAACCCCAACTCCGTCGCCCTGTCCTCGGCGGCCATCGAGGCGAAGGGTGCCAAGATCGGTCAGTCCCTGGTGGGATCGGGCCCCTACAAGTTCGTCAGCTTCACCGCCGGGCAGTCGGTGGTCCTGGAGCGCTTCGATGACTACTGGGAGGGCAAACCCACCCTGTCGAAGGTCGTGTTCCAGATCCTGCCCGACCCCTCCTCGTTGGTCAGCGCGCTCAGCAGCAACGCAGTGAACGCGACCTGCTTCGCGCCGGTCTCGAACGTCGCGCGACTGAAGAGCTCAGGTCTCGTGGTCGAGGAGGCGAAGCCCTACATCGACATCTATCTCGGGATGAACCTCAGCAAACCGACGCTCGCCGACCAGAAGGTCAGGCAGGCGATCAACCTCGCCATCGACCGGCAGGCCGTGGTCTCCTCGGTCTTCGCCGGTGCGGCCGCAGTTCCCGGCGGGATGGTGACCCCGGCCGAGCTCGGCTACGACGACAGCCTGAAGGCGTTGTCCACCCAGGATGTGGACAAGGCCAAGGCCTTGCTGACCGAAGCTGGAGCCGTCGGCAAGTCCATCAGCCTGATCACCCTCAACATCTTGTTCTGGCCCGCGCTCGGTCAGGTGATCGAGGCCAATCTGACCGCGATCGGGCTGAAGCCCAAGGTTGAGTACCTGGACTCGGCCACGTTCAGCGATCGCGCGGTGAAGAACCAGCACGAGGTGTTCCTCGAGCAGCGTTCGGCCTTCGTCGCCGACCCTGACAACAAGCTCACCCCGTTGCTGGCGGGGGACTCGAGCTACAACCAGCAGTGGCTGCGCGTGGAGTCCCTGCTGCCCGAGAAGCAGAAGCAGTTCGACCAACTGCTCACCGCTGCCCGCGGCGAACCGGACCAGGCCAAGCGCAAGGACCTCTACGTGCAGCTGCAGACCTACTGGACCGAAGAGATCCTGGCCACGGCGATGGTGGCCTACCGCTATCTCCCGACGGTCCAGCAGAGCAACGTCCAGAACCTCAACCCGGACGCACTCGGCACCTACCGCACCTTCTTCGAGAAGGCCACCGTCGGATGAGCGTGTTGCCGGTGGGTACGCCTGCGCTGCCCCCGGCCATCGGGGCGCATGGCCTTGGCGGGCTCCGGCAGGCCCTACGCCGGCCGTCCTCGGTCGTCGTCTGGGGCTTCCTGCTGCTGGTCGTCGTGCTGAGCCTGGCGGCGCCTCTGCTGTCGTCCTACGAACCGACCACCCAGGACTTTTCCTCGACCCTGCTGGCCCCCGGCTCACCAGGCCACCTGGCCGGCACCGACAACCTGGGTCGCGACCAGTTCACCCGGCTGCTCTACGGCGGGCGGCCGATCATGCTCACCGCGGTCTGCTCCGTGGTGATCTCGACCGTGGTGGGCACCCTGCTCGGGCTCTGGGCCGGTTATCGAGGTGGTTGGCTCGACGCCGTGGTCGCCCGCGGGATGGACGTCCTGCTGTCCTTCCCGCTCATCCTGCTGGCGATCATGATCGTCGCCGCGCTGGGCTCCGGGGTCCAGAACGTCATCTTGGCGATCTCCATCTCCCAGCTGCCCGTCTTCGCCCGGCTGTCACGGGCCCTCACCCTTCGCGAGCGCGAACGCGAGTACGTGCTGGCGGTCCGGGCGGCCGGCTTCGGCGCCCCCCGGATCTTGTTCCGCGAAATCCTCCCCAACCTGGTCGGACCCATCATCGTCCAAGCCACCTCGACCGTTGCGGTGGCGACGAGCCTGAGCGCCGCGCTGTCCTATCTCGGGCTGGGTGTCCAACCGCCCAACCCGGACTGGGGTCTGATGGTGAAGGAGGCGCAGGAGTTCCTCTTCGACGCTCCCGACCTGGCGATCGTGCCGGGCGTGTTGATCACGCTCTTCGTGCTGGCCTGCAACTTCGCCGGCGACGACCTGCGTGACGTGCTCGACCCCGGCAACGCCCTGAGCGGCAAGCGGGCCCGGGCATGAGGGCACTCGGACGCCGCTTGCTCGCCGTCCCCTTCGTGGTCTGGGGCGCCGTCACCCTGGTCTTCATCGTGCTGCGGGTCGTGCCGGGCGACGCGGTGGAGCAGTCGGTCCAGCCCACGGCCACACCCGAGCAGAAGGCCGAGATCCGGCGTCTGCTGGGCCTGGACGAGTCGTTGCTCGCGCAGTACTGGATCTACCTCAAGGGCCTCGTACACGCTGACCTCGGTAACTCCTTCACCGGGTCCACACCCGTGGTCGATCTGCTGCGCGAAGCCCTGCCGGTCACCATCGAGCTGTCCGTGGCCGCCGGCGTGGTCCTGGTCGTGGTCGGGCTGAGCACGGGCATGCTGGCCGCCGCGACCTCGGGCACCTGGCTGGACGGGTTGGCCAGAACCGTCGCCACCGTGCTGTTCTCGATGCCCTGGTTCTTCCTCGGCGTCGCCCTGATCGTCGTCTTCAGCGTCTATCTCGGCTGGTTGCCGAGCTTCGGCCGCTTCCCGCCCGGGACCAGCTACTCCCCCACCACCAACTTCGTGCTGGTCGATGCGGTGCTGCAGAACCGCTACGACCTGCTGCGGCCCTGGGCGGCGCACCTGATCCTGCCGGCGGTCACCGTGGGGCTGACCACCGCCGGCTTCTTGATGCGGATCACCCGGGCCAGCTTCGTGGAGACGATGAGCGAGGACTTCGTCCGGACGGCCCGGGCCAAGGGCATGGGGCGCTCGATGATCTTCTGGTCGGAGATCTTCCGCAACGCCTCGCTGCCGATCGTGACCATTCTCGGGCTGCAGGTCGCCGGGCTGCTCGGCGGTGCGGTGGTGACCGAGGCGGTGTTCTCCTATCCGGGTGTCGGCCGGTTGATGGTCTCGACCATCACCACCCGGGACTACCCGGTGGTCCAGGGCGCTGCCCTGGTGATCGCCTTGACGTACGTCCTGATCAACGTGCTGACCGACGCGTCGTACGCCCTGCTCGATCCGAGGTTGCGCCGATGAGTAGTCCGCTGATGCCGACCGACGAGACGACCCCGACCGAGGAGATACCGCCGACCAAGAGTCAGGCCGAGCCGGTGCTGAGCGTACGCAACCTGCAGGTCACCTTCGACGGACCGACCGGCCCGGTGCGTGCCGTCGACGGAGTCACCTTCGACCTCCGGCCGGCCGAGGTGCTCGCCGTGGTGGGTGAGTCCGGTTCCGGCAAGAGCGTCACGGCGATGACCCTGCTCGGGCTGACCCGTGGCCAGGCCCGCTCGATCGACGGTGAGATCTGGTACGGCGGGCGGGACCTCGTCAAGCTGTCCGACGCGGAGCTCCGACCGATCCGCGGCTCTCGGATCGCGATGGTCTTCCAGGACCCGATGACCTCGCTGAACCCGACCAAGACGGTGGGCCGGCAGATCGTCGACGTGCTGCGGCTGCACCTGGACCTGCGACCCAAGCAGGCGCGGGCCCGGGCCGTCGAGCTGTTGGCCGAGGTCGGCATCTCCTCCCCGGACCGCCGGGTGGAGGACTATCCGCACCAGTTCTCCGGGGGGATGCGGCAGCGGGTGATGATCGCGATGGCGCTGGCCTGCGAGCCGGAGATCCTGATCGCCGACGAACCGACCACCGCGCTGGACGTCACGATCCAGGCCCAAGTGCTGGCCCTGCTCCGCCAGCTCCGGGAGACCCGTGGCACCGCCATCGTGCTGATCACCCACGACCTGGGCATCGTCGCCGACGTCGCGGACCGGGTGGCGGTGATGTACGCCGGGAAGGTGGTCGAGCAGGCCGACCGGGACCGGGTCTTCTACCACCCCCAGCATCCCTACACCTGGGGCATCCTGGCGTCGGTGCCCCGGATCGATCTCGATCGCATCGACCGGCTCACCGCGATCCCCGGGTCGCCACCGCAGCTCGATCAACTGCCCACCGGCTGCGCCTTCCGACTCCGATGCACCGTCGAGATCGACCGCTGCACCGAGCAGCCGCCGCTGCTGCCCCGCAGCCAGCCCGGCCATGTCGACGCGTGCTGGCGCGAACCCGCCGAACGTCCTGCCCTGCGCCACCTGCTGTTGGGAGGGCGGGTCTGATGGGCACACTGCTCGAGGTCGAGTCCCTGGTCCAGCACTTCAACGTCCCGGGGCGCCGCGGGACGGTGGTGCACGCCGTGGACGACGTCTCCTTCGACGTACGCGAGGGCGAAACCCTCGGCCTCGTCGGGGAGTCCGGCTGTGGCAAGTCCACCCTCGGCCGCACCCTGATCCGTCTCAACACCCCGACCGCGGGTCGCCTGCGATTCGCCGGCACCGACATCAGCCAGCTGTCGGAACGGCAGCTCCGGCCGTACCGTCGGGACCTGCAGATGGTCTTCCAGGACCCGTTCGCCTCGCTCAACCCCCGGCGCCGGATCTCCGACATCATCGGCGACCCGCTGCTCGTGCACGGCGAGCGGGACCCGGCGGCCCGGCACCGCAAGGTCACCGAGATGCTGGACCGGGTGGGATTGCCGTCAAGTCTGGCCGGTCGCTATCCCCGTGGGTTGTCCGGCGGACAGCGGCAGCGGGTCGGGATCGCCCGAGCTCTGGTGATGCAGCCGCGGCTGGTCGTGGCCGACGAGCCGGTCTCTGGTCTCGACGTCTCCGTCCAGGCCCAGGTGGTCAACCTGCTCGAGGACGTCCAGGAGGAGCTCGGACTGACCTACCTCTTCATCAGCCACGACCTGGCCGTGGTGCGGCAGATCGCGGACCGGATCGGGGTGATGTACCTCGGCCGGCTGGTGGAGCTGTGTGACTCGGCCTCGCTCTACACCGCCCCGATGCATCCCTACACGGAGGCCCTGCTGTCGGCAGTGCCGATCCCCGACCCTCGCCTCAGTGCCGCCCGCGAGCAGATCGTGCTGCAGGGCGATGTGCCGAGCCCGATCAACCCGCCGTCGGGGTGCCGTTTCCGGACCCGGTGCCATCATGCTACGGACCTGTGCGTGGAGGTGGACCCGCCGCTGGCCGAGGCGGCCCCCGGTCGGCTGGTCGCGTGTCACTATCCGCGCTCGGTGAACCTGGAGCTGCTGGCTGGGCGTCCCGCCGGGGTGTGACCGGCGGCTGACCGGGCAGGAGCCGTGATCGGGTCCGCTGCGCAGCAGGAACTTCCATAGATCCGACCGTCGATTATCTGGTGACACAGCACGATTGTCGGAAGACTCGACCCATGACCCAGTTGATGACCGAACGTCAAGACATCACCGAGCGTTACCTGTCCGACGGAGTGATCCTGATCCCGCAGCTGCTTTCCCCGGCGGAGATCGCAGAGATTCGCACAGTCTTCACCGAGCAGGTTGAGGCCGACCGGTCACTAGGTTTCGACGACCACGTTCCCAGCGAGGACATCCTGGCGAGATTCCCCAGGTTTGTGCACCCGCACCGTCACCCGGAGGTCGAAGCCGGCCGTCTTGCTCGTCGACTGATGACGGACCGACGAATCTTCGGAGTGGTCACCGAGCTGATCGGGCCGGCCTACGGAGCCCAGTCGATGTTCTACTTCAAGCCCCCCACGGCCCGC
Organism: uncultured Friedmanniella sp.; assembly: GCF_964244005.1. Lineage (GTDB taxonomy): Bacteria > Actinomycetota > Actinomycetes > Propionibacteriales > Propionibacteriaceae > Microlunatus. The sequence continues at coordinate 107,945 of NZ_CAXTHG010000005.1, read as the reverse complement.
GGCCAGGCCCTGCACCAGGACAACCTGTTCCTGCAGGCGCACCCCGAGACGTGCCTCGCCGCCTGGATCGCCATCGACGACTGCGACGCGGAGAACGGCGGACTCATGGTGATCCCGGGATCTCATCAGATCCAGATCCTGTGCCCAGAGGATGCCGATCCCGACGAGTCGTTCTCACGTGCCACCATTCCGGTGCCGGAGTCCGCGCCACGGGTCCAGACCGAGATGAAGGCAGGAGACGTCCTGTTCTTTCACGGCAGCCTGGTGCACGGGTCGCGGTCCAACACCAGCGCGGACCGGTTCCGGCGCTCGCTCATCTTCCACTACATCCCGCAGACCAGTGTCGAGGTGGCGCAGTTCTACATCCCGCTGCTTCATCCCGACGGCCATGAGGTGACGATCGCCGAGTCTGCCGAGGGCGGTCCGTGCGGTGAGGGCTGGGTGAACACCGGGCCCTGACCGGTTGTTCACCGGCTCAGAGGTCAACCGGGGCCCGTCACCGGGCCGCGGTTCAACCAGCCGTCGGACTCGGTGAGACTGACGTGATCCGGTACATCCGGGCCGCGGCAGCGTCACCGGCCACCTCGACCAGCAGACCCCCCTCCGTACGCCGCAGGTCCCACCGTGGCAACCGGTCCGTCGGCGGGTAGACCTGCTCGATGGCCAGCTCCGCCCCACCCAGGTGCGGCAGCTCGAGCCGCCCGGCCCGCGGCGCGTGGGACTGCCGCCAGACCAGCACGTACGTCTCCGGTCCGGCGTCGAAGGCCACCGAGAGCCAGGCCTGGTCCCAGCTCGGCAGCCCCGTCGGGAAGCGCGGCGTCGAACGGGCGATGGCGTGCCGGGTCAGCTTGTGGGCGGCGACGCCTGCGGCCACCAGGGCCAGCTGATCGGGGTCCATCCGGTCGAGCAGGCCGGACTGGTAGAGCCGCCCGGCCAGCCCGGTGCACATCGTGAACGCGATCTCCTCATCGGACATGCCGGCCTGCGGATAGGCCCACTGCGCCGCCTGCTCGGGCAGGATGTGGACGACCGAGCCGATCGCGATGGCGGGATAGAGCAGCGGGTCCTGCTGGTCGGAGGTCGACTGCAGCTGCAGCTGTCCGAGCATGGCGAAGTCCGAGCGCAGCGCTCCGGACCCGCAGTTCTCCAGCACCAGGTCCGGGTGCCGGTCCAGCACGCCGCCGAGCCACTCCAGCAGGGCCGCCTGATGCCGGCGCAAGCCCTCGCCGACGCTCTCGGCGTCGACGTCGGTGCCCGGTCCCGGAGTCACGTTGTAGTCGAGCTTGAGATAGCCGATGCCGAGGTCAGTGACCAGCCGGTCCACGGTCTGGTCGAGATGGGCCCGGGCCTGCGGGCTCCGCAGGTCCAGGAAATAGCGGTCTCGTTCACGGATCCGTACGCCTGACCGCTGCAGGAATGCCTCATCCGGCAAGGTGCCGGCCGCCCGGCTGCGCACCCCGACCACCTCCGGCTCCAGCCAGAGCCCGGGCACCAGTCCGTGGTGCCGGATCCGGTCGAGGACGAAGCCGATACCCCGCGGGAAGCGGACGGTCGAGGGAGTCCAGTCCCCGACCGAGGCCCACCAGCCGGCGGTGTCGTCGTACCACCCGGCGTCGATGCAGAAGTACTCACACCCGACGGCCGCGGCCGCGTCGATCAGCGGCAGCAGCTTCGCCTCGGTCGGATCGCCCTCCAGGGTGTCCATGTAGTCGTTGAAGACCACCGGGAGGGTGACGTTCTGCGGGTGCTCGCGGCGGGTGGCTCGTCGCTGCGCGGTCAGCCGGCCGAACGCGTCGTCGAGGGAGTCCGCTACCGCGAAGCTCACCGGCACCGTGGTGAACGAGCTGTCCTCGGTGAGGGTGAGGGACCAGGCGTGCCGGGTGTCGGTGGGTCCGAGCACCGCGACGTAGGCCCCGTCTCGACCCCGGTCCTCGGTGGGCGGACCAGCCGCTTCCTCGCTGGCCACCAGGGGACTCATGGCCCAGCCCCACCAGGGCCGCTCCCCCACCTCCCACAGCCAGGCCCCGTTGTGCTCGACCTGCCAGGCGAGCGTCCGCCCCGTCCGCCGGTTCTGCACGGCGCCCGCCGGCACGTGCGCCCCGGCGGACCAGCTGCTGCTGCTCGCCACGGCGATGGCACTCCCGGCGGTCTCACCCGGTGACCGCGGGCGGGTCGCGACGAGACCGGCGCCCCGCAGCGGCACTCGGGCCCAGCGGTGCTCCGCCATCCAGCCCGACTCGGCGCGCCACACGTCGAGCGCGTTGACCTCTTCGGACACGACCGCTCCCGTCGACCAGGCCGTCACCGCCCAGAGCGTGAGCGGCTCGGCACCCGCGACGAGCGACACCGTCGTGCTCGTGCGGACGGCCGGCACGCCGGGCCGGGCCTCGAAGGTGCTGCGCGCCCGGAGCCCGCTCTCGGGGTCCAGCTGGTCGACCACCAGGGTCTCGACACCGTCGCGGGTCATGCTCTGGTGCCCGGCGTAGCGCAGCGCGGCCCCCAGCCGGGTGCCGCTGTGCCGCAGCGCGGTACTGCCGTTGTTGTTCCCGAACCGCGGGGTCATCACCTCGACCAGCGGCTGGTGCGCCCGGTCGTAGGCCGCGGCCTCGAACGCCCCGCCGCTCGGGCCAGCGCCGATGTCGACCAGCCGCACCGGGGACTCGGGGGCAGCCACGAACCGCAGGCTGACCGCCGTCGCCACCCACTCGAACCTGATCATGGTGCTCCTCGGCTCGTGGCCTGCCAGCGCCGGAGCTGGGACCTGGATCACGCCCTAGCCTTGGTGATATCAGTGCATCCGACCATAGGCCCTGGCCCTGACTTCATGGGAGATCCTCCTTCGATGACCACCGAGTCCTTCGCCCCGGTCGTCCACCGGCTGCTCACCGGCGCTCTGTCGGAGGGCCCCGAGTACGCCACCTGGCGGACCCACGGGACCACCGACTGGCTGTTGGTCAACACCGTTGCCGGGCGTGGGCGGTTCGGTCTGCCCCAAGGCGGCGCGCTGATGACGACCGAGGGTGATCTCGTCCTCTACCGGCCGGGAATCCGGCACGACTACGGCACCGGCGACCGGGCCGCGGTCTGGTCCCTGCAGTTCGCGCACTTCAACCCCCGCCCGGAATGGCTGCCGCTGCTGGGCTGGCCCGAGGTCGCCCCCGGGCTCCGTCGGCTCAGGACGACGGGTGAGGCCCACCATCGGGTCACCCAGTCGCTGGCCCAGTCCGTCACTCTCGGGCGCGGCGGACTGGTCCGGGCGGAGCTGTTCGCGCAGAACGCCTTCGAGGCGGCTCTGCTTTGGGCATCCACCCAGACACCGGACACCCGGCCACTGGATCCCCGGCTGCTCAGCGTGCTGGACGAGATCGACGGCCACCTGGCCGAGCCCATCACCGTCGACTCGCTGGCCCGCAGCGCCGGGTTGTCCGCGTCGAGACTGAGCCATCTCTTCACCAACCAGCTCGGCACGGCGCCGATGCGCTTCGTCGAGCGCTCCCGGATGCTGGCGGCGGAGCAGCTGCTCGACTTCACCGGCCGCTCGATCGCCCAGGTCGCCCGCGCCGTCGGTTTCGACGACCCGCTCTACTTCTCCACGCGTTTCAAGCGCTGCACGGGGCTGAGCCCCTCGGCCTACCGGAACCGGACTCAGCGGTCGCAGCCACCGTCCTTGTCGGCGAGGTCGTAGGGCCGAGAGATCCGGCGTCATGGTTGGCGCCGTCCCTGCTCTCGCCGTGACGCCCGGAGCTCGCCAGTGGCCGACTCAGCCGGGTCAACTCGGTGACCCCCGGCCTGACCCTCAGCGACTTCCTCCGCCGACCCCTTGGCTCGGTCGACCTCGAGGCGTTCCGGCGCATCGGCGGCAGGACCGGGGAAGAGGCGGTCGCCGTGCTGGTCGAGATGGCCGCCCTCGGCCCGGACGGCCCCACCGGCACGTTCGTCGGTGACGACGGACCGTTGCCCTGGTGGTGCCGAGACTGGATGCTCAGATGAGCAAAGCCGTCCACAAACGTTGGTCGATGGCGCGCAACGCCCCTAACGTGGGTGTCCTGCCCCACCCGACGACCGAAACGAGAACACCATGACGCCCGCGACGATGACGGCCGCTGTGATGCACGCCCCTGGAGACATCCGGGTCACGGAGGTGCCGGTCGCGACGCCGGGGCCCGGTGAGGTGCTGCTCAAGGTGGCGGCGTGCGGGGTCTGCGGTTCCGACATCCCACGGATGCTGCGCAACGGCGGCTACGTGATGCCGATCATCTGCGGCCACGAGTTCTCGGGCTGGGTCGAGCAGCTCGGCGAAGGCGTGACCGGGTTCGCGGTCGGCGACCTGGTCTCCGTGCCCCCGCTGATTCCCTGCCAGCGTTGCGATTTCTGCCTGATGGGCGAGTTCGGCCTGTGCGAGGACTACGACTACTTCGGCAGCCGGAGCGACGGCGCGTACGCCCAGTACGTCGTCTCCCCGGTCGGCAACCTGCTGGCGATGCCCGCCGGGATCGACCCGCGCGCGGCGGCCATGCTCGACCCGGCCGCGATCGCCCTGCACGCGCTGTGGAAGACCGGACTGCGGACCGGGCACCGGGTGCTCGTGGTCGGCGCCGGCCCGATCGGGCTGTTCGCGGTGCAGTGGGCCAAGCTGGCGGGCGCCAGCCAGATCGTGACGATCGACCTCAGCGAGGAAAAGTCAGCGATGGCTCTCGAAGCCGGGGCCACCGCCGCGGTGCAGACCCACGCGGAGGCCAAGGCGCTGGCGGGACGCGGTTACGACGTCGTGCTGGAGTCGGCCGGCGTCCCGGTCACCGCCGACATGGCGGCCAACCTGACGGGACCGCTCGGACACGCCGTCTTCGTCGGCATCCCGCACGCCCCGGTCGAGCTCTCGAAGGAGACCTGGAACCGGTTCATGCGGCTCGAGATCACCCTGCACGGCTCCTGGAACTCGTTCTCGGCGCCCTTCCCCGGCGCCGAGTGGCGGACGTCGGCGGACAAGCTGGCCAGCGGGGAGCTGAAGTGGGAGTTCATGATCACCCACGAGCTGCCGCTGTCGAAGCTGCCCGCGATGATGACGACCCTCGGTGACCGCTCGGAGCACTCCTCCAAGGTGATCTTCGTCCCGAACGCCCACTGACGATGGGAATACTGCTCGGCCTCGACCTCGGGACCGAGGGTGCCCGCGTCGGTGCGTTCACGACCGACGGGACCGCGCTCGGGTCGGTGCACCGGCCCTACCGAACCGTGTTCCCGCGGGCGGGCTGGGCCGAGCAGGACCCTCAGGACTGGTGGGCAGCGGTCACCGACGCCAGTCAGGCCCTGCTGGCGACGCCCGCGTGCCGGGCGGCCGGTCCGGTCGTCTCGGTCGCCTCAGCCACCACCGCGTCGACGGTCGCCGTCCTCGACGCAGCGGGCACCCCGCTGCGGCCGGCCATCCTCTGGATGGACTCGCGCGCCACCGCCCAGGCCGAACGGACAGCCGGCTTCGCCGCCGACCACCCGATCCTCGCCTGGTCGGGTGGCTCGGACGCGTCGGAGTGGCTGCTGCCGAAGGCCATGTGGCTGAAGGAGCAGCAGCCGCAGACGTACGCCCGCGCCGCCCGCATCGTGGAGGCGGTCGACTACCTCACCTACCGGCTGACCGGACGCTGGGTCGGCTCACAGCTGAACGCGGTCTGCAAGTACAACTACGACAGCCTCCGCGGCCGGTTCGCCACCGAGCTCTACGCCGCGCTCGGCGTCGAGGACCTGGTGCCCAAGCTGCCGGACGAGATCCTGCCGGTCGGCTCGGTCGCCGGCCCGCTCAGCGCGGCGGCCGCAGCAGCGCTCGGCGTCACCGCCGGCGTCCCGGTCTGCGTCGGCGGCATCGACGCCCACGTCTCGCTGCTCGCGTGCGGCGGGTCGGCAGGCTCGGTGGTGTCGCTGGTCTCCGGCACCTCGTCGGCGATCGTCGCCGAGGTCGACGAGCCGGTGGCCACCGCCGAGGTCTGGGGGCCGTACCCGCACGCGTTGCGGACGTCCACGTGGCTGGTCGAGGGCGGCCAGGTCACCAGCGGCTCGGTGCTCACCTGGGCCGCGGAGAACATCATGGGCGTCGCGCGACAGGACCTGTCGGCTCTCGTCGCGGGCGCGGCGGCGGTGGACCCGGGAGCGCACGGCCTGCGGGCCCTGGACACCTTCATGGGTAACCGCACCCCGTACCGTGACGCCCGGCTGCGCGGCGCCATCGTCGGGCTCACCCTGGGCACCACCCGCGAGGAGCTGTACCGAGCCGCGGTCGAGGCCGTGGCCTGCGGCACCCGCGGCGTGATCGACTCCTTCGAACGGGCCGGCGTGGTCTGCGAGCGGCTCGTCTTTTCCGGCGGGATCGAGAAGAACCCTTTGTGGCAACAGATCAGCGTGGACGTGCTCGGCCGCGAAGCCGAGATCGTCTCGGGTGACAACCTCACGCTGCGCGCCTGCGCGGTGGTCGCCGCCACCGGTGCGGGCCTGGTCCGTGACCTCGACGAGGGCGCCGCGGCGTACGCTCCCCCGACCCGCACCCTGACGCCGGACCCGACGACCCAGAAGGTCTACCAGCAGACCTACGACGACTACGTCGGGCTGCTCGTCGCGCTGACGCCGCTGATGCACGAGTCGGTCGACCGGCTGGCCCACCGATGAAGGCCGGTCCGGTGCCGCCGGACCCGGCCGAGCTGTTGCTGCAGGTCGCCCAGCGCTACTGGGAGCAGGACCGGACGCAGGAGGACATCGGGCGCGAGCTGCACCTGACCCGGTGGAAGGTGGGTCGGCTGCTCGACCAGGCCCGCGCCGAGGGCATCGTCCAGATCACGGTCGTCCATCCGCAGACCCGGCGGCGCGAGCTCGAGGCCACCCTGATGACGCGGTACGGCCTGGCCGACTGCATCGTCGTCCCGACCCAAGAGCACGAGCAGGACACGACGACGCACGTGGTGCGGGCCGCAGCCCACTACCTCCGGACACGCGATCCCCAGCTGCGCACGCTCGGGGTCTCGTGGGGCAACACGCTGCAGGAGATCGCCGCCATCCTGCCGAGCGGCTGGGCGCACGGGCTCGAGGTCATCCAGGTCAACGGTGGCATCAGCCGCTCCGTCCGCCCCACCACCGCAGCCGACGTCGCGATGAGCATCGCCCGCAGCGGCCACGGCCGCGCCAGCCTGCTGCCGGTGCCCGCGATCGTCGAGCACGCCGGTACCCGGCAGGCGCTCTACACCGAGCAGTTCGTCCAGGAGACCCTCGCGAAGGCGCGCACCGCGGACGCGCTGCTCTTCTCCCTCGGTGTCCTCTCCCCGACCTCGGTGCTAGTCCGCAGCGGGGCCGTCACCGCCGACGAGCTGACCAGGCTGCGCGCCGCCGGGGCCTGCGGCGACGTCCTCGGGCACTATCTGAGGCCCGACGGGACGGTCGCCGACCCCGACCTCGAGAGCCGGACGATCGGGCTGAGTCTGGCTGATCTCACCGCGGCCGCGCAGGGGATCGCGGTAGCGTCAGGGCCGGCCAAGGCGCCCGTCATCAGGGCCGCGCTGACGAGCCGGCTCTGCTCGGTCCTGGTCACCGACGAGGCGGCCGCGCGCCTCGCCCTGGAGCCCTGACCCCCCGGTCCACTGCCGTTCCTGATCCGCACTACCCAGAGGAGTTACCACCATGACCGCCAGCGCAGCCGACCCGTCCAGTCCCGCGTCCATCGCCCGGCTGATCGACCACACCCTGCTCAAGCCCGAAGCCACCCCGGCCGACGTCACCGCCCTGGTCGCCGAAGCCGTCGCCCTCGACACGTACTCGGTCTGCGTCTCGCCGTCGATGCTGCCGCTGGAGATCCCCGCCGGGAGCGAGCTCAAGGTGGCGGTCGTCGCCGGGTTTCCCAGCGGCAAGCACACCTCGGCGATCAAGGCCGCCGAGGCGGCCGGCGCCGTCCTGCAGGGTGCGGACGAGATCGACATGGTGATCGACGTCGGCGCCGCCCGGTCCGGCGCGTACGAGGCCGTCGCCGCGGACATCGCTGCCGTCCGCGCGGCCGTCCCGGCGGCCGTGCTCAAGGTGATCATCGAGTCCGCCGCCCTGAGCGACGAGGCGATCGTCGCCGTTTGCCAGGCTGCGGTCACCGCCGGGGCCGACTTCGTCAAGACCTCGACCGGCTTCCACCCCAGCGGCGGGGCCACCGAGCACGCCGTCGCCCTGATGGCCCAGACCGTCGACGGCCGGCTCGGGGTCAAGGCCTCCGGCGGCGTCCGCACGCTCGAGGACGCCCGCCGGATGATCGCCGCCGGCGCCACCCGGCTCGGGGTGTCCGGCTCCCGGGCCCTGCTCGAGGGCGGCCAGGACAAGGGCCAGTACTAAATCCGCTGGAAGTCGATCGACGCACCAAATCCTACTGCGAGTAGCATTGCGGCGTGACGAGAAGCCGATCCACCACCACCTCGTCGTCCGCCCGTGTGACGGACGCGAGCGAGAAGCATTCCGTGTCGATGCCGGCGACGATCTCCGAGGGTGTGCGGGCCCGTGTGGGTGCTCGCGGCTTCTCCGCGTACGTCGCTGCTGCGGTGGCCCGCCAGCTCGAGCGCGACGCCCTCGACGACGCCCTGGCTCGGATGGAGGTTGAGCACGGACCGGTCGACGAGGCGGACGTCGACCGCGTCCTCGCCAAGCTCGCCGGCCGTTGATCCCGCTGCTGCGCTCCATCGTGCTGGACGCCGAAGCCCTGTCTGCCCTGGCTCAGACCGACAGGCGGATGCAGGTCTGGGCTGCGGTCGCGAAGCGGACCGGTGCCACCTTGGCTGCCTCGACCCTGACGCTCGCCGAGATCACGGACGGCTCCCCTCGAGACGCCAACGTCCGCCGAATCGTCAAGGCCGTCCGCTTCGAACCAGTCACCGATGCGTTGGGCTACCGAGCAGGTGAGCTCGGAGCGGCCGCCGGTCTCCTGCCTCGCAAGCCTCGCGACCTGACCGTGGACGCCGTCGTGGCGGCGACGGCGCTGGCCATGCCGCCACCGGTGGTCGTCCTCACGTCAGACCCAGACGATCTCAAGCTCCTCCTCACCGGCACGAAGGTCGACGTCCACGGCATCTGAGGTTGTCCTCGGTCCGCAGCCGTTGGCCTGGACCGGCATCATGGGCGCATGGATGTCGGGTCGCACTCGGTCGCGTTCCCACGGCGCTGGTGGTATCCGGTGGCCCGGTCGTCCGAGCTGGGCCGTAAACCGCTGGCGGTCACCCTGATGGACGTCCCGCTGGTGGTGTTCCGGGACGCGGCGGGCGTACCGGCCGTCGTGCTCGACCGGTGCGGGCACCGTAACTACCCGCTGTCTCTGGGCCGGGTCACCGACGACGGCCTGCTGCAGTGCGGCTACCACGGCTGGTCCTACGACGGTGGCGGGCAGTGCCTGCGGGTCCCGGGATTGCGCCAGGTCCGGACCCAGTCGACCTGGCACGTTCCCGCGCACGCCTGCGTCGAGCAGGACGGCTTCGTTTGGGCGTGGGGCGAGCCCGACGCCGAACCCACCCGCCCCCCGTACGCGCTGCCCGTGGTCGGCGGTCGCGGCGCGGGCGAGACCGTCTTCCGGTGCGACGTCGAGTCGACGTTGCGGGCCTCGCTGGAGAACGCGCTGGACGTCCCGCACACGGCTTTTCTGCACCGCGGGCTCTTCCGCGGCAACGCTCCCCGCAACACGATCACGGCGATCCGCCGGCCGATCGAGGGCGGCGTCGAGGTGCAGTACCTCGGCGAGCCGGTCGGGATGGGTCCGGTCCGGCTGCCCGAGAGCTCGGGCCGCACCTTCGACCACTGGGACCGCTTCCTGCTGCCGTCGATCGCCCAGATCGAGTACGCCGTCGAGGGCTGGTTCCGGATCGTCAACACCCTCGTCCAGCTGCCGCTGTCACCGTTCCGGACCCGCGCCTGGTTCGTGGTTCGCTTCTCTTCACCGCTACCGGCACCGCTCGTCCGGGCCGTCGTCAAGCAGCAGGGCCGGCGCATCCTGCGCCAGGACGCCGACGCCCTGGCGCGGCAGACCGAACGCACCCGCAGCCTCGGCGGCGAGCGGTACGCCTCCACCGAGCTCGACCTGCTCGGCACGGCTATCTGGCGGTTGCTGCACCAGGCCGAACGTGCCGAGCAGCCCGACGGCGAGGACCTGCCGCCGGCCACCATCAGCGAGCGCCAGGTCGTGTTCGACGCGTGAGCAGCGGCCGGGCAGCACGCAGGACCGGATCGCCTCGAGCGCGATCCGCGCCGGAGCGAAGCGGAGGCAAAGAATACGGATCGCGCGCCTGCGTCGAAAGGAGGAGACGGTGAACACGCTTTTCGTTCACCGACGACGACGTCGACGGAGGGTTCGAGCGCGATCCGCGCCGGAGCGAAGCGGAGGCA
>NZ_CAXTHG010000005.1:0-97468 GCF_964244005.1 uncultured Friedmanniella sp. | reverse complement strand
CGACGACGTCGACGGAGGGTTCGAGCGCGATCCGCGCCGGAGCGAAGCGGAGGCAAAGAATACGGATCGCGCGCCTGCGTCGAAAGGAGGAGACGGTGAACACGCTTTTCGTTCACCGACGACGACGTCGACGGAGGGTTCGAGCGCGATCCGCGCCGGAGCGAAGCGGAGGCAGAGGGTACAGCGAACGGCTCCATCAGCAGTCGTTCGTGTTCGACCTGCACACGCACGGCCCGCGCTTTGTCCCGCAGCCGTTCCGGACGCTGTGGCGGGCGCTCACCCCAGGGGCGCCGGCCGAGGTCGGGTTCGACGCGCTCCGCGCGGGTGGGGTGGACGCGGCGGTGGCGAAGGCGGTGGGCGACCCCATCGTGACCCGCTGGTACGTCGGCCAGAGCCCGTGGGACGCGGTCGAGCGGCAGCTCGCCCTCATCGAGCGCCAGGCCGCCGCGGCCGGTGCCGTCGTCGTCGACTCGGTCGCGGGCCTGACGGGCGCAAGGGCCCGGGAGGTGCCCGCGGTCCTGCTCGGGGTCGAGGGAGCCGACGCCCTCGGACACGAGGTCGACGGGGTGGACGCCTGGTACGAGCGGGGCGTCCGGGTGGTCGTGCTGGTCCACCTCGGCGACAACGCTCTGGGCACGACCTGCCTGCCGTGGCAGCGGTACGCGGGACCGCTCCCCGTCCGGCGCCGGACCACACCGGGACTCAGTGCCCTCGGCGTCCGGGCCGTCGAGCGGATGAACCAGCGCGGCGTCCTGGTCGACGTCGCTCACTGCGACCGCGCCACCTTGCTCGGCGTCGTCGAGGCCGCGACCGCTCCCGTCGTGTCCTCGCACACCGGCGCGCGCGCCCTGCAGGACTTTCCGCGCTACCTCACCGACGACGAGCTGCGGTCGATCGCCGCGACTGGCGGCGTCGTCGGTCTCTGGCCGTTCCGGACCCGACGTACCGGGGTCCACGACGTCGCCGACCTGATGGCGCACGCCCGGCACATCGCCACCAGCATCGGGCCCGACCACCTCGCCATCGGCACCGACATGAACGGCGTGCCCGGGGTGATGTCCGGGTACGGCGGCGAAGCCGACCTGCCGAGCGTGACCTGCGCGCTCCTCGACGTCGGCTTCGCGCCCTCCGAGGTCGCGGGCATCCTCGGCGGCAACGCCCTCCGGGTGCTGAAGAAGGTCGAAGACTGCGCCCACCGACCAGCGGGGTGACCCGTCTCATCGCGTGCCGATCGGTGGCTTCCGCGCTGATGATCTGCTGCGCAGATTCCCCATGACAGGCAGGTCTGACCCCGTACGGGCCTCGTACCACGGCATCGAGCGCCCGGTCGACGGCCCCGAGGGCCTCGACCCCGATCATCAGGTGACCGATGGGGCGGGGCGGGCCGGGGACAGCGGCGAGGGCGAGGGGTGGCCTGTCGAGGCGCAGCTGCCGCGCAGGTCGAAGCCCTCGCCCGCCCCCTGAAGCGATTCAGCTCGGGTCGAGACGCCCACCTCCCGGGCAAAGACCAGTCCGAGCATTCCCGGGTGTTGGGGACCGACATGCCGGGCTGGGAAGCCAGCTCTGATGCCTGGTTCACCACAGAGGGAGCCGACCGAACGGCCTGAGCGCTACTCGGGCTGCGGACCCCAGGCGTGCCGGTCACGGACGGCGGCCTTCTTGCCCAGGTGACCGGCACGGACCAGCGAGCCCAGGGAGTCCAGCACGATCCGCGAGCTGAGCAGCGCGGTCTGCTCCGCCCAGTCGTACGGCGGGGAGCACTCGACGATCTCAAGGCCGTCGAGGCCCTCGGCGGCGATCATCCGCACCATGTTCAACGCCTCGCGCGGCAGCAGGCCGCCGGGCTCGGGCCAGCCCGTCCCGGGCACGAACCCGGCGTCGATCACGTCGATGTCGAAGGAGAGATAGACCGCCTTCGCGTCCTTCCACGCTGTCTCCAGCGCGACCTCGACCACCTTTTCGATCCCCACCCGCTCGACGTCGCCGACGGTGATCACGGTGGTGCCGCGCTCCCGGCCGACCTTCACGCCCGCGCGGGGGCTCTGCCAGCCACCGATCCCGACCTGGACCAGGTTGGTCGCCGGGGCGTTCTTGAGGTTGGTCGCGTGGAACCACGGCGTGGTGTGCATCCGCTCGTCCAGGTCGGTCTCCTGGGTGTCGACGTGCCGGTCGAAGTGGATGATCCCGATGTTGCCGTCCACGTGCGGTGACAGGCCGCGGATCGTCGGGTAGCCGATGGAGTGGTCGCCGCCGAGGATGACGGGGAAGACCCCGCGGCTCGCGACGTGCGACATCGCCTGGCTGATCTGGTCGAACGACTTCTCCAGGCTGCCCGGGATGGTGAAGATGTCGCCGATGTCGACCATGTTCAGCTGCTCGCGCAGGTCGACGCCGAGCTCGTAGCAGTAGGTGCCGAACAGGTTGGTGGACCGCCTGATGCCGGTCGGTCCGAACCGCGTCCCTGGTCGGTACGTCGCCCCCGAGTCGAGCGGCGCGCCGAAGATCGCCACCTCCGCGTCGTCGATCTGGTTGACGTCCTCCATGAAGGGCGCGTTGAGGAAGGTGCCGCGCTCTCCCGCGAAGTGCGGCAGCTCGCCGCGGGAGAAGGTCGGGATGGTCTTGTCGACCAGGGTGGGCGAGCCTTGCAGCCCGAAGGCCAGGCCCCGTTCGATCTCTTCGTCGTGGCGGAAGAGCGAGATCCGCTCCTCGGCCTCCTGCGCCCACTTGCCCTCGCGCGAGGCGAAGGCGTCACTGTGGGAGTGCGGCTCTTGAGTCATGGCAACCTCTCGAGGCCGTCTTGTCCTGGACCGGTACGGCCACCCTCGTCGGTCGTGCCCTCGTGGCCTTCTGAGAATAGACAGGGCCCTGCCGCGGGTCACCAGGTGGGCCGGACCAGTTCGAGGTCGCACGGGCGCCTCACATCACGGCTTTGGACGTGCGTCGACACGAGATCGGGCGGACTCATCCGCGTAACGGAGCGGTCGATTCCTCTCGCCGCCTGTAACGCGGCTCCGCTCGGGCCGTAATCGGCTCTTGGTGGTCCTGTGCAGGACCTGTCACAGGTAGGGCGCGCCTAGGAGGGTGGTGTCGAACGGCGGCCGTAGCGAGCAGGTGCCCGGGTACGTGCCGGGCAAGCGCCGGAGGAGTCGGATAGCGGTGTTCTCTCCGCGACGACGGCAACGTAGCCCGGTGCGTGCCCGGGTGCCGCGCAGCAGGTCGGCGTTTGACCCCACCCGCCTAGGGTTCCGCCGGCTGCTTGCGACCGGGTCTGGACCGAGAGGGGCAAGCAGCGCCGTACTACGAGGTACGGACTGCTCCACGGCGGGACAAAAGCCCGGGAGGTCGATCTGTTGGTCCCCGTTCCCCCGGGGGCTCCGAGGACAGAAGGACCCGCCCATGGCCGTTGCCGAAGGAACACCACCGCTCGTCTCCCCCAGCCAGGAGATGGCCTCAGAGCTCAGCGAGTTCGGGTACGAGCAGGAGCTGCACCGCTCGATCGGCAGCTACGCCTCGTTCGCCGCCGGCTTCTCGTTCGTCTCGATCCTCACCACGGTCTTCCAGCTCTTCGGCTTTGGCTCCAGCTTTGCTGGTCCGTTCATGTTCTGTACCTGGCCGGCCGTCTTCCTCGGCCAGCTGATGGTGGCGCTCTGCTTCGCCGAGCTCGCCGCGCGGTACCCGCTCTCGGGCGCCATCTACCAGTGGGCCCGCCGGCTGGGCGGCCACATCGTGGGCTGGTTCGCCGGCTGGACCATGATCATCGCGCAGATCGTCACCGTGGCCGCCGCCGCGATCGCCATGCAGGCGGTGCTTCCCGCGATCTGGAGCGGCTTCCAGGTCGTCGGCGGTGACCCGTCGATCGCCACCCTGACCGGGGCCACCAACGCGATCCTGCTCGGTGTGGTCGTGCTGATCATCACCACCGTGATCAACTCCGTCGCGGTCCGGTGATGGCGATCGTCAACGCCGTCGGCGTCACCGCTGAGCTGATCGGGGTGGCGCTGCTGATCGTCGCCTTCTTCTCCACCTCGGTCCGCGGGCCCGGCATCGTCCTCGACACGAGCGGCGTCACCAGCGTTGGCTCGTTGCTCGCCGCCGGTCTGATGGGCGGGTACGTGCTGGTCGGCTTCGACTCCGCCGGCGAGCTGGCCGAGGAGACGCACGACCCGCGCCGCACCACCCCCGGACGATCCTGCGGGCCCTCGTCCTCTCCGGGATCGGCGGCGGCCTGATCCTGATCAGCGCCCTGATGGCCAGCCCCACGCTCGGCGACGACCTCTCCCGCGGCGGCCTGGCCTACGTGGTCACCAGCCGGCTCGGCGACGTGTGGGGACGGGTGTTCCTGGTCGACGTGGTGCTCGCTGCGTCGGTGTGCACGCTGGCCATCCAGACGGCGACGACCCGGATGATCTACTCGATGTCCCGCGACGAGGTGCTGCCTTTCTCACGCAAGCTGCGGACGGTGTCCAGACGGGGCGCCACCGTCGATGCCTCCGTCCTGGTCGGCGTCGGGGCGGCTGCCCTGCTGCTGATCAACCTCGGTCACGCCGGCGTCTTCACCGCCCTGACGAGCACCTGCATCGTGTTGCTCAACCTCGCCTACCTCTGCGTCACGGCCCCCATGCTCTACCGGCGGCTCACGGGCTGGCCCGCCGAGCTCGGGCCGCAGAACGACGAGACCGGGGTCCCCGTCTTCAGCCTCGGACGCTGGGGGCTGGCGGTGAACATCCTCGCCGTCGTCTGGGGCGTCGCCATGGCCGTCAACCTGGCGTGGCCCCGCCAAGAGGTCTTCGACCCCGAAGGCACCAGCCCGCTGCTGCAGTACTTCGCGCTCATCATCCTCGCCCTGACCATCGTCGGCGGGATCGTCGCCTTCCACGTCAAGAAGGGCGCCTACCGGGCGGCCATCGGGGTCAAGCCGCCGGACAGGGAACCGCGTGGCGCACCACGATGACAGGGTCAGCAACGACCGGTCTGGCAGGCGCCCGCGGTGCGCGTCCCGCACGTCGGTGAGCTGGGGCAGGAACAGGTTTCCCGCCCGTACGCTCGTCGTCGGCGCTTCTGGTCAGGCCCTGGTCGGCGCGATCGGGAGGTGCGCGCCGAAAGAGCTCGGCCAGGACGGTCAGCGGATCCCGGTCGTGGTGCGAACGCGGTCTCCCGCACCTCCACTGTGGGTGACCTCGCCACTCGGGTCGGCCGTCGCCGATGGTGCTGACGCTCGACCAACCGGTTGCATCCGCCGAGAACGTCCGGGACGAATCACGAACGTCTCTGGCCGAGTGGCACGGACAGCCTGGTCTGTCTGTGTCTGCTGGATCGTCACCCCTTTGGCGCCTCTGCGCGTCCCTCTGTCGAGGAGTCCTCCACGATGCGCACCTTCCCATCCACAGCAACAGTCTTGCTCGGCGGCACGCCGACCCCGACGGCCGGCCACCTCCGAGCCGCCCACGGGGTCCGGACCACCGGCGACGCCCACGGGGTCCGAGCCACCGTCGAGGCGCACGGCGGCTGAGCGAGTGCCTGACGCGGACACCGCTCAGGTGAGGAGGAACTCCGCCGGGAACTCAAAGCCTGTGAGCCGGGCCAGCGCGTCGGGCCGCAGTCCCGCCGGGCTCTCGGCCAAGGCCTCCGCGACGGCTCCGACCACCGGCGAGCGAGGCGTCAGGACCACCCGGCAGGCCCTGATCCGCTCGAGGAGCGCTGTCGTCGTGGCGTTGCGGAGCGCCGGGTTGGCGCTGCTCAACACCGATCCGCCGAGGACGACCGGGACCTCCTCGGCACCAAAGCCCACGCGCCGGGCCGCAGCCTCGGCGTAGTCGGCCAGCCCGCGTGCCTGCTCGGTGACGATGGTCGCGGCCACGTCGTCGCCGTCACGAGCGGCGTCGAGGACAGCACGCGCCAAAGCGGCGTGCCGGACCGGTGCGGTGCCGCGGCCGGTGGTGCCGACGAGCAGGGCTTCGACGTCGCGGTAGCCGTGCTCGGCGAGCAGGGCGTCGGTCAGCGTGGTCGACGGACCGATGCCGAGGTCGGCCCGGACCACCGCCGCGTACGCCTCGGCCCCCAGGCTCGTGCCGCCGGCGCCGTCGACGATCCAGAACGACGCACTCCATTCCGTGCCCGTCGGGCCGCGGGCCACCACGGCGCCACCGGTCCCGACCGAGACCGCGACGCCACGGCCGTCGGGGTTCCCGGCCCGGAGCAGGGCGAAGCCGTCGTTGTGCAGGCTGAACCGGCCGAGGCCAGGCATCGTGCGGGCCAGCTCGGCGCGCCAGAAGGCGAGGTCGTCGTCCCAGTCGATCCCGGCCAGGCAGAACGCGGCGTTGGTCAGCACCGACGGGGTCAGGGGCGCACCGTCGGACAAGTCCTCGCAGCGGGCTCCGGCCATGGCCAGGGCCCGCCCGACCGCGGCCAGCACCTCGACGACCGCCCCCGGCTCGGCGCCGACCCCGTAGATGTCGCCGCAGCCGGCCCGACCGTACCCCAGTACCTCACCGGTCGCGTTGGCGACGACGGCGACGGTCTTGCTGTTGCCCGCGTCGACGCCGAGCACGACCGGCGGCCGGCCCGGGTTCACCGCAGGAGCCGCTCGGGCAGGTAGTCGCGGTTGGCGTAGGCCAGCTCGTCGTAGAGCTCCTCGGCGACGTGGAGGTTCCCGACGAACGGGTGCGCGACCAGAGCCCGGACGGCGTCAGCCCGGGTCCCGCCCCAGGCCGCCTCGGCGGCGAGCCGCTGGAACTCGGCCAGCGTCTGCGTGATCCCGCGGACGGCGTGCGGCAGCGGCTGCTGTGGGACCGGGTGTGCCCCGGTGGCGTCCACGTCGCACCAGACCTCGACGACGGTGTCGGCGTCGAAGCCGGGTAGGGCCTGGTCCACGTTCGGCAGGTTGACGGGCAGCCGGTTGCTCTCGTCGTTGTAGTAGGCCGCCATCACGTCGATGGCCAGCTCGAGCTCGTGGATGCCGCCCCGGGACCGGGTCGGGTCGAGCTCGGGCGCCGGCTGCTCGGCCTGCTCGGCGTAGTGCTGCCAGTAGCCCGGCAGCGCGTCGAGCAGGACGCCGGCCCGAGTGAGCCGGCGGGACTGGGCTTCGCGGAAGTACTCCGCGCCGAAGTAGTAGTAGCGGAAGTAGTCCGCCGGGACCGACCCCGTCGCCACGGCCAGGTGCAGCATCCTCTTGTCCCACACCGGCACGGTCGGGTCGTCGGCGATCCGCTCGTAGCCCGCCGCCAGGTGCGGCAGCAGGTCCTCGCCGTCGTAGGTGTGCACGGTCGACCAGCAGTTGTGGTTGACCCCCGCCATCAGCACCTCGGCCCGGTCGGGATCCAGCCCGGCCGTCCGCAGCACCGGCTGCCAGAAGGTCATCGGGCCCTCGCACATCGACAGGATGAGCCGGTCGCTGTGCAGGGTGACCGCCTGGGAGACGATGTTGACCGGGTTCGTGTAGTTGAAGATCACCGCGTTCGGGGCGACGGCGTCGAGGTCGGCCAGGATCGACTGCATGGCGACGATCGAGCGGAACGACATCATCATCCCGCCGGGTCCCTGGGTCTCCTGACCGATCACGCCGTGCCGCATCGGGATCAGCTCGTCCTGCAGCCGCATGTCGAAGCCGCCGGGACGATAGCTGGAGAGCACGGCGTCAACACCGGTGAGCCCGGCCCGCTGGTCGGTGGTGGCCTCGATCGTGATGTCGAGGCCCCGGGCCGTCACCATCTTGCGGGCGATGGTCGCGACGAGCTCGAGGGTGTCGGCGCGCTGGTCGATCAGCACGACGTGTGAACCGTCGAACTCACTACCGTGCGCCAGGAGCGACGCCATCGTGCCGGCCGCGCGCGACGAGCCGCCGCCGACGTAGGCGAGGGTGATTCGAGCCATGAGTGGCCTCTCTGGTTGGTCGGGTCGGTGGATTCAGGGGTGGGCCGCGGCTCGATCAACGAAGAGCAGCGACGAACAGCTGCGGGGAGCGGCAGTCGGCGAGCACGGTGGCCGGCCAGTCCGGCTCGTAGGTCGACGCCCGGGTCAGCCGGTCGGCGGCCCGCTGCTTGTCGGTCCCGTGCACGACCATCAACACCGCCTTGGACTGCTCCCGGATCGTCGCGACGCCGACGGTCACCCCGTGCGACGGGACGGCGTCGAGGTCGCCGCCGAAGCTGGGGAAGGTCGCCAGGTTGTCGCGCCGGGTCGACTCGGGCAGCTCGACCATCCGGGTCCGGGCGGTCGGCGCGGTGCCGGGCGGGTTGAAGGCGATGTGGCCGTCGCTGGCCCCGCTGGCCAGCAGGAACAGGTCGATGCCGCCCGCCGCCTCGATCAGGCCGTCGTACGCCGCCGGATCGGCCGGGTCGGGTACCCACAGCGAGGTCGGGGGGACGAGGCGTTGCGGATCGATGCCGCCGTCGATGAGCGCGGTGTTGATCCGGCCGACGATCTCCCGCGCGCCGAAACGACGGCAGGAGTGCGGCAGCGCCGGGTCGACCGGCGTCCACCCCCCCGCCGGGTCCCGCTCGACGTACTCGTCCATCATCACGACCCGGAGACCGCGGAGGTCGACCCGCGCGGCGGCGGCGCGCTCGGCCAGGTGCGCGTAGGTGCTCTGGAGGCTCCGACCTCCGGGGCAGCCCAGGAGGAAGGGGGCGCCGGCCGGCTGCTGCGCCAGCAACCCGAGCACCAGGTCCGCCGCGGCCGCTCCCAGGTCGTCCACGTCGGCAAACACCTGCACGGGTACCGGCACGAGTGCACGGTACCAGTTGGACCAGGAGCGCCGACAGCAACGTCGTGAGCCGCTGCGGTCCGGCAGGTCGGCAACCAGTCGACCCAACTGGTATTTTCAGCGCGTGACCCTGGTCCAAGCGCGCGACGTCGCCTACCAGACCCTGTCGGAGCTGCTCGAGCGCGGCGTGTACCCGCCCGGGTCCCGACTGCCCGGTGAGCGTGCCCTCGCGGACGAGGTCAAGGTGAGCCGCTCGACCCTCCGACTGGCCCTGATCCGGCTCGCCGACGACGGCCGATTGGTGGCCTCAGCCCAGCGCGGCTGGTTCGTGCCCCAGCGGATGATCGGCGAACCGCCGAGCCGGTTGCTCTCCTTCACCGAGCTGGCCCGCAGCCGCGGACTGACCGCCACCGCGCGTGTCCTCTCCTGCTCCGTCCGGCCGGCGACCTTCGCCGAGGCGGCCGACCTGCAGGTGGCGGCCGCCTCGTCGCTGGTCGAGCTCGTCCGGCTGCGAGGGATGGACGACGTCCCCATCACCGTCGAGACCGCGGTGCTGCCGCAACGCCGGGTCGAGTGGCTGACGTCGGAGGACCTGAACGACCAGTCGCTCTACGACCGGCTCGCCCAGCACGGCGTCCAGGTGCACCGCTCGACCTACACCGTGCAGGCCACCAACGCCGGCGAGCGCGAGGCGCAGCTGCTGGAGCTGCCCGTCGGAGCCCCGGTCCTGCTCGCCCGCGACATCACCTACACCGTCGACCACACGCCGGTGATCATCACCGTCAACCGCTACCGGGGCGACGCGTACCAGTTCACGGCTGACCTGTTCCGGAGCCTGGGCTAGCCGCTTCCACTCCCAGCCGACCCGACCACCCGGCCGCGGCCGCAGCCCCGATCAGCGGTCCGTCGGCCCCCAGCTCGGCGACCACCAGAGGTACGGGCGACCCGAGCTCCTGCCACGCGTCCCGCAGGGCGCGGACGGCCCGGGTGTCGGCCGACCCGAGCCCGCCGCCCAGCACGACCAGCGCGGGGTCGAGGAGGTGGACGAGGTCGGCAAGGCCGTGGGCCAGGGCGTAGCCGGCGGAGTCGGCGACCTCGATCGCCACCGGATCACCCGCACCGGCCCGCGCCAGCACCTCCCGGGCGTCGGCCACCACCGCCCCGGTGCGCTCGGCGTACCGCCGGGCGATGCCGGCTCCGGCGGCGTAGGCCTCGAGCGAGCCGGCCTCCTGAGCAACCCGCGCCCGCAGCTCACCCAGCGCGATCGCCCGCCCACGGTGTCCGGGCCAGCTCGCTCCGCCGACCAGCAGCGCGCTGGACAGTCCGGTGCCCCAGGAGACGAACGCTGCCGAGCTCACGTGCCGTACAGCGCCATATCGGTGCTCGGCCAGCAGTCCGCAACGCACGTCGGACTCGACCACGACGTGCGCCGCCGGCCACAGGGTTCTCAGCCACTCCGCCGGCTGCTCGTCCCAGGCCAGCACCTCGTGGCTGGTCAGCCGGCCCTCGTGCACGTACTCACACACCCCGACCCCGACCTGCTCGACCGGTCCGTCCGCTCGTCGGCCGAGCTCGGCGGCCAACGCCCGCAGGGTCGACGAGCCGGGATCCGCGGCGCCGACCGGCCCTGGCGTCGGTCGCACGATCCGCTCCAGCACCCCGTGGCCGTCGAGCAGGGCGCCGACGATCTTGGTGCCGCCGACGTCGAAGGCGGCCGTCAGCACGGGCTCCTCGTACCGGTCACGGCTGCCACCCGTCCGGCACGTGTCCGCTGCCCTGGAGGTAGGTGGCGGGCTGGGCCGAGCGGACCAGCGTCCGCAGCTCGTGGCCCGCCGGCACGAAACAGGCGTCGCCCGCTCCGAGGCAGAAGGGCGTGTACGCCGGCTCGGGCCCGTCCAGGCAGCGCGCGTCGACCCAGAGCTCGCCCTCGATGACCCGGACCACCGTCTCCTCGACCACGCGCCGGAAGGTGTCGACCGTTCCCGGCTGCACCGTCCCCCGGGTGACGGTGAGGTGCTCGGTGTCCAGCAGGGTGGCCACCAGGTGGGTGGGCGCGTCGTCGCGGAAGGACAGCAGCGCGTCCTCGAGGCGCAGCGGGACCAGCCGACGGGACGCCTGCTGCTCGGCCCGGGCCGCGGGCCAGCGCCGGGTCCAGCGGTCGTCGGCGGTCCGGACGTCGCTGAGCAGCGGTTTGGTCCGGCCGTACGTCGAGGCGGTGCCACGGGAGGGCGGCGGGGCCATGAACTCGACCACCCGGGTGGTCTCGGCGCCCAGGCTGTAGCCGTGGTGCCAGGTGTCACGGCCGAAGGCGAAGCCCGATCCGGCCGCGGCGACTCCGGTCTCCCCGGTCTCGGGGTCGGTCAGTACGAGCGTGCCGGCCACCACGAGGTAGGCGACGTCCGCGGCGAACAGGGTGGGGTTGTCCGCGGTGTGCCGGAACCAGCCACCGGGGGCGAGCTCGAACTCCAGCACGTGCAGCTGGTCGCTGGAGGAGACCACCCGGTCCGTGACGTAGCCGCCCTCCGCATCGCCCCAGACGTGGTGCGCGGACTCGCTCCGGCGGATGACCCGGGGCGCGTCGAACTGGGGTCGCGGCGTCGGTCGACGGGCCGAGGAAGAAGTCATGTCCATAATCTGGCATAACTGGTCTGATGGCGATAGGTTTCCGGTACTACGAGGCGCTGCTCGGCCCCCCACGACTCCCGCTCTCGCCGTTTCGACCTCCTGAGGAGCTTCGTGCCCGAACCGGTCTCTGTCGGCATCATCGGCTGCGGCAGTGTGATGCAGCACGCCTACATGCCGCTGCTGGTGAACGAGGTCGCACGCGGGACGGCCCTGGCGCCGAAGGTGTGCGACATCCGCGCCGACCGGCTGGCCGAGGTCCAGGAGCACTTCCGGGTGCGCGGGGCCACCCAAGACCCGGAGGAGATCATCAGCGACGACTCGATCGACGTCGTCGTGGTGCTGACCTCGATGCCCGAGCACGGCGGTCTGGCCGAGCGGGCTCTGCGCGCCGGCCGGCACGTGCTGGTCGAGAAGCCGATGTCGACCGACCTCGACGAAGCGGCCCGGCTGGTCGAGCTCGACCGCACCGGGGACGCCCACCTGCTGGTCGCTCCGCACGTGCTGCTCAGTCCGGACTACCAGTCGATGGCCCGCCGGATCCGCGCCGGCACCATCGGCCGGCCGCTGCTCGCCCGCGCCCGCTACGGCTGGAACGGTCCGGACTGGGGTCAGTGGTTCTACGGGCCCGGCGGCGGTCCGTTGTTCGACCTCGGCGTCTACAACGTGACCACGCTGACCGGGCTGCTCGGCCCGTGCCGCTCGGTGACGGCGATGACGTCGCTGAGCCGCCCGACCCGGGTGGTCGACGGTGTGGAGATCGTGGTCCAGACCGACGACACCTTCCAGCTGATCATGCAGCTCGGTGACAGCGGTACGCTCGCCACCGTCACCACCGCTTTCGGCATGCAGCAGTACCTCAGCCCGGCGGTCGAGATCTACGGTCTGGACGGCACGATGCAGATGCTCGGCGACGACTGGGCCCCTGACGGCCTGCAGATCTGGCAGAACTCCGTCGGCGCGTGGCAGACCTACCACAGCAAGTCCCGCTACTGGCCGTGGACCGACGGTCTGCGGCACCTGATCGACTGTGTCCGCCGGGGAGAGCGGCCCTACACCCGGCCCGAACACGCGTTCCACGTGCTGGAGATCATGCTGGCGGCTGCGGAAGCGGCTCGGACGGGCACGACCCAGGCCGTGCACAGCACGTTCGTGCCGCCCGAGCCGATGCCCGAGCACGCCGGCGGCGCCCAGCACCTCATCCACGACCGCGTCCACGAGGACGCCCAGTGACCCCACCGGGTCCGACCTCTCAGGTCGGCCACCCCGGTTGTTCTGCCCGCCGCTGTTGTCTCACCCGCCTTGAGGAGCGCACATGTTGACCGACCGCCGCAGGTTCTTGGGGATCGCCGCCGGAGCGGCGGTGCTCCCGGTCGTGGGCTGCGCTCCGGGCGCGTCCACGCCACCCCCGTCGGCGCCGTCGGGCTCGGTGACCACCGGCCCCGACGCGATCGCCCCAGCGACGATCACGGTGATGGACACCTGGACCGACAAGACCTCCCTGCAGTCGCAGTGGGTGGAGGCGGTGAACAAGGCCTTCATGGCCAAGTACCCCAAGATCACCGTCAAGCGGAACAGCGCCACGTTCGACGACATCAACAAGACGCTCAAGCTCAAGCTCTCCGACGCGAACCCGCCCGACGTCGTCCCGGCCAACAACGGCTGGCAGGGCGTCGGCACGTTCGCCAAGGCCGGGCTGATCCGCAACCTCGACGACTACGCGGCGGCCTACGGCTGGACCGCCCGCATCCCGGCGACCATCGCCAAGCAGCACCAGGTCTCCGCCGACGGCAGCAAGATCGGCACGGGGTCGTTCTACGGGATCGGGATCGCCCAGGGCGGCTTCATCACCGTCTACTACAACCGGAGCAAGCTGGAAAAGCTCGGCCTGGGTGTGCCGACCAGCATCGACGAGTTCAACCAGGCGTTGCTGACGGCCAAGACGGCCGGCGAGATCCCGATGATGATCGGGACCCAGGACCAGTGGCTGAGCACCACCACGCTGTTCGCACTGATGAACGTCTACGCCGCCTCGGGCAAGATCGCCGACTTCGTCTACGGCACGGGCGGGACGGCCGCCGACACGGGCATGTTGGAGGCCGCGACCACCTATCAGCAGTGGGCCAATCAGAAGTACCTGCCGGACAACTTCGCGGGCACCCCCGGATCGGACTCCGGGCAGGCGTTCGTCGACGGGAAGGGCCTCTTCTACTTCTACTACAGCGATTCGCTGCCGTTCAAGACCAAGGCCGTCGCCGACCGCTACGGCACGTTCCTGCTCCCCTCCGAGGGTTCGCTGCAGGCCACCGGGGCGAGCAACCAGAACTTCTCGATCGCGACCCGGAGCAAGGCGCCGGACGCCGCCGCGGCGTACCTCGACTTCGCCTCGAGCGAGGCGGCCGGCACCATCGCGCTGACGACGGGCGTGATGCCCTTCAACGGCCCCTTCACCGCTCCGAGCGAGGCCGGACCGCTGCTCAAGGACGAGGTCGGAGAGCTGAACGCGGTCCAGCAGACCGACGGCTTCGTGCCCTACTTCGACTGGGCCTCCCCCACCATGCTCGACACGCTGGGGGCTCAGACCCAGCTGCTGCTCGCCGGCCGGATCACCCCCGACAAGCTCGTCGAGGCGTGCCAGAAGGACTACGACGCTTTCAAGAAGACCCAGGGCAGCTGAGCCGTGGCGCGCACGGACACCGTGGTCAGGCCGACGGCGACGACGGGGCCCCCACCCCGTCGTCGCCGTCGGTCCTGGGTCGGGTGGCTCTACGTCGCCCCGGCCTTGGCTCTCTACGGCTTCGTCGTGCTCGTGCCCTCCCTGCAGAGCATCAACTACTCGCTCTACCGCTGGGACGGAGTGACCGCCGCCGTCTTCGTCGGCGCCCAGAACTACCTGGCGTTCTTTACCGACCCCGAGCTGGTGGAGAGCATCGGCCACATCGGCGTGCTGGTGATGTTCTACGCCGTTTTCCCGATCGTCCTCGGCCTGTTCAGCGCCGCGCTGCTGTCGCGCTACCGCCGGCCGGGGTACGCCTTTTTCCGCTGGGTGATCTTCCTGCCCCAGGTGCTGACGTCGGTGGTCGTCGCCGTGCTGTGGAAGCAGCTCTACGGACCGGACGGCCCGATCAACCACTCGTTGGCGGCCGTCGGGCTCGGTGCGCTCACCCGGGACTGGCTCGGTGACTTCAGCCTGGCCCTGCCGGCCCTGGGGCTGATCGGCACCTGGACGACGTTCGGCCTGTGCATGGTGCTGTTCGTCTCAGGCTCCGCGTCGATCTCCACCAGCCTGTACGACGCGGCCCGGGTCGACGGGGCTGGTGCGGTGCGGGAGTTCTTCGCCGTCACGCTGCCGGGGCTCCGGCCGCAGGTCGCGGTCGCCCTGACCCTCACCGTGACGGGGGCGCTCCGGACCTTCGACCTGGTCTGGCTGACGACCCGAGGCGGCCCCGGCACGTCGACGATCACCCCGTCGTTCCTGCTGTACACCAAGGCGTTCGCGGTCGGCGACGTCGGCGCCGCGGCGGCCATCGGGGTCGTGCTGGCCCTCACCTGCCTGCTGGTGGCCCTGGTGATCGTCCGGCTGCTGGAGGACAGCTGAATGGCGGGCGGGCGGCTCGAACGGGTGGTCTCCTACGCCGTCTTGATCATCTTCTCCCTGGCCGTGCTGCTGCCGGTCGGCTGGCTGCTGCTGGCCGCCACCAGTCCGCTCGCCAACGCTGGCGTGGATCTCGGCGGCATCCGGCTCGCGAACTTCGCCGACGCCTGGGTCCAGGCCGACTTCGGCCAGCACCTGATCAACAGCCTGACGATCTGCGTCGGCGCCGTCTCGCTCACGTCGGTGCTGTCGATCTTGGCCGGGTACGGCCTGACGATCCTGAGGATGCCGGGCAGCAAGATCATCTTCCCGATCGTGCTGGCGGGCATCATGATCCCGCTCGAAGGCATCCTCGTGCCGCTCTACTACAACTTCCGGGCCGTCGGCCTGACGTCGAGCCTGCCCGGGCTGATGCTCGCCCACGCCGGGCTCGGGGTCTCCTTCGGTGTGTTCTGGATCCGCGCGACGCTGCTGGCGATCCCGCCGGAGCTGATCGAGTCGGCCCAGCTCGACGGCGCCGGCCGGCTGCGGGTGCTGGTCTCGATCGTGCTGCCGGTGGTGCAGCCCGCCTTGGTGACGATGATCTTGTTGCTGTTCATGTGGACCTGGAACGACTACTTCCTGGCCTTCGTGATGATCAACGACGAGTCGCGGATGCCGGTCACGGTGGCGCTCGGGTCGTTCTCGACCCGGTACACCCAACAGCTCAACCTGATGGCCGCAGCCGCCGTGCTCGTCGCGCTGCCGGTGCTCGTCCTGTACCTGTTCTTCCAGCGCCAGTTCATCCAGGGCGTCATGTCCGGGGCCCTCAAGGGCTGAGCACGGGGACGTGGTGATGATCGGCAGCGCGATCTGGTTCTACGGAGCGGACGCCGTCGGCAAGTCGGCGGTCGGCTGGGAGGCGTACACCCAGCTCGTGGCTCGCGGCCTCCCGTCCGCCTACGTCGACACGGACTACCTCGGCTTCTGCGACCCGCGGCCCGACGACCCGAGCGAGCTGGTCGCCGCCAACCTCGGTGCCCTCTGGACCAGTTACGCCGACCGAGGCATCCGCTACCTGGTGGTCTCAGGCATCCTCGTCACCGCTGAGCATCGCCAGCTGTTCGCGGCCACCCTCGCGCCGTACCCCTTGACCACGGTCTTGCTGCAGGCCCGGCCCAGCACCATCCGGGCCCGCATCCTGCGTCGTCGCCAGCGCGAGGCGGCCGAGCAGCAGACCAGCCTGAGCGACAGCGAGCTGCAGGAGCTGCACGACTACGGCGACCGCAGCGCCGGCTTCGCGACGCTGCTCGAACGCAGCAACTTCGCTGACTTCTCCCTGGCCACCGACGACGAGACTCCCGCGCCGATCGCCGCTCGGGCCCTTGACCGCCTCCGACTTGATCCAGGCAAGACGTCAGAAGCGGACGGTGCTCGAGCACTCTGAGCTCTTGACACGTCGGCCCGGGTACGCGGACCCCACCATCCGTCACTGGGGCGGGTCGGGCAGCCGCACCTCGGTCGCCGGACTGGGCGCATAGCCAGGGGAGCCGGAGTAGCGCAGCACGGCGTCGCCACCGCGTCCGGGCTCGAACGCCAGCCGGGCCAGGCCGTTGGCCTCGACCGGCGCCGACACGACCTCGGTGCTGTCGTCGTCGAAACGGGCCTGGACCGCGACGCTGCCGGTCGAAGGCGGCGGCCCACCGGCGGGCGAGGTCACCTGGACCAGCACGTTCCTGGCGTCGCGCTCGAGCAGCCGGACGGCCGTGGCCACGGCGGTGCTCGCGGCCATGGTGACCCCCGACCCGGAGCGCGGCGTGTCACCGAGCTCGGGGTGGTCGAGCCAGGTCCGCAGCCAGCTGCGACCCGCAGGCAGGTGCCGTTCGATCGCGTCCCAGATCGACGTGGCGGTCGACTCGACCTCCATCCGGACCGATCGGGTCTGACCGGGCTCCAGGTGCAGCCAGCGGTGGTCGACGTACGTGCGGTAGATGTTGCTGTCCTGCTGGACCTCGACCGCGGCACTGACCGGGTGGTCGTACGGGTTGTGCACGTCGACGATGCTGATCTCCCGGGTCGCGGGCGAGCTGGGCTTGGACGCGACCTCGAAGTAGTTGGACTGGGCGAGGTTGTTGTCGACGTCGGGCTCGTCCGCGGCCGCCCCGGGGATGCTCGTGTAGCGGTCGATCCGAGCCTGGATGCAGTAGTGCCGGTCCGCCGGTGGGGTCCAGTCGGCCGCGAACGTCGCGGTGCCCCCGGCGGCGATGTCGTGGGTGATCTTCGGGGCGAGGAGCTCCCACCCTTCGGAGTCCGGGTCGTCGGTGTTGAACGGTTTGACCGAGATCTTCACGGACACGTTCGGCGCCGGCAGGCCGCCGACGTTGGTCACGGTGGCGACGACCCGGTTGACGATGTTGACGATCGGCCGGTTGAGGAAGGCTGGGTCGACGTCGCTGACCTCGTTCTGGATCTCGATGTCCGGGCTCTTCCAGTCCCCCGCCTCACCGTTGTTGTTCCGGATCGCCGGGTCAGGCTGAGCGACCGGCCGCACGACCACGCGCACCTTGGCGACCCCGCCGACGATGGCGAGGACCTCGAGCCGGAACTCGGAGATGTCGTTCTGGTTCTCGGTGTTGAGGACGTCGTAGTCCTGCGCTGCCACGATCAGCGGACCTTCGCCGTCGCCGTCGTCGTTCAGCAGGATGATCGGGGTGCGGGCGTTGCCGACCACCGGCGGCGCCTTGTAGTTCCAGGCGTCGTAGCCCATCACCTGGCCTGAGGCGAACGCGGCCTGGTCGCCGAGGACGCCGGGGACCGGCGCCCGGAACTCGAAGAACCAGCTGATCTTCGGTGACACCTTCAGCTCGACCGCCGCGAAGCGCCCGGCGCTGGGCAAACCTGCCGACAGCGGAGCGAGGTCGAAGGTCTGGTCGTCGTCGAAGTCGTAGCTGAACGCCTTGACGTGAGCGGGGTCGAGGAAGCCCAGCAACAGCTTGTGCCGCGCGCTGAGGTGCGGCAGGCCAGCTTCGTTGGCCATCAGCTCGTGGGTCTTCAGGTCGCGGGCCTTCATCGCGTCGGTGAAGCCGGGACCGTTCATGTAGATGTCGTTCAGGCCGAGGGTGTGGCCGAGCTCGTGGCTGGAGACCTCCACGTTGGTGAAGCCGAGGCTGGGCGCGGTGGTCTGGTCGTGCGGCATGGCGACCTTCCCGAGCAGCACGTCGGCGTCGCCTCCCCCCAAGGTCTTGACCTTGTACGGGCCGGCCTTGCCGTTGGCCCGTGGCCAGACGATCTGCCCGCCACCCGCGCTGCGGACGATCATGAACACCGCATCCACCTGCTGCCAGTCGATACCAGTCCCCTGCAGCGCCCCGACGACCCGGTTCATCACGTCGTCCTTGGCGAGCCACTGGCCGTTGCTCATGGTGAACCAGTCGGACCAGGTCTGGCCCAGGCTCACCGGGCCCTGCACCGACCCGCCGACCAGCTGCAACCCGAGCCGGCCGCCGCTCTGCTCCCGGTAGAACGCGTCGACGCTGCCGGCGCCCGTGAGCACCGTGGCCCAGGTCGACTTCGCGTCGGCGATGGTGGGAGCCAGACTGGTCGGGCTGAGCGTCGTGGGCCACGTGGCGTCGCCGGTGTCGACGAGCACCGCAAGCACGCGCCAGCGGGGCAGCACCGCGCCCGCGGCGTCTCGGGGTAGGAGAGTGCCAGCGTCGTCGACCCCGCGGACCAGGGCCAGCGTGTGCAGCAACGGAGTCGAGGTACGGTCGCCGACCCACAGGGGCGGCCCGTCGACGGGGGACGTCTCGTCGAAGCCGACGGAGATCGGGGCGCGACCGAGCTCGGCACTGCCCGGTCCGGCGTCCCGCACGACCACCTCGGCTGCACCCAGGCCACCGCCGGCGAGCAGCCGGACCGTGGGCCGGACAGGATCGAACCCGTCACCGGGGTGCTCCGAGATCGTCGCCACGCCGGCCGGCTCGACGGTGATGGCCAGCTCGGCGCGGGTGTAACCGCTGACGCCGGTGTTGATCGGCACGTCGGACCAGCCGCCGGGCCAGATCGGCCCGCTCGGTACGCCGACGTCGACCCCGGGCCGCAGACCGGCGCTGGCGTCCAACGACACCAACCGGTCCTGGCCGGACACGACGAGCCGGCCGCCGACCATGATCGCCGCCGAGGGCTGGGTGATGCTGCGGCCCAGTAGCCGCTGCACGACCGGCAGCGGCGCGCTGAGGTCGAGCACGCCGACCCGGTGGGCGGGAGCGCGCTCGGTGGTCAGCAGCTGGGTGCGGTCGGGATCGGCCCAGCCGAGGAAGAAGGGACCGACCAGCCCACTGGTGAGCACCGTACGGGTGCCGTCCGGGTCGATCCTGGAGATGACGCCGCCCGCCTGCTCGGCGACGAAGAGGGCACCGTCCGCGCCGACCGCCAGCCCCACCGGTTGACCGAGACCGGCGACCACCACGTCCACGGCGCCACTGGCGAGGTCCACCCGGACCAGCCGGCCGCCCGCGCGGTCGGCGACGACGGCCGTCCCGTCACCGGGCAGCACCAGCTGGTGCGGCGCACCCAGGCCGCTCGCCACCTCGACGGCACCTGCTCGACCGGGCGCGAGCAGGTCCTGACGCAGGAGCGCGCCGGTCCGCTCGGTGATGAACGCGGTGTCGCCGTCGACCGCGATGCCCTCGGGCTCGTGGTAGCCGTCGCCCCACGGGGTCAGCGATCCGTCCTCGACGGCGAAAGCGAGCACGCGGCCGCCGGCCCAGTCGCAGGCGAGCACGGTCCGGACGTTCCACACCGCCGCCCCGATGACCGTTCCGACGACTCCATCGCCCCAGATCTGCAGCTCGGCCACGTCACTCCTCGTTCGCGCCCGCGGTGCGCCGGCGTTCAGCAGGAGGAGTTGCTGCTCGGGCGTGGTGATACGTCTGTCGCGCTGGCTGTTCCTACGAGCTCGTGCGGGAGGTGGCGTCCTCGACTTCGCCGACGAGGATCTCGATCACGTCCTCGAGGAACAGCACGCCGGTGGTGACGCCGTCCTGGTCGACGGAGCGGACGAGGTGGGAGCCGTCGCGGCGCATCCCGGCCAGCGCGTCCTCGAGGTCGCAGGTCTGCTCGGTGGCGCCGAGATGGCGAATCCGTGAGCGCGGGATCGGGAGCCGGGACGCCGGCCCGTCGACCAGGTCCAGCACGTCCTTGAGGTGGACGTAGCCGACGGGTTGCCCGGCGGGATCCTGGACGGGGTAGCGGGAGAAACCCCCGCGTTCGACGGCCCGTTGGACGTCGGCGGGAGTGGCCCGGGGCGGCAGACAGACGAGGTCGTCGATCGGGACCTCGACGTCGCCCACCTTCGCCTCGGTGAACTCGAAGGTGTTGGAGAGCGTCCCCGAGCGGTCGGCGAGGATGCCCTCGCGGGTGGACTGCTCGACGATGCCGGCCACCTCGTCGAGGGTGAACGCGCTCGTGGCCTCGTCCTTGGGCTCGACCCCGAACAGCCGCACGCCGCCGTTGGCCAGGGCGTTCAGCGACCAGATGATCGGTCGGAGGACCTTGGAGACCATGACCAACGGCGGCGCGAGCAGCAGGGCCGCGCGGGTGGGCACCGAGAACGAGAGGTTCTTGGGCACCATCTCCCCCAGCACGACGTGCAGGAAGGTGACCAGGAGCAGCGCGACGACGAACGAGACCACGCGCACGGTGTCCGCCGAAAGGCCCGTCGGCTCGAGCGCCAGCTCAGCCAGGTGGTGGATCGCCGGTTCGGAGACGTTGAGGATGAGCAGCGAGCAGATGGTGATGCCGAGCTGGGACGTCGCCAGCATCAAGGTGGCGTGCTCCATCGCCCACAACGTCGTCTTGGCCGCCCGGCTGCCCGCGTCGGCTTGCGGCTCCACCTGGGAGCGGCGGGCCGAGATGACGGCGAACTCCGCGCCGACGAAGAACGCGTTCGCGGTGAGCAGCGCCACGAGCCAGATCAAGCCGGGGAGGATCTCGCTCATCGGTCGACCTCCTGCCGGCCGGCGGTGCTCGGGTCGACGCCCGCCCGTTCCTGAGTCGTCTGCTGCTGGACCGCCTCTTCCTGGGCCGCCTCCTCCTGGGCCGCACGCTCCTGCCGTCGTTCCTGGCGGGACTTCTTGGGCTCGGTCTCGGCGTGCCCCTCCGCGAGCTCGGCGGGGTCGACCTCGGCCGGGGTGAACCGGACCCGGTCGACCCGGCCGCCGTCGATCCGCTCGACCCGAAGGGTCCCGGCGTCCAGGGCGACCTCGTCGCCGAGCTCGGGCAGCCGGTCGAGCCGGTCGGCGATGAACCCCCCGACGGTCTCGTACTCCTCGTCCTCAGGCACCTCGACCCCCGTACGGTCGACCAGCTCGTCGGGGCGCAACGCGGCGTCGAAGGTGAAGGAGTCACCCAGCCGCACCAGGTCGACCCGCGCCCGGTCGTGCTCGTCGGTGAGCTCCCCCACCAGCTCCTCGACCAGGTCCTCCAACGTCACGAGCCCTGCGGTACCGCCGTACTCGTCCACCACCACCGCCAGCTGGAAGCCCTCGCGGCGCAGCAGCCCGAGCAGTGTCTCCGTCGTCATCGACTCCGGCACCCGCGGCGGCTCGACCGCCAGCGACGCGGCCGGGACCCGGCGCCGTTCCTCCGTGCCGAGCGCGAACGCCTGCTTGATGTGCACGACCCCGCGGATGTCGTCAGCGTCCTCGCCGATCACCGGGAACCGGGAGCGGCCGGTGCGCCGAGACAGGTCGAGGACGTCGTCGGCGCTGTCGTCCAGCCGCAGCTTGTCCATCCGTACCCGCGGCGTCATGACGTCGGCGGCGGTCCGGTCACCGAAGCGCAGGGTGCGGCTGATCAGGGTGGCGTGGCCGGCGTCCAGGCTGCCCTCCCGCGCGGAGCGGCGGACCAACGAGCTCAGCTCCTCGGCGCTACGCGCCCCCGACAGCTCCTCCTTCGGCTCGATGCCGAACCCGCGCACGATCGCGTTCGCCGTGTTGTTGAACAGGGCGATCAGAGGCCGGAACACCATCGTGAACACCGTCTGGAACGGCAGGACCAGCTTGGCCGTCTCCACCGGCAGCGCCAGCGCGAGGTTCTTCGGGACCAGCTCGCCGACCACCATCGAGAACAGGGTCGCCAGCGCCACCCCCGTCACCGTCCCGACCGCCGGCACCGCCGACGGCGGCAGGCCCACCCCCTCGAGCGGGCCGGCGAGCAGCGCGCTCACCGCCGGCTCGAAGGTGAACCCCGTCAGCAACGTGGTCAGCGTGATCCCCAGCTGGGCACCAGACAGGTGCGTCGACGTGATCCGCAGGGCGTTGATCGTCGTGTCCAGCCGGCGTTCGCCGTCAGCCCGCCGGTTCTCGAGGTCGTTCCGGTCGAGGTTGACGAGGGCGAACTCCGAGGCGACGAACAGTCCGGTGCCCACCGTCAGCACCAGGCCGACCAGGACCATCAGCCACTCGAACCACACGGGGGATCCTCATCAGACACGGCCGCCCCGCGGAGGCGCAGGAGTTGGTGGTCGGCGTGACGGGCAACGATACCGGCTGTGCCGCGGCATCACGGTGTGTCGGCCGGACGGCCACAGGTCAGCCGGCGGGCTGCGGTGCGGCGACGTCCAGCGGGCCGCGCCGTCCCGCTGCCCACACGCTGAGGGCGAATGCGCTGAGAGCCGCGCCGGCGACGGTCACCGCCGTCCAGCCGCCGTGGGACCAGAGGAACGTGGCGAGGCCGGACCCGACGGCACCCCAGATGAAGTTGTTCGTGATGAAGGCGGTGTTGATGCGGCTTCGCGCTGAGGGGTCGACCTGGAACATCCGGGTCTGCAGCATGATGTTGTGACCCTGGATCGCCACGTCCAGCAGGATGATCGCTACCACGAGGAGCGCCACGGACGTGGCGCCGAGCCAGGCGACGACGAAGGCGAGGAGCACCACGCTCCAGGCCACCCCGATGGCGGGCACAGCCAGACCGCGGTCGTGGAGCCGGCCGGCCCGCTGGGCTGCGATCGCTCCGGCCAGGCCCACCAGACCGAACAGCCCGATGATCGAGACGGAGAACGAGAAGGGCGGGGCGCTCAACAAAAAGGTCAGCGACGTCCAGAACATCGTGAAGACCCCGAACGAGGTGCCGCCCAGCACGAGGCTCCACCGGATGACGCGTTCGCGCCGCACGATCGAAAACACGGACCCGATCAGCTCCGGGTACCTCAGCCGGGTGCGCGGCTCCATCGACGGAATCGCGCGGAAGAGCAGCACGGCCAGGACGACCGCGAGGACGGCGGCGGCGACGTAGATGGCGCGCCAGCCCGCGACGCCGGCGATCAGTCCGCTGACGGTCCGCGAGGCCAGGATGCCGGTCAGGATCCCCGCCACGACCGTACCGACCGCCCGGCCCCGGGTGGCGTCGTCAGCCAGGTCGCCCGCGAGCGGAACCAATATCTGCCCCGACACGGTCGTGAGGCCGACCAGGGCCAGCGTGACGATGAGCACGGTGAACGTCGGAGCCAGGGAGCTCGCCCCGAGGGCCGCCGCCGAGCAGAGCAGCGCGACCGGGACGAGGAAGCGTCGGTTGAGCAGATCTCCGAGCGGCACGAAGAGCAGGATGCCCAGCGCGTACCCGAGCTGCGTCGCGGTCACCAGCCACCCGGCCGACGCCGTGTCGGTCCGCAGGTCCCGGGCGATGAAGTCCAGGAGCGGTTGCGACCAGTAGAGATTGCCGACGGCGGCCCCGCCGGCGAGAGCGAAGAGGAACGTCAGACGTCGCGTCATGTCAGTTGAGGATCTCCGCCCGCGGGTCGGCGCGGAGTGCCGCAAGTCGTTCGTGCCACCACTGCAGCGCTTCTGGCGTCAGGCGTGTCCAGTCCGTGACCTCGCCGATCACCCGTAGCGGGGCAACGCTCCGGTAGGAACGCGTGGGGTTGCCCGGGAACTTCTTGTCGGTCACGTTCGGGTCGTCCTCGTACGCTCCGGTCGGCTCGACGGCGTACACCCGCGGGGCGCCCTCGCCGACCGCCAGCTCCGCCGCCAGTCCGGCGCCGTCGCGGAGAGCCGTGAAGTAGATGTGCCGCATCACGACCTCCGGCCGGTAGTTCGACCGGAAGCCGGCCGTCAGGTGGTCGCCGACGCGAAGGTCGGCCTTCGTGCCGTGGAAGAACGGCCCCTCATCCAGCGGCTGCGTCACAGCGACCAGGTTAGTGTCGTTCGGAGCCCGGCAGGCGTAGGGCAGGTCGACCGGGCTACCAGCAGCCACTGCTCAAACCGGCTTCGGCTTCATAGCGTGGAGCCCATGGACCAGTCCGAGGTACCTGACCGAGGTCGTGCCGGCCGGTCCGGCCCGGTGAGCCAGCTCCTCGTCCCTCCACGGCCCTGCTGCGGGGGTTGCACATCGCCTCCCTCAGCCCGGCGCTGCCCCTGATCCTGGTCAGGCTGTACGACGCCTCCACCGCCGAGCTCGGCTGGGTCCTCGGCGTCTACCACGCCAGCGGCTTCGTCTCCTCGATGCTGGTTCCTGCCTACGCCGACCGCCACCACGACGACCTGCGCCGAAGCTCGGCTGTGCAGTGCTCACCCTGGTGCAGGCGCTGCTCCTCGGGCTCACCACGACGCTGCCGCTGGCCGCGGTCGCCGTACTGAACCTCGCCACCACCTCCGCCCTCGGCGCCCAGCACCGACGACGCGTCATCGCGAACGACGGAGCCCCCGCCCGCCGAGCCGAGGAGGAGGACCTCGCGCTGAGCCGAAGCGCGATCGTGGCTGATCGTGGCCGCGTTCGTCCTGCTCCAGGCCGGGAACGCCACCGTCACATCGTTCCTGACGCTGTTCGTCGCCGAGACCCTACGCATGGACGTGGTCTGGGCCGGCATCGCCCTCGGGGTGGTCGCTGGCCTGGAGGTACCGGCCCTGGCGCTGATCGGTCGGCTCAGCGGGCGCTACTCCAGCCTCCGGCTCCTGACCACCGGCACGGTGTCCGGAATCGTTTACTACGTGGGGATTGCCGCGACCCCCGGCTCCGCTTTGCTCCTCCTCCTACAGCCCCTGAACCCCTGAGCGTTCGCCGCCATCGCCGGCGTCGGTCTGCCTCTGTTCCAGCAGATGATCCCGCGACCCGGCCTGTCCACCGGTCTCTTCACGAACACCCGCCGCGTCGCTGCGATAGCCTTCGGACCGCTCATCGCCCTCGGTTCCCTTGCGTGCTAGGAAACCGCGGCGGCTTCGTCGGCTGTGCCGTCCTCACCGCTGCGGCCCTGGCCGTCATCGGCATCGCCAGCAGGCGGCAAGGCACCTGACGGACGAGGCATTGCCCTCGACCCTGCGCCGGCGAGGTGGCCAAAACCGCCAAACCCCCAGCACGCACTTCAGCTGGTTTGAGCGCGAGCTTTGGCCACCCGCTCGCCCCCTATCGGGAAGGGTCAGCTCGCGTCTCCACCGGATCAGCCCAACGCAGGCACGGGGTCGACGGAGCCCTCGTGGACGACGTCGTAGAGCCCCGGGGTGGAGGTGAAAGCCGCCCACTCAGGCCGGCTCACCAGGGCACGAAAGCCCTGGTCGTGGGCGGCGCGCCAGTGCTCGGCGCTGCGCCACACACCGTGGTTGAGAAACCGGTACCGAGCATCCGCGTCGACCGACCGGTGGAGCTGGTGGCTGACGTAGCCCGGCTTGGTCACCATGTAGTGGTTGACCTCGGTCCACAGCCGGAAGAACTCGTCCTCCTGGCCGGCAGGGACTTCGAAGCAGTTGAAGAACTGGATCATAACGACTCCTCTCAATACTGCACTAGTGTGCAATGAATGCACATAGGTATAGTGCACTGGTGACCACGAGTCAAGAGGCAGAGCCGGGTTCCGTGCGCCGACCAGAAGCGGGACGGGTCGCGCAGAAGCGCCGGACCAGGGCAGCGATCGTCGAGGCGACCACCCGTCTGATCGCCCTTGGACGCGACCCGTCGGTGGACGACATCGCCGCCGAGGCCGACGTCTCGCGGCGCACGGTCTACATGCACTTCCCGACCGTGGACCAGCTGGTGCTCGACGCGACGGCGGGCGCGCTCAGCGCGGCACTGGTCGACGCCGCCCTCGACGAGAACAGAGGCGGCGATGCCGTGAGCGCCGTTGACGGGCTCGTCCGGGCTCTGCTGGCCACGGCCTCGGTCACGCTGCCGCTGGGGCGCAAGATCATCGCGTTGACCGTCGACGTGCCGGCGCCGGCGCATGACGGTCCGCGGCGCGGCTACCGGCGCGTCGGCTGGATCGAGAACGCCCTGGAACCGGCCCGGGAGCAGCTGGGCGCCGAGCGGTACGACCGGTTGCTGTCGGCATTGACCGTCATCATCGGCTGGGAGGCGATGGTGGTCCTCCGCGACGTCCGCGACCTCACCGCCCACCAGGAAGAAGAGACCCTCCGGTGGGCGGCCACCAGCCTGGTTCGCGCCGCTCTCGCCGAGTGACCAGCGCCAACCCGTACGGGTGAGCGGCTCGAGCCGCTAGTGCGAAACGCCCACGACCAGCTCGGCGTGGGCCGCACCGGGCGACTTCTCCCCCGCTCTGGTCGAGCGGACGGCGATAAGGCCTAGCCCACCGATCATGACAGCCCGGGCCAGCTCGACCTGCAGCCCGGTCGTGACCGCCTGTTCCGGCAGCGGGATCAAGACGATCATGGACCCGACCAGCCCCACAACGCCGATCCAGCGCGGCAGCGCCCGGCAGCGGACCAACGCGATGCTCAAGATCAACAACCCAGCCACCAGGACGAGACCGAAGATCATCTGTTCCGTCGCGAAGAGCGGGGAGTCGATGATCATGTCGTCGTGGGAGATCAGCTCCGGTGCCCGCCGCGCTACGACCGGTCCGAGCAGAGCCATCACCACCAGGTGCGGGACGGCACTCAGCAGGTTGCCGAGGAAGTACAAGACGAAGCCGACCAGGCCGAGGCGGCCGAGCCGGCCAGCGAGCCAGCCGTACACGCCGGGCAGCCCGAGCAGCAGCAGTACGGTCCCGATCAGCAGGGTCAGACTGCCGAGAAGCTCGCCGGGTGCGGTGATGGCGGCGATGCTGTGGGCCTCGCCGTCGACGACGGGGTGCAGCACGCCGCCGATGAGGCAGCCGACGGCGCCGAGGACCAGGGCGGATCCGCTCAGGGAGCGGAGGATCAAGGGGTTCACGAGGGTGGCCTTTCCGGTGGCAGCAGGGCGCCTGGTGCGCCGCGACCTGATCACCCTCGCTCGATCCGCTCACCAGCCACTTGCGAACGAGTTGCGGCCCTCAGCCGCCCGCGGCGAGGCGGGCGCTGACCTGGGCGGCTCGTGCCGACCACGCGCGGTTGCCGTACCGGTCCGCCAGGGCGCGTGCCGCCTGCACGTGTCGGATGGCGTCGTCCCGCCGTCCGAGGGCCGCGGCGGTCAGGCCGAGCACGTGGTCGACCGGACCGAGGGTCATCGAGCCGCTCGACAGCCCGGCCAGGCGGCCCGTGAAGGGAGTCAGCTCGGCGTAGCCGGCCTCGCAGCCGGCAAGGTCACCGAGCTCGGCTGCGTTGGCCGCGCGCACGAAACGGAAGAAGTCCCACAGGTACGCATGCGGCAGCGGCTCCAGACTCGCCGTCAGCGACCTCGCTTCGACCCGCTCGCCGGCGTCCAGGAGCGCGCGGACCAGCAGGTCGCGGAAGGGCAGCTGCGGCGCGTCGAGGTAGCTCTGCAGATCGGCGCGCAGGGCTGAGGTGTCGCCGCGCGCGGCCGCAGTCGCGAACCGCAGCAGCACCGCCAACCCGGCGGCGTTGGGGTCACCGCTTGCCTCCATGCCGGCCACGACCGCGCCGTACTCGACCTCGGCGCCCTCGAGGTCCCCGACCACGAGCCGGCGGGCCCCGTCGAAGAGCGCGCTGACCCCCAGCAGCCCGGGCAGCTGACCGGCGGCCGCGCAGCGGACGGCCTGCTCGACCTGCACCTCCGCCGCCGTCAGGTCGCCGTCCCCGGCTGCCGCGCCGAACAGGATGTGCCGCGCGACGGCCTCGTGACCGACGGAGCCCGCCCGCTGGGCAGCGGCCAGCATCTCGTGCCCGACCTGCCACTGGCGGTCGGGCGGTCGCGGCGGCGAGGTGACCAGGTAGGCGGCGTTCAGCGCCTGGCAGATCAGCCTCGGGTCCCCGGTCATTGACGCCAGCGCAACAGCCTCCGCGGCCGCCTCCTCTGCGCGCGGGACCAACGCGCTGGACTCGGTCTCCAGCACGAGCGAGGAGAGCAGCCGGCAGCGCAACGCCAGGTCCGCCTGCCCGGTCTCGGCCAGGGCACGCTCGAGGCGCTCGACCAGCTGGGTGTCGACTCGGCCGAGCTCGCGGATTGTCCAGACCGTCGGGGTGTCCCAGGTGAGCTGTTCGGCCACGTCCCGGGGCGTGCCGTCGGTCTGGGCGAGCTGGACCGCGACGGCGCGGGTGGCCCGGGCGGCGGCGGTGTCACCCGTTCCGGCCTGGGCGCCGCCGAGCAGCCGCAGCAGCCGTAGCCGGCGCGGCGGGTCGGCTGGCAGCAGGTCGAGGGCGGCGAGCGCTCCGCTGGCGTACCGGACGACCTCACCTGACACCCCGATGGCCGCGGCCGCCGTCGCGGCCGTCTCGAGGTGACCGGCAGCTCGTGCCGCCGTCCGCGGTTCGAGGCTGGCCGCGGCGTGGTGCGCCAGCGCCTCCACCCCGTCCGGACGGTCGCGTTCGAGCACGCCCAGCAGGTCCGCATGCAGCCGGCGGCGGCGGAGCGGCGGCAGACGTTCGTACAGCGTGTCGCGGGTCAGCGCGTGGGCGAACCGCGGCCCGGACGGACCGCGCAGCTCCAGCAGCCCCGCGACCAGGCCGGCGTCCAGCGCCTCCAGCACCTCGTCCTCGGTCAGGCCCCCGCGGACCTGTTCCACGGTGACCAGCAGGTCGAGGTCGAGGTCCCGGCCCAGGACGGCGGCCCGCGCCAGCAGGTCGACCACCGACGCCGGTAGCCGGTCGATCCGGCGGTTCAGCAGCTCACGGATCACCGGCGGCACCGACAGGCCGGCAGTAGCGCCCTCGGCCGAGACGAGCTGACCGATCTCGCGGAGGAACAAGGGGTTGCCTCCCGAGCGGGCGACCAGCGCCTGAGCGGTGTCGGCCGGAAGGGACCGGCGACCGAAGCGGGAGAGGAGTACGGTGGCGGGCTCCGCCGCGAGGCCGGCGAGCTCGACCTGCAGCACCGTCCGCTCGGCGACTGCGGCCAGGGCGGTCCCGAGCGCCGCACCGACATGGTCGCTGCGAAACGTGCCGACCACCAGCAGCGCTACCCGGGTAGCCAGCACCTGCCGCAGCACCTGCAGCGTCTCCTCCTCAGCGCGGTGCAGATCCTCCAGCAGCACCAGGACGGGGCGACCGGACTGCTCGGCCAGCGAGCGCTCCACCATCCGGCCCAGGGTGAAGGCGTCGGCCGGAGCCACCGCCTCGGTCCGGCCGAGCTCGCGCAGCACCTCCTGCCACGGCCAGCCGGACGGGGCGCCCACCACGTCCGGGCAGCGGCTCCGAGCCACGACCACGTCGTCCGGCAAGCGCTGGGCGAGCTGCTCGGCGAGCGTCGACTTGCCGATCCCCGCCTCACCGCTGACCCAGACCACCCCGGGCCGGCCGCTCGCGCTGACCAGGTCGAACGCCTCCCGCAGCCGGGTCAGCTCATCCTCCCGACCTACGAAGGTGTCGATGGGTACCGGTGCCGGTGCGGGAGCCGGCCCGGTATCGGCCAGGTCCGGCTGCGGCGAAGGGGCTGGCGGGCCGGCCAGGCGGTCGGCGTGGCCGAGGACGTCCACCTCGAGCGCCCGCAGCCGCGGACCGGGGTCGACACCGAGCTCCTCGGCGAGGTCGCTGCGGATCCGGGCGATCGCGGCCAGCGCCTCACCCTGGCGACCGTCGCGGTACAGCGCGGTCGCGAGCAGCTCGACCCCCTTTTCGCGCAGCGGGTGCTCCCGCACGTGCGGCAGCAGCACCGACGACGCGGCCGCCGCGCGGCCTAGCTTGAGCAGCGCGGCCGCCCGTAGCTCGGTCGCCCCTGCTCGCCGCTCGATCAGCGCCTCCGCCACCGGTCGGGCCCAGGCATGGTCGGCGTAGGCGGCGAAGGGGGCCCCGTGCCAGCAGGCGTCCGCACGTTCCAACAGGTCGACGACCTGGGCTGGATCGTCGGTCCGGCCAGCTTGGGCGGTCAAGACGTCGAACCACCACGAGTCGACGGCCTCGACGGGCAGGTTCAGCCGGTAGCCTGGCGGCGCGCTGACGATCACCGCCGCCGGCCGCCGTCGCACCCGGGCGGGCTCGAGGGCACGGCGGAGCTTGGAGACGTACGCGTGCAGCGCGGCCAGCGCCTTGGGGGGCGGTTCGCCGGCCCACAGGTCCTCGACGAAGCGGTCGACCGAGACCAGCCGCCCGGGACCGGCCGCCACCAGCATCGCCAGGACCGCCCGCTGACGAGGCCCGCCGAGCTCCACGTCGACCCCGTCCAGGCGCGCAGCGACCGCTCCGAGGACCGCGATCTCGAGCACGCGGCGAGCCTAACGGCCACGCCTGCCCAACGTCGCGTACCGCCGCCAACTCAGCGCCAAGCCGTTCTCAAGCGGCCGCCGGCACCGTGGCGACATCCGGCGCATCCAGCGCCCTGCTCAAGGACGGACGATGAATCCCTCACCTCCTGATCCCCATCAGCTCGCCCCGGTGCTGGTCGTCGGGGCCACCGGCACCATCGGCGGTGCGACCCTGGCCGCGCTCGTCGCCCGCGGCGTACCGGTCCGCGTGCTGGTCCGCCGCCACCAGGACGGCCCGGCCTTCACCGACGTCGAGCAGGTCGTCGGTGACCTCGCCGATGCCGGAGCGGTCCGCGACGCTCTCGCCGGGGTCTTCGCCGCCTGCTACGTCTCGCCCCACGCCGACGACGAGGAGCAGCTGGCCCAGACCTTCGTCAACGCGTGCGCCAACGCCGGCGTCCGGCTCGTCTTCGTCGGGGTGCACGTCAGCGGACGCACCCGACGCGGCCGGCTGAGCGGTGTGCTGATGAGCGGGCTCTTCCGGGCCTACCGGCCCAAGCTGCGGATCGGGCGGCTGGTGGAAGTGACGCTGCCCAGCGCGGTGCTGCTGGTGCCCACCAACTTCTACGACAACGACCTGCTC
This sequence comes from uncultured Friedmanniella sp., assembly GCF_964244005.1. GTDB lineage: Bacteria > Actinomycetota > Actinomycetes > Propionibacteriales > Propionibacteriaceae > Microlunatus. Next base: position 66,423 of record NZ_CAXTHG010000005.1, on the reverse strand, counting down.
TTCGCCGACGAGATCCTCGCTGGCTCCTACCCCTGCCCGCTGCGCGGGATGAATCGGGTCGCGGTCGCCGACGTCGGCGAGGTCGCTGCCCGGGTGCTGCTCCGCCCGGACCTCCCGGCGGGCACCTACCCGGTCTGCGGACCGCAGACACTCAGCGGCTCCCAGTCCGCCGCAGTCTGGGCCGACGTCCTCGGTCGGCCGGTGAACTACACCGGCGACGACCCGGAGCTCTGGCGGGCGGTCGCCGCGCGGCGACTACCCGCCGGGCGGAAAGGAACCGACTACCGGGCCTCCTTCCGGCTGCTCGGCCGGCTCGCCCAGCAGACCCACCCGGCCGCTGTCGCCCGGACGGCCGAGCTGCTCGGCCGGTCCCCGTTGGCTTACGACGACTGGGTGCGAGCGCAGGTCGCGGGCCTGATCGGCCGGCCTGGCCCGAGCGAGGTGCGGTCCGCATGAGCGTGACCCGCGCTCCCGTGCCGGCGCCGATCGAGCACCGTGGACGCAGGCCGTCGGTAGCGCTCTACCTGACGGTCGTCGCCGCACTGGTGGTGCCGGCCAACGTGGTCGCCGCGGACCTGGGGGCCGACGCCCAGCACCCCGACCAAGGGTCGGGGTTGGTGCAGCTGGCTCTCTACGGTCAGGCGGTGATCCCAGCGGTCGCAGCCCTGCTGGCCTGGGCCGTGGCCCGGACCCGACCGACCTGGGGTTTCCGCCGCGCTTCCTGGCGCAGCCTGGGCGCGGCATGGCTGGTCGGCGTGCTCGCGGTGGCGCTCAGCTACGCGGGAGTCTGGCTGAGCGGGGCCGGCCGGTTCGCGGCCGCCGGCTGGTCCGGCACCTGGGGTGGCCTGCCGTCCATGTTGGTCGTGCCTACAGGCCTTGTGATGGGCGTCCTGCCCTGGATGGCGCTCGCCGTCGGCGAGGAGCTCGGCTGGAACAGCTTCCTCGCCCCGAGACTCGCCGCCCGGCTCCGCGCAGACCGAACCGCTCTCGCGGTGGGAGGCTTGTGGGCCGCGTTCCACCTGCCGCTGATCCTGCTGGTGCCGGGCGCGGTGCCCGTCGGCGTACCGACGCTCTGGACAGCCGCCTGGTTCGTGGTCGAGTGCGTGGCGCTGGCCTACCCCCTGGTCTGGCTCCGACTGAGGACCGGCAGCCTCTGGCCGGCGCTCGTGCTGCACGGCTCCTTCAACGCCGCGCTCTACCTCGTCGCCGAACCGGCGACGCGAGCCACCGCCAGCACCGGCTGGTTCAGCGATGAGGGCGGGCTCCTGACCTCCGTCGGCACCGTCCTCGCCGTCATCCTCACCCGGCGTCTCTGGCGGGTCGGGTCGGACTCTGTCGGTCAGGGGCGGCGGCGGCCGTGCACCCGTCGGGCTCGCCGGGCGTAGACCAGCGAACCGATCCTGGGGATGAGTACGCGGACCGGTAGCGGCGCGCTCGACAGCATGGTGGCGAGAACAGCCCGGTCTCCTTCGTAGGCGAACATGCCCAGGACCAGCGGCATGGTCGGTGTGGGGATGGACGCCGCTCCCGCCTCGCCCACCGCGTGCCACTCCTCGTCGGTGAGCACCGCTGCCGCCAGTGGAAGCAGCGCCCGCTCCTCGAGGTCCAGGTGGTCGCGCAACACGAGATGCAGCCGCTCGAGGGCCGCCGCCAGACGTTCCCGGAGGCCGGCGACGGGGTGGGCGGCCCACGCAGAGCGGAGCTGCTCGACGTCGCGAAGGGTCGCGTCGATGTCCTCGTGCTGTGCTTCGACCGCCTCGATGACCAGCAGGGCGTCCGATCCCGTCCGGGCCCGCAGCTTGGGCCAGAGCAGATCGTCCTCACCCTGGTGATGGTGGTGCAGCAGCTCGCCCAGGAACCGGAGATGGTCGGCGACGACGCCCGCCTGCCTGCTGTCGGCCTCGGCGACGCGACGGACCGCGGCCGGAGCGAGCCGGAACTCGCGCAGCATCGCGGTGTGCACGAGGACCATGTCCCGGGTGTCGACCAGTGGCCGGTCGGACCGAGACGAGTCAGGCGCCGTCACCGGAGCACCTGACTCTCGTCGGTACGGGCGGGAGCGGTCGGGGTCGGGCACACCCACCGTCCCAGCTCCCAGTTCCACCAACAGCGGGAGTGCTGGTGCTCGCTGGTCCACCACAGGCGGGACGGGACGGTCGGTGAGCTGGAGGGTGCCGTAGGGGTCATGGCTCAACTGTCGCGGCTCGGCTTGGGCCGGGCTATCCCAACAATGTGGGGATTTCTGTGCCGCCAGCGGGTCCGCCGCCGCTGCCGATCGGTCATGATGACCGCATGACCACCATGCGTCGACGGACGCGTTCGCTGCCCGAGCGGGTCCGCGCGGCGACCGCCGGAAGCTGCCAGATGGAGTCGCTGGCCGACGCCGTCTTCGCCGCCATCGCCGCCGAGGTGCCGTTCAGCTTTGCCTGCCTGGCCACGACCGACCCGATCAGCGGCCTCATCAACGCCGCGTACAAGTCCAGCCCGTTGCCCTTGGGCGAGGAGGACTTCGCCGCCGCCGAGTACGGGGCACCCGACATCAACCAGTTCACCGAGCTCGCCCAGCGTGCCGTACCGGTCGGGGTGCTCTCGATCGACACCAACGGCCATCCCGAACAGTGTCGGCGACTCCGGGAATACATGACCCCGCAGTTCGGGTTCAGCGACGAGCTGCGGCTGGTGTGCCGCGGTCAGACGACGACCTGGGGTGTGCTGGCCCTCTACCGCGGGCAGGACGAACCGCCGTTCACCGCGGCGGAGGGACTGCTCGTCGCGAGCGCGCACGAGGTTGTGGCGGACGCCGTTCGACGGGTGCTCTACGCCGACAACCCCGCCACCCCGACCACAAGTGACGCCCCGGTGGTCCTCATCGTCGACGCCACCGACCGGGTCGTGGACATGAGCAGCGGAACCGAGAAGGTGATCGAGGAGCTGGGCGGGTGGGACCACGGGTCGCTGCCCGCGAGCGTGCTTTTCGTCGCCGTGTCAGCCCGCACGACAGGACGTCCGGTCGAAGCCCGCATCCCCGTCGCGACCGGCGGCTGGCTCCGCGCACGAGCCGTGGCGCTCACGGGAGCGGCTTCGGAGCGGCCGGTCGTGCTGACCGTCGAGCGGGCCGATCCGGCGACCGTCGGCCAGATGACAATCGCCGCGCGCGGACTCACGGCCCGGGAGCAGGAGATCGTCGCCCACATCCTCCAGGGCGCCTCGACCAAGGACGTCGCTGCGGCCCTGCACCTCTCGCCGCACACCGTCCAGGACCACCTCAAGTCGGTCTTCGACAAGCTCGGCGTGAGCAGCAGACGCGAGCTGATCGGCCAGTTCGTGCTCACCTGAACCGAGGCGAGATCCCCACAGACCTGGGATGGCGCCGGCCGGTCGCCGCAGTAACGCTCGTTCCGTGAGCTCACACGACACGACGTCGCTCGAAACGACCTCTCCCAAAGGAACCGCCATGCCCATCTCGACCCCGCCAGTCCTTGCCCGGCTGGTCCACTGCACGGTGGCAGCCCTGCTGCTGCCCGTCGCCACAGTCGTGGCTGCCGCACCCGCCATGAGCGCCCACGCGACGACTGTCTCCTCCCGCGCCGTATCAGATCAAGAACCCGGGGCAGCCCGCACTGCGGTCCGAACGAGCGACACCTCCGGGTCGATCGTCTTCATCAAGGGCCGCAACGTGTGGATCGCCCTGGGTGACGGCAGCCATGCCCGCAAGATCACGAAGGACGGAACCAAGGCCCACGCGTACCACTCCCCGTCGGAGTCTGACCGAGGCACCATTGTTGTCGCCCGCGGCTCCAAGATCATCCGGATGAGCCAACGCGGCAAGGTACTCAACACCATCAACCCGCCCCGGCTGTTCAACAGCGCAGGCGAGGCGTTGGACGGTGCGGTCAACGACGTCGCGATCTCACCGAACGGCAAGACCATCGCCTGGAGCTTCGTCCGCTACAGCTGCCCGATCGGCGCCGACTGCCTCACTCGTTACGCCACCGGCTATACCTCAGCGACCCATCGCACCCACGCCGGCCGTTCGACCTACTTCCGAGCCGCCAGCTGGATCACCAACACCCGAACCCTCCAGACCGGCGGTTACGGATCCCAGGTCATGCTGCAGGACCTGACGAAGAGCCCGCGGCACTGGTTCGACGACCACGACTACACCTTCCCCAGCACCGATCTGGCCGACGGCGAGCTCTCCCGCAACGGCCGCTGGCTGGCCGAGATCCGTGGTTTCAAGGGCACCTCGAGCATCGCCTGGTACGCCGTGAGCGGCGACGCCCGCACCGGTCGGCGACCGTCGATGCCCCTGTACACCTGCGTTACCAACGGCGAAGCCGCCCACGCCAGCCCGACCTGGTCCCCGAAGTCGACCGCTCTCGCCTGGGCCGGCAAAGCGGGTATCTGGATCAAGCAGGACGTCGCCAGCTGTTCCTCACCCCAGCCGACACTGGTGATTCGCGGCGGATCCGCACCCGACTGGTCCCCGGCACGCTGGAAGTGAGCGGTGCTCGTGGGCCGGCGCCCTGCCTCGATCACCAACCAGGACCGCATCCCAGGGGCGACGGAGCACGGCCGGGTCTGGCGGGGTTGTCACCATCCGGCTGTCTCGTCCCTCAGGTCCTAGCATCGGCGCATGGCCGCGTTCCTCGACCTCGCCGATCCCGGCTTCAACGTCACCTCGCCGGCGGTGCACCAGGCCCGGGAACAGGACTGGTACGCCGTCACCCCGTACGGCTGGGCCGTGCTGCGCTACGCCGAGGGGACGGCTGTCTTGAAGGACAAGCGTTTCCAGCAGGGCAACGCCCGGTGGCCGGCTCAGAACGGCGTCCACGACGGGGCGTTCGCCCAGTGGTGGGGAGAGACGCTGCTCAGTCTCGAAGGCCCCGACCACCTCCGCCTGCGCAAGCTGCTCGGCCCGGCGTTCCGCAGCAGGACCATCGAGGCCATGCGGCCCCAGTTCCAGGCCCTCGCGCACGAGCTGATCGACCGCTACGCCGGGCAGGGTCGGGTGGAGTTCGTCCGCGAGTTCGCCGAGCCGTACGCCGCCCGGATCATCTGCCTGCTGCTCGGTCTGCCGGACGACGAGTGGCCGCAGGTCGCGCACTGGGCCGACGACCTGGGCAAGTCGTTCGGGGTCAACCTCCTCCAGGACCTGCCGCGGATCGAGGCGGCCCTGGCCGGGCTGAGCGGCTACGTCGATGAGGTGATCGCCGACCGGCAGCGCCATCCGCGCGCCGACCTGGTCACGACGCTCGTCACCGCGCACGAGCACGACGACACGCTGACCCGGCGTGAGCTGAGTGTCGGCCTGGTCTTCCTGGCCTTCGCCGGGATGGAGACCACCCGCAACCAGCTCGGGCTCGCCCTGCAGACCTTCCTCGCTCACCCCGACCAGTGGGCGCTGCTGGCGCAACGGCCCGAGCTGGGCGGCAACGCGGTCGAGGAGGTGATGCGGGTCAACCCCACCGTCACATGGGTGACCCGCGAGGCGACCGAGGACGTGGACCTCTACGGCCTGGCCGTCCCCCGCGGCGGGATCGTCCAGGTGCTCTCCCACGCCGTCGGGACCGACCCGCGCGCGATGGGCGCCGAGCCCGGCTTCGACATCACCGCCACGAACCGACCCCAGCACAGCGGCTTCGGCGGCGGCCTGCACTTCTGCCTCGGCCACTTCGTCGCCCGCACCGACATGAGCGTCGCCCTGCCCCTGCTCGCCGCCCGGATGCCCGGGATCACCGCCGACGGTCCCGGAGAATGGCTGCCGGTCTCCGGCAACACCGGCCCCGTCCGCCTTCCGCTGCGCTTCGACCGAGTTGCCGGGGCGCTCACCCCGAGCCGACCGCGGTAGCGGGATCGGCCTTGATCGCCGCGTAGGCGTTCCGGCCGAAGGCGCCGTGGGCGCGTCGTCGGTGCTGGCGGCGCGGCCGAACACGAAGAGGCCCTGCCGGTACGGGTCGACCGTGTCGCGGCTCCGCCAGGTCCTCGACCCACGGTCGACTGACCAGGGCCCTGTCAGTGTCGTGGAGCTCGATCAGGCTTTCCGGCCGTGACCCACGAGGCGGTGGTGGGGGTCCAGCCCGTCGAGCAGTCGTTCGCAGATGATGGACAGCTGGTCGACCTGGTCGGGGTCGAGCAGGTCAAAGACAGAGGCGCGGACCGTTTGCACGTGCCCGGGAGCGGCCTCCACCACCTTCGCCCACCCCGCCTCGGTGAGGACGACGTCGGTCGCCCTGCGGTCGTCCTCGCACGGTCTCCGCTCGACCAGCCCTCTCGAGGCCAACCGGCTCACCACGTTGGACAGCCGCGGGAGGCTGGCGTTGGTCAGCCCCGCCAAGGTCCGCATGCGCAACGTCCGCTCGGGCGCCTCCGACAGCATCGCCAGGGTGAAGTAGTCGAAGTGGGTCAGACCGTTCTCACGGCTGAGCTCGGAGTTGAGCACCCCAGGGAGCAGCTCCAGCACTGCGGCCAACCGCCGCCACACCTGCTGCTCTTGAACACTGAGCCACGGCGTTTCCATGAGGGCAGCGTACCGCCAAAGGTTGTTCCTACAAGTATTCGTGCTAGGGTTTGGTTGTAGATAAAACAACTTGCGCACGAGCCCACGAAGGAGCTCAGCATGACCAGCACCACGATCTTCGGCACCGGCACCATGGGGAGCGCCATCGGCGGCTTGTTCACCGCGGGCGGCGCCGAGGTACAGCACATCGGCAGCAAGGACGACGTCGCCACCATCACGGGCGACGTGGTCGTCCTCGCCGTTCCCCACAGCGCGCTCGCCGCCATCGTCGCCCGCTACAGCGACCAGCTCAGCGGCAAGACGGTCGTCGACATCACCAACCCGCTCGACTTCGCCACCTTCGACAGCCTGACCGTCCCCGAGGGGAGCTCGGCGACCGCCGAGCTGGCGCAGTCACTCCCCACGTCCTCGGTCCTCAAGGCGTTCAACACAAACTTCGCCGCCACGCTCAGCTCTCGGTCGGTCGGTCCGACGACGACCACGGTGCTGATCGCCGGCGACGACGCCGACGCGAAGGAGGCCCTCGCCGCCCTCGTCACCGCGGGCGGGGCCCACGCCGTCGACGCCGGGTCGCTCAAGCGCGCGCACGAGCTGGAGGCCCTCGGCTTCCTGCAGCTGACCCTGGCCGCCGGCGAAAAGATCAGCTGGACCGGCGGGGTTCGGCCTCCACCACTGAACATCCTGAGACGGCCCGGTGCCGCCCTGCCCGGGCAGCCGGACCGTCTCGACCCGCTCACCCTGAAAGGACACCCGCAGCCATGCTGACCACCTCCGGCGCCGACCTCCTGTCGGCCGACCTGTCCATGGGCGCCGTCACCCTTCGCGTCGCCGACCTGGACACGATGACGGACTACTACCGCGACGCCGTGCGTCTGACCGTGCTGACCAGCGACAGCGGCCGCGTCACCCTCGGCCGCGGGCAGACCCCCCTCGTGGTCCTCGATCACGCCCCCGAGCTGAAGCACGCGGGGGCACGTCAGGCCGGGCTGTTCCACATCGCCGTGCTGTTCGAGACCGAAGCAGACCTCTCCGCCGTGGTGTACGCGATCGCGTCGCGACACCCCGCCTCGTTCACCGGCAGCGCCGACCACCTGGTCAGCAAGGCGTTCTACTTCACCGATCCCGAAGGCAACGGCGTCGAGCTCTACTGGGACCGTGACCGCACCGCCTGGAGCTGGACGCACGGCCGGGTCGAGATGAACAACCTGCTGCTCGACCCCAACCAGTACCTGCGCGAGCACCTCGACCAGCGCACCGCCGAGCAGACCGCCGCACGTCCGGCCACCGTCGGCCACGTCCACCTGTGCGTGGGCGACCTGGCGACCGCCCGACGCTTCTACGTCGACCAGCTCGGCTTCGAGACCACCGCCGAGTGGCGCGGGCAGGCGATGTTCGTCAGCGCCGGCGGCTATCACCACCACATGGCCATGAACACCTGGACCAGTGCCGGAGCCGGACGCCGGCGGGCCGCGCTCGGGCTCGGACTCGTCCGCATCGAGCTGCCCGAGAAGGACCACCTGGGCTCGCTCGGCGAACGTCTCCTCCACCACCGGGTGCCCGTCGCCGACGACGGACGAGCCGTCACCTTCGACGACCCCTGGGGCAACCGGCTCGAAGTCTCGGTGAAGCCGTGATGAGCACGACCGCGCTGTGGCACACCACGCTCGAGGAGGCCGGCAGTGCCAGCGCGCCGCTGGTGGTGCTGCTGCACGGCCGCGGTGCCGACGAGCGGGACATCGTCGCCCTGGCTGACCGGCTACCGGCCGGGCCGTCGTATGTGGCTCTTCGGGCTCCGCTCGCCGAAGGCGCCGGTTTCGCTTGGTTCGCCAACCAGGGCATCGGGCGGCCGCTCCCGGCCTCGCTCGCGACCTCCATCGCGTGGTTCACGTCGTGGCTGGACTCGGTCGCCGGTGACCGGAGACCCGTCGTGCTCGTGGGGTTCAGTGGCGGTGCCACGTTCGCCGGTGGCGTCGTGCTAGCTGATCCGTCTCGCTACGCAGGCCTCGCCTCGCTCTACGCGACCCTGCCCTTCGAGGCCGGCGTGCCCACCGCACCGGACCGGCTGACCGGTCTCCCCGTCCTGCTCCTGCAGGGCAGCGCTGACCGCGTCATCCCGCCCGAGCTCCAGGCCCGATCGTGGAGGTATCTGCACGACAGCTCAGGGGCCACGCTGACCGCTCACCGAAGCTCAGGGGGGCACAGCCTGACCGAGAGCGACGTCGGCGTCCTCGGCCACTGGCTCGGCGCCCTTCCGGCCAGCCCGCCTGCCCACGACGATCGACACGTGGGATCTCGCTGACCGGGGCGGCGCCACTGCCGCCCGGGAGGCGCAGGTCCCCGTCTTCTACAGCCGCATCGTCGTCCACCCGGTCCCCGGCCTGGGTGGCGCGAACGCACCGATCTTCCACCCGTTCGAGTTCGTGCTGCCAAAGGACTGTGACTAGGGCAAAGCGCTGTGATGGGACTGAAACTGCCGGGCTTGTGAAGGCAAGATGCCTGCCCGTCAAAGTCAATTCGGTTGGCTGGCAGTTTGGCTTTTCAAACGACCCAGAGACCTTCATGGGCCGTAGTGCTCGAATCGTCGAACGGGCTCTGACTAGCGGCGGTGTGGGTGGAGCTTAGGGGATTCGAACCCCTGACCTCTTCCATGCCATGGAAGCGCGCTACCAACTGCGCCAAAGCCCCTCACGTCCCCTGCCGAGCCTCGAACCTTGAGGTACGAGCCCCCGGGGGACTCCGGAATACTAGCCTGGCGGCACCCGCGTCACGAAATCAGCTCGCCGGGCTCGTCGGCGGTGGCGTTGTAGCGCTCGATCCGCCAGTAGCGGCCGGAGCGGTGTCGGTCGAGGCTGACCCAGCCGCAGTTGGACAGGCCGCCGAAGAGGCGCCAGTGCTCGGCCGGCAGCCCGACCAGCTCGGCGATGCCGACGCGACCAGCCAGGCCGTGGCTGGCGGCGACGACGGTCGAGCCGTCCGGGGCGGCCTCGGCCAGCTCGGTCAGGGCCTCGGCGACCCGCAGGGCCACCTCCGACGGGCTCTCCCCCGTCGCGGACCGGCGGACGTCCTCGCCGGCGCGCAGCCGGCGTGAGAGCTCGGGGTCGAGTCGGTCGACCTCGTCACCGGTCAGCCCCTCCCAGGAGCCGACGTGGATCTCGCGCAGCCGCTTGTCGGTGGTCACCTCGAGCCCGGTCAGGCTGGCCAGCGCGCCTGCGGTCTCGCGGGCCCGGCTCAGGTCGCTCGACCAGAGCACGGCGGGCTCGAGCGCGGCCAGCACGCGGGCGGCCCGGGCGGCCTGACCCCGACCGACCTCGTCCAGCTCGATATCGGCCTGCCCCTGGAACCGGTTGATCAGGTTCCACGCCGTACGGCCGTGCCGCCACAGGATGATCCGCTGCGCGGTCACCGGCGCTCGTCCACGCCCAGCGGGATCACCGGGCAGTCGCTCCACAGCCGCTCGAGGGCGTAGAACTTGCGCTCCTCGCTGTGCTGGATGTGCACCACCACGTCGAGGTAGTCCAGCAGCACCCAGCGCTGCTCGCGGTCCCCCTCGCGGCGTACGGGCTTGGTGTCCAGCTCGCGGAGGGCTTCCTCGATGCCGTCGACGACGGCGCCCACCTGGCGCTCGTTGCTGGCGGTGACGACGAGGAAGACGTCGGTGATGGCCAGCTGGTCAGAGACGTCATAGGCGATCAGGTCGGTGCCGAGCTTGTCGACGGCAGCGGTGGCTGCCTTCCGGGTGAGCTCGAGGGCACGGTCGGTTGCGGTCACAAGGTTCCTTCGGTTGAGGACCGCGGCGCGATCCTGACGGGACGCACCGCCCTCAGGGGTGGTAGAGCCCGCGCTTGGCGATGTACTGCACGATGCCGTCCGGCACCAGGTACCAGATCGGGTCCAGCTGGTGCACCCGTGCCCGGCACGCCGTCGAGGAGATGGCGAGCGCTGGGATCTCCAACAGGGTCACCCGCCGCTGAGGCAGCTGGTCGATCACGGTCGTGTCGAGCTCGACCCCCGGTCGGGTGCACCCGACGAAGTGCGCCAGGTCGAAGAGCCGGTCGACCTGGTGCCAGGTGAGGATCTGGGTCAGGGCGTCGGCTCCGGTGATGAAGTACAGCTCGACGTCGCCGCCCCGCTCGGCACGTATGTCGGTCAACGTGTCGACGGTGTAGGTCATTCCCGGCCGGTCGATGTCGACCCGGCTGACCGTGAAACGGGGGTTGGAGGCGGTCGCGATCACCGTCATCAGGTAGCGGTCCTCGGCGGCGGAGACCTGGCGGTCGATCTTCTGCCACGGCTGGCCGGTGGGCACGAAGACCACCTCGTCCAGACCGAAGTGCATCGCCACCTCACTGGCCGCGACCAGGTGCCCGTGGTGGATGGGGTCGAACGTGCCACCCATCACGCCGAGCCGGTGCGGTCGGCTGGGGTCGGCCCCCGGCGTACGGGCGAGGCCGGTAGCCCGGTCCGGTCGGACTCGCGCGCCCTCGGTCGAGTCGGTCACAGCCTGACCACTAGCTGTGGGGACGGCCCTTGCCCAGCGCGAGCGTGATCAGCAACAGGATGACCAGCAACCCGAACGCGATGATGCCGAACACATACGGCGGCACCGGCAGCTCGGTCTCCAGCAGGGTCAGTCCGTAGGTCATGCCCGCAGCCTACCGTCAGCGCCGGGGTGGGCTCGCGAGCCCAGCACGCGGCGCGTTCAGCCGCGGACCTGACCCGATCCGGTGACCACGTACTTCGTGGACGTCATCTCGGCCAGGCCCATCGGCCCCCGTGCGTGCAGCTTCTGGGTCGAGATGCCAATCTCGGCGCCGAAGCCGAACTCGCCCCCGTCGACGAACCGGCTGGACGCGTTCACCAGCACGGCCGCGGCGTCGACCTCGGCGGTGAACCGGGCCGCCGCCCGCTGTGACTCGGTGACGATCGTCTCGCTGTGGCCAGTGCTGTAGCGGCGGATGTGCGCCAACGCCGCGTCGAGGTCGTCGACCACAGCGGCAGCGAGGTCGAGGGACAGGTACTCCTCGGCGAAGTCGCCATCAGTGACGGGCACGACCTCGCCGTAGGCGGCCACCCCGGCGTCGCCGTGCACCGTGACGCCGGCGGCCGCGAGGGCGGCGAGCGCGGCGGGCAGGAACGTCTCGGCCGCCGCTGCGTGCACCAGCAGGGTCTCGGCGGCGTTGCAGACCGACGGTCGCTGGGTCTTGGCGTTCAGCAGGATCGCGAGAGCCGTGTCCGGGTCGGCAGTGGCGTCGACGTAGACGTGGCAGTTGCCGACCCCGGTCTCGATCACCGGCACCTGGCTGCCGCGGACGACGTGATCGATCAGGCCGGCCCCACCGCGCGGGATGAGGACGTCGACCAGTCCGCGCGCCGCCATCAGCTCATCGGTCACCGCCCGCGGGCCGGGGACCAGCTGCACGGCGTCCGCCGGCAGGCCGACCTCGGCGAGCCCGGTGCGGAGCGCCTCGGTGATCGCGGCGTTGGAGTCGGCGGCCGAGGACGAGCCGCGCAGCAGGACGGCGTTGCCGGACTTGAGGCAGATCCCCGCCGCGTCCGCGGTCACGTTCGGACGCGCCTCGTAGATGATGCCCACGACCCCGAACGGGACGCGCACCTGTCGCACCTCGACGCCGTTCGGGTTGGTCCAGCCGCGGACGACGTCACCCACCGGGTCCGGGAGCGCCGCCAGGTCACGCAGTCCGGCGCCCATCGCGTCGACCCGGTCGGGAGTGAGCCGCAGCCGGTCGACCAGCGCCGCCGACGTCCCGGTGGCCTCGGCGCGGGCGACGTCACTGGCGTTGGCCTCGAGCACGGTGGACCCGGCCTTGGCCAGGGCGTCCGCCATCGCGTGCAGGCCCTCGTCCTTGTGTGCTCGGGTGGCACGGCCGAGCACCCGGGCTGCGTCCCGGGCCCGGATCGCGTACGCGTTGACCGTCACCACCCCAACGTATAGCGGTCAGGTCGATCGCTGGAATTCAGTTCACCAACCGGGCGGCGGGAGCAATCCGGCCGCCGGTCCGCTTCACATTGATTAGCCGGCCATCTGGTGGAGCAAAGCCACCTCCCGATGACAAACTGGACTCACATTCGCACACGTCCGGACGAGCGGCGGTCGTCGACGGCAGCCGGGTAACCTCCACCACAACGCCGCCGCAGGCGTGCTCACCGCCACCGTCACGGTCGGCTCGATATCGGTGAGCTATTCTTCAGAGCCCATTCTGGCCCGCACAGCCGATGGGAGATGGAAAGATGTCAGCACACTCGAGACCGGGGACACCGTTCGCGTGAGACGGCGGTTTTCGAGGACAGGAGCACGGACGTGAGCAGACTGGTGTTGCCAGACGATCTGGCTGTGCTGATGTCGGGTCGCCCCTACATCGATGTGGTCGGCCCGGCCTCGCCGTGGCCGATCCCGGCCGGCTGGTGGGAGCAGACCCGCGCCCGCGTCCGTGAGCTCGTCGAGGACCCGCGGGCCGGCGCCACCCAGAACTGGACCAGCTGGCCCGACCAGACCCGAGACGTGGCCCCGTTCCTGCAGAACCTGGCGATGTCCCTCGGCGGCTACGTCGCGATCTTCACCGGCGAGTTCGCCCAGTTCCCCGAGCAGCTGGTCGATGAGTACCTCGCACCCAACCAGCGCCGAGAGCCGATGGTGGCCCGCAACTGGTACATGACCGACTGCGAATGGCCGCTCTTTCTCTACAAGTACGCCGGTGCCGACCCCGGCGCGCGACGCGGCGCTCTCGAGCTGTCCCTGGAGTGCGTCCGGCTGCTCTCTGCGGTCGGACCACTGCGCCCCCGGGCCGAGGCGCTGATCGGGCTCTATCACCGGGTGCTGGCCACCCCCAGCCTGCTCGACTTCCACACCAGCGCCGGTTTTCCCGAGGTGGCACGGCTGTGGCGGCACTCCCTGATGACCGATGCCGAACAGGAGGTGCTGCCGGAAATCGGTGGGTGGGGTGCGGCTCTGTCCTGGTCGTACCAGGGTCTCGAGGCGGTGCACGACCACCTGAGCCAGGTCACCAACCGGGCGGAGACGCTGCCGGAGGTCGTTGCGGCGATGGCGCTCGGCGACCAGGTCGAGACGCTGCCCGCCGGACTGGCGATCGCGGTCGGCTCCGAGCGGTTCTACGAGATCACCGCCGCCTTCGAGCAGCGCCAGCACGGCTTCGACGGGGCCGAGTGGCTGCAGTCGAACCGCGGCTGGCTGACCCGGGCGTTGCTGAGCGGCGAGATCGCCGCATGCCGGGCCTGGCTCGCCATGGCCGCGCAGGTCTCCCGCGTCGTGGCCGGGCTGCCCGGGCCGCCGACCCCGTCGGCCGCGCCGGACACCATCGGCTTTGTCACCGACGTCGAGGAGCTGTTCACCTTCAAGCGGACCGTCAACCCGATGGTGCGCTCCTTCGCCGACGCCGGCCTCAGCCGGACCGCGCTGGCCAAGCCGGTCCGCCCGCGGGTGCCCCGCCCGCTGGGCTCCGAGGCCGAGGAAGAGGAGTTCGAGGACGACACCGTCGTGCCCGAGGTCGAGATCGGCGACCCGCAGCAGGAGCTGGCCGAGCTGGTCGGCCTGGCCCCGATCAAGGAACAGGTCCGGCGGCTGGTGGCTGAGGCCAAGGCCGACCAGCTGCGGATCGACGCCGGCATGCCCCAACGCGACCGGTCGCGGCACATGGTCTTCGTCGGCAACCCGGGAACGGCCAAGACCACGGTCGCCCGGCTGCTCGCGCGTATCTACGCCCAGCTCGGCACCCTCTCCAACGGTCACCTGGTCGAGGCGAGCCGCGTCGACCTGGTCGGGCAGTACATCGGCCAGACCTCGCCCAAGGTCCGCAAGATGGTCAACAAGGCGTCCGGCGGGGTGCTGTTCATCGACGAGGCGTACGCGCTGATCCCGCACGACTCGCACCGCGACTTCGGTGTCGAGGCGGTGTCGACGCTGCTCAAGCTGATGGAGGACCGACGCGACGAGGTCGTCGTGATCGTGGCGGGCTATCCCCGCGAGATGCAGCGCTTCCTCTCCTCCAACCCGGGCCTGGCCTCCCGCTTCCCCAAGACGCTCACCTTCGACGACTACGACGACGACGAGCTGTTCTCGATCTTCGAGCTGACCGCCCGCCGCCAGGGCTTCGAGATCGGTCCCGGTGTCGAGTCGCGCGTCCGCGCCCTCATCCCCGCGCCGCACCCCGCCGGCTTCGGCAACGGCCGCTTCATCCGCAACGTGTTCGAGGAAGCGGTCTCGATCCAGGCCGAACGCCTGGTCAGCCTGGACGCCCCCACCTCGGACCAGATCCGTACGCTGCTGGCCGAGGACCTGCCCACCGAGCCGCCCGCCGACGACGCCGGCCCGCAGGGCATGTACCTGTAGGTCCCATCCCGGCCCGGCCCGGCGCTGTCACCGGCCGCTGCTGCCGGGACCCGCGGCCACCCGGCCCACCCTGTCCGGTCACTTCACACGCTGTGGGGCGACCTCACCGGTGCGCGCGCACTGGTGAGGTCGCCCGCGAGCCTGTGAAGTGACCGTGCAGGAAGGTACGGGTGCCCCAAAAGCGGGGAGCGGTGGGCCGGGAGAGCGCTGGCGGGTCAGAGCAGGGTCGGCGGGAGGGCGCCTTCGAGCTCGAGGAGCCAGCGCTTGGTGGCGAGCTCATGGCCGGGCTCGCCGCCGGAGAAGCCGCCGAGACCGTTCGAGGCGACGACGCGATGGCAGGGGATGACGATCGGGATGGGGTTGCCGCCCATCAGCGAGCCGATCGCGCGGGGCGGCAGGCCGGTGCCGCTGCGGCGGCCGAGCTCGGCGTAGGTGATGGTCTCCCCGTAGCCGATGGTGGACATCGCCTGGAGCACGGCGCGCTTGCGCGGCTCGAGCGGCGGCAGGTCGAGCACGAGGTCGAAGTCCCGGCGCTCCCCCGCGAAGTACTCCCGCAGCTGGTCGAGCACCTGCTCGAGGCTCTCGTCCGCCTGGGTCGACTCGTCCCGCGTCTCCGGTGATCCCCAGCCGCAGGCTCGCAGTCCGGCCGGTCCGCCCACGACGTGGATGGTGCCGACCGGTGAGGCGTACGAGGCGTGCGCCAGCGTCGCGGTCAAGACCATGGCTCCAGCCTAGGCCGAGGCAGCCACAGGCTCCACGACCAGATCGGGATCGTTGACCCCGATCCGGCCGACCAGGATCTCCTCCGCGAAGTGGCAGGCGACCCGACGGCCGGGGGCCGGCTCGATCTCGCGCAGCACCGGCACCTCGTCGTCGCAGCGGGTCGGCTGCCGGTACGGGCAGCGGGTGTGGAAGCGGCAGCCGCTCGGCGGGTTGGCCGGGCTGGGCAGGTCGCCGCGCAGCAGGATCCGTTCTCGCCGGTCCTCCACCGCCGGGTCGGGGATCGGGATCGCCGACATCAAGGCGATGGTGTACGGGTGCAGCGGCTGCGCGTACAGGTCGTCGCTGTCGGCCTCCTCCACCAGGGTGCCGAGGTACATCACGCCAATCACGTCGCTGATGTGGCGGACCACGGCCAGGTCGTGCGCGATCACCAGGTAGGTCAGGCCGAGGATGTCCTGCAGGTGCTCGAGCAGGTTGATCACCTGCGCCTGCACCGAGACGTCGAGCGCGCTGACCGGTTCGTCGGCGATCACCAGGTCGGGGTTGAGGATCATCGCCCGCGCGATGCCGATCCGCTGTCGCTGACCGCCGGAGAACTCGTGCGGGTACTTGGCCAGCGACCCGCGCGGCAGCCCGACGACGTCCAGCATCGACGCGGCCTTGGCCAGGTGGCTGCGGCCGGAGTCGGACCCGAACTCGGCCCGATCGGCCTCGGCCAGACCGTGGACGCTCAACGGCTCGGTCAGCGAGCTCTCCACCGACTGGCGCGGGTCGAGGCTGGAGAGCGGGTCCTGGAAGACCATCTGCATCCGCCGCCGGATCAGCCGCAGCGGCTCGGCTTTGAGCTGGCGGATCTCCTGGCCGTCGAAGACCACCTTGCCCGCGGTCGGCTCCTCGAGCCGCAGGATCGCCCGGCCGAGCGTGGACTTGCCGCAGCCGGACTCCCCCACCAGGCCGTACGTCTGGCCAGCCCGGACGGCCAGGTCGACGCCGTCGACCGCCCGGACGTGCCCGATGGTCCGGTCGATCACCAGCCCGCGCTTGATCGGGAAGTGGACCTTGAGCCCCTCGACCCGCAGCAGCACCTCGCTCATCGCCGCTCCCCTTCCGAGTCGGCGTCAGTGAGCGCCCGAGCAGCCACGGGCGCTGACAGCTCGGGCTCCTCGGGGGCGGGGTGGACGCAGCGGACGAGGTGTCCGGCCCGGCCCAGCGGCTCCAGCTCGAGGTCAGAGACCACGCAGTCGTCGGCGGCGTGCCGGCAGCGGGGGGCGAACGCGCACGCCTTGGACCAGGCGATCGTGTCCCGTGGCGTACCCGGGATCGGCTGCAAGGGTTCGCCGCGCGGCGCGTCGAGCCGCGGGATCGAGCCGAGCAGACCCTCGGTGTAGCGGTGCCGCGGGTGCTCGAACAGCTCACGCCGCGACGCGGACTCCACCACCCGGCCCGCGTACATCACGTTCACCGAGTCGCACAGCCCCGCAACCACTCCGAGGTCGTGGGTGATCATCACCATGGCCGTGCCGAGGTCGTTCACCAGCTCTTTGAGCAGCTCGAGCACCTGGGCCTGGATGGTCACGTCCAACGCGGTCGTCGGCTCGTCGCAGATCAGCAGGGCCGGCTTGCAGGCCAGCGCGATCGCGATCAGCGCCCGCTGTCGCATGCCGCCGGAGAGCTGGTGCGGGTACTCGTGCAGTCGCCGGCCCGGATCGGGGATGCCGCAGCGACGCAGCAGGTCCTCGGCCTCGTCCTCGGCCGCTTTCCGGCTGATGTCCTGGTGCCGGCGCAGCACCTCCGTCACCTGCAGCCCGACCGGGATCACCGGGTTGAGCGAGCTCATCGGGTCCTGGAAGACCATCGCCAGCTCGCGGCCCCGCAGGTCGGACAGCTCGGCGTCGTCCATCTCCAGCAGGTTCCGGCCGCGGTACAACGCCTTGCCGCTGACCTGGACGCCGCGGCTCGGCAGCAGACCCATGATGGCCATCGAGGTGACCGACTTGCCGCTGCCGGACTCCCCGACGATCCCGACGACCTCGCCGGGCCGGACGCTGAAGGAGACGCCGTCGACCGCCCGGGTGGCCCGGCCGCCGCGGCGCTGGAAGGTGACGTCGAGGTTCTCGACCTCCAGCAGCACCTCGTTGCGGTTGACCGGTTCGCGGGTGGACCGGCGGACGAGCGTGGTGTCGCTCACGGCGTGGCTCATCTCATCTCCTGGACTTGGGGTCGAGGGCCTCGCGCAGTGCCTCGCCGAAGAGGGTGAACCCCAGGGCGGTGATGGCGATGCAGATGCCGGGCAACAGGGCCAGGTGCGGGTCGGACTGCAGTCGGTCCTGGGCCTTGACCAGCATCCGGCCCCACTCGGCGGTGGCTGGGTCGGGCGCGCCCAGCCCGAGGTAGGACAGGGCAGCGACCTCGATGATCGCCGTCGCCAGCGTCAGGGTCGCCTGGACGATCACCGGACCGAGGGAGTTGGGCAGTACGTGGCCGAGGATGATGCTGTGCCGCTTGAGCCCGAGCGAGCGCGAGGCGAGCACGTAGTCCTGGTTGCGTTGCGCCAGCATCGAGCCCCGCAGCAGCCGGGCGAAGATCGGCACCTGCGCGGCGCCGATGGCGATCATGATCGCGCTGGGCCGCTGACCGAGCACGGCGGCGATGCTGACCGCCAGCAGCAGCGACGGGATCGAGAGCAGGATGTCGACGATCCGCATCACCAAGGTGTCGACCCAGCCACCCAGACCACCGGCGAGGGTGCCGAGCACCGCGCCGCCGACCAGTCCCAGCGCGGTGGAGACGACGCCGATGATCAGCGACGCGCGAGCCCCGTAGATCAGCTGGGTGAACAGATCCGAGCCGAACGGGTCGAGCCCGAGCAGGTGGTCGGCCGAGGGACCGGGCACGCTGCTCGGGGTCACCTGGTCGATCCACTCCGTGCTGGCCTGCCGGTAAGGAGCGAGCAGGGGCGCAAAGATAGAGATCAGCACAAAGACCAGGACGATCGCGGCTCCGACGATCGCGCTGGGGTTGCGGCGGAGCCGGATGAACGCGCCCCGCCACAGGCTCGTCCCGCGGTCGTCGGCCTCCAGGTCGCCCATCAGATCCGACAGGGCCTGCGGACGGGCCGGCTGCATCACCTCGAGGGCGCTGGTCATCTGCTGCTCCGTCCGTCGAAGGTGGTCATGCTGCCCGCAGGCGGGGGTCGATGACGCCGTAGAGCAGGTCGACGACCAAGTTGATCAAGGCGTAGATCACGGCGATGAAGAGGATGAACCCTTGCAGCACAGCGAAGTCGAGTCCGCTGATGGCGTCGAAGAGGTAGGAGCCGATGCCGTTGAACGCGAACACCGACTCGGTCAGCACGGCCCCGGCCAGCAGCGCGCCGGTCTGCAGCCCGATCGTCGTGGTGACCGGCAGCATGGCGTTACGGAGCACGTGCCGGCGGGTGATCAGGCTGCGAGCGAGACCCTTCGACTTTGCCGTCCGCACGTAGTCCTCGTTCAGCACGTCGATCACCGATGCCCGGGTCATCCGGACGATGATCGCCAGCGGGATGGAGCCGAGCGCGATGCCCGGCAGGATCAGGTGGGTGATCGCGTTCCAGGAGGCGTCGAACTCTCGGGTCAGCAGTCCGTCGAGGACGTAGAAGTTGGTGATGTGGGTGGCGTCGATCTTGGGATCCTGGCGGCCCGAGGTCGGCAGGAACGCCAGCACGTGCAGCGGTCCGGGGATGCCGACGGCGAAGACGATCTTGAGCAGGTAGGCCAGGACGAACACCGGCACCACGACGCCGAGCAACGAGCCGGCGACGAAGATCCGGTCGATCCAGCCGCCCGCGTTCTTGGCGGCGAGGTAGCCGATCGGGATGCCGAGCACGATGGCGAACAGCAGCGCGGCGAGCGACAGCTCCACCGTGGCGGGGAACCGTTCCAGGAAGGTGCCGAGCACCGGCTGACCGGTTCGCGGCGAATCGCCAAAGTCGCCGCGCAGGAGCCGACCGCTGTAGGTCAGGTACTGGGTCAGCAGCGGCTTGTCGAAGCCGTACGTGGCGTTGACCTGGGCGATCGAGGCCGGGGTGGCCTTCTCCCCGAGCAGTGCGCGGGCCGGGTCGCCCGGTAACGCTCGCACCCACGCAAAAAGGAGCACGCTCAACCCGAACAGCACCGGCACCAGCAGCAGCAGCCGCCGGATCACGAATCTCAGCACCTCAAGGGTCCCCCCGTCTGCGGCGATGGAGAAGCCCGCTCCGGCCCCCGGTGAGGGGCCAGAGCAGGACCCGTGGTCACTTGCTGACGGTGATGTTGTTCCAGACCTCGTCCTGGGTCGGGCTGGGCTGGAAGCCCTGCACGTCCTTGGAAAAGGCCAACGAGGGTGCTGGGTGAGACAGCGGAACGCCGGGGACGAAGTCGGCGATCTCCGCGTTGATCTTCTCGTAGGCCGCAGTCTGCTCCTCCCGCGTCGACAGCTGACGGGCGCTATCGAGATCCTTGAACAGCTGCTCGTTGTCGAAACCCCATTCGGCCTGCTTCTGGCCGAAGAACACGCCGATGAAGTTGTCCGGGTCGTTGTAGTCGCCGGTCCACCCGAGCAGGTGGATGTCGTGCTTGTCGGCCCCCGCGTCACCCTGGATCAGCTGAAGGTAGTCGGGGTTCCACTTGGCGGCCACCGGCGTGATCTTGATGCCGACCTTCTCCAGCTGGGACTTGATCACCGCGAAGGTGTCCTCCGGCGCCGGCATGTAGGGCCGCGAGACCCCGGTCGGGTAGGCGAACTTCAACGTCAGGTTGCTCTGCCCCGCTTCGGCCAGCAGTGCCTTCGCCTTCTCGGGGTCGTACGGATAGGCGTTGACCTTATCGTTGTAGCCAGCCACGGTCGGCGGCACGAACTCGATCGCCGGCACGGAGCCCTCGGGCAGCGACGACTTCACCACGGCCGTACGGTCGATCGCGTACGTGATGGCCTGGCGCACCCGGATGTCGGCCAGCGCCTTGTTCTTCTGGTTCATGCCTAAGTACAAGATGTTGAAGGCGGGCCGGTTCACGATCGAAAAGCCGGCGTCCTTCAGCGGCTGGATGTCAGCGGGGCCGACGAGGTCGTAGCCGTCGATATTCCCAGCCTCGAGCTCCTGAGTGCGAGCCTTGGGATCGCTGATGGTTCGGATGATCACGGTCTGCGTCTTGGCCTTCTCGCCCCAGTAGTCGGGGTTGGCCTTGAGGACGATCTGCTGGCCGCGGTCCCACTTCTCGAAGACGTAGGGACCGGTTCCGGTCGGGTGAGCCGTGGCGTACTCGGAGAAGCGCGGGCTGTCCGTCGTGCCGGTGGTGTTGTCGGCGTTGTACTTCTCGAGCGCCGTCGGGCTCTGCATCGAGAAGGAGGGCAGCGTCATCGCCTGGACAAAGCTGGCGAACGGCTTCTTCAGCTTGATCACCGCGGTCGTGGCATCCGGAGCGGTGCAGTTGTCGTAGATCCCGCCGGTCTTGCCGGTCTTGAAGCCCCTGAACAGGGCGCCGTAGTAATACGTGATGTCAGCGGACTGGTTGACGCCGGTCCACTTGTACCAGCGGTCGAAGTTGGCACAGACGGCCTTGCCGTCGAAGGCCGTCCCGTCAGAGAACTTGACCCCCTCCCGCAGCGTGAAGGTCGTGCTCTTGCCGTCGCTGCTGATATCCCACTTCGTGGCCAGCGAAGGCTCGACCTCGGTCGTGCCCGGCTTGGAAGCAACCAGGCCCTCGAAGATCTGACGTGCTGGCCGGAACGACTCACCGTCGCTGGCCATCGCCGGATCGAACGTCGCCGGGTCCGAGGAGGCAGCAAAGGTGAACGTGGTGTCACCGGTGGTGGTGGTCGTCCCGGTGTCGCGTTCGCTCTTGGCGCAGGAAGCCATCGCCGTCACGGCCGCGACCGACGCCAGGACGGCGACGGTACGGGTGAACGCGGTCGAGCGCGTGCGAGCGGAAAAACTGGCGCGAGCGGAGCGGGCTCCGGCCTTCGCGGCGAGCGATGTAGTCAACGTCCACCTCTGGTGTGCAGGCGACGCCCCCGGGCTGACCAGCGTCTACTGTTCACGAGGAAGCGTCGGTCTGGGAAATTGCTCTGACCCTATCCCAGGCCTGAGGAAAAGCCGTGAATGGACTGTGTGCCGCAACATGGCAGTAACAAGCGCAGCCTCAGTGGTCCTATCACGATCCAAACTTTGGTCGGCAGCCGTCGAGCGGACCCGCCGATCCTTCCGTTCCGACCTGTAGCTCCCGAGCGGCCGGCCGGGGTGTTGACAGCTGCGTGGATGTCGTGTCAACCTCCACAGGTGCTGCGCAGCTCAGGTCGACAGGTCCTTTGCGTAGCGACGCTCTTGGTGGCGAGTTCTGGGTGCAGCTCGTCGCTCGGGCCTGCACCACCAAGCCCGGAAACGCCTGGGAATCGCGCTACAACCGCTGCCGTCGCCCCGCTTCCTGATCCTGCCGCGGTCCGCGCCGGCTTTCCTGACGTCCTCTCCACTGTGCCCGTGGCTCAAGCCAGTCAGGAAGGTTCGGGCACCGTCACTACTCACGACTGGCCGGCGGAAAGCAGCGCTGTCCGGGTATTTATAGGGTGCCTGGGTGCTGGTGACTTCACCGTGAGGACTGATGACAACTTCTATACGGGCACCTGCACGATCTCGGCGCAAGCAAGTGCCTTGATTCCTTTCTCGTCCAGCAAGCCACCAAAGACGCTTCGGCTTGATGTCGAGCCGTCCACTACGTATTCCTTCATCGCCTACCCGGCGAAGAAGCTCAACAACTGAGGAGCTCTATGCCAAATCGGGTAGCGAAGCGCATTGCAGTGGTTCTTGCGATCACCAGCTGCGTACTCGCGATGCAGGTCGTTGCAAGCCCCGAAGCGCACGCGGAGGCTTGTGCTCGGAACAATCCTTCGGTCAAAGTTGGCAAGGAATACTTCAAGGCGTCGAAGGAGCGGGTTGGGGGCGGCGCAGGTGTCACCTTGCACTTGGAGGAGGGCAACGACTGGACCGTGAGTGCCAATCTCAAGGCCACGGCAGGGATTGACACGACCAAGATCAAGAAGTTGGTCAAGGCCGAGATCGATGTTACGGTGAGCGGCAGCTACTCGGGACACGTCAAGAAAGGAGCCGACTGGACCGTGCCTGACAATTGGAAACGCGGCTGGTTCGCAGCTGGCGTCGACAAGCACAAGGTCTCAGTTCGCAATGACATCCGTCTCCCCAACTGCAAGCTCGTCCGAACCGACAAGGGCACCACCTATGTCGTTCAGCCAGGCGCCGTTTACGACCACTGGCGCACTGCCTGAAACCTGGACCCTTTCAGCGACACGAAGCCTGACTGAGTCAGAGGTCGAGCAGCACCAGGGCGTCGCGGTGGACGACCGTACGGTCGTAGCCGGCGCCGAGCTCGGCGGCCAGGTCGCGGGTGCTGCGGCCGAGCAGCGGCGGCAGCTCGTCGGCGTCGTAGTTGGCCAGGCCGCGCGCCACCACGGTGCCGTCCGGGCCGACGAGGTCGACCGGCTCGCCGGCGGAGAACTGGCCCTCGACCCCGGTCACGCCGGCGGGCAGCAGCGAGGCGTGCCGCTCGACGAGCGCCCGGACCGCCCCGGCGTCGAGCCGCAGCACGCCCTGGGCGTCGCTGGCGTGCCGCAGCCACAGCAGCCGGGTCGGGCGCCGCTTGCCGGTGGGGTGGAAGAGGGTACCGACGGGTTCCCCCGCCAGCGCCTCTGCGGCCTGGTCCGCGTTCGTCAGCACCACCGGGATGGCCGCCGAGGTGGCGATCCGGGCGGCGTCGATCTTGGTCACCATCCCGCCGGTTCCCACCGCCGTGCCGCGGGCGGAGACGTCCAGACCGTGGAGGTCGGCCTCGCCATGGACGTCGGTGATCCGCCGGGCCCCCGGGGTGCTCGGCTTGGCGGTGTACAGGGAGTCGACGTCGCTCAGCAGCACCAGCGCGTCGGCGTGGACGAGGTGCGCGACCAGCGCGGCCAGCCGGTCGTTGTCGCCGAACCGGATCTCGTGGGTGGCGACGGTGTCGTTCTCGTTCACCACCGGGACCACGCCGAGCTCGAGCAACCGGCCGAACGTACGGAAGGCGTTGCGGTAGTGGCCGTGCCGGGTGACGTCGTCGACGGTCAGCAGCACCTGTCCGATGCCGAGCCCGTACGCCCCGAAGAGGTGGGTGTAGTAGCCCATCAGCAGGCCCTGGCCGACCGAGGCGGCCGCCTGCTGGGTGGCCAGGTCCCGCGGTCGGGTCCGCAGCGCGAGCGGCGCCAGGCCCGCGGCGATCGCGCCGGAGGAGACCAGCACCACCTCGCGACCGGCCTGGCGCACCCGGGCGAGCGCGTCGACCAGCGCCTCGATCCGGGCCGGGTCGATGCCACCCTCGGGGGTGGTCAGCGACGAAGAGCCAACCTTGACCACCACGCGGTGCGCGGTGGCGATGGCGGTTCTGGTTACTGCGACCTCAGTCACTGCCGGGTTCATCGTCGTCGGCGCGGTAGGCCGCGTCCTTGTCCCGACGGCGGCGCACTGCCGGACGCTCCTCCGTGAAGCGCTGGTCCTCGCCGCGGCGGCTGAGGATCTCGGCCCCGACGTCGACCTGCGGGGCAAAGTCGAAGACGACCGCGTCGGCCCCGCCGATGGCGACGCCGTCGCCGGCACGCGCGCCCAGGTCGAGCAGCTTGTCCTCGATGCCGATCCGGTTGAGCCGGTCGGCGAGGTAGCCCACAGCCTCGGTGTTGTTGAAGTCGGTCTGCCGCACCCAACGCTCGGGGTTGTCGCCGCGGACGCGCCACAGCTCGCCCTCGGCGGTGACCGTGAACTCCACGGCCTTGCCGTACGCCTTGGGTCGCAGCACGATCCGCTGCGGGGCCGGGGCGGGCATCGCAGCCCGGCGGGCGGTGACCAGCTCGGCCATCGCGAAGGTCAGCGCCTGCAGCCCGACCCCGCTCTTGGTCGAGATCTCGAAGACCGGCAGGCCACGAGCCCGGACGTCGTCGGCGACCAGCTCGGCCAGCTCGTGCGCGTCGGGGATGTCGATCTTGTTCAGCGCGACCAGCCGGGGCCGGTCCTCCAGCCCGCCGTGCGCGGTGAGCTCGGCCTCGATCACGTCGAGGTCGCTGAGCGGGTCCCGACCCGGCTCGAAGGTCGCGCAGTCCAGCACGTGCACCAGCGCGGCACAGCGTTCGATGTGGCGGAGGAAGTCGTGTCCGAGCCCACGGCCCTCGCTCGCGCCCTCGATCAGACCGGGCACATCGGCGACGGTGTACGTCGTCTCGCCGGCGACGACCACGCCGAGGTTGGGGATCAACGTGGTGAACGGATAGTCGGCGATCTTGGGCCGGGCCCGAGAGATCGCGGCGACGAGCGAGGACTTCCCCGCGCTGGGGAACCCGACCAGCCCGACGTCGGCGACGACCTTCAGCTCGAGCGTGATCGTCCGGGTCTCGCCCTCCTCGCCGAGCAGCGCGAAGCCTGGGGCCTTGCGGGCCGCCGAGGCGAGCGCGGCGTTGCCGAGACCGCCCTTGCCGCCCTGGGCGACCACCAGCTCAGCGCCCTCCTCGGTGAGGTCGGCGAGCTGTTCGCCGGTGTCGGCGTCCAGCACCACGGTGCCGTCGGGGACCGCCAGCACGATGTCCTCGCCGTTCGCGCCGTTGTTGTGGTCACCGCGGCCCGGCTGACCGTTCGTCGCGCGACGGTGGGACTGGCGGTGGTAGTCCACGAGCGTGGTCAGCCCGTGCTCGACGCGCAGGATGACCGATCCACCGTCGCCGCCGTTGCCGCCGTCCGGTCCGCCGAGCGGCTTGAACTTCTCGCGGTGGACCGAGGCGACGCCGTTACCACCGTTCCCGCCGTACACGTGCAGCGTGACCTGGTCGACGAAGCTAGGGATCGCCATGCCGCGCTCCTCTCGTACGGGGTGAAATGACAGAAGGGCGGCCCCCCGAAAGGGCCACCCTCCTGGTCGAGCTCGTGCTGGGCGAAACTAGGCGGAGACGGCCTCAGCCGGCGTCGTCTCCTCGACGAGCAGGATGTTCACGACGCGACGGCCACGCTTGGTGCCGAAGTCGACGTGGCCCGGACGAAGCGCGAAGAGCGTGTCGTCGCCGCCACGACCGACGCCGTCACCGGGGTGGAAGTGGGTGCCGCGCTGCCGGACGATGATCTCGCCGGCGTTGACCAGCTGGCCACCGAAGCGCTTGACGCCGAGGCGCTGAGCGTTCGAGTCGCGGCCGTTCCGGGTGGAAGATGCGCCCTTTTTGTGTGCCATGTCTGCCTCAGCTCTCGATACCGGTGACGCGGACCTGGGTGTAGTGCTGTCGGTGACCCTGGCGCTTCCGGTAGCCGGTCTTGTTCTTGTACTTCAGGATGTGGATCTTGGGGCCCTTGGACGCGCCGATCACCTCGGCGGTCACGGACACGGACTCCAGCGCGGACGCTGCCGAGGTGACGGTCTCGCCATCGACCAGCAGCAACGGCTGCAGGTTGAGGCTGGAGCCCACCGCGCCGTCGAACTTGTCGAGCTCGAGGACGTCGCCGACGGCGACCTTGTGCTGGCGGCCGCCACTACGCACGACTGCGTACACGCCTGACCTACTCTCTTGGGATGTCTTTCGGAGGCATGCACGCACAGTGCAACCACGGGCGCACGCCGAGGAACTAGATTACGCGGCGGCCATCAGCGGCGTCAAACCGCCGAAGCGCCACACTACTGTGGCTCGCGTGCTCCCCCAGATCGAGGCGACCGCCTACCTGACGCCCCTCCGCGAGGGCGGGTCGCTGCCGGGACTGATGGAGGCCGACGACCTCGGCACCTACGTGGTCAAGTTCACCGGCGCCGGCCAGGGGCCCAAGGCGCTGGTGGCCGAGATCGTGGTGGGTGAGCTGGGCCGGGCGCTCGGCGTGCGGGTGCCCGAGCTCGCGCTGATCGAGGTAGACGTCGAGATCGGTCGACGCGAGCCCGACGAGGAAGTCCAGGAGCTCGTCACCGCCAGCGCCGGGCTGAACCTCGCTGTGGACTTCCTGCCCGGGTCGGTGGGCTACGACCGCGGCTTCGAGGTCGACCCGGTCGATGCGGCCCGGATCCTCTGGCTGGATGCGTTCGTGGCCAACGTGGACCGCAGCGTCCGGAACACCAACTTGCTGATCTGGCACCGGCAGCTGTGGGCGATCGACCACGGCGCCTGCCTCCGCTTCCACCACGCCTGGGGGCGGGTCGAGGCGTTCGCGGGCTCGACGTACGACTACGGCGACCACGTGCTGGCCCGGATCGGCGACGCCCGCCGCGTGCACGAGGAGCTGAGCGCCCTGGTCACGCCGGGACTGCTGGCGCAAGTCCTCGCGCTCGTGCCCGACGCGTGGCT
Organism: uncultured Friedmanniella sp.; assembly: GCF_964244005.1. Classification (GTDB taxonomy): domain Bacteria; phylum Actinomycetota; class Actinomycetes; order Propionibacteriales; family Propionibacteriaceae; genus Microlunatus. The sequence goes on along the minus strand of NZ_CAXTHG010000005.1, from coordinate 39,460 downwards.
ACAGCCCGACCCGACCCGTCCGGACCCGCGTTCCCCCCAGGACGCCGACGCCGCGCGCGAGGCCTACCAGGAGTATCTGCTCGCCCGCCTCGCCGCGGCCGAGCGGTGGCTACCGACGGAGACCCGCTCGTGAGCCGGCACGCCTTCCAGTACGCCGTGCTGCGGGCGGTGCCGCGGATCGACCGCGGCGAGTTCGTCAACGTCGGGGTCATCCTCTACTGCCAAGCCCTGGACTACCTGCACGCGTCCGTCGTCGTGGACCCGGTCCGGCTGCGAGCCCTGGCCGGCGACGTCGACCTGGACGCGGTCCGGACGTCGGCCGAGGCCGTGGTCGAGGCCTGCCGCCGGCCCGAGGGCACCGCCCGGGAGAACACCGGCCTCGCCCACACGTTCGGTCGGCTGACCGCCCCGCGGAGCACGGTCGTCCAGCCCTCCCCCGTGCACGCCGGGGTCACCGCCAACCCCGAGCACACCCTGGCTGGGCTGCTGACCCGGCTGGTGGCGCCCCCGCGCTGATTGTGTGTTCACTTCTGTGGCGTAGTCGCCAGAAAAGTGCACACACTCCTGGCTCAGACCGGCGAGCCGCTCTCGCGCGCGGCCGCCAACAGCTCGACCCGGTGCGCCAGGGTGGTCCGCAGCCGACCGTGGGTGGCGCCGAGGGCGACTTCGGCGGCGTCGATCCGGCGCCAGGCCGGCAGGTCGAGGGCGGTGATCCCGCGGCCGGTGAGCATCTCGTCGAGCCGGCCCGACCGGCCGTGCACCCTCAGCCGGCCGGCGTCGACGTCGGCCAGCAGTGAGCGGACGGTCTCGACGGCGTCCGAGCGGTTGGTGCCGATCACGCCGGTCGGTCCGCGCTTGATCCAGCCGGTCACGTACTCGTCGACCGAGAAGCCGCCGTCGCGGATCACCCGGCCCTCGGCGTGCGGGACCCGACCCGTGCTCGCGTCGTACGGCACCCCGGGCAGCGCGACCCCGCGGTAGCCGACGGAACGGACGACCAGCTCGGCGGGGACCTCGCTCAGCTCGCCGGTCCCCACGACGAAGCCGTCCGGGCCGATGGTGGTTCGCTCGAGCTCGACGCCGGTGACCGCCACGCTCCCGAGGACACGGGTCGGGCGGGTCCAGAAGTGCAGGTGGATCCGGCGGGACGCCCCGGTCAGCGGCCGTCCGGCCCACGCCCGCAGGACCGCGACGTTGCGGGCGGCGACCTTGTCCTGACCGACGACCGCGAGGCTGGACGCGTCGAGCTCGAGGTCGGCGGCGCTGAGCACGATGTCGAGGTCGGGCAGCTGGCCCAGCTCGCGCAGCTCCTTGGTGGTGAAGGCCGTGTACGCCGGCCCGCGGCGGCCGAGGACGTGCACGTCGGTCACCTGCTTGCCGGCGAGGGAGGCCAGCACCTCGTCCGCCATGTCGGTCTCGGCGAGCTCGTCGGCGGTCTTGACCAGCACCCGGGCCACGTCGAGGGCAACGTTGCCGACCCCGACCACCACTGCGGAGCGTGCACTGGTCACCAGCTCGGCGATCCGTCGGTCGCCCGCGTCCGCGCCGTCCAGGTGCTCGTCGGGATGCACGTCCGGGTGGCCGCAGTACCAGGCGACGAACTCCGGGGCCGCGACGCTGCCGAGCAGATCCTCGCCCTCAATCCCGAGCCGCTTGTCGCTGCCCGCGCCGTAGGCGTAGACGACGGCGTCGACGCTGGCGCGCAGCTCGTCGACGGTCAGGTCCCGGCCGATGGTGATGTCGCCGTAGAAGGCGACGCCCGGCTCGCCGAGCGTCCGCTCGAGGGTGTGCCGGATGGAGCGGATCGCTTCATGGTCAGGCGCGACGCCGTACCGGACCAGGCCGAACGGCACCGGCAGCCGGTCGATCACCGCGACCTCGACCGGGACGGCCGACTGCAGGGCAAGGGCTTCCGCGGCGTAGATGCCGGACGGGCCGGCACCGATCACCGCGACCACCAGCGGCGTCGGCTCGGTCACGCCCTCAGTATGCCCAGTGGGAACTTGTGTGGAGAAACCCCTCGACTACGGGGGGTTTCTCCACACAAGTTCCGTCAGCTCGCTGGAGCAGGCTCACCCAGGGGGTCGCTCGCCGGCGCGGCCTGCGGGTCGGCGACCGTCGGGGCCCCCTGCTCACGGGTCGCACGTCGCCGGGTGCCGCTACGGCGGGTCGGGCTGCTGGGTGCCGGCTCGGCGTCGGCAACCGGCTCGGCGTCGGCAACCGGCTCGGCCTGTGCGACCTGCTCAGGCTCCGGCCCCGGTTCCGCGATGGGCTCGGGCGTCACCGCCGCGGGCTCAGCGTGCTCGGTTGCCTCGACCTCGCGGTCGGGAACCTCCGGCACTGCCACCTCAGCCTGGACGACCTCGGGTACTACCGCCTCGGGCTCGGGAGCCTCAGGCTGCGGCGCCTCAGGGTGCGGAACGGCGGGTTTGGGGTCGGGCCGCAGTTCGGGCGGGATGCCGCCGCGAGCGGGCTGGCTGTTCCCGTTGCCGTCGTTGCCGTGGTGACGGCCGCTGCCGTGGTCGCCGTTCGAGCCGCCGCCGCGACGGTTACCGCCGCCACCGCCCCGACCGCTGTCACGGCCGCCGTCGCGGGTACCGCCGTCAGCCTGACGCTGGGACTCCACCGGCAGGTCGTGGATCGTCACGCCCCGGCCGTGGCAGGTCGGGCACTCCGACGTGAAAGCCTCGGCCAGACCGGTCCCGATCTTCTTGCGCGTCATCTGCACCAGACCGAGGCTGGTGACCTCGGCGACCTGGTGCCGGGTACGGTCGCGGCCCAGGCACTCCACGAGCCGACGCAGCAGCAGCTCGCGGTTGGCGGGCAGCACCATGTCGATGAAGTCGATGACGATGATGCCGCCGACGTCACGCAGCCGGAGCTGGTTGACGATCTCCTCCGCGGCCTCGAGGTTGTTGGAGGTGACCGTGGCCTCGAGGTTGCCGCCGCTGCCGGTGAACTTGCCGGTGTTGACGTCGATCACCGTCATCGCCTCGGTGCGGTCGATGACCAGCGATCCGCCCGAGGGCAGGAAGACCTTGCGCTCCAGGCCCTTGGCGATCTGCTCGTCCAGCCGGAACACGCTGAACAGGTCGCCCTCGCTGCCGTCCCAGGCCCGCAGCCGGTCCTTGAGGTGCGGCGCCACGTGGGTGACGTAGGCGTCCACGGCTTCGTAGGCGTCGTTGGCCGCCCCGTTGCCCTGGATGATCAGCTCGGAGAAGTCCTCGGTGAAGAGGTCACGGACGATCCGGACGGTCAGGTCCGGCTCGCCGTAGAGCTGCTGCGGCGACTGGCCAGCGCTGACCTTCTTTTCGATGTCGGCCCACTGCGCCTTGAGCCGGTTGACGTCACGGACCAGCTCTTCCTCACTCGCCCCCTCAGCAGCCGTACGCACGATGACGCTGGCCTCGCCGATGAGGTCGGAGAGGATGTCCTTGAGCCGCTTGCGTTCGGTGTCGGGCAGCTTGCGCGAGATCCCGGATAGGTGTCCGCTCGGCGCGTACACGATGTAGCGGCCCGGGATCGAGACGTGGTTGGTCAACCGGGCGCCCTTGGCCCCGACCGGGTCCTTGGTGACCTGCACCAGGATCGTCTGGCCGGACTTGAGCACCCGCTCGACCTTGCGGCCCTGGCCCTCGGCCCCGAAGGAGTCCCAGTCGACCTCGCCGGCGTACAGCACGGCGTTCCGGCCCCGGCCGATGTCGATGAACGCCGCCTCCATGGAGGGCAGCACGTTCTGCACCCGACCCAGGTAGACGTTGCCGATCAGTGAAGCGGCGGAGTCGCGGTCGACGTAGTGCTCGACGAGGATGTCGTCCTCGATGACGGCGATCTGGGAGAGATCGTCGGTCTGCCGGATGATCATCTTTCGGCTCACGGCCTCGCGGCGGGCCAGGAACTCAGCCTCGCTGAGGATCGGCGCGCGACGACGACCGGCCTCGCGGCCGTCCCGCCGACGCTGACGTTTGGCCTCCATCCGGGTGGAGCCCTCGATGCCCGTCACCTCAGAGCTGGCGGACTTGGTGTTGCGACGCGGCTCGCGGACCCGGACGACGACCTCGGTCGGGTCGTCAGGAGCCGACGCCGAGTCCTCTCCGCGACGGCGACGCCGACGCCGGCGACGGCGGGTACCGTCGCCTTCCTCGTCGCTGCTGGCGTCCTCGTCTGCGCTGTCCTCGGTGTCGTCAGCGGACTCCGCCACGGGCGCCTCGGCCGGCTGTGCGGCGGACGCGTCATCGGTCTCGCTGGTGTCGGTCTGCTCGTCGTCGCCACCGGTACGGCGACGACGACGGCCGCCACGGCGACGGCGACGACGACGGCCGTCGCCACCCTCACGGTCGGAGTCGTCGGTGTCCTCAGCTTCGTCGGTGTCCTCGGCCTCGTCGGTGTCGTCCGACTCGTCCTCGGGCTTGACGGTCTCGGGCTCGACGGACTCAGTCTCGGCGGTCGCGGTCACCTCGGTCTCAAGCTCGGGCTCGGGCTCGACCGTGGGCTGGGGCTCGGGGGCCGGCCGGCGCGAGCGCTTCGGCTTCACCTGGGCGTACGTCCGCAGGTCATCGTCGGAGAGCGGGCCGGCACTGAAGGAGATGGCGTAGCTCGGTTGCGCTGCGGGCGCCTCAGCGTCGGCGGGGACGGACGCCTCAGCGACGGCCTCCTCACCGGCCCAGGCCGCGACCGGCGCAGCCGTGCTGGCCAGGTCGTCGGCGGACTCCTCGGCGGCGGGAGCCGCGACCTTCTTCGGGGTGCGCTTACGGGGGGCGCGGGTCCGCGGGGCGGGCTCGGTCGGCGCCGCGCCCTCGGCGGCGAAGGCACCCTCGACGGCCTCGGCGACCGGGTCGGGCAGGGCCGCCTGGTCCGGAGCTGCGGCGGTCTTCTTGGCGGGACGCTTGGCCGCAGCCTTGCGGGCCGGCTTCTTGGCCGGCAGCGACTCCTCGAGCGCGCCACTCTCGGCGACCAACAGCTCGGGGGCGACCGACTCGGGCACCAGGGTCTCGGGAGCCGCTGCTTCCGGGGCGGTGACCGGCTCCGCCACGACCGACGCGATCGGCGGCGCGTCGGGCGCGGTGGACGGGGGGCCGGCGGGTCGGCTGGCTGCGCGACGGCGGCGGACCGGGCGAGCCGGGGCGTCCGTCGTCAGGTCAGGGGTGTCACCGGTCGGCGTGTTCGTGTCGGGCTCGTGGTCGAGCATCCGGACTCCTTGGTGGCGCGAAGCTCGCGCCCTACTCGTTCGCGCTCCGGCTCGCAGGCCAGGCAGCGGAAGCTTCGGTGGACCGATGTGGTGAGCCGGGAACTCCCGCGGTCAAGCGCCACCCGCGTTACACGCGCGGGCTGTCTCGTCGCGGTGGAGAACCGAAGTCCTCACCGTCGCAGCGGACTGTCACTCCGCCACGTCTCATCGGGACCGCCCGTCTGGTGACGCGCAGCCAGGGCGAGTATCCCACACGGATCAGCCGAAACCCGTATCCGAGTTGTCAGGCGCTGACGGTGTTCGGCCCCCTCGCGGCTTGACAGGTCGGGCCGTCAGGGTTCGCGAAGCAGCCCGGTCGAGGGATCGAGCACCCCTTGCGCGAGTCGGGTCAGCACCGGCGGCACCAGCGGAGCCGTGGTCGGAGCGAACGCCGCCAGGGCGGCGAGCACATCGTCCGGCCGGACGGAGGGCACGGTGTGGGCGAGCGTCATGGTCAGCACCAGCCGGTCCGTCGGCGCGGGACCGTCGGTGGTTGCCGGCGTCGTCACGGCGAGGCTCACCAGCGCCGCCCGGGCGTCGAAGGTTCGGACGCCGTTCTTGGTCAGTCGCTCCACCAGCGCCTGGTCGCTGGCCAGCAACCGCGCGACGCCCTCGGTCAGTACGGCCTCTTCGACGCCAACGACGTCGACCGACCACCGTGACCCGGTGAGCGCGTCGGCCAGGGCGCCGGGCGGCGCGGACACCACCTCGACGACGTCCAGCCCGGGCGGCAGCGCGGCGTCCAGGGCGCGCTGGACCGCAGCCGGCTCGCAACGTTCAGCAAGCCCGATCTCCAGGTACTCCGCCTCGCTGGCGGCGCCGGTGGGCGACGCGTTCGCGTACGAGATCCGGGGGTGCGGGCTGAAACCCGAGGAGTAGGCCATCGGTACGCCGGCCCGGCGTAGCGCCCGCTCGAACGCCCGGCCGAAGTCGCGGTGGCTGGTGAAGCGGGCGCGACCGCGCTTGGCGTAGCGGATCCGCAGCCGCTGCACCGGCGGCGCCTGCTGCTCCGGCTGCGTCCGCGCTCCCACCCAGTCACCCTAGAACCACCCGTCGCGGAGTCGCGGTATCAGGGCCGGCCTGCCCTGCTCTGTCTGGTATCGGGCAGCGCCAGCCACTGGCGAGCTGCCACCACCCGTCTCGAGGAGGCACGGCCGATGAGCCGCAACCTGCACGCTGAACCGGAGCTCGCCACGCACGCCATCCAGGGTGACATCCTGCCCGGGCTGCTCAAGAAGGACGAGGTCCTGCTCTTCTTCACCATCGACAACGTGGCGACCTTCCGCACGTTCCTGCACGCCCTGCCGGTCACCTCGATGGCGACGGCGCTGGAGCAGCGCGAGGAGGTTGCCCGGCGCAAGGCGGCCGGGGTCGAGACCCTGCTGCCCGTCCCCGGGCTCAACGTCGCCTTCACCTACGCGGGCCTCACCAAGCTCGAGGTGAACGGGCTCGACACGCCTCCTGAGCTGGCCGAGTTCCGCGACGGGATGGGAGCCCGGACGACGGTGCTCGCCGACCCGCCCGACACCGAGTGGGCGATCCTCGGCCCGACCCAGTCGGTCGACGGGGTCTTCGTGCTGACCGGCGCCTCGCCCGCGGAGATCGCCGACACCATTGCGCTGCACCTGGCCCCGGTGGGGGCGAACGGGTGGAGCCTGGTGCACGAGGAGGTCGGTACGGTCCGTCCCGACCCGGTCAAGGGTCACGAGCACTTCGGGTACGCCGACGGGGTCTCCCAGCCGGGCGTCCGCGGCCGGACGCCGGAGGGCAAGCCGGTCACCCCGAGCGTCGACCCCGCAGGCCACCCGGACCAGGGCGAGCTGGGGCAGGACCTGCTCTGGCCAGGCGAGTTCGTCTTCGGCTACCTCGGGCAGAACCCGGCCGGCCCCAAGCTGACCGCCAAGGGGCCGAAGTCCAAGCCGCCGGTGCCGATGATGAAGAACGGGGCGTTCCTGGTCTTCCGGCGCCTGGTGCAGTCGGTCCCGGAGTTCGACCTCGCGGTCAAGTCGCTCGCGGCGGTCGCGACGACGGCGGACAACGTGGTCACCCCCGAGCTGATGGGGGCCCAGCTGGTGGGCCGCTGGAAGAGTGGGGCGCCGCTGGTGTTGAGCCCGACCGCGGACAACCCGTCCCTCGCCGAGGGCACCGGGGCCGAGAACGACTTCGAGTTCGGCAAGGACCGGGAAGGGACGCTCTGCCCGTTCGCCGCCCACGTCCGCAAGGCGTACCCCCGCGACGACACCCCGTTCAACCAAGACCCGGATCCGGAGCAGTCCGTGGTCAACAAGGCCGAGTCGGTGACCCAGACGCACCGGATGATGCGGCGCGGGATCTCCTTCGGACCGGAGCTGAGCCACGCCGAGGCGCTCGCCGGCGCCAGCGACCCGGCTCAGCCACGGGGCCTGCTGTTCGCCTGCTACGTCACCTCGATCGCCGACCAGTTCGAGTTCGTGCAGCAGGCCTGGGCCGACAACGCCAACTTCGCGCAGCCCGGCTCGGGCGTCGACCCGATCATTGGTCAGTCCGCCGACCCGACGACGCCGTTCCGCGGTGCCGCGCCGGTCAGCCTCGACCCGGACGACCGACCCCAGCTGAGCGTGTCGCACTTCGTCCGGATGGAGGGCGGGCAGTACTTCTTCGCCCCCTCGACGACGGCTTTGCGGACGCTCTGATCCGCCCCAGGGCGGGCTAGGAGGGTGGTGTCGAACGCCGACCTACTGCGCGGCACCCGCTCGCTACGGCCGCCGTTCGACACCACCCTCCTAGAGCAGCCCCTGCTCCGACGTCCCGGCGGGGATCGGGAACATCCGGGTGACCGTCACGTCGGCGGCCAGTCCCGCGGTGGCCCGGCCGAGGGCAGCGACCGCCTCACCGGCCCCGTGCACGTCGAGGTCGTCGACGGTCGTCCACTTCTCGATCATGTGGATCCGCCCGTCGGCGCCGTCGTGGATGGCGTACAGCTCGCAGCCCGGCTCGGCGTGCACGGCGGGTATCGAGGTCACCAGGGCGGCGCGCAGAGCGTCGAGCTGGCCCTCCTCCGGGGTGAAGAGGGCGGTCACGACGACAGGTCCGGTGGGCATGCCCGTCAACCTACTCAGCCGTAGAGGTGCTCAGCGTAGGCAGGGCCGTAGTAGCGCTGGAGCTCCTCGAGGCTGTCGTCGGGGCGTTCGAGGGTACGGGCGATGGTCGGACGGGTGGCCACCAGCTCGGGCTGCCAGGTGGTCGGGTCCCACAGCTTCGAGCGCAGGAACGCCTTCGAGCAGTGGTGGAAGACCTCCTCGACGTCGACCACCAGGGCCAGCACCGGCCGGTGGCCGCGGACCACGAGGTCGTCGAAGAACGGTGCGTCGCGCACCAGTCGGGCGTGACCGTTCACCCGCAGCGTGTCGCCGCGTCCGGGCAGCAAGAAGATCAGCCCCACGTGCGGGTTGGCGATCACGTTGCGGAAGCCGTCGACCCGGCGGTTGCCGGGCCGCTCGGCGATGGCGATGGTGCGGTCGTCCAGGACGTGGACCAGCTCACCGGGCGGGTCACCCTTGGGCGAGACGTCGCAGCGTCCCTCGGCGTCCGCGGTGGCCAGCAGGCAGAACGGCGACGCGGCCAACCACTCCCGGTCGAGCTCGTGCAACGCCGCCCGCTGCTTGGCCACCGCGGCCGGGCTGGGTTGCCCGATCAGGGTCTCGAGCTCGTCGACGGTCGTGATCTCGGCCCAGTTCATGGACTCGACCCTAGGTTGCGAGGGCCGCGGACCGCACCCGCGTTTTGTGTGTGCAATTCTGCGGCGTAGTCGCCACAGAAGTGCGCACACGGTCAGCGGATGGGGAGGGTGACCTGCACCCGACCCCCGCCCCCGTCAGCCGATTCGGGCGCCTCGGGCCCGACCGCGACCGTTCCGCCGAGCTGGTCGACCCGCTCCTGGATCGACTGCAGACCAACGCCGGGCACCCAGGCGTCGCTGGTCGAACCGTGGTCGGCGATCTCGACGAGCAGCACGTCCTCGGCCAACCGGTCGAGACGGACCCGCGCCGTGCCGCTGTCGGAGTGCCGGGCGACGTTGGTCAGCGCCTCGCTGATGATGCGGAACACCGCGACCTCCGTCGCGGCTGACAGCGCAGGCATCGGGGCGGTGAGGTCGAGCGACACCTCGATCCGGCGTCCGTCCCGGCCGCGCAGCTGCGCGGCCTGTTGCTGGATCGCCGGCACCAGCCCGAGCTGGTCGAGCACCGAGGGCCTCAGCCCGTCGACCAGCTCGCGGATCTCGGTGATGGCCCTGCCGGTGTCGGCCCGAGCGGCAGCGAGCAGCTCCTCGGCCTGCGCGGGGTGCCGACGTAGGAGGTTGCGGGCGGCGTCGGTGGCGTAGGCCACACCCGTGAGCGTCGGCCCGAGGCCGTCGTGCAGGTCGCGTCGCAGTCGACGGCGGTCCTCCTCCACCGCCAGCACCACCCGCTCACGGGAGGCGGCGACCTCCTCAGCCAGCGACCGCGCGCGCAGGGCCTGGGCGAGCGCGGGGACCACGATGCGAAGCACGGGTTGGTCGCGGGCGGCAGGAGCGGTCTCACCCGGACGGAGGCCGAGCCGGAGCTCGCCGACACGGTGCCCGGCCGCGGTCAGCGGCAGGGCGAACTCGCCGTGGGAGGACGGCCGGCCCGAGGCCAGCACCGACCGGCCGTCCGCGACCGCGGCGTAGGGCAGGTTGAGCAGGGAGCGCAGCTCTCGGAGAGCGGCGACGGGATCGTCGGCGGCGGACAGCTCCGCGGCGAAGCGGGAGGCCGCCCCCACCGGGTCGAGCCGGTCGCCGAAGAGAAGCCGTTCGACCGCCATGTCAATCAGTCGGCGCATCGGCGCGAACAAGGCGGCGACGCCGGTAGCGACCAGGCCCAGCAGGCCGAGGGCAGGCGAGGGCACGCCAGCCAGCTCGAGCAGGCTGACCGCGCCCGCAAAGAGGGCGAGAGCGGTCAGCAGCGACAGCAGCAGACCGCCGGCTCGGGCGGCCAGCGTGCGGATCTCCACCGCGTTCAAGGGTCGCGATCCCAGCACCGTGGCGACCGGTAACACCAGCAGGACCAGGATCTCGGCGACGTCGCTCGCCCCCAGAGGTAGCAGGAACGCGGCCGGGATGGTCACGAGCAGCATCAGCCCCAGCGCGAGCGCCAGCCAGACCAGCGCGTCCCGTTCGGGACCGGGCCGCCGCCCGTCCCCCTGCTCGAACCGCCACCACACCGCCGCGATCACGACCAGCAGCACGGCCAGGGCGAGAGCCTGCACCGGACCGGTCCGCCGGTCCAGGACCAGGGCGAGCACCCCGGCGGCCCCCAGCAGCGGCAGCACGACGACGCGGTGCACCGTCGGCCAGGTCCCGGGCAGCCCGACGACGGCCGCCGGCAGCAGGCTCAACGCGGCCACCAGACCCAAGCGCTCGGTCATTCCTGCCGGCGCCCATCCGGCACCGCCCAGCGCGGCGACCAGCTCGACGAGCCCGGCGGTGACCCAGAGCAGGGCGTCGCTCCGCAGCCGCCCGGCCGCCATGGGCAGCAGCAGTCCGGTCGCGACCCAGGAGCTCCCCAGCACCAGGCCGCCGACCAGGAGGTGGAGCGACCAGCCGTTGGCCGGCGGCAGCGCCGACGACGCGGCGAGGGCCAGGACCAGTGCTGCGGCCACCGCGACCAGCACGCCCCGGGTCCGGCTGACGCCGCCGCTCGTCGCGGTCACGGGCCCTCGGCGCCCAGCCCCCGCCGGTGCGCGAGGACGATCGCCTCGCTGCGGGTGGCGACGCCCAGCTTGGTGAAGACCGACGAGATGTGGTTGCTCACCGTCTTCGACGACAGCGCGAGCGAGGCGGCGACAGTCGCGTTCGACCAGCCACGGGCCAGCCCCTCGAGCACCTCGTGCTCCCGCGCGGTGAGCTCGGGGAACGCCGGTCCGGCCGGCACGGCGGGCGCCTGCAGCAGCCGAGCGGCGACCCCGGCAGCCATCACCGTCTGCCCGGCGACCACGGCCCGCAACGCGCTCTCGATCGCCTCCTGCTCGGCGCCCTTGAGCAGGTAGCCTCGGGCCCCGGCCTGCAGCGCCGCGCGTACCGTCTCGTCGTCCTCGTGCATCGTGAGCACCAGCACCGCCACGGACGGCGTGCCGGCCGTGATCCGGCGGACCGCCTCCAGGCCGCCGATGCCGGGCATGGCCAGGTCCATCACGACGACGTCCGGTCTGGTCAGCTGGGCATCCTTGACCGCCGTCTCGCCGTCCACGGCCTCCCCGGCGACGGCGAAACCGGGCAGCGTGGCGATCAAGGCGGCCAACCCGCGCCGGACCACCGGGTGGTCGTCGACGACGAGCACCCGGATCGGGGAGCTGGGATCAACGGCCATGCCTCATTCTGGCCTGCCGGGACCGGAACCGCCCGGGGACGCGTTCCCGGTCCGGCCGGGCAGCTTCCCGGGTCGGCCGGTACCCACGACCCGTGCACCGGGACGCGGCGAGCGGCAGCGTGGCAGCATCGCCCTCGCCGAGGGCCTCACGATCGGAGAACGCCATGACCACCAGCACCGCCCGCCTCGACGCCGCACCGGCCGTCCGGGCCCCGTTCAGCCGGGCCAACAAAGCCGGCCTCGTCATCGCCGCCCTGCTCGGTCTGAGCGACGTCATCTCACTCGCCAGCCCCACGCCGAGCGGCGAGGTGGGTCCGCCGACGGCCATCCTGGCGCTCGACGCCGTGCTGGGGCTGATCACCGTCGTCGCGGTGGTGGTGGCCTGGCGCTCGCGCAGTCGGGGGCTCGTCCGGCTGGCGGCCGGCGCGCGGATCCTGTCGCTGATCACCGCCCTGCCGGCGTTCTTCGCCGGCGTGGCCCCCGCCCTGGTGGCCCTGGTCGCCGGATTCACCGTGGTGACCGTCGCAGCGGTGGTGCTGATGCTGCTGCCGCCGCGGCGACCCGCGGACGACTGAGCGCAACGGGCGGGTCAGGCGAGGCTTGGGCTGACCGGGGTGAGCGGCAGCAGTGTCCGCCCGGTCGGCCCGATCTGGATGCTCGTGTCGAGCTGCGGGCACACGCCGCAGTCGAAGCAGGGCGTCCAGCGGCAGTCCTCGACCTCGGTCTCGTCGAGGGCGTCCTGCCAGTCCTCCCACAGCCACTCGCGGTCGAGGCCCGAGTCCAGGTGGTCCCAGGGCAGCACCTCGGCGTAGTCCCGCTCGCGGGTGGTGTACCAGGCCAGGTCGACGCCGGTCCCGGCGAGACCGGACGCGGCGCAGGCGACCCAACGGTCGTAGGAGAAGTGCTCGCTCCAGCCGTCGAAGCGGCCGCCGTCGCGCCAGACGGCCTCGATCACCCGGCCGACCCGCCGGTCGCCCCGGCTGAGCAGTCCTTCGATGATGCCGGGCTTGCCGTCGTGGTAACGGAAGCCGATCGCCTTGGCGTACTGCTTGTCGCGCTGGACGGCCTGCCGCAGCTGGGTCAGCCGGCGGTCCACGGTGTCGGAGTCGCACTGGGCGCCCACTGGAACGGGGTGTGCGGCTTGGGCACGAAGGCGCCGATCGACACCGTGCAACGGATGTCGCGGCGACCGCTGACCCGGCGGCCGGTGTCGATCACCCGCTTGGTGAGGTCGGCGATGGCCAGCACGTCCTCGTCGGTCTCGGTCGGCAGCCCGCACATGAAGTAGAGCTTCACCTGCCGCCAGCCGTTGGCGTACGCGGCGGCGACGGTCCGGATCAGGTCCTCGTCGGTCACCATCTTGTTGATCACCTGGCGCAGCCGCTGCGAGCCGCCCTCGGGCGCGAAGGTCAGGCCGGAGCGACGGCCGTTGCGGCTGAGCTCGTTGGCCAGGTCGATGTTGAACGCGTCAACCCGGGTGCTGGGCAGCGACAACGAGACGTTCGTGTCCTCGTAACGGTCCGCCAGCTGGTGGGTGATCTCGGCGATCTCGGAGTGGTCGGCGCTGGACAGGCTGAGCAGCCCCACCTCCTCCAGACCGGTGGCGTCGATGCCGCCCTGGACCATCGCGCCGATGGTGTCGATGCTGCGCTCGCGGACCGGGCGGGTGATCATCCCGGCCTGGCAGAAGCGGCAGCCGCGGGTGCAGCCGCGGAAGATCTCGACCGAGTAGCGCTCGTGCACGGTCTCGGCCAGCGGTACCAGCGGCTTCTTGGGGTGCGGCCAGGCGTCCAGGTCCATCAGCGTGTGCTTGCGGACCGAGAACGGGACGCCGCTGCGGTTGGGCGCGACCCGCTGGATCCGGCCGTCGGGCAGGTAGTCGACGTCGTAGAACTTCGGCACGTAGACCCCGCCGCTCGCCGCGAGCCGCAGCAGGAGGCCATCTCGCCCGCCCGGACGGCCCTCGGCCTTCCACTCCCGCAGCACCGCCGAGATGGCGAGCACGACCTCCTCACCGTCGCCGAGGACGGCGGCGTCGATGAAGTCGGCGACCGGCTCAGGGTTGAACGCCGCGTGCCCGCCGGCCAGCACGATCGGGTCGTGCTCGCGCCGGTCGACCGCGTGCAAGGGAATGCCGGCGAGGTCGAGCGCCGTCAGCATGTTGGTGTACCCGAGCTCGGTGGCAAAGCTGAGGCCGAAGATGTCGAACGCCCCGACGGGCCGGTGGCTGTCGAGGGTGAACTGCGGCACGTCGTGCTCCCGCATCAGCGTCTCGAGGTCGGCCCAGACCGCGTACGTCCGCTCCGCGAGGATCCAGTCGCGCTCGTTCAGCACCTCGTACAGGATGGCGACGCCCTGGTTGGGCTGGCCCACCTCGTACGCGTCCGGATAGCTGAGGCACCAGCGGACCTCCGCCGACGCCCAGTCCTTCTCTACGCTGTTGAGCTCTCCGCCCACGTACTGGATCGGCTTGCTGACCCGCGCCAGCAGCGGTTCCAGGCGGGGGAAGAGGGACGCGGGAACGGTCTCCTCGTGGGTGCCGGTCATGGTCAGCTCAGGTTAGCGCTCGTCAGCACCGCCGTGGCGGCTCTCCGGCCCGAGACGAGCGCGCCCTGGATGGAGGCGGTGTCGCGGTGGTCGCCGGCCCAGAAGAGCCCGTCGGGCAGGGTGACCGGACGGCGGGCGTCCAGCGGTGGGGGTTGGACGGGCAGTGCGGCCGTGACCACGTGGGTGGTGATCAGCTCCCAGCGGGTGGCGTCGACGCCGTAGATCAGGCCGGCGTGCGTACGGGCAGCCCGTTCGGCCTCGGCGCTGCCGTCGGCGCCGACGACCGTGGTGGCGATCAGCGGCCGGCCGGCCGGCGCGTAGCTGGGGGCGACGGTGGTCATCACGGCCGTGTTCACCACGGGTCCGCGACGGTCGGCGTCGACGTGCAGCAGCGGCCGGTCGGTCGGCGGTTCGGCCGCGGTGTGCCAGAAGGTGGTGAGCGACTTCATCGCCGGCGCGGGCTGACCGGTGAGAGCACCGGCGGTGGCCGGGTCGGTGGTCACCACGACCGCACGGGCCGGCAGCGACTCCCCCGCCTCGGTGACCACCCCGGTGGCGCTGACGGAGCGGACCGGGGTGTTCAGCCGGACGGTGCCGGCCGGCAGCGACGCCGCGACCAGCTCAGGGAGCCGCCCCATCCCCAGCGACGGGATGGCGGGTGAGCCGAGCAGGAAGGAGCGCAGCAGCAGGGCGGTGAAGTTGGCCGAGGTCGTCTGGGACCAGTCGGCGAGCACGCCGGCCAGGAACGGCTCCACCACCCCGGTCCGCAGCGGGCCGGTGAGGCCGGCCCGGTCCAGCGACTCGGCCAGCGTCCGGTCCGGGCGCCGCAGCAGGGACCGGACGGGCAGCAGGGAGGTCGCGGCCCAGCGGGCGAAGCGGATCTTGTCGGCGAGACTGCCGATACCCGCGGTCAGGGTCTGCGCGAGCAGCGTCGGCTCGCGTCGCGGGTCGGCGAGCACCCCGTGGCCGGAGCCGGTGGCGACCCGCACCCCCGCCGCGAACGGCCGCAGGTCGAGCGCGGCCCGCTCGATCACGTGCTTGAGCACCGGATAGGCCGGGTTCAGCAGCTGGAAACCGCGGTCGCAGCGGAAGCCGTCGACCACGTCGGTCCGCACCCGGCCGCCGACCGCGTCGGACGCCTCGAGGACCACCACGTCGACACCGGCGCGGGTCAGCCGCTGGGCGCACGCCAGACCTGCGAGACCGGCGCCGACCACGACGACCGGCCCTGCGCCAGGCAACGGCAGCTCAGCCGAGCTCGGGGAACCAGAGCGCGATCTCGCGGGCGGCCGACTCCGGGGAGTCCGAGCCGTGCACGAGGTTCTCGCGGTTGGAGAGGGAGAAGTCGCCGCGGATGGTGCCGGGAGCGGCCACGCGGCCGTCGGTCGCGCCGTTCAGCGCGCGGACGACGCTGATGGCCTCGTCGCCCTCGACCACCAACGCCACTGACGGCCCGGAGGTGATGAAACGACGCAGCGGCGGATAGAAGGGCCGCTCGAGGTGCTCGGCGTAGTGGGTGTCCGCGAGCTCCTCGGTGACCTGGCGCAGCTGCAGCGCGACCACGGTCAGGCCCTTGGCCTCGAAGCGGCTGAGCACGGCCCCGACCAGCCCGCGGCGGACCGCGTCCGGCTTGATCAGGACGAACGAGCGCATGGTCGGGACCTCGGCGGCGGCAGTCATGGGGTGACCTTATCGGGGCCGGCCGGGTCGACGGTCCGCGAGGCGGCCATCTCGTCCAGCCGCCGGCCGAGCAGGAACGAGATCAGCCAGAGCGCCAGGAAGAGGGCGCCGATGACGTACATGGGTGCGGTGAGCACTCCGAGCGCCACCCCGACGAGCTGGGTCAACCAGCCGAGCGGATAGCCGACCGGACGCCGCATCAGCCCCGCCGCGACCAGCGCGAGCACCGCGGCGGCGCCGGCGAAGAGCCCGGCGGTGCCGGCCGGGACGTTCGAGACCAGCACCATCACCGGGATGGCCAGGCCGAAGACGAGCACCTCCGAGAGCAGCACCGTGAGCAGCACCACCCGCATCGGGTTCTTCGCGCTGAGCCTCACCGCCGGTCCGCCTGCGGGCCGAAGGCGCCGTACGGGTCGTCGTCCTCGGCGCCCTCGCTCGCGTCGTCGTCCTCGGCGAGCTCGTCCTCCCAGTCGTCGTCGGGATCCTCGGCCGGCTCGGGGGCGAGCAGCGCGTCCTCGTGCACCAGCAGGGCGCGGGCCTCTCCGACGAGCACCACCGAGCCGGTCACCAGCACCCCGGGCGACCCCGCACCCTCAGCCTCGGCCTGGTTGATCGCCGCTTCGAGCGCGTTGTCGAGTCGCGGTGCCACGGTGACCCGCTCGGGCCCGAACACCTCCGCCGCCAGCTCGCCCAGCACGTCCGCGGGCATCCCGCGGCTGGTGGAGGCGACGGCGGTCACGACGACGGAGTTCAGCACCTCTTCGAAGACCTGCAGCAGGCCGCGGGCGTCCTTGTCGGCCATCACCGCGACCACCCCGACCAGCGGGGTGAAACCGAACGCCTCGGTGACCGCGGCTGCGGTGGCCCGGGCGCCGTGCGGGTTGTGTGCGGCGTCCAGGACCACGCTGCGTCCCCGCCGGACCACCTCGAGCCGACCCGGGAAGCGGACGGCGGCAAAGCCCTCGCGGACGACGTCGGGGTTGACCGCCTTGAGGCCGAGGAACGCCTCGACGGCGGCGAGCGCCTGGGCGGCGTTGGCGGCCTGGTGGGCGCCGTAGAGCGGCAGGAAGACGTCCTCGACCGGACCTTCGGCACCGTTCAGCCGCAGCAGCTGGCCGCCGACCGCGAGCGAGCGGCCCAGCACGCCGAAGTCGATCCCCTCGCGCTGCGGCAGCGCGCCGACCTCGGCACAGCGGGCCAGCAGCACCTGCGCCGCCTCGAGGCTCTGACCAGCCAGGATGGCGTGCGCGCCGGGCTTGATGATGCCGGCCTTCTCGGTCGCGATCTTGGCGATGGTGTTCCCGAGCAGGTGGGTGTGGTCGAGGTCGATCGGGGTGACGACCGCGACGTCGCCGTCGGCGACGTTGGTGGCGTCCCAGGTACCGCCGAGTCCCACCTCGAGCACGGCCACGTCGACGGGCGCGTCAGCGAAGGCCGCGAACGCCATCGCGGTGATGATCTCGAAGAACGTCATCGAGACGCCGTCGATCTGTCGGGCGTCGACCATCGCCACGTACGGCTCGATCTCGCGCCAGGTCGCGTCGAACCGTTCGTCGGTGATCGACTCGCCGTCGATGGTGATCCGCTCGTTCACGCTGGTCACGTGCGGGCTGGTGAAGCGGCCGGTCCGCAGCCCGGTCGCCCGCAGCAGCGACTCGATCATCGCGGCCGTGCTGCCCTTGCCGTTCGTGCCGGTGACGTGGATGACGGGGAAAGCCTGCTGTGGGTCGCCGAGCAGGCCGGTGAGGGCGGCGATCCGGCCGAGGCTCGGGGCGATCCGGTGCTCGGGCCAGCGGCCGGTCAGCGCAGCGACGATCTGGGCGTGGGTCTGAGGCTCTGACATGGCCTGTCGAGTCTAGGTGGCTGCCGCCGAAGCGGGCTACTGTGCCGAGCCCAGGGGTAGGAGGCAGACATCCTGACATCAGCGCGCAGGATCGTGGCGGTCGTGACCGCCGTGGCCCTGGTCGGTACGGCTCTGGTGGCCGGGGTCAGGACGACGGACGGGGACGACGGCGACCCCTCCTGCTACACGACGCGCAGCACCACGTCCCCGTCGTACGCCGGCCGGTCGGCGAGCCGGGTCTTCGACTGGGTCGACGTCGCCGCGCAGACGACGCCGCGGTTCAGCCCCGGGGTGGACGTCCCCGCCGGACTGCTCGGCTCGCGGTACGTCCCCCAGGGTCTGGCCGGCTGGGCCGGGTTCGGGTCGGGCGAGGACGTCCTGCTGATTTCTGCCTACCACGACGGGAACGCCGACAAAGGGAGCGACGGTCCCAGCGCAGTGTTCGCGGTGGTGGCCGACGGCCCGCGTGCAGGTACCAGCGCGGGCCGGATGCTGATCGACCCTGGCCATGTCGGCGGCCTGGCGGTGTACGGCGGCTGGCTCTACGTCGGCAGCGAGCACACCATCCGCGGCTATCGGCTGGCCACCGTCCGCCGCGCCCTGGACAGCGGGACCGATGTCGTCCAGCACCCTGACTACACCCGCCCCAGCAGCCACGACCTGGCCAACCTCGGCGTGGGCGACGGGCGGCTGTGGGCCGGTCGCTACAACATGACGACGGCGACCGCGCTGACCGGCTACGTCCAGACCAGCCGCAGCACCGGCGCCCTGGAGCTGCAGCCCGACGCCGGCATCACGCTGCCGAAGAAGACGCAGGGGCTGGCCGTCACCACCGACCACGCCATCTTCTCGACCTCGTACGGTCGTCGCTCCCGCGGCAACCTGTGGGTGGTCCCCAGGAGCGGGTCGTCGACGCCCTACTGCTTCCGGGTGCCGTCGATGAACGAGGGCGTCACCGTGCTGGACGGCCGGCTGTACGTGATCTTCGAGAGCGGGGCCCACACCTACGACCGGGGGCTGCTGCGTCCCGCCAACGTCGTCACCCGCGTGTACTCGGCTGCCCTGTCCGACGTGACCTCCCTCGACACCACCGGACCGACGGACTAGGGGTGCCGCGGGAAGCCGGGTGAGGCTGTCAGCGGCTTCTCCTAGAATTGCCCCATGACCGCACCAACCCTCGACCGCCAGCCCGACGCGACCGCCACCGGTGGCGCCCGGGTACCGGAGAAGGTGGCGCTGGAAGGTCTGGAGGACAAGTGGCTGAGCCGCTGGCGGACCGACGCGACGTACGCGTTCGTCCGGCCGGGCTCGCGGGCCGTGGTGTTCAGCATCGACACCCCACCCCCGACCGTGTCCGGATCGCTGCACATCGGGCACGTGTTCTCCTACACCCACACCGACCTGATCGCCCGCTACCAGCGGATGACGGGCAAGCACGTGTTCTACCCGATCGGCTGGGACGACAACGGTCTGCCGACCGAGCGCCGGGTGCAGAACTTCTACGGCGTGCGCTGCGACCCGTCCGTGCCCTACGACCCCGACTTCAGCCCGCCCCAACGTGCTGGATTGACGGGGGCCGACGCCAAGCGGCAGCTGCCGATCAGCCGGCGCAACTTCGTGGACCTGTGCCACGAGCTGACCCACGTGGACGAGGGCACCTTCGAGGAGATGTGGCGGCGGGTGGGGCTGAGCGTGGACTGGTCCACGCTCTACACCACCATCTCCGACGACTCGGTGAAGGTGGCCCAGCTCGGCTTCCTCCGCAACGTCGCGCGCGACGAGGCGTACCTGGCCGAAGCCCCGACGATGTGGGACGTGACCTTCCAGACCGCGGTCGCCCAGGCCGAGCTGGAGGCCCGGGACTACCCCGGTGCCTTCCACCGGGTGGCCTTCCACGCTGCGGAGGGCCCGGTCTACATCGAGACCACCCGGCCCGAGCTGATCCCCGCCTGCGTGGCGCTGATCGCGAACCCCGACGACGCCCGGTACGCCGACCTGGTCGGTCAGACCGTGACCTCACCGGTGTACGGGGTTGAGCTGCCCGTGCTCGCACACCCGGCCGCGGAGATCGACAAGGGCTCGGGCCTGGTGATGTGCTGCACGTTCGGCGACCTCACCGACGTCACGTGGTGGCGCGAGCTGCAGCTGCCGGCGCGGGTGATCATCGGTCGCGACGGGCGGATCCTGCGTGACAAGCCCGAGTGGCTGGGCGACGCGGTCGACTGGGATCAGTTGGCGGGCCTGACGACGTTCTCGGCCCGGGAACAGGTGGTGGCGGCGCTGCGCGCGTCCGGCGACCTGGACGGCGAGCCCACGCCGACCCAGCGCAAGGCGAACTTCTACGAGAAGGGCGACAAGCCGCTCGAGATCGTGTCGACCCGCCAGTGGTACATCCGCAACGGTGGCCGCGACGCCGACCTCAAGGCCACGATGCTGGAGCGGGGCGACCAGCTGGCCTGGGTGCCGCAGCACATGAAGTACCGCTACGACAACTGGGTGGGCGGTCTGAACGGCGACTGGCTGATCTCGCGCCAGCGCTTCTTCGGCGTGCCGTTCCCCGTCTGGTATCCCCTGGACGCCGACGGCGAGCCCGACTACGCGCACCCCGTCGTGCCGACGGAGGACCAGCTCCCGATCGACCCGAGCTCGGAGGTGCCGCCCGGCTTCACCGCCGACCAGCGGGGCGTCGCCGGCGGCTTCATGGCCGACCCGGACGTGATGGACACCTGGGCGACGTCGTCCTTGAGCCCCCAGATCGTGTGCGGCTGGGAACGGGACGCCGAGCTGTTCGAGCTCACGTTCCCGATGGACCTGAACACCCACGCGCACGAGATCATCCGAACCTGGCTGTTCTCGCGGGTGGTCCGGGCGCACTACGAGAACCACTCGCTGCCCTGGAAGCGGTCGATGATCTCGGGCTTCGTGATGGACCCCGACCGCAAGAAGCAGAGCAAGTCCAAGGGCAACGCGATCGTGCCCGACTCGATCATCGACAGCTACGGCTCTGACGCCGTGCGCTGGCGGGCGGCGAAGGCCCGGCCCGGCATGGACTCGCCGTTCGACGAGCGGGAGATGAAGGTCGGCCGTCGGCTGGCGACGAAGGTGCTCAACGCGAGCAAGTTCGTGCTCGGGGTGGCCCAGACCACCGAGCTGGCCGCGGTCACCGAACCGGTCGACCGCGCGCTGCTCGCGGCGCTCGCCGACACGGTGGGGCAGGCGACGACATCGTTCGACGCGTTCGACTACACCGGCGCGCTCGAGGTGAGCGAGCACATCTTCTGGGTGTTCTGCGACGACTACCTCGAGCTGGTGAAGGAGCGCGCGTACGGCGACCCGGCCGACGCGGGCGTCCGGTCGGCGCAGGCGGCGCTGGGACTGGCCCTGCACGTGATGCTGCGGCTGCTCGCCCCGATCATGCCGTTCGTGACCGAGGAGGTCTGGTCGTGGTGGCAGGAGGGGTCGATCCACACTGCACCCTGGCCGACCACCGCCGAGCTCGAGTCCGACGGTGACCCGGCGGTGCTCGCCGCAGTGTCGGCCGCGCTGGGCGAGATCCGGGGCGCGAAGTCCCAGGCCAAGGTGTCGATGCGGACCGAGGTGGAGGCCGCGACCTTCTCCGGGCCCGCCGCCACCCTCGGATTGCTGAGCTCGGTCGAGGCCGACCTGCGCGCCGTAGGCCGGATCACCGGAGACGTGCGTTGGGTGGAGCAGGACGGCCCGGTGAGCGTCGAGGCCGTCCTCGCCGCCCCCGCACAGGCCTAGTTCCGACTTGTCAGCGTCAGTGGTCGCCCGAGCGGCCGCTGACGCTGACAGGTCGGATCAGGCGATGTCGATCAGGACCTTGCCGACGGTGTCGGCCTCGACGGCGGCGTGGGCGTGGGCGGTCTGCTCCAGCGGGAACCGGGTGATGGGTAGCCCGGCCGCCTCGCCGACGTCGAGGACGCCGGCGCGCAGGGCGACCGTGATGTCCTCGGCCGCGACCTGCAGGGCGTCCTCGCCGACGGTGTAGAGCAGCAGCCCCTGCAGTCGCAGGTTGCGGGCGAAGAACGGTCGGACGTCGAAGGTCACGGAGTCGCCGCCGTTGTTGGCGTACACCGCGATGGTGCCGTGGTTGGCCAGCACGGTGAGGTTGAGTGCGGCGTTCGGTCCGGGCGCGACCTCCACGACCAGGTCGACGCCGTCCGGGGCCGCCGCGAGAATCTCCGCGGCTGCATCGGACTCGCGGTAGTTGACGACGTGGTGCGCACCGGCGGCCCGGGCCAGCACGGCCTTGACCTCGCTGCTGACCGTGGTCACCACGGTCGCTCCGGCCCATCGGGCCAGCTGGATCGCGGCATGACCGACGGCCCCCGCCCCTCCGGCGACCAGGACGGTCCGGTCGGCCAAGGCGCCGGGCGAGAGCCGGGTCGGCCCCTGCTCGGCGACGGTCAGCGCCCGGTGGGCGGTCATGGCCGGGACGCCGAGCGAGGCGCCGACGTCGAACGAGACGCCGTCCGGCAGCCGGACGACGTGTTCGACCGGGACGGTGACGTACTCCTGCGCGGTGCCGCCCGGCTGCAGGTGCTGGGCGAGGAAGATCCAGACCGGATCGCCCACCTCCAGCTGCGGGTTGAGCTCGGCGGCCTCGGGGCTGATGGCTTCGACGGTGCCGGCGCCGTCCTGGTTGGGTGTGACCTCCGCGAACGGCAGCCGGTCGCCAGATTTACTCCCTCGCCGGGACTTCCAGTCGGTCGGGTTCACCCCGGAGACGGCGAGGTTGACCCGGACCTCACCAGGACCCGGCTTGGGGATCGGACGCTCGACGAGCGTGAGGACGGACGGGTCACCAGTGGTTCGGTAGACGATGCTCTTCATACCTGGGACAAGCCCGACGGGTGCCCCGTTCTTCCCGGCACCTGACTGCGGCGACAACGGAACGGACGGAGCTTTGGCGCGGAGACTACCGAGGTCGGTACACGTCGGCTCGGTGTCGGAGGTGGACGACCTCGACCGTGATGCGGTAGATCACCCGACCTCGTCGTCGCCGGCGCGAGCACGAAGCGGGGGTTGTCCGAGGCGAGCAGCTCGGCCCGGATCGCGACGCGGGCGGCGCGATGAGCATCGGGCCCGTGATCTCCGCTTCCGCCAAGCTGCCATCGCTGCCGGGTCCGTCACCTTCTCCAGCATTCGCTCGATCGACTCCCAGTCCTCGACGGACACGATGACGGCAGCAGAACCTTCCGTTCTTCGTCACGGTCGTTCGTTCGTGCGTCGGGTGGGCTCACGGATGAGCTCACTGAGATGGTCCTTCGCATCGGCAAGCGTCGTGGTCCGCAAGCCACGACTCTAGCCATGACCGATCCAGCAGCGCCGTAGTTCCGATCGGCTTCCACCCGGCGAGCGCGCGGACAGCGCCCGCTCCGTCGGCCATGATGAGCCATGCAACCCACCCCCCGCCGGACCACGCAGGTCGGACTGCTCTGCTGGGCGATCCAGCCGCTGAGCCTGATCATCGAGGTCGTGGTCGCGGCGACCGTCCGCGCCCCGTACAGCTGGCTCGACAACACCATCAGCGACCTCGGCGCCCGCACGTGCACCACCGTCGCCTACCCCGGGGTGGACGTCCCGGTCTGCTCGCCGCTGCACGGGCTGATGAACGCTAGCTTCATGATCGGCGGCATCACCACCGCGCTCGGCGCTTGGTTGCTGCTGCGACGGCAGGACGGGCGCTTCGCCACGCTGCCGATCGCGCTATGGACGATCTACGGGCTGAGCGGGGTGCTCACCGGCTTCGTGCCGCTGGACGTCGGCCCGGTGCTGCACTACGTCGTCAGCACCCCGGCCGTCCTCCTCGGCGGCGTCGCCGTGGCCGCCACCGCCCGGCTGCTGACCCGGCGCGGCTGGGGAGGAGCGAAGGTCTGGGTGGTGATCGGCATCATCAGCACCCTGGCCTCGGTGTTCCTGACCATCCGGCTCGACCCGGCGTGGGGCGGCCTGCTGGAGCGCATCGGCATCTGGCCCTCCGCCGTGGCGCTCGCGGTCTTCGCCTGGGCGATCCGGTACCGGCTCCCCCGGTGGACCTTTGGTGCCTACTCGTCAGCGAGACTGGACCCATGACCACGACATCCCAGACCGCCACCCGAACGATCAACGCGCCCGCCACCGAGATCTTCGACCTGCTCTCCAACCCGGAGCGGCACACTGAGTTCGACGGCTCCGGCTTCCTGCGCTCCGCGGTGAAGTCGCAGCGGATCACCGCCGTCGGCGACACCTTTCGGATGAACATGGAAGGCCCCCACATGGGCGGGGAGTACCAGATGGACAACCACGTCAGCGGCTTCCAGCCCGGCATCCTGATCGCCTGGAAGCCCGCCCCCGCCGGCACCGAGCCGCCCGGGTGGGAGTGGCTGTACGAGCTCAAGTCGGCCGGCTCAGACTCGACCGAGGTCTCGCTGACCTACGACTGGTCCAAGGTGACGGACAAGGAGATCCTCAAGCTGGTCTCCTTCCCGCTGATCACCGGGTCCCAGATGGACGACTCCCTCGCCGCTCTCGCCTCCGCGGTCAACGGTTGAGAGAGGACCGACCCGCAGCGACGTGGACGCACCCGACCCGCTGACGACCTGGCCGGACGGCAGTCTGCTGCGGCCCGGCCTTCGCCTGCTGATCGCCGGGACGATCGGCCGTGGCCGGCGCCCCGATCAGTACTACGCGGGCCCCGGCAACCGTTTCTGGGAGCTCTTGCACGCCAGCGGGCTGGTCGGGGAGCGGCTGTCCCCAGAGCTGGCCGGCAGGCTGCCCGACCTCGGCGTGGGGCTGACCGACCTGGTGATCGAACGGGTCCAACTGGGCGGCCGAGAGCCGGAGATGGTGGTCCACCGCCGACCGTTCGACGATGCGGTGCGGGCGGTGGCTCCGCAGGTGGTGGCGTTCGTGAGCAAGACAGCGGCCAGCTGGTACGCCCGCGGCGCGGGCGAGCGGCTGCCCCGGGGCTACGGGGAGCTGGCCTGGACGGTCGCGGGGAGGCCGTCCTTCGTGCTCCCCGGGCCGTCGGGCGCGAACAACGGCATGCCGCTGGCACTGCGGCTGGGGATGTGGACCGACCTCGCGGACTTCCTGGACCACCTCGGTCCGCGCAGCGGAGCCTCGGGGGAGCAGGGTCAGCTGCTGCTGAAGGTCAAGCCGACTTCTCCCGACGCTCCCGCTTAGCCAGCTTTTCGCGTGGCACCAGGGTCGGTAGCGCGGCGTCCCTGACGACCTCGGCGGTGATGATCACCTGGGCGACGTCGTCACTGCTCGGGACGTCGTACATGACGTTGAGCAGCACCTCTTCGAGGATGGCGCGCAGACCGCGGGCGCCGGTCCCGCGCAGCAGCGCGAGGTCGGCGATCGCCTCGATGGCGTCGGAGGAGAACTCGAGCTCGACGCCGTCCAGCGCAAAGAGCTTCTTGAACTGCTTGACCAGCGCGTTCCGAGGCTCCACGAGGATCCGGATGAGCGCGTCCCGGTCGAGCGGGCTGACCGAGGAGATCATCGGCAGCCGTCCGATGAACTCCGGGATCAGGCCGAACTTGACCAGGTCCTCGGGCCGGACGTCGCTGAACGGGTCCTCGGTCTCGGGCCGCCGGAGCGCGGAGTCGTTGTTGAAGCCGAGCGGACGCTTGCCGACCCGCGAGGAGATGATGTGCTCCAACCCCGCGAAGGCGCCGCCGACGATGAACAGCACGTTGGTGGTGTCGATCTGGATGAAGTCCTGGTGCGGGTGCTTACGCCCACCCTGGGGCGGGACCGACGCGGACGTGCCCTCGAGGATCTTCAGCAGCGCCTGCTGCACGCCCTCACCGGAGACGTCACGGGTGATCGACGGGTTCTCGCTCTTGCGAGCGATCTTGTCGACCTCGTCGATGTAGATGATGCCGGTCTCGGCCTTCTTCACGTCGAAGTCCGCAGCCTGGATCAGCTTGAGCAGGATGTTCTCGACGTCCTCGCCGACGTAGCCGGCTTCGGTCAGCGCGGTCGCGTCCGCGATGGCGAACGGCACGTTGAGCATCTTGGCCAGCGTCTGCGCCAGGTAGGTCTTGCCGCAGCCGGTCGGGCCGATCAGCAGGATGTTCGACTTGCCTAGCTCGACGCCGTCGTCCTCGGCGCGCCGCGCCGGGTTGGCCGCCTGCGACTGGACCCGCTTGTAGTGGTTGTAGACCGCCACGGCCAACGCCTTCTTGGCGTTGCCCTGGCCGATGACGTAGCCGTCCAGGAACTGGCGGATGGCGTGCGGCTTGGGCAGCTCCTCGAGCAGACCGACCTCGGTCCCCTCGGAGAACTCCTCCTCGATGATCTCGTTGCAGAGGTCGATGCACTCGTCGCAGATGTAGACCCCGGGGCCGGCGATGAGCTTCTTGACCTGCTTCTGGCTCTTTCCGCAGAACGAGCACTTGAGCAGGTCACCGCTCTCTCCGATGCGCGCCACGCCGCTTCCTCTCCTACTGCTGAGTCAGGCCCCTCGGGCGGCCCCCGACGTACGAGGTTGACCGATGGACCAGGTTAACCCGACCCGTCGGTGATGTGCAGCACCTCTCCGCCGGGTCAGGCGAGCCGGTCAGGTCAGGCGTCGACAGCCTTCAAGGACGTCAGGATCTCGTCGATGATGCCGTACTCGAGGGCCTGGTCGGCCGTCAGGTACTTGTCGCGCTCGATGTCGTGGCTGACCTCGTCGGTGGTCTTCCCGGTGTCGGTAGCCAACATGTCCTCCATCAGGGACCGGATGCGCAGGATCTCGCGCGCCTGGATCTCGATGTCGGACGACTGCCCGTAACCACCCTCGGTCGCGGGCTGGTGGATCAGGATCCGGCTGTTCGGCAGGGCCAGCCGCTTGCCCTTGGTGCCGGCCGCCAAGATGACCGCCGCCGCTGACGCCGCCTGACCCAGGCAGACCGTACGAACGTCGGGCTTGATGTAGCGCATGGTGTCGTAGATCGCCGTCAGCGCGGTGAACGAGCCACCGGGTGAGTTGATGTAGATCTCGATGTCGCGGTCGGCGTCCATCTGCTGCAGGCAGAGCAGCTGGGCCATCACGGCGTTGGCGATCTCGTCCGAGATCGGCGTGCCGAGGAAGATGATCCGGTCCTCGAACAGCTTGGTGTACGGGTCGATGCGACGCATCCCGTAGGACGTGCGCTCTTCCCACTGCGGGATGTAGTAGTCCATCGTCGGGGCGAACGGCTGGCCCTCGGCGGTCGGAGTGGCGGCGCGCCCGAAGGGGGCGGCGAAGTTGGCGGGCACAGGAATCAGCCCTTTCACTGGTTGGGGGCCTCGGCCTGGGAGGCGGGGATCTGCGCCGCGGAGGCGTAGACGTGGTCGATCTGGCCGTACTTGAGCGCGTCCTCGGCGGTGAACCAGCGGTCGCGGTCGGAGTCGGCCTCGATCTGGTCGAGGGTCTGCCCGGTGTGCTCGGCGATCAGCTTCTGCATCACGCTCTTGATGTGCAGGGACTGCTCAGCCTGGATCCGGATGTCGCTGGCCGTTCCGCCCAGCCCGCCGGACGGCTGGTGCATCATGATCCGGCTGTGCGGCAGCGCGTAGCGCTTGCCCTTGGTGCCGGCGCAGAGCAGGAACTGGCCCATCGAGGCGGCCAGACCCATGGCCACGGTCGCCACGTCGTTGGAGATCCAGTTCATGGTGTCGTAGATCGCCATGCCCGAGTCGACGGAGCCGCCCGGGGAGTTGATGTAGAGGAAGATGTCGCGGTGCGGGTCCTCCGCGTTCAGCAGCAACATCTGCGCGCAGATCGCGTTCGCGTTCTCGTCGCGCACCTCGGATCCGAGGAAGATGATGCGGTTCTGCAGCAGAGCCTGGTACACGTTGTCGTCGAGGCCGATACCGCCCCGGCTCGCGGCGCGCGGCTGTGCGATGCCGGCGGATCGTAGATCTCCAGAGTGTGCGTTCACGATCACGAACCTACCCCGCAGGACTGACAGTCCGAGGGGCAACGAGGCTCTGTTCGCTGTCGGCGCAGCCGCGGCCAGCTGCGTGGCGGGTGAGGGTAGGCGGGCGACTCTCCCCCTGATCTGGATCGCCGCGCCCTCCCCACCGCCGTCGCCGGCGCGTTCTGGCCCTCCCCTGACCTGGGCTGACACGCCGCTTCCTGCTTGGTCCTGCATCGGTGCCGCGACGCTCCCCCTGACCTGAGCCGCAGTACCGATCCCCTGCCGTGCCTGGCGCTGCAGCCCTCCCCTGACCTGGGCCTGCGCACTGGTCCGAACGAGCGAGACCTCCCCCTGACATGGTCCGCCGATCGAGCCGTTCCCGGTGTCCTCGTCGCGACGCCCTCCCCCTGATCTGGGCGCCGCTCCCGGACTACCGGAGCTGGTGGCCGGTCGGTCTCCCCAAGACCGCCCGGCAAGAAGAACTCTGGTTGACCGACCTCGGTGGGACGTCGGCGCCGGATCGAGGTTTCCTCAAGATCCGCGCAAGGTTCACTTGATATCTCAAGTCCTGTTGAGAGCCGCCTGAGAACGACGGAACCCCCGTCCACAGGACGGGGGTTCGGTCGTGCCAGCGGGTGAGGTCAGCGCTGCGCCGGCTCCTCAGCCGTCGCGGACTTGTCGACCCCGGCCTCGTCGACCCCGGCCTCGTCGACCCCGGCCTCGTCGACCCCGGCCTCCTCGACCCCGGCCTCGTCGACCCCGGCCTCGTCGACCTCGAGCTCGTCGACCTCGTCGTCCCCGATCGTGCCGTCCTCGCGAAGACGAGCCAGCTCGACCGGCGCACCGGCAGAGTCGGTCACGGTGGCGGACTCCACGATCAGGGCGAGAGCCTTGCCGCGGCGGATCTCCGTCAAGTACTCGTCGATGTGGTGCGGGTGCTCCTGCAGGTGGTCGGCCACCTGCTGCGGTGCGGTGTTCTCGGCCTGCGCCTTACGGATGATGTGCTGGGTCAGGTCGTTCTGGTCGACCCCGACCTGGCGCTCCTCGGCGACCTTGTCCAAGATCATTTGGGCCTTGAGGGCCTGGGTGGAACGCTTCTCCACGTCGGCCCAGAACTCTTCCTCGGTCTGACCCACTTCGGCCTCGTCGAGGTACTGCTCCAGGCTCAGCTGGGCCTGGGCGAGCTGCGTGGTGATCTGGTTGGTGCGGGCCTCGAGCTCGGACGCCAGGATGTTCTGCGGCACCTCGATCTCGAGCTGCCCGATCAGCGCCTCGAGGACGGCGTCGCGGGCCAGTCCGGCCTGCTCGAGCCGAGCCATGGCGGTCAGCTGGTCGGCGATGCTGCTGCGCAGCTCGGCGATCGTGTCGAACTCCGACGCCAGCTGCGCGAAGTCGTCGTCCGCGGCCGGTAGCTCCTCGGCCTGGACCTTGGTGACGGTGACCTCGATGTCGGCCTGCTCGTCCTTCAGCGGGCCACCGACCAGGGTCGAGACGAAGGTCGCGGACTCCCCCGCCGACAGGCCCGTGACGGCGTCGTCGAGCCCGTCGAGCATCTGGCCGGAGCCGACCGTGTACTCCAGGTCCTCGGCCGTGGCGTCGGGCAGGGCCTCGCCGTCCTTGCTGGCCACGAGGTTGATGGTCAGCACGTCGCCGTTGGCGGCGGGGCGCTCGGCGACCTCGCGGGAGCCGAAGCGGTGCCGGAGCGCGTCGACCTGCTCGTCGACCTGGCTGTCCGCCACGTCGACCGCGTCGACGCTGGCCTCGAGTGTGGCGAAGTCGGGAAGGTCGAAGGCGGGGCGGACGTCCACCTCAGCGGTGAACTCGATGCTGTCACCGTCCTCGAGCTTGGTGACCTCCACGTCGGGCTGCGCCAGCGGGGCGAGGGAGTTCTCCGTCACGGCCGCGCCGTAGAAACGCATCCAGGAGTCGTTGAAGGCCTCCTGGATGACCGTGCCGCGACCGAAGCGCTGGTCGATGACGGCCGGCGGCACCTTGCCGCGCCGGAAGCCGGGGATGTTCACGGTCTTGGCGATCTCGGCGTAGGCCTTGTCCATGCTGGGCTTGAGGTCGGTGAACGGGACCTCCACCGTGATCTTGACCCGCGTGGGGCTCAGCTGCTCGACGGTGCTGGGCACTCTTCAACTCCTGGATTTGGCAGATCTTCACTCGTGGGCGCGCGTCGGTCGGCGCCTCGAGGTGTGGCTCGGTGAAGAGCACCATCCTAGGGCGGGTCGTGCGGCCGGGCCAAAAGTGCGCTTGGTCGCGGTCGTGGACTACCCCTAGACTGCACGGGCGTCACCGGGTCGACCGGTCGCCGCGGGGCGTAGCGTAGTGGCTAGCGCGTCTGCTTTGGGAGCAGAAGATCGCAGGTTCGAGTCCTGTCGCCCCGACTCGCGCGAGCGGAGCCTGGCGTGTATTTTCGTGCGTGCTCGTCCTGCGGGTGTAGCTCAATGGTAGAGCCCCAGTCTTCCAAACTGGCTACGCGAGTTCGATTCTCGTCACCCGCTCCAGCCCCGCCGGTCGAGGAGGACCCATGGCTCTGCGCCCGAGCGCGATCGCCGATCTGGCCAAGATGCTCGTTGCGGGTGGGATCACCGTGGACCCGCTGGCCTACGCCCCCACCGTCGACGACGTCCGGCGGCTGGCGAAGGGCAAGCTGCCGCGGATGGCGTTCGACTTCGTGGACGGCGGTGCCGACGCCGAGATCACCCTGCGCAGCAACGTGGCCGACCTGGCACGCGTCCGCTTCGTCCCGTCCTCGCTCCGCGACGTCTCGACGATCCAGCTCGCCAAGCCGGTCCTCGGACAGACGATGCCGATGCCTCTGCTGCTCGCCCCCTGCGGTTCGGTGCGGGTGGTGGGCCGCGACGGAGAGCTGAGCGCGGTCCGAGCGGCGGGCGCGGCGGGGCTGACCTACACGATCAGCACCGCGTCGAGCTGGTCGATCGAGGAGATCGCCGAGCAGGCCACCGGTCCGCTGTGGTTCCAGCTCTACATGTGGCGCAGCCGCGAGGTGATCGCGGGACTGGTCGACCGCGCCCGAGCGGCCGGCTGCCGCGCCCTGGTGGTGACCATCGACGTGGCCGTCAACGGCAAGCGGTCCCGGGACCAGCGCAACGGGATGTCGATCCCTCCGCAGGTCACGCTGCGGAACGCGCTCGGGGCAGTCCGGCACCCGGGCTGGTTCACCAGCCTGATGACCGGCCCGACGATCGGCTTCCGCAACCTGATGGGCGTCGCCGAGGGCTCGAGCGCGATGTCGCACCAGGCCTACATCAACACCGAGATGGTCAACCTCAAGGCCAGCTGGGACGACGTCGCCTGGCTGCGCAGCGTCTGGGACGGACCGCTGCTGGTCAAGGGCATCACGTCCCGGGCCGACGTCGAGCAGTCGCGCCGGGTGGGAGCTGACGGGGTCTGGATCAGCAACCACGGCGGCCGACAGCTGGACAGCCTGCCCAGCACCGTCTCGGTGCTGGCCCCGCTGGTCGAGGCGGCCGACGGGATGGAGGTCATCGTCGACAGTGGGGTGCGCACGGGTGGGGACGTGGTGAAGATGCTGGGCCTCGGCGCCACCGCTGCGGCGGTCGGTCGGCCCTGGGTCTACGGGGTCGCCGCGGCCGGCGAGCGCGGCGTGACCAAGGTGATCGACCTGCTCACCGCCGAGCTGCGCGAGACCATGATCCTGTTGGGCGAGACCGACGTGAGCCGGCTGGGTCGGCAGCACCTACGGGTCCCGCCGGAGTTCCTGACCGACTCCGCCAGCGTCTAGCGGTTCCCGGACCGCCGGTGCAGGACCGCGTCGGTGACCGTGGTCCGGATCCGGTAGAGGCTGGTCGAGGCAAGGATGTACAGCGTCTGCAGGTCCTCCCCGCCGAAGCAGAGGTTCGCGATCTTCTCGGGGACCTCGATCCGTTCGATCAGGTCGCCGGCCGGTGAGAACACCTGGACCGAGTCCAGGCTCGAGGACCACAGGTTGCCGAGCTGGTCGACCCGGAAGCCGTCGGGCAGTCCCGGTGACACCTCGACGAGGATGCGGCCGTTCTTGGCGTGCCGGCCCTCGACCACGTCGTAGACGTGGATGGCGTGCCCCGCCGGCCGAGCGGGGTTGGGTTCGGCGGGCGAGTCCAGCGACGAGTCGGACACGTAGAGCAGGCTCTCGTCCGGGGAGAAGGCGAGCCCGTTGGGCTGCTCGAGGTCGATCACCACCGGGTCCAGCCGGCCGGTCGTCGGCTCGAAACGGAAGACGTAGCGGTCGCCGTACTCCTCCACCCCGGCGTAGCCCTCTCCCTGCTTGAGGATCCCGTAGGACGGGTCGGAGAACCAGATCGTGCCGTCGGAGGCCACGACGACGTCGTTCGGGGAGTTGAGCCGGGCGCCGCGCCAGGAGTCGACGACCGTGGTGACCACCCCGTCGACCTCCCGCTCAACGCGGCGGTTCCCGTGCGAGCACTGCAGCACCGACCCGTCCAGGTCCAGGGTGCGGCCGTTGGTGAACCCCACCTCCTCGCGGTGCACGGTGAGCTCGCCGGTCTCCTCGCTGAACTCGACGATCCGGTTCGCAGGGATGTCGCTGTAGCGCACCGCCCGCCGCTCGGGCAGCCAGACCGGACCCTCGGCCCACGTCGTCCCGGTCGCCACCTTCTCCAGCTCCGCGCCCGGGGCCAAGAGCTCTTCGCTCATCGAGCCACCTCCTTGCCCCGTCCAGCGACGGTCTCCTTGATGCGGGACAGCGGGATGAGGGCCAGCGCCACGATCGCGGCCAGCACGATGTAGTGGGTGGTGAATCCGTAGGCGTCGATGATGGCGCCGGCGACGATGGAGGCGAAGACGCCCGAGAGCCCGAGCGCGATGCCGATCATGATGCCCATGGCGGTGCCTGCAGCCTTGGGCACCGAGTCGATCAGCAGCGCGTAGACCACCGGGAACGGCGCGTTGCGGAACAGACCCCAGAACAGCAGCACGAGCCAGGCGCTGGTGGTGCCCACGATGAAGATCATCCCGAGCAGGGCCAGCGACCAGCCGATGATCAAGAAGGCGATGGAGAACTTGCGGCCCACGTGGTCCGACACGGTCCCCCAGACCACCTGGCCGATCCAGCCGGTCAGCCCGGACGCGCCGGCGATCAGCGCGGCCTGGCCCGCACTCATTCCCAGCTGGACGAACTGGGTGGTCAAGAACGTGACCGCCCCCGCCTCCCCCCACAGGAAGAGGAAGACCAGCACCACGGCCCAGCGGACGTTAGGGCTTTTCAGCGCCTCGCGGACCGGGGCCATCACGCCGCCGCTGAGCTTGGTGGAAAGCTCGGGCAGAGGTCGCGTCAGGTGGTTCTCGTCGATCCAGTCGTACACCTTCTGCTGGTTCTTCTTCGTGCCCACAAAGGCTTGCAGGACGACGATGATGATGCCCAGCAGCGGGATCAGCAGGAACGCCTCCCGCCAGCCGGCCACCCCGAGGATGGCGGCGATCAGCGCGCCGGTGGCGAACTGCCCGATCGGGAAGCCCGTGTGGTGCACCCCGAGGGCAAAGCCGCGGTGCTCTTTCGGCCACCACTCGCTGACCAGCGCTACGTTGACCGGCTCCGAGCCGCCGCGGCTGAGCCCCATCGGGACCCGCCAGAGCAGCAGCAGGAAGAAGCTGGTGGTGGCACCGAAGGTGAGCGCCCCGCCCAGGATCGCCAGCAGCATCGCGATGTTCCAGGTCCACGTGCGGCGGTAGCCCGTGCCGACCCGGTCGGCGATGATGCCGAAGAGGATGCCGCCGAGCACCAGCGCCCCGAAGAAGACGGAGTTGATCAAGCCGCCCTGCTTGGCGTCGAGGCCGTACTCCGCCGAGATCTGCGGCAACACGGCCGGCAGGATGCCGTTGTCGATCGAGGTCATCAAGATCGCGCCGGTGGTCACCACCAGCGTCAGCCACGAGATGGGGTGGGCCCGGGGCTTCCACGACTTCGTTCCTGGGTTGAGCTCGGCGCCGCTCCCGGTGGCCGCGCTCGCCTGATCTGCCGTCATCATCATCCTCGCTCGTCGTCGAACCGGATCTCCGTGCAGCACGTCGAACCCTGTGCGCCGAGGTGATCTTGCATAGCGCAGTCGGCCTATGTCAACGACCTCGGCCGGTGGTGGACAACCGGTGAAGTTCCTGGGTCAGCAGGTGCGCCTGTTCGAGCAGGTGCGCGCCCAGCTCCGGCTGTCGCCTCGGGCTGAGACGCGACTCGATACCGGTCAGGCTGAGGGCCCACGCCGACGCTCCGGTGGCGTCGAAGACGGCGGCCCCATCCCCAGCTGCCTTCGACGATCAGGCCCGGTTTGACGGCGTAGCCCTGCTCGCGGGTACGGGCGATCCGGCGCCGGACGCGGTCCGCCCGGTGCTGCGGACCCCACGCCCGCTCAAGGCCGGCAGAGCCGAGGTAGGCCGTGATCTCCGCGTCGGAGGAGAAGGCCACGGCCAGACCGGCCGAGGCGACGCCGAGCGGAAAACGCACCCCCTCGGTGAGCACGAACGACCGGACGGGAAAGCTGCCCTCCTCGCGCAGCAGGTAGACCGTCTCCGACCCCCGCCGGATCGAGAGGAAGGCGCTCTCGCCGGCGAGTCGGGCGAGCTCGCGGACGTACCCCCGCGCCAGCTCGGCGACGGGAAAGCGGTCGGCGGTCAGCGTCCCCAGCACGAAGAGCTCGGCCCCGAGGTGCCAGCGCGTCCGGCGTGCGTCGGTGTCCGGGAAGCCCTCAGCGGCCAGCGAGGACCGCAGTCGGTGCGCGGTCGGTCGGGTCAGACCGGCCTCGCTGGCCACGGCGGGGACCTGGCCAACTGGACGATCCCGGGCAAGCTCGTCAAGGGCATGGCCGGCGCGATGGACATGGTCGCGGGACGCCTCGGGTGGTGGTGGTGACCGAGCACGTGGCCAAGGACGGCTCGCCCAAGATCGTCACCCAGTGCACGCTGCTGTTGACCGGTTCGCGGGTGGTGCAGCGCATCGTCTCCGACCATGCTGTGTTGGACGTCGGCCCGGACGGGCTGGTGCTGGGGGCGGTCGCGTGCGGTACGTCGGTCGAGGACCTACGCGCCACCACCGACGCTCCGTTCGACGTCGACCTCGATGCCGAGGTCGCCCGACCTGCCGAGGAGGCATCATGACCACGGTGATCGTGGGCTACGCCCGCACCCCGTTCGTGAAGTTCAACGGTGTCTTCGCCACCTTGCCCGCCGTCACCCTGGGCGGACACGCCGCCGCCGCCGCCCTCGCGCGCGCCGGGGTGCCGGCGGAACAGGTCAATCACGTCTATTTCGGCCAGGTTTTGCAGGCTGTGGCCGGCCAGAACCCCGCCCGGCAGACGGCGGTGGCCGCCGGCATCCCGCTGACGGTCCCAGCCATGACCCTGAACGCGGTCTGCCTCTCGGGTACCGAGGCCGTGGTGGCGGCCGCTCGGCTGATCGACGCCGACGAGGCCGAGATCGTTCTGGCCGGCGGGCAGGAGTCGATGAGCTTGGCGCCGCACGCCTGGTCGGGATCGCGGGCCGGCGCTCGCTACGGCGCCGTCCAGCTGGTCGACGCCCTCGAGCACGACGGACTGACCGACGCCTTCGAGCGCCGCTCGATGGGCGCCTCGACGGAGGCCCGCAACGACGGGCTCGGCGTCGACCGGGCGGCGTGCGACGCCTGGGCTGCGGCGTCGCACGTCCGGTTGGCCGCGGCGACGGAGTTCCTGGCCGGCGAGATCGCGCCATACATCCTCGCCGGGCGGCGCGGGTCGACGGAGGTCACGCTCGACGACGGGCTGCGGGCCGACACAACCGTGGAGACCCTGGGCCGGCTGCGGCCGGCCTTCGGCGGCAGCGGGACGACGACCGCCGGCAACTCCTCCCAGATCACCGACGGTGCGGCCGCGCTAGTGCTGATGAGTGAGTCGACGGCGATCGAACGCGGCATCCCGATCCTCGCCCGGGTGCTGAGCCACGCCTTCGTCGCCGGCCCGGACGTCTCCCTGCACGCCCAACCGGCGAACGCGATCCTGGCCGCGCTGGCCAAAGCCGGCCGGGAGTCGGCCGACCTCGCGGCGGTGGAGATCAATGAGGCCTTCGCCGCGGTCGCCGTCCACTCCACCCGACTTCTCGGCGTCGACGGCGCCCTGGTCAACGCGCACGGCGGCGCCATCGCCCTCGGCCACCCGATCGGCGCCTCTGGCGCCCGGATCGTCGGTCACCTGGCCCGCCGGCTCGCGGGTGCTGAACCAGGTGCGGTGGGCGCCGCCGGCATCTGCGGCGGCGGCGGGCAAGGTTCAGCGGTCGTGCTGGAGTCCGTCTGACCGCTCCCCCAGGGTGCGCCGTGCGATCCGTCCACCCTCGCCCCACGGCAGCACAGTGATGACCGCACTCCCGACTCAACAGTTGCCCAGTGGACCTCCCCTCACGAGGCGACTACCCGGACGGTTACACCGGGACAGCCCGCTGACCAGGCCGGCTGGTCGCTCGAGATCGGATTCCGCAGCTCGACACGCTTTCGAGCGGCCGCTGCGGCTGTCCCGTCAAGGGGTCGGCTACTGCGTGCGTCCCGCAAGAGAGTCGCTTCGGTCAGACCGGCAAAGTCATGCTCGCGTGGATCAGGCGGAGGATCACCTGCCGTAGTCCATCGACCAAGAACCGGCCCGATGGCCCGTCGTCAACGGTTCCGATTGCTTGCTGGCCGTTGGCCGCGGTGTAGGTGACGGCGTGTACCACTGTGTTCCGCATCCTCACGGCAGGCCGCCCGACGTTGGACACCCAGTCCGACTTGATCAGCTCCAGCGGCAAGCCTGGCCGCCTCCTCAAGCTTGCTCACCGCTTGCCCAAGGGTCAGAGCGAATGGTTGGTCGGAAGCTTGGCCCTGGTAGTGGTTGAAGGCATCCCGCACGCCAGCGTGAGCCGTGCTGCCGCCCAGGTCACGCGCCCCAGCTCCAACAGCAGGTCAGGATCGCAGGGCATGGAGTCGACGTAACTCTCGGGCGGTAGGGCCATGTTGCCATCCTCTCAAGGGCGCGGTCCCAGTCGTACAGATGCTCGAGGATCGCCGTCGAGACCGCAACAGGAAAGCCAGGAGTCCGCTTTGCCTGGTGATACGCCTCGCCTCGGGACAGAAGTTGAACAAGCGCCCGGTATCTAGCTCCTGCTGTGCGAGGATTGCCGAACGACTTTGGGGGGTACTAGTGGAAACCATCACTGATGGCAAGTTCTGGCTCGGTGCAATCCTGGGCGCCATCGTCGGCGCTGTTGTGAGCCTAATCCTTACTTCGCTTTTTCAGCGACCTCTGGATACGTTCTTACATCGTGCGCGAGCGCGAGTGAGACGACGGGATCCAAAACCAAATCCCTCAGAGGACCTTGAATCGCTCGGCTTCTACCAAATCATGAGTTGGTCTCGCGCCAGACCATTAGATCCAGCACGCCACAATGTTTTACGGGATTCGAATCCGGAACCGAAGCAAGACTGGATTCCGACCGATGTTCTAGACGCCGCAGTGGCTGAGATGTCCGCTTACGTGTCAGGTGACGTCTGCGAGGTTACCAACTCAACCGTCGACCATGGCGAATCAGGGCCTAGTTCGAAAGACTTCGTAATATACGTACGTCCTAGCAAGTACGCGGCGAGCCTTGCCCTTCCAAAGCTCCTCGAAGACGAGGCCATCTGGAAGCCAGTAGAGAACCTAATTTCGACTCGCGGTATCGAAGGTGCGCTCCGGACAGCACCGCTGAGGTCACTATTCGTTGCTCTCACGCTTTCAACGCCGACGGGAGAGGTGTTGAAAACCCGGAGGTCCACCGCAACCGCGTCGTCGCGCGGTATCTGGTCGCTCGGAGTCTGCGAGACGATGAACTCCTTATCAGACCAGCCCGGTCATCCTGCTGAGGATCTATTTGCCCTTGCTCGTCGCGCCGCCCGGGAAGAACTTGGGTTGCATGGCGAAGATATCGGGCCCATCTGGTATACGTGGTATGGCTTTGGTAGGACGCACGGACAGTTTGTCGTTGCGCACACTTCCACTTCTCTACCTCAGGCAGTGGTTGAGCAGAAAGCACGCGAAGCCGAGGCCGGGTGGGAATCGGATGCGTTCCAGTGGATCGCTTTGGACAGCGCGGAAATGCGTCGCATCTCCACGCTGGATCGACATGCAGGGTGGCTCGATTTGACACCCCTCGCTGCCAGAGGACTTCTTGCGGTTCACGATGTACTAACCAGGGAGCCGACTCGCTACTGATTCAGCCGAGAGCCGGCGCCCCAACGCCCCACCCCACGCGACGAACGATGGGCCGTCGGTGAATTGGCGCTGCGTGATGCAGGCCCCAAGGTGGTCGTCTTCAGCCGCGTTGCCACCCGGTCGAAGGTCTGCTCCTCGTAGTCGGCCTCCGGAGCTGCGAGGCGATGCCCTAACGTCGGCCCGTGATCAACGTCTGCAAGAGCTGGTGAACGCAGGCGAGCTGTGGAACCTCCGCCGCCGCCGTCAAGACCGCCGCACGTCGCGATCGACGCTCACCCGGTGGAGATCGCCCGCCGGCGGCTCGATCGTGCTCTGCTGCACTGCGAGCAGCTCGAGGGAGGCCTGCGGGAGTTCTTCCGCGACCGACCGTTCAGGGTTTTCCTCGAGCACGATCGGGAGTTGGGGCGCTTTCTCATCCGCGGACGGATCCTGCGCCAGCCACCGGAGGAGTTCTCGCAGATCGCCGGCGACGCAATTCACAACTTGCGCGCCTCCCTCGACAACCTGATGTGGGGGTTCGCCCGCATGCATCAGGACCCGCCGAAGCGTCCGCGGCGCGTGGCCTTTCCGATCTACGACGTGAAGACCGCACAGAGCAAGAAGCAGCCATCCTGGGACGTCGAAGGCCGCGAGGCTGTCGACGGTGTGGTCGCGCCGGCCGTCGCCGATGTGATCGAGCAGTTCCAACCGTGTATCGGGTCTCCTGAGGACCCTCAGGGCCATCTGCTGTGGGTGCTCAACCTGTTGTGGAATGAGAACAAGCACCGAAACCCTTCGGTCACCGCCGGAGCCACCGTTCTCTGGGAAACGGTGCTTCAAGACCTCGTCTTCGTGAATACCATGATTACCCCACCTCTCTCTTACGACGGGCCGTTCCAGGACGGGGATGCGTTGGCGTGGCTGGACTACGACCCGGCGGGAAGCATCGAAGGGGAACCCGACTTTCGCTTTGCGCTGCCGGTCGCGTTTAGCGCCGACAGTGCTGCTCGCGGAGCGAACGTCCAAGCTTTGCTTCGACAGCTGCACACGTTTCTTCTTCACTCCGTGCTGCCAGCCTTCGAGAGGCTCTGAAGTGGGCCGAGACGCCGAAATCGCAGTTGCGGTCGCCATGGCACTCTGCGTGCGTGCCGCACAAGGGTCGTCCATTGACCTGCTCGCACGACGGTCGGCTACTGAGGCGGGCTGGGTGGATTATGCGGCAAGAGTTCGCCGCGGGTACGGCGGTACACCTCGCGAGCCGCGTCGAGGCTCATGCCGCCGTTGGGCCCGAGGCGAATCAGGTGGCTGTCGTGGTCATCCTGGCCGTCGTCCTCCCAGTCACAGTTCGGGCAGAGGTCGTAGTTGCCGCGAGTGGGGAGGCTGGGGTGGCCGCAGCAGGGGCAGGTGTAGGGCCCGCCGGCGGTATCTGCTCGGACGTTGGTCAGGCTGGCGCGGAAGGCAGCTTGGGCCTGGTCTCGGGCCTGTTGCTTCGGAGTAGCCGGCTCGTCGTGGACACCAACCATCGAGACGCGGCCGCGAATGAGTGGTGGAAGGCGCACCGCTCGAGTATCAACTGTTCAGGGTTCCTGTGCTGCTGAATTGGCAGCTAGGGAAGCGCTGATTTTCTCTTGGGCCCGGGGCGGCGTCTGGTCTGGTGGTGGAGCCGGGGAGAGGATGAGTTATGGGTA
>NZ_CAXTHG010000004.1:148695-182089 GCF_964244005.1 uncultured Friedmanniella sp. | reverse complement strand
CGAACCCCGGACCGCCACGCGACAAAAAACACCAGCCACCTAGGAGGGTGGTGTCAAACGCCGACCTACTGCGCGGCGTTTGACACCGCCCTCCTCAGCCCGCTTCCGGGCCGCTCCGCCGCTGCTCACGACCCGCCGCCAGAACTGTCAGTGGCTCGGGGTTGACTGAGGGGAGACGACGCACCTCGAGGAAGAAGGTTCACACGATGGAGTTCCGGTATCTCGGCCACAGTGGGCTGAAGGTGTCCGCAGTCAGCTACGGCAACTGGGTGACGCACGGGTCCCAGGTGGAGGCCGACCAGGCGACCGCCTGCGTCCGAGCCGCCCTGGAAGCCGGTATCACGACGTTCGACACCGCCGACGTCTACGCGAACGGAGCCGCGGAGACCATCCTCGGTGACGCGCTCGCCGGCGAACGCCGCGAGAGCCTCGAGATCTTCACGAAGGTCTACTTCCCCACCGGCCCAGGCGGACCGAACGACACCGGGCTGTCGCGCAAGCACATCTCGGAGTCGATCAACGCCTCCCTGACCCGGCTGCGGACCGACCACGTCGACCTCTACCAGGCGCACCGCTACGACTACGAGACGCCGCTGGAGGAGACGATGCAGGCGTTCGCCGACGTCGTCCGTGCCGGCAAGGCCCTCTACATCGGGGTCAGCGAGTGGACCCCGGACCAGTTGCGGGCCGGCCACGCGCTGGCGACCCAGCTGGGCTTTCAGCTGGTGTCCAACCAGCCGAAGTACAACGCGCTGTACCGGATCATCGAAGCCGAGGTCGTCCCGACCTCCCGTGAGCTCGGCATCAGCCAGGTCGTCTTCTCCCCGATCGACCAGGGCATCCTGACCGGCAAGTACAAGCCGGGCCAGCCCGCCCCCGAGGGTTCGCGCGCCACCGACACCGCGGGCGGCGCCAACTTCATCAAGGGGTCGCTGTCGGACGAGGTGCTGACCCGGGTCCAGCTGCTGGCCCCGCTGGCCGAGGCCGAAGGGCTCACCATGGCCCAGCTCGCTGTGGCCTGGGTGCTGCAGAACGACAACGTCGCCTCCGCCATCACGGGCGGTTCGCGGCCCGAGCAGGTGCACGACAACGTG
Organism: uncultured Friedmanniella sp.; assembly: GCF_964244005.1. Classification (GTDB taxonomy): domain Bacteria; phylum Actinomycetota; class Actinomycetes; order Propionibacteriales; family Propionibacteriaceae; genus Microlunatus. The sequence continues at coordinate 180,995 of NZ_CAXTHG010000004.1, read as the reverse complement.
GTCGCGGCCGGCAAGAAGCTCCTCCCCGAGACGCTGGCCGGCATCGACGAGGCGCTCGGCGACGTGGTCCAGGCCGACGGGTCGCTCGTCGGCAAGGCATCACCGACCTCGCGGCTCACCTGAGCGGACGAGCGATGAGCTTCTCGGCGGCCGCGAACGCGACCTGGCACTGGGTTGGCGACCGCGACCCGGGCGACGGCGCGCTCGACCAGGGCTTCCCCACCCAGGGGGAGGCGGAGTCCTGGCTCGGCGAGGTCTATCCCGACCTCCTGGCGCAGGGCGTCCGGGCGGTCAGCCTGCACGAGGCCGACCGGACGGTGTACGGACCGATGAGCCTCGAGGTCGACTGAGCGAGGCAGCCCGCCCACTACGCTCCTCGGGTGCCGACACCTGACTACATCCTCGAGCTGCGCCGGGTCTACGGCCAAGGGTTGTTGCTGTTGTCGGGCGTGTGCGGGGTGGTGCTGCGGGACGACCTCGGGCCGGGTGGTCAGCACCTCCTGCTGGGCCGGCGGGCCGACACCGGTCGCTGGTCGGTGCCCGCCGGGATCGTCGAACCGGGCGAGCAGCCGGCGACCACGCTCGTCCGCGAGCTGCTCGAGGAGACGCGGGTGCTGGTCCTGCCCGAGCGGCTGGCCTGGGTCGTCACCGACCCCGAGCTGGTCTACCCCAACGGTGACCGCTGCCAGTTCGTCACGTCGGTCTTCCGCTGCTCCTACGTCTCCGGGGAGGCCGAGGTCGGCGATGAGGAGTCCTCAGCCGTCGGGTGGTTCCCGGTCGACGACCTGCCGGAGCTGAACGAGATCCAGCAGCGCCGGATCGCCCGCGCGCTCACCGACGACGACCGCTGCCGCTTCGAGACCTGACCGCCGAGGCTTACCCGTCCTGGGCGTGAACGCGACCGCTTCACCGCGCCCTGTCGTCACGCGCGAGGGCCGGGGTCAGGCGCGGGGGCGGCGCAGCTCGCCGCGGAGCAGCACGGCTCCGAAGCCGGCGATCAGCAGGCCGCCGGCGGCGATGACCGGCCGGGCGTTGCGGTAGTCGGCGGCACGTTGGGCGTAGGTCTGCGGATCGGCGACGTCGCCGGCCTTGGCGCAGGTGTCCCCCGGCTGCATGGCGACCCCGCGACAGGTGGGCGAGGGCGAGGCGCCGAACGTGAACGGGTAGGCGAGCACGACGAGGCCGACGAGGATCACCAGCAGGTGGGCGACCCGGATCCCCCAGCGCGGCCGGGGCGTTCCGGGTGCAGCGGTGCTCACGGCTCGCGCACGCCGGCGGAGACGAAGGGCGGCTTGGTCACCAGGAACTGCTCGGAGCGGCTGCGCACCTCCACGGCCACGGCCGCCCCCTCGGGGAGGTCGGGGCGCAGCAGGGCGAGGGCGATCCCGGTCTTGAGGGTCGGTGAGTAGGTGCCGGAGGTGACCACGCCGGCCGGCTCGCCCTCAGCGTCGCGGACCACCATGCCGGCGCGCGGGATCCCGCGGCCGGCGGCTCGCAGGCCACGGAGCAGCCGGACCGGACCGGCCGCCTTCTCGGCCCGCAGGGCGGCGTCACCGAAGAACGCCTCCTTCTGCCAGCCCACCGCCCAGCCCAGGCGGGCCTGGACGGGGGTGATGCTCGGCGAGAGGTCCTGGCCGTGCAGCGGATAGCCCATCTCGGTCCGCAGCGTGTCCCGGGCGCCGAGGCCGGCGGGTTGCAGCCCGTACGGCTCGCCGGCCACCCGCAGCGCGTCCCAGAGCGCCGGGGCGGCGGCCGAGGGCGTGACCAGCTCGTAGCCGCGCTCGCCGGTGTAGCCGGTCCGGCAGACGATCACCGGCGCCCCGGCGACCTCGGCCAGGACGAAGGACATGTAGGCGTGTCCGTGCGGCAGGTCGGCGCCGGCGAGGACGCTGTCGGCGTTCGGGCCCTGGACGGCGAGCACCGCGTGCTGGGTGTGCTCGTCGACGACCACGATCCCGGGCGGCGCCGCCGCGGCAAGCATGGCCCCCACCTGGGCGCCGTTGGCCGCGTTGGGGATCAGGAAGACCTCGTCCGGCGTGACGAGATAGGCGATCAGGTCGTCGACAACGCCACCGTCGTCGTTGCAGATCAGCGTGTACTGGGCTTGTCCCGGGACGATCTTGCCGAGGTCAGCGCTCAAGCAGCGGTTGACGAACTCCGCGGCGCCCGGGCCGCTGACCCGGACCTTGCCGAGGTGGCTGACGTCGAAGATCCCCACCGCGGTCCGGACGGCCGTGTGCTCGGCGAGCACGCCGGCGCCCGCGTACTCCAGCGGCATCGACCAGCCCCCGAACGCCGCGAACTTGGCGCCCGCGGCGACGTGCCGGTCGTGTATCGGTGAGACCTGCTCGGCGGTCACGGCCCCCTCGGCTGAGAAGTTCATCTGGGCGAACCTATCGCAAGCTCCGCGGCAGGGCCGTTAGCCTGAGGACGCCGACGGGCCGCCCAGGCGGGGCGGCACCACGAAACCGAAAGGTGGGTGCCGCGTGCCCGCTCCAGCCCTCCCCGCGCTCCAGGTGTCCCCGGCACTGCCCCGTCGCGTCGACCTGCTGGTCGTCGGCCTGGCCGAGTCGGGCTTGCGCGGGGTGCCCGAGGCGGTCGAGAAGGCGTACGTGAAGCGGTTCGGGATGGGCACAGCCGAGATGGCGACGTCGGTCGGAGCCCGGACCGCCGCTGGGTCGCGCCGGACGCTGCCGGCCACCGGCGACGGCCCGCAGCTCATGGTGATCGGCCTCGGCGACGGCGAGCCGGGCACCGAGGACCTCCGCCGCGCCGCGGGTTCGGCCGTCCGCCAGGCCGGTACGGCCGGTGCCGAGGGTCGCTCGCTCGCGGTCAGTCTCTCCTTCGGCACCACGTCGGTCGACGAGCTGGAGGCGGTCGCCGAGGGAGCGCTGATCGGCAGCTACCGGTACGCCCCGATCAGCGGCAAGGACGCTCCTACGCCGTCGGTCGACACCGTGACCGTGCTGCATCCGAGGTCGACCCGGGGTGCCGGGTCGACCGACGTCACCTCGGTGGCGCCGGTGGTGGCCCGAGCCGTGGTCACCGCCCGCGAGTGGGTGAACGTGCCGCCGAACCTGCTCTATCCGGAGTCCTTCGCCGATGAGGTGCAGACGCTGGTCAAGGACGCCAAGGTCACGGTCGAGGTGCTGGACGGGCCGGCGCTGACCAAGGGGGGCTACGGCGGCATCCTCGCCGTCGGCGGTGGCTCGTCGCGGCCGCCGCGGCTGGTCCGGCTGAGCTATCGGCCGCGCGGGGCCAAGCAGCACCTTGCGCTGGTCGGCAAAGGCATCACGTTCGACTCGGGCGGGCTGAACCTCAAGCCCGGCGACAGCATGTACACGATGAAGTGCGACATGGCGGGGGCGGCGGCCGTCCTCGCGGCCACCCACGCGATCGCCCGTCTGGGGCTGGCGGTCAACGTGACCGCGTACGCCGCGATGGCCGAGAACCTGCCGTCGGACACCGCGTACCGGCCCTCGGACGTGCTCACGATGTACGGCGGCACCACCGTCGAGAACGGCAACACCGACGCAGAGGGTCGGCTCGTGATGGCCGACGCGCTGGCCCGAGCGGGAGAGGACAAGCCTGATCTCGTCGTCGACGTGGCCACCCTGACGGGGGCGTGCATCGTGGCGCTCGGCGACCGGACGTCGGGGCTGATGGCGACCGACGACGAGACCGCCGACCGGATCCTGGACGCCGCCGAGGCAGCGGGTGAGGACTTCTGGCAGCTGCCGATCCCGAAGGAGACGCGCGGCAAGCTCGACTCCAAGGTGGCCGACCTCAGGTCCACCGGCGGGGACCGCTACGGCGGGGCGCTGGTGGCAGCGGCGTTCCTGCGCGAGTTCGTGCCGGCGGGGACACCGTGGGCCCACCTCGACATCGCCGGTCCCGCCTACTACGACGGCAAACCGTACGGCTACGTCAGTCCCGGCGGTACCGGCGTCGCGGTTCGCACCCTGATCGCCCTGGCCCGTTCGCTGACGACTCGATCCTGAGCCGGCGTGATGACCGTGCTGGCGGCTGGTCGAGGCGCGCCGCCCACCCCACCGGCGCGACGCCGCCACCAGCACGGCCGGAGCGGTACGTGGCCCCCTGAGGGTCGGAAACCGAAGGCCGTCCGACCCGCCATCGTGCCGCTCGAGCTCCATTCGTAGCCGACGGCGGCAGCAGATGGGTCCGACCGTTACCGGTTCGTCACCGCCAGCACGACAGGGGGCTCAGCGCAGGTCCGGGTGCTTCTTGTTCCGGGTGTTGTAGTCCCGCATCCGCTGCGGGTAGCCGACCACGGCCGCATCGTACCCAGGGATCTGGAGGTGCGCGGCGAACGCGTGCCCCCACTCCGGGGAGGGCACCACCCGACGGGTCCACTCCCCGTCGTAGGCGACGAGCAGCAGCGTGACGTTGGTGACGGAGGTCTTCGGTTCGATGAAGGCCTCGACGCCCCGGTGGGTCTGGGCGAACTGGGTCAGGTGGGCGGTGACCGCGACGTCGACGTTGCGGTCAGCCGCCGCGACCCGTCGGCCCCGCTTGACCCGCCGTGCGGTGCGGTTCATCCATCCCATCAGCCAAGTATGACCACACACCTCGCCGGTGGGGCTGGAAGTCGCTCCGCTCGGCGGTACGGGTGGACCAGCCCAGGCCCCTGACAAGATGGGGACATGGATTTCGACCTGGTCGTGCTGGGCGCCGGCAGTGGGGGGTACGCCTGCGCGTTGCGGGCGGCCCAGCTCGGGATGAACGTGGCGATGGTCGAGCGCGACCTCGTCGGCGGCACCTGCCTGCACCGCGGGTGCATCCCCACCAAGGCGCTGCTGCACGCGGCGGAGGTGGCCGACGCGGCCCGCGACGGCGGCCAGTTCGGCGTCCACGCGACCCTCGACAAGGTCGACCTCGCCGGCGTCCAGTCCTACAGCGACGGCGTGGTCGCCAAGCTGTACAAGGGTTTGACCGGCCTGGTCCGGGCTCGCGGCATCACCGTCGTGACCGGCGAGGGGCGGCTGGTGCTCGACGACGGTCGGGCGGCGGTCGCGGTCGGCGACGACCTGTACCGCGCCCCGTACGTGGTGCTCGGCTCCGGCTCGGTCCCCCGGTCGCTGCCCGGGGTGGCGGTCGACGGCGAAGTCGTGCTGACCAGCGACACAGCGCTCCGGCTCGGCCAGCTGCCGGGATCGGCGATCGTGCTCGGTGGCGGGGTGATCGGCTGTGAGTTCGCCTCGGCATGGCGCTCGTTCGGGGTCGAGGTGACCATCGTGGAGGCGCTACCCCGGCTGGTCGCCGCCGAGGAACCCGCTTCCTCTGCAGCCCTGGAACGCGCCTTCCGCAAGCGCGGCATCAGCCTGGCGACCGGCGTCGCCCTGACCTCCTGCACCCGGACAGGCGCCGGGGTCGCGGTCGAGCTGGCGGACGGACGGCAGCTGAGCGCGGACGTGCTGCTGGTGGCGGTCGGCCGCGGGCCGGCCAGCAGCGGCCTCGGGTACGCCGAGGCCGGGGTGACGCTGGACCGCGGCTTCGTCTCCGTCGACGGCCGGCTCGAGACCAGCCTGCCCGGGGTGTTCGCCGTCGGCGACCTGGTCCAGGGGCTGCAGCTGGCCCACCGCGGCTTCGCGCACGGGATGTTCGTGGCCGAGGAGGTCGCGTACCGCACCGGCCGCAGCGAGACCGCACCCGTGCTGCCGGTCGACCGGGACATCCCCCGGGTCACCTACAGCGACCCTGAAGTCGCATCGGTTGGGCTCACGGAAGAGGCGGCGCGGGCGGAGTTCGGCGACGTGGAAACGCTGACCTACGACCTCGGCGGGAACGGCCGGTCACAGATCCTGCGCACGTCCGGCTTCGTCAAGCTGGTGCGCCGCCCCGACGGTCCCGTGGTGGGCGTGCACATGGTGGGTGCTCGGGTCGGCGAGCTCATCGGCGAGGCGCAGCTGATCACCGGCTGGGACGCCTACCCCGCCGAGGTCGCCGCGATGCCGCACGCGCACCCGACCCAGCACGAGGCCCTCGGTGAGGCCCACCTCGCCCTGGCCGGCCGACCCCTGCACGTCCACGGCTAGTAGTGGTCACCGCCCGGGCCGGGTTGGTCCCGACAAGCTTCCGGAGCCCGACCACTAGGCTGAGGCCCGAGTCAGCAGCACTGGACCGACGAAGGAGCCCCGAACAACGATGTCGACTGATGTAACTCTCCCCGCCCTGGGCGAAAGCGTCACCGAAGGCACCGTCACCCGGTGGCTCAAGCAGGTCGGTGACACCATCGCCGCTGACGAGCCGCTGCTGGAGGTCTCGACCGACAAGGTCGACACCGAGATCCCCTCCCCGACGGCCGGTGTGCTGCTGGAGATCAAGGCCCAAGAGGACGACACCGTCGAGGTCGGCGCGGTGCTCGCCGTCATCGGCGACGCCAGCGAGGCCGGCGGTTCCTCCGACGAGCCGCCCGCGGCTCCGGACGAGGCCGCCACGACCGAGCCTGAGCCCGAGTCGAAGGCTGACGAGGAGATTGCCGAGGACGACCCGCCCGCTCCCACCGCCGAGACGACGGCGGGCGCCAGCGGTGGCAACGGCGTCGAGGTCACGCTGCCGGCCCTGGGCGAGAGCGTCACCGAGGGCACCGTCAGCCGCTGGCTGAAGAAGGTCGGCGACCCGGTCGCGACCGACGAGCCGCTGCTCGAGGTCTCCACCGACAAGGTCGACACCGAGATCCCCTCCCCCACCTCCGGGACCCTGCTGGAGATCCGGGTGCAGGAGGACGAGACCGTCGAGGTCGGGGCCGTGCTCGCCGTGGTCGGCGAGGCGTCCAGCGCTTCCGCCCCCGCAGCAGCGCCCGCCACCGACTCCGGCGAGGACAGCACCCCGCACGGTGACGACGCGTCCGAGGCCGCCAGCCAGGGCGAGGAGCCCGTCCCGCCGGCCACCGCCACCGTGACCGACGGCACCTCCGTCGGCGAGCAGACCGCGGCCGGCGACGAGGGCGGCCAGTCGCCGATCCCCGCGCCCGAACCCCAGCCCAAGGCGGCAGAGCCCGCGCCCAGCCCGACCCCGCCGCGGACGTCGGCGGCGGACGCCCAGCCCGAACGGCACGGCCCGACCGTGCCGACGCGTGCGTCGACCCCGGTCGCGGCCGACGGCGACGCGGTCTACGTCACACCCCTGGTCCGCAAGCTGGCCAAGGAGCACGACGTCGATCTCGCCTCGGTCACCGGCACAGGGGTCGGCGGTCGGATCCGCAAGCAGGACGTGCTCGCCGCGGCCGAAGCGGCTAAGGAGGAGGCCCGGCTGGCCGCTGAGCAGGCCAAGGCTCCCGCGGCTGCACCTGCAGCCGCGGCTCCCGCGGCCCGCAGCAGCGCTCCCGCCCCGGTGGCCGCCGAGCCCAGCTCGCTGCGGGGCACGACGGAGAAGATGTCGCGGCTGCGCAAGACCATCGCCAAGCGGATGGTGGAGTCGCTACAGGTCTCTGCCCAGCTGACCGCGACCGTCGAGGTCGACCTGACCGCCATCTCGCGGATCCGGGCCCGGGCCAAGGACGACTTCAAGCGCCGCGAGGGTGCGAGCCTGTCGTACCTGCCCTTCATCACCAAGGCGGCGGTCGAGGCGCTGAAGGTGTTCCCGAAGGTCAACGCCACCATCGACACCGAGGCCGGTGAGGTGACCTACCCGAGTGCCGAACACATCGGGATCGCGGTGGACACCGAGAAGGGCTTGCTCGTCCCGGTGATCAAGGACGCCGGCGACCTGAACATCGCGGGTCTGGCCAAGAAGATCGCCGACCTCGCCTCGCGGACCCGGTCCAACAAGGTGACGCCGGACGAGCTCAGCGGGGGCACGTTCACCATCACCAACTACGGGTCGGCCGGCACGCTGATGGACTCCCCCATCATCAACCAGCCGCAGGTCGCCATCCTAGGGACCGGCGCGCTGGTCAAGCGTCCGGTCGTGATCAACGACGCGAAGCTGGGTGAGGTGATCGCGGTCCGCGACATGATGTACCTCTCGATGTCCTACGACCACCGGATCGTCGACGGCGCCGACGCCGCACGGTTCCTCACCGCCTTGAAGTCGCGTCTGGAGGAGGGCGACTTCGGCAGTGAGTTCGGGCTGTGACGGGTACCTCCCGATGACCAGGTGGTTGCTGGCCGGCGCGTCAGGCTTCCTCGGTACGGAGCTGCGGGTGCGGCTGGCCGAGCAGGGTCATGAGGTGCTGCGGCTGGTCCGGCGCGAGCCGGCCAGTGCGACGGAGCGCCGGTGGGACCCGGCCGCCGGCGAGCTCGACCCGGCGGTCCTGGACGGGGTCGGCGTGGTGGTCAACCTGGCCGGCGCCCCGGTCTTCACCCGACCGTGGACCACGGAGCGACGCGAGCTGCTGCTGAGCTCACGGGTCCAGACGACGACCACCATCGCCCGGGCCCTCGCCGCGCGGGCCGGCGAGGGGACGTCGCGGGTGCTGCTGCAGGCGAGTGGCGTCGCCTGGTACGGCACCGACGCCCGGGCCCTACCGGCGACCGAGGACTCTCCCGCCGCGGCGGACTTCCTGGCCCAGCTCACCGTGCAGTGGGAGGCGGCGGCACAGCCGGCCGTCGACGCCGGCGTCCGCACCGTCCTCCTGCGCACCAGTCCGGTGCTGGACCGCAGCGGAGGCTCGTTCGTGCCGATGTTCCTGGCCTGGTCCGCGGGTCTCGGGACCACCCTGGGCAGCGGCCAGCAACGGATGCCGATGATCAGCCTCGAGGACTACCTCGGGATCGCCCTCTGGGCCGCGGCCACCCCGGGCGCCCAGGGGCCGTACAACCTGACCATCCCGCGGCCGACGACCAACGCCGACTTCACGACTGCCCTGGCCGCCGCCCTGCACCGGCCGCGGCTGCTCAAGGCCCCCGCGTTCGTGCTGCGGCGCGCGCTCGGCGAGCTGTCGGAGCAGCTGGTCGGCGACTGCTACGTCGTCCCCGAACGGCTGACCCGCGACGGCTACGTCTTCGCCGCCGCCGACGTCGAGCAGACCATCGCCTCGGCTCTACATCGATGACACTGCACCGCTGACCCTGCACCGCTGACCCTGCACCGCTGACTCCAGATCCACAGCCTGCGCCCAGGAAGCCGGGATCGGTAGCCCTCTAGGATTCCCGCATGGCTCTCGACTTTCTGTACCTCGGGCTGGGCAGCGAGCTCTGCGACTATGAGCAGACCTGGCGGCTGCAGCGGGCGATCCATGCGGAGGTCGCGGCGGGTACGCGTCCGGACACCGTGCTGGTGCTCGAGCACGCGGAGGTCTACACCGCCGGCAAGCGCACTGAGCCGCACGAGCGTCCGCTCGACTCCTCCATCCCGGTCGTTGAGGTCGATCGGGGCGGCAAGATCACCTGGCACGGGCCGGGGCAGCTCGTGGTCTATCCGCTGCTGAAGCTGCCCGAGGCGGTCGGAGTCGTCGACTACGTCCGACGGCTCGAGGAGGCGATGATCGGCCTCTGCACCGAGTACGGGCTAGTCACCGGCCGGGTGCGCGGTCGTTCGGGGGTCTGGCTCGCGGCTGACCCTGCGACCGGTCGGCCCGAACGCAAGATCGCCGCGATCGGAGTCCGGGTCGCCGCCGGCACCACCATGCACGGCCTGGCCATCAACGTGGACCCGGACATGAGCGGCTTCTCTCGTATCGTGCCGTGCGGCCTGACCGACGTCGGCGTCACCTCCCTCGCCGCCGAGCTGGGCGAGGCACCGGGCCTGTCCGAGGTCGCCCACCTGCTGCGCCCGCACCTGGAGCACTACCTCGCCTTCGAGCCGTACGAGCAGTCGCCCGACGTCGCTACTGCGGAGGTGCCGACCCTGACCTACGGGCTGACAGTCGGCGCGGCCTGACACGACCCCGGTAGGACGATTCGGGCCCCGCGGTCCCCTAAGGTGAGGGACCTCCGGACCTGAGAGGCCCCTTATGTCGGTTCCCGCCCCACGCCGGGCTGCGGCTGCAGCCCCGCGTGGCTACGCCGTCGAGGTCAGCGACCTCCGCAAGTCCTACCGCACCCGCAAGGGCCGTCACCAGGCCGTGGGCGGCCTCGACCTGAAGGTCCCGCTGGGCGGGGTGCACGGCTTCCTGGGCCCGAACGGGTCGGGCAAGACCACCACGATCCGGATGATGCTGGGCCTGATCAAGGCCGACTCCGGCTACATCCGGGTCTTCGACCGCGAGGTGCCGGCCGGGCTGCCAGGCGTGATCGGCCGGGTCGGCGCGATCGTCGAGCAGCCCAAGTTCTTCCCCGCCTTCTCGGGCCGGCGCAACCTCGAGCTGCTGGCCACCGCGATCGGTACGCCGCGGAAGCGGGTCGATGAGGTGCTGGCTGAGGTCGGGCTGCAGGGCCGCGAGCGCGACGCCTTCCGCAAGTACTCGCTGGGCATGAAGCAGCGGCTCGCCATCGCCGGCACCCTGCTGAAGGACCCCGACCTGCTGATCTTCGACGAGCCGACCAACGGCCTCGACCCGGCCGGCATCCACGAGATCCGCGCCACGATGCGGGGGCTGGCCGACCGCGGCAAGACCGTCCTGGTCTCCAGCCACATCCTGAGCGAGGTCCAGCAGGTCGCCGACACCGTCTCCATCATCGGCCGCGGCAAGCTGTTGGCCGAGGGTGAGGTCGACGACATCATCGCCGCCGGCGGTGGCCAGGCCGTACGCCTCGGGGTCGCCGATCCCGCCCGCGCCGCCGCCATCCTCGGCCCTGCTGGCTTCGCCGTCGTGCCGCTGCCGGGCTCACGGATGGAGGTGCGCGCCACCGCGGCGGCGGGCGCCGAGGCCGCTGCGTTCGACCCGGCGCGGATCACCTGGCTGCTGGCCCAGCAGGGCCTGTTCGTCTTCGAGCTGATGCCGATCCAGGCCGACCTCGAGTCGGTGTTCCTCGAGCTCACCGCCGAGGAGCACCTCGGCGCCACCGGGACGGGCGGCCGTCCCCAACCACCCCCACCACCGGTCGCCCCGGGGCCCGCCCGCGCCCGCCAGGAGGAGCAGCGATGATCCCCCTCGTCCGCGCCGAGCTGTTGCGGCTGCGCAGCCGCCGGCTCACCTGGATCGCCCTCGGCGCCGTGCTGCTGGTCGTGCTGCTCACCCAGCTCGCCGTCTACACCTCGGTCCGGCCGCTCACCGACACCGAGCGGGCGCAGGCCCAGGCCAACTACGCCGAAGCCAAGGTCGACTACGAGCAGAACAAGGACCAGTACGCCAAGGACACCGAGGACTGCGTCGCCCAGGGCAACCCGCGGGAGGCGTGCGAGTACCCCGAGCCACAGCTGGAGGACTACGCCCAGCGTTCGGTGTCCGACTTCGCCGACGTCGCCAGCCTCTCGGTCACGGTCAGCGTATTCGTCACCGGCTTGGCGCTGCTGTTCCTGAGCGCGTCGCTGATCGGCGCGGAGTTCTCGAGCGGGTCGTTGGCCAACTGGCTCAGCTTCGTGCCTGAACGCACCAAGGTGTACGCGTCGAAGCTCGTGGCCCTGGTGCTGGTCGGGGCCGTTATCACCGCCGTCGTCGCCGCCCTGGCCATCGGGCTGACCGCCCTGCTGACCCAGGTCGCCGGCGCCGAGGTGGTCGGGCTCGGCAAGATCGACGCGATGGGGGCTCGTGGCGTCCTCATCGGCGTCATAGCGGTGGTGATCGGCTTTTCGCTGGCGATGCTGACCCGGCACACCATCGCGGCCGCCGGAGCTGTCCTGGGCTACCTCTTGCTGTCCTTCGTGCTGCAGATCGTGATGGGCGTCCTGCCCACGCTGCAGGCCGCCAAGCGGCTGCTGCCGGAGAACAACGCGCTCGCCGTTCTTCAGCACGACTACCACTACGTCGACTACCTCAACGAGATCGGTCCGGACGGTCAGTACAACTACACCGAGTTCCCGCACGTGATCACCTTCGGGGCCGGCAGCCTGTACTGGGCGGTCGTGCTGGTGGTCCTGCTGGCAGCCAGCTACGTGGTCTTCCGCCGTCGGGACGTCAGTTGAGTGTCAGCGCCGCCGGGTAGTCTGAGCCGGTGACAATCGCCCCGGAAGGCCGCAAGATGCTGCGGCTGGAAGTCCGCAACGCGGCTGTACCCATCGAGAAGAAGCCGTCCTGGATCAAGACCACGGCGAAGATGGGTCCGGAGTACCGCGAGCTGCAGGCCATGGTGAAGTCGGAGGACCTGCACACCGTCTGCCAGTCCGCCGGCTGCCCCAACATCTTCGAGTGCTGGGAGGACCGGGAGGCTACGTTCCTCATCGGCGGTGACCAGTGCACCCGCCGCTGCGACTTCTGCCAGATCGACACCGGCAAGCCGGCTGACTTCGACGCCGGCGAACCCCTGCGGGTGGCCGAGTCGATCCAGAAGATGAACCTGCGCTACGCCACGGTCACCGGCGTCTGCCGCGACGACCTGCCGGACGAGGGCATCTGGCTCTACTCCGAGACGATCCGTCAGATCCACGCGCTCAACCCCGGCACCGGGGTCGAGATGCTGGCGCCGGACTTCTCGGGCAACACCGCCTACCTCGACGAGCTGTTCTCGACCCGGCCCGAGGTGTTCGCCCACAACGTCGAGACCGTGCCGCGGATCTTCAAGCGGATCCGTCCGGGCTTCCGCTACGAACGCTCGCTCGGCGTCCTCACCGCCTCCCGGGACGCCGGGCTGGTGACCAAGTCGAACCTGATCCTGGGGATGGGCGAGACGCGGCAGGAGGTGTCGGCGGCGCTGCGTGACCTGCACGAGGCCGGCACCGAGCTGATCACCATCACCCAGTACCTGCGGCCCTCTCCGCGGCACCACCCGGTGGAGCGTTGGGTGAAGCCCGAGGAGTTCGTCGAGCTGAGCGCCGAGGCGACCGAGATCGGGTTCGCCGGGGTGATGAGCGGTCCGCTCGTCCGGTCCTCCTACCGCGCCGGTCGGCTGTACCGTCAGGCTCTGGAGTCCAGAATCGGCCACGAGGCCCTAGAATCCGAGTTCGCTCGCGACTCTCGCGTCGAGACCATCTCAGGAGCCCGTCATGGCTGACCGGCCGGCCCGCAAGACCGGGGCGACCGCCCTACCGCCGCGCAAGACCTCGCCGGTGAAGGGCGCTCCCGCGACGCTATCGCCGAAGGAGGCCAAGCTGGCCGCCCGGACGGCGAAGGCGAACGAGAAGGCCCGCAAGAAGGCCAGTACCGACCCGGCGGACATGGGCCGGCTCAAGCAGATCCAGCGCGCGTACCAGCTGACCCACGAGTACGACCCCAAGCTGCCGTACCTCATGCTCGGCGCACTGCTGCTGCCGGTCGTGCTCGGGGTCGTGCTCGGGCTGCTCACCGGGCACGTCATCTACGCCGCCGTCTTCGGTCTGCTCATCGGCGTCCTGCTGGCCATGCTGATGCTGGTCCGCCGGGCCAAGGCGGCGACCTACCGTCGCTACGCCGGCCAGGCCGGGTCCGCCGAGGTCGCGCTGCAGATGCTGCCCAAGCAGTGGATCTCCACCCCGGTGATCGCCGCCAACCGCAACCGCGACGTCGTCCACCGCACGCTCGGCCCGGGCGGTCTGGTGCTGATCGGCGAGGGCGAGCCGGGTCGGGTCCGCCAGCTGCTGAGCGGCGAGGTGCGCAAGCACGAGCGGGTCGCGTACGGGGTTACCGTGCACACCGTGGTGATGGGTGAGAACCCCGGTCAGGTGCCGCTGAGCCGGCTGGCCGACCACATCCGCAAGCTGCCCAAGAGCCTGCAGGCCAACCAGGTGACCGACGTGCGGGCCCGGCTGCGCGCCCTCGACGCCGTCCGACCACCCATCCCGATCCCGAAGGGCCCGATGCCCACCAGCGCCCGCCAGACCAAGGGCTCGCGTCAGGCGATGCGCGGCCGCTGATCGCGCTGGTCGGCCGCTCGCTCGCGGCTGGCCCGGTGGACCAGGTGGGTGAGCGAGGCGCCGCCGAGGGCGGCCACACAGCCCCCGCCGAAACCGGCCGCCACCAACCAGCCCTGACCGGTCAGGCCGAGGACCAGGATCATCAGCGCGGCAAAGCCGAGGCAGCCGACCACCGCGAGCAGGGCCAGCAGGTCAGCCGCCCGCCACGGGCTTCGCGGAGCGGGCTGGGGCGGGACGGTCACCGGAGCCGGCGCCAGCGGCAGGTCGCCGACCAGCCGGCGCAGGTCGAGCAGCGTCTCGGCCCTGACGGCCGCGCCGAGCCGGGCGTCCAGCTCGTCGGAGGTCAGCCGGCCGGCAGCGAAGTGCGTGGACAGCTGGTCGCAGACCGCGCTGCGGTCGAGGTCGCCGGCTCGCTGGTGCAGACCGGTGGTGGGTAACGGGACCAGAGGGCGTGGGGTGTCCATGACCCCACCCTCGGACCTGGTCGCGGCCCGGTCCAGTCCCACGAACGAGGTCCAGACCACGGGCCGAAGGCGACGAGAATGATCGAGACCCTGGTCTGAACCCAGACCCGGCGCAGGAGACGGAGAGGAGACCCCATGGCCAACCTGGTCAACGCCGAGCACGTCACCATGACCTACGGCACCCGGGTGCTGCTTGACGACCTGAGCCTGGGGCTGGCCCGCGGCGACGTGATCGGGGTGGTCGGACGCAACGGCGACGGCAAGACGACCCTGCTGCGCATCCTCACCGGACTCACCGAGCCCGACCGGGGACGCGTGACCCGGACCGGAGCGGTGTCGGTCGGCTACCTGCACCAGGCCGACGACTTCTCGGCCGACGCGACCGTACGGGACGTCATCGTGGGCGGCCAGGCCGACCACGTCTGGGCCTCCGACGCCGCTACCCGGTTGGTGGTCGAGCACCTGCTCGCCGACGTCGACCTCGACGCGGCTGTCGGCTCGCTGAGCGGCGGCGAGCGGCGTCGGACCGCTCTGGTGGCCCTGATGCTCGGACCGCACGACCTGCTCGTCCTCGACGAGCCGACCAACCACCTGGACGTCGAGGCGGTCGCCTGGCTCGCGGAGCACCTGCGGGCGCTGCAGGCCCGCGACATCGCGATGCTCGTCGTCAGCCACGACCGTTGGTTCCTGGACGCGATCTGCACCAGGATCTGGGAGGTGCACGACGGCGTCGTGGACTCCTACGACGGCGGTTACGCGGCGTACGTGCTGGCCCGGGCCGAACGGTCCCGGCAGGCCGCCGGGATGGCGGCGCGGCGCAAGAACCTGCTGCGCAAGGAGCTGGCCTGGCTACGCCGCGGCGCCCCGGCGCGGACGTCGAAGCCGAAGTTCCGGATCGACGCCGCTACCACCCTGATCGCCGACGAACCGCCGCCGCGGGACTCCCTCGAGCTCGAGCGGTTCTCGGTGTCGAGGCTGGGCAAAGACGTCTTCGACCTGGTCCACGTCGGCTTCGGGGTCGGCGAGGGTGCTCGCCGACGCGAGCTGCTGACCGACCTCAGCTGGTCGATCGGCCCGGGGCAGCGGATCGGCCTGATCGGGGTCAACGGCGCGGGCAAGACGTCGCTGCTCCGGCTGCTGACCGGTGAGACCGAGCCCGATGCGGGCTCGGTCAAGCGCGGTCGGACGCTGGCCATCGGGCAGCTCTCCCAGAACGTGACCGAGCTGTCGGGCTCCGCGCAGGTGCTGGAGTCGGTGAACGAGCTGCGCCGCTCGACCCAGCTGGCGTCGGGCAAGGAGACCTCCACCAGCACGTTGCTGGAGGACTTCGGCTTCACCGGTGACAAGCTGACCACCCGGCTGAGCGACCTGTCGGGCGGCGAGCGGCGCCGGCTGCAGTTCCTCCGGCTGTTGCTGAGCGAGCCCAACGTGCTGCTGCTGGACGAGCCCACCAACGACCTCGACATCGACACCCTGACCGTGATCGAGGACTATCTCGACTCCTGGCCCGGCACCTTGATCGTGGTCTCGCACGACCGGTACTTCCTGGAGCGGGTCTGCGACGTCACCTACGCCCTGATGGGCGACGGCAGCTGCGTGCTGCTGCCGGGCGGCGTCGACCAGTACCTGCAGGCCCGGCGTGACCGGCCGGCCGGTACGTCGAGCGTCTCGGCCGGCTCGGTCTCCGAAGGGGGCGGCTCCTCGGCCACCCAGTCGCGCCTGGCCAAGAAGACGCTGGCCCGGGTGGAGCAGCAGCTGAGCAAGGTCGATGTCCGGATCGCCCGACTGCACACGCAGATGGCCGGGGCGGCCAGCGACTACTCCCAGCTCGGCGACCTGCAGCGTGACCTCGACGCGCTCGTCGCCGAGAAGGACGAGCTCGAGCTGAGCTGGATGGAAGCGGCCGAAGAGGTCGGCTGACCTCCGCTGACGTCGGTCACAAGATGTTGCGCGCAAGGTGAGTAGGTTGGCCGGCATGGCAGCAACGATGACGCCTGAGGTAGTGACCCCTGCCCTGGCCGAGCTGGTGACGACCCTGGGCGACGCGGTCCGCACCGACGCGGTGACGTGCGAGAACTACCGGCAGGACTGGGCCCGCGACCCCTCGGCCGGGACGCCGATCGCCGTGGTCCGAGCCCGGACCGCGGCCGACGTGCAGGCAGCCGTCCGCTGGGCGGCCGCGCACGGCGTACCGGTCGTGCCGCGAGGCGCCGGCAGCGGGCTCTCCGGTGGCTCCTCGGCCGTCGACGGCGGGATCGTGGTCAGCCTCGAGCGGATGCGGACCGTCGAGATCGACGTCGAGACGCGGGTGGCGGTGGTGGAGCCGGGCGCGCTGAACGTCGAGGTCAAAGCGGCAGCCGCCCAGCACGGGCTCTGGTACCCGCCCGACCCCTCGTCGTACGAGATCTGCTCGATCGGGGGCAACGTCGCCACCAACGCGGGCGGCCTGTGCTGCGTGAAGTACGGCGTCACCACCGACTACGTGCTCGGCCTGGACGTCGTGCTCGCCGACGGCACCCTGATCACCCTCGGCGGCGCTCGGATCAAGGACGTGGCGGGGCTGAGCCTGCTCAAGCTCTTCGTCGGCAGCGAGGGCACGCTCGGCATCATCACCCGGGCGATCCTGCGGCTGATCCCGGCCCAACCGCCCCGGGCGACGATGGTGGCGGCCTTCTCCTCGGTGACCGACGCCGCCCGTGCCGTCGTGGCGATCGGCCGTACGGTCCGGCCCTCGATGCTGGAGCTGATGGACTCCCCCTCGGTCAACGCCGTCGAGGACTACCGCCCGATGGGGCTGGACCGCAGCGCCGGCGCCCTGCTGATCGCGCAGTCCGACGCCCCCGCCTCCGCAGCAGCCACCGAGGTCGCGGCGATCGAGGCGGCCTGCCTCGCCGCGGGTGCCCGCGACGTCTTCGTCACCGACGACCCGGAGGAGGGCGAGATGTTCATCGCCGCTCGCCGGCTCGCGTTCACCGCGATCGAGGTCCGGGGCTCGCTGATGCTGGAAGATGTCGGCGTCCCGGTGCCGTTGCTGCCCGACCTGGTCGCCGGCGTCGCCGCCATCGCGGCCTCCCTCGACGTGGAGGTCCCGGTGGTCGCGCACGCCGGGGACGGCAACACCCACCCGATCATCGTCTTCGACGCCTCCGACCCGGCGGCCGCCGACCGCGCCCAGCAGGCGTTCGAGCAGATCATGACCCTGGCCCTCAGCCTGGGCGGCACGATCACCGGCGAGCACGGCGTCGGCCGTACCAAGAAGGGGGCGCTGCCCGCCCAGCTCGGCGCGGACGTGATGGCGTTGTCGCACCGGATCAAGAACGCACTGGACCCGCAGGGCATCCTCAACCCCGGAGCCGTGCTCTGACCCGCGGCAGCCTCAGCGGCGGTTGACCACCGCGGTGCCGACGGCCATGTCGTGCAGGCCGCGACGGTCGGCGCCGACCACCAGAGCCGGCAGCACCAGGCTGACCAGCACGGCACGTACGGCAGCCCGCGGCAGCCCGAGCGGTACCCGGTCCAGCCGCAGCACGCCGATCCGGCAGGCGAGCTGACCGAGGCTGCCGCCGGCGAGCCAGCCCAGCAGTGCTGACTGCACACAGAAGGTGACCAGGATCATCCAGGACCGCCACCCGTTGCCGGTCAGCACCCCGGTACCGAACAGGCTCACCGCCACCGCCATGCAGACCGCCCAGTCGAGCACCAGCGCCGCAATCCGCGCCCGCCAGGAGGCGAGGGAGCCACGTCCGTCGGCGGGGAGTCCCAGGCGCTCCCCCGGGTAGAGGTCGTCTCCCGTCGCTCGGACGGGATCGGTGGGGACATCGGGCACGCCCCGAGGCTACGTCGGAGGTGGGGACGTCACACGTCCGACATATCGCCGGAACGCTTCGGACTTGTGTGTTTCGTAACGTCGGAAGGCGGGCGGGGCCCCAGGAGCAGCTCGTGTTGTCGGACCCCGGCCACCGACGAGCCATCAAACCGAGGAGCCACCGTATGAGTGGAAACGCCACCCGCCGCGCCGCCGTGAAGGCCGTCGGCGACTACGCCATTCCCGACAAGGACTTCAGCGAGCCGCTGGGTGAGCTGTTCGGCAAGAACGTGTTCGGACCCACCGAGATGAAGGCACGGCTGCCCAAGAACGTCTTCCGCTCGGTCAACGCCACCATCGAGAAGGGCGCCCCGCTCGACCCGACCGTTGCTGACGCCGTTGCGTCGGCGATGCGCGACTGGGCGATCGAGAACGGCGCGTCGCACTACGCCCACGTCTTCTACCCGCTGACCGGTCTGACCGCGGAGAAGCACGACTCGTTCCTGGAGCCCTCCAGTGACTCCAGCTCGATGGCGGAGTTCACCGGCAAGACGCTGCTGCAGGGCGAGCCGGACGGCTCGAGCTTTCCCAACGGTGGCATCCGCAGCACGTTCGAGGCCCGTGGCTACACCGGCTGGGACGTGACCAGCCCGGCGTACATCCTGGAGAACCCGAACGGCAACACCCTCTGCATCCCGACCATCTTCATCTCCTGGACCGGCGAGGCCCTGGACAAGAAGACCCCGCTGCTGCGTTCCCAGCAGGCCATGAGCGTGCAGGCCGCCCGCGTGCTGAAGCTCTTCGGCCACACCGATATCGACACCGTGGTGTCCTACGCCGGCGCCGAGCAGGAGTACTTCCTGATCGACGAGCACTTCTACTACGCCCGGCCCGACCTGATGAGCGCCGGCCGTACGCTGTTCGGTGCCCCGCCGGCCAAGGGCCAGGAGTTCGACGACCACTACTTCGGCGCCATCCCCGAGCGGGTGCTGGCGTACATGATCGAGGTCGACCGGGAGCTGTTCAAGCAGGGCATCCTGGCCAAGACCCGGCACAACGAGGTCGCTCCCGGCCAGTTCGAGATCGCGCCGTTGTTCGAGAAGTCCAACCTGGCGCACGACCACCAGCAGCTGATGATGACCACCCTCAAGAAGGTGGCCGAGCGCTACGGGATGACCTGCCTGCTGCACGAGAAGCCCTTCTCCGGCGTCAACGGCTCCGGGAAGCACGTCAACTTCTCCATCGGCAACCGCAACCAGGGCAACCTGCTGAACCCGGGCGACACCCCGCACGAGAACGCCCAGTTCCTGGTCTTCTGCGCCGCGGTCATCCGTTCGGTGCACCTCTACGGCGGTCTGCTTCGCGCCGTCGTCGCCTCGGCCAGCAACGACTTCCGTCTCGGCGCCAACGAGGCGCCGCCCGCCATCATCTCGATCTTCCTCGGCGCCCAGCTGATGGACGTCTTCGACCAGATCGCCAAGGGGGGGGCCACCGGCTCGAAGGAGTCCGGCACCCTGCACGTCGGGGTGGACACCCTGCCGCCGATGAAGGCCGACCCGGGTGACCGCAACCGGACCAGCCCGTTCGCCTTCACCGGCAACCGGTTCGAGTTCCGCGCTCCCGGCTCCAGCCAGTCGATCTCGGGACCGATGGTCGCGATCAACACGATCATGGCCGAGGCGATGGACTACATCGCCACCGACCTCGAGACCGCCGTGGCCGCCGGCACCGACTTCAACGACGCCGTGCAGACGATCCTGGCCAAGATCATCACCGACCACGGCGCGGCGGTGTTCAACGGCAACGGGTACAGCGACGAGTGGCAGGAGGAGGCTGCGTCCCGCGGGCTGCTCAACCTGCGCACCACTCCGGACGCGCTGGAGCAGTTCTCCGAGCCGGCCATCGTCGAGGTGCTCGACAAGTACAACGTGCTGAGCAACCGCGAGCTGGCCAGCCGGCAGGAGGTCTACCTTGAGCAGTACATCCTGAGCGTCCACGTGGAGGCCAAGCAGACCGCCGAGCTGGGACGCACGACGATCCTGCCCGCGGCGCAGCGCTACCTCGGCGAGCTCGCCACGGTCGCCACCAGCCTCAAGGCCGTCGAGCTGCCCTGGGACTCCGACACGCTGACCGCGATCTCCGGCCTGGTCACCGACCTGCTGGCGGGACTGACCGAGCTGGATGCCGCGCTCGCGCACGAGGCCGAGGGAAACTCGATGGAGCACGCCACCAACGCCCGGGACACGCTGATCCCGCCGATGGTGAAGGTCCGTGCGGCCGCCGACGCGTTGGAAGGTGTGGTGGCCGACGACCTGTGGCCGCTCCCGACGTACCAGGAGATGCTGAACATCATCTGAGCCGGACTCGCGGCTCACCCGCCGCACCGGACGGATCCCTCGAGGAGCCGTCCGGTGACGGATGTCCGGGCCAGGTGATCGGGACGTCTCGGTCACGCTCTAGCCCGGTCAGTCGCGCGGGAGCCATACTGCTAACTGACCCCGTGTCGTGCAGGCCCGCCCGACACCCGACTCCGACGAAGGAGACTCATGTTCCAAGGCGCTGACGACCTGTTGGCCTACGTCAAGGATGAAGGCGTCGAGATCATCGACGTCCGCTTCTGCGACCTGCCCGGCATGATGCAGCACTTCACCGTCCCGGCCGGCTCGTTCGGGCCCGAGGTGTTCGAGGACGGGCTCGCGTTCGACGGCTCGTCGATCCGCGGCTTCCAGAAGATCCACGAGTCGGACATGGCGCTGCTGCCCGACCCCACGACGGCGTACCTGGACCCGTTCCGGATCGCCAAGACGCTGTGCCTGAACTTCTTCGTCCACGACCCGTTGACCAAGGAGCCCTACAGCCGCGACCCGCGCAACATCGCCCGCAAGGCGGAGAACTACCTGGCCTCGACCGGCATCGGGGACACCGCGTTCTTCGCGCCCGAGGCCGAGTTCTACGTCTTCGACGACGTCCGCTACGAGACCAAGGCCAACACCGGCTACTACGCCATCGACTCCGTGGCCGGCGCCTGGAACACCGGCCGGGTCGAGGAGGGTGGCAACCGCGGCTACAAGGTCAAGTACAAGGGCGGCTACTTCCCGCTGCCGCCGGTCGACCACTTCGCCGACCTCCGTGACGACATGACCAAGCACCTCGAGGCGGCCGGGCTGACCGTGGAACGCGCCCACCACGAGGTGGGGACGGCCGGCCAGGCCGAGATCAACTACCGCTTCAGCACGATGCTGGCCGCCGGTGATGATCTGCAGAAGTTCAAGTACATCGTCAAGAACACCGCCTGGGCCGCCGGCAAGACCGCGACCTTCATGCCCAAGCCGATCTTCGGCGACAACGGCTCGGGCATGCACGTGCACTCCTCGATCTGGAACGCCGGCACCCCGCTGTTCTACGACGAGGCCGGCTACGGCGGGCTGTCCGACCTCGCCCGCTGGTACATCGGCGGCGTCCTCAAGCACGCCCCGTCGATCCTGGCCTTCACCAACCCGAGCGTGAACTCCTACCACCGGCTGGTGCCGGGCTTCGAGGCGCCGGTCAACCTGGTCTACAGCTCGCGTAACCGCTCGGCGGCGATGCGGATCCCGATCACCGGCTCGAACCCGAAGGCCAAGCGGGTCGAGTTCCGCTGCCCGGACCCGTCGTCGAACCCGTACCTGGCGTTCGCGGCGATCCTGATGGCCGGCATCGACGGCATCCAGTCCAAGACCGAGCCGCTCGCTCCGGTGGACAAGGACCTGTATGAGCTGCCGCCCGAGGAGCACGCCTCCGTCCCGACCGTGCCCGACAGCCTGGGCGGGGTGCTCGACAACCTGGAGGCCGACCACGACTTCCTGCTCGGCGGGGACGTCTTCACCCCCGACCTGATCGAGACCTGGGTCGAGCTCAAGCGGGCCGACATCGACGCCGTCCGGCTGCGTCCGCACCCGCACGAGTTCGAGCTCTACTACGACTGCTGAGGGTCTTCCTGCTGCTGACTAGGGAGGATGCATCGCGCTCCCCTTCCTAGTCCGCAGATAGTCCGCAGGAGCGCCAGCACAAGGGCCGCGATCACCACGTCGATCGCGGCCCTTGTGCTGTCGTAGGAGTCCGGCCACAGGTGCCCGTAGGTGTCGAGCGTGGTCTCTGCCACGGGCCGAGCTGGCGGCCCCACTCGCATCCTGCGCCGATTGCAGGGAAACAGCCGACCGGGCTGCCACGGAACTCCTCGTGGTGGTCGGGTCGCTGTCATCTTGCAGCCCGTAACCGCTGGCTCGGCAAGATGCCAGACTGCCGCCGGCCTCGCCCTGGAGCTGCTGCGCCCGTACCGTCTGACCTGCCAGAGCCGTCCGTGCCGCCCTGCCGCTGCCGGGCTCGGACCGCCCGCCGACGCCTCGCATGCTTGCGCTCTACGCATCTACGGGACTACGCGAAGGCCGCTGGCGGCCTTAACCCGCCTCCGGCAGGCTCTACAAGCTAGCCGGAACAGCTTCCAGCCCCCACCGAACCCAATTGCCGCTCCTGCGGTGCGCCTCCCACGTCCTTCGCAAGGTGGGCCCGTCCGCGCAACCCTCGTGCCGAGTGTCGGCCGTCCAGCTCCAGCAGGCGTCAGCCCGTCCGTCACTGGTAGTGCCAGCCGGCCCGTCCTCGCCCGCCTCAGGTCTGGCCGTTGGCCGAGGCGCCGGCCCGCCTCGCGACCCGGCCTGCGGTGGTTGTTTTGGCTGAAGCGGCGTGGCTAGTGAAGTGGCCACTCAGGCCTGGTCACCTAAACAGGTAGTCGGCCGCCCGCCACAACCGACCGACGTCCTCCCCGAACGCCGCCAGCCCGGTTCGGCACGGCCGGCACACCGTCTCCTGCAGGCGCTCCTCGGCGCTCCCCACTGCTCGGGGCTGACCGACCAGGGAGAAGTGCTGCTGACAGATCGCGCAGACCAGCGCCGTCCGCCGGCGCTCCGTCTTCTCGCACGCCCTGCAGCGGACCCGGAAGCCGCTCCGATCATTCCCGCCGTGGCGGTAGGCGTTCTCGTCGTCGAGCTCGACGACGCAGCCGGCGCAGTGCGTGCGGCGGCCTGACCCCGGCCACTGCTGGGTTGCACACGTGACACCATGAGGATCGTGACGACGCCGCACCCTGGGACGCGCGAGTACCGCAACCAGACCGTCCGCATCACCGACCTAGCGGTGGTCGAGGATCTGATCGTCGACGTCCGGTTCGAGAACTGCGAGATCATTGGGCCGGCCGTGCTGGCTCTGCTCGACGGGCTCGTGATGAACAGCTGCGTCTTCGACTCCGACGGCCCTGAGCAGCTGTTCTGGGTCGTTCCGGATGAGCGCCCATCTGTCATCGGAGCGATCGGACTGCAGCGCACCGAGTTCTACTCCTGCCGATTCCGCAAGATCGGACTCGCAGTGCCGGCTAGCCGACTCGAGGAGATCCGTTCCGGGTTCGGCTTCTGATGCCTCTGCCCGGGGAGGCCGGTGTCGTCATGCGCGGTGGTACGAGGCGCGACGCCTCGGCGCTGTTGACCTACTTGCGCAGCGAGCAGGATCGAGGACGACCGATGCGCCTGTCCGTCTTCGCAGCTGATCCGGTCCCGAACCACGGAGAGCAGGAAGACCTCATCGGCTTGTGCCGAAGTGCCCAAGCGCCATGGACCAAGGTCCAGGTGACAACCGTCCAGACCCTGGCCGATGCTGGTTACGTTCTTGTTGACGAGCGCGACGAGTCTGAAGCAGACTGCCACTTCCACGTCTACTTTCCCCGCAATGTGTCAGAATCGGATGCTCAGCGCTTCATCGACTGCTTCAGCCAACCGATCGCGAACCCTGTACCGAAACTGGAACGGAGCACCTGGTGACCTCCATCCGCACCGACCTGAACGCGCTCACCAAGACCGGCCTGCTTCAGGCTTACGTCGACCTGGTCAGCCAGCCGAACCGAGACGACCTGGTCGAGGGATCAGTACTCGAGCTCTTCGACATGATGGGGGGCGACGAGTTCTACGTTGCCAAAGTCGTCTCGATCGACGCTGACCGGATGCTGCTCGACGTCAACTGGGACGTGCAATTCGTACACGAGAAGCCGCTCTGGTCCTTCGACGCCGCACATTCGAACAACCGAGTGAGCGACAACAACATGGCCGAGAAGAAGCGAGAGGGCGTCATCCTTCTGGGTGCAGCTGCCTGACGATCTCCAGCTGCCGGTTACTCGGTCCGCCTGAATCGAGTTACTGTTCTAATAGAGCGTGGGGCCAGTAGTAACGTAAGAGTGGGTGCCGGCCGAGCGGCTGAGGCCCGTCCAGAGCGACCCGAACGGCGACGGGCTGCTCGGCTATTGATCCACGACAACTACACAGGCCGGCGCGGGAGGTCCCGCAAGAGAGAAGGCGCCGCGTGCGAAGCGTTCCGACCGAGATCGTCACCAGTTCCGAGGCTAGTGCACCTTAAGCAGGCCGTCGCGGCGGATAGTGAGAGCAGGATCGCCGCAAACGTGGCAGACGCCCATGTCGTGCCCGTAACGTGAGGCGGCTTTAGGTTCCGTGCCGCTTCCTCGGCACCGCGCCTGATCGCGAAGCGGCGGTCCTGGCACGGTCGCCCTGGTCCCACGATACCGCCCCGGGATGGCTGGTGGCAGGTTGAACTTCCGTCGCTCCTCGATCCGTGTACTGACGTCGCCTCGGCGGTAGCGGGGCGCCTTCCACCTTGATCCACCTCGGCCCCTTGCCCCCGAACGAGCTCCGCCAGGTACCCATCGTCTCAGTCTTGACGTTGAGCAGTGCTGCAGCTTCGCTTGCCGTGAATGGATCGTCGGGGTTGGGACGGGATACAGGTGTTGTGGCCGCGGCCGACGGCTCCGCATCCTGAGTTGTCGACTCGGCGTTTGACTCCAGCCGCTGGAGAGCGTCGCTGAGGTCGTGAAGCACGTCGAGTTGACGGCCCAGCATGTTGAGAACGTCCTGACGCCACTTCCTCTCGTCAGTCTCAGTCACGGATGAAACCCTATCGGGTCGCTCGGAGAGGATCGTCTGTGGTTCCCGCCGCGAATGCATGCGGTCCCTCTAGGCTCACCTCATGCCGACCTATACCGTCCGAACCATCAAGTGGCGAGACGGCTGGGAGTTGCACGTCGACGGCGAGGGCGTGACCCAGGCCCGGACGCTTGAGGATGCGCCTCAGGAGGTGCGCGACTACCTCTCGGTCAAGCATGGCAGGGACTTCTCGGACGCCAGGATTGAGCTCGTGCGTGGCCTCGAGCAGTACACCGTTACCGCGGAACGCTCGGGGAAGTGGTGGGCGCTCCAGTGTGTGGAGGTGCCAGGCGCCCTCTCGCAGGTCAAGAAACTTGAGTACGCGGCCGAGCAGATGCGGGAACCGATCGCCTGGATAGCTTATGTTCCGGAGGAATCCGTGCGCGTTGTAGTCCAGGTTGTGTCTTGATGTTTCGGAACGCGAAGAGCGGCCCCCTGTTGCCCAACCCGGGGGGGCGGCCTGTCTCATCACCGCGATGACATCGCGGTGATGCGTTCTACGTCGCGAAACGATCGATGAGCTGGCGCCGTAGATCCTCGGGTTGACGCCTAGACCAGCGGCGGAACGCTCGCTGACATCGGCGACACTGGCAAGTGGGTAGCCAGTCCGCTTTCGCCTGGTTGCACGCGTAGGACGCTGGCTGGAGGTTGACCGGGTAGCAGCCCCCTCCTCCCAAGCACGACGGGACGATGTGGTCGAAGGTTGTCGCGACCGCGAAGCAGTAGTGGCAGGTGTACGTGCCGGCCCGTAGCTCCTCGCGCCTACCAGGCATGACCCGGACACTCATGCGGCCATCACCGCAACCTCGCGGAGGGCGCCGAACAGCAGCAGCTCGCCGCCCCGACTCGACCTCGAGCAGGTCGTCAGGGACGTCCCACAACATCACGCCGAACTGGTCAGTGAAGTCGATCTGCCACAAGTCGCCAGGTTGCTCGGCCCACGGTGACGGGCTGACGTCTTCCACCCGGCCCGTGTGCACCTTCTCGTCCTCGTCGATGTACGTGACGCACTGCCGCGGCGTGGATCTTCCGCGGAAGAAGCCACGCAGCCGCCTCCCACTGCTCATAGCGGTCGTCAACCGGGTCGACGTCCTCGGCGTCGCTCATGCCCGGCCGAGCTCCGGGTCGACCCTGTCGGCCTTCTCCAACAGTTCCCGCGCCAGAGCATGGGCCTCGGCCGGGCTGAGCTCGGCGCCTGCGAAGTTGCGGCTCTCCGAGCGGCCCAAGGTGATGAACAGCCCCAGGCTGATCCCACGTCGGCGATCCTTCGTCGCTCAACACTTCCGTCACCCAGAAGTTGACTTGGCTGCAGTCGCTCTTCCTCGACGTATCGCGCTGCCGATCGCGGTACTCCGTTCGATCTCCAGCGGCGCCGTGGACAAGGGTCGTCTGGTCGCCGTAGCGCTCGTCGGGCCCGACGGCGTCACCCTGGCAGTCCTCCTGGTCGCACCAGGGGGGCAGGGCGGGAGCTTGGCGGTCGTGCTCACTTGATGCCGTCCGTCAGCTCGTCCAGCTCGTCAGCGGCCGCGATGAGGTGGGCCGCAACCTGGCGCGCCTCGCCGGCCGTCAGGTGCGGAAACTCGTCAGCGGCCAGTCCGATCTCGAACTGGCCGCGATGAAGCCCATCGGGAGTGGCGCTCTCGGCCTGCATCAGACATACGAAGACATCGGGTAGGACGGGGGTGTCCGGGCGGTGGTCCCTGCTCGCTTCTACCAGTGGGTACTCGATGGTGTGCTTGCGCATCGGCCACCCGGCCGCGTCCTCGTCGAGGTAGGTGTGGTCGATCTTGGGCTGGTTGGGCTGGTCGTGCGTGCACCAGGCGGGGCACGCGGGGAGGGCTGGCTCAGGGTTGCCGCACTTCGCCGCGTTCGTAGTGCGGGGGTCGGTGTTGTCGTCGAGAATGGACATGGGTCTTGACTCCTTGTCGGAAAAGGGGTGGGGATCAAGGTCTCGGTCCGGTGCGTCAACACCTGGCCGAGGCCGCCTTGCTTTACGAGATCTGGCCGCACACTGGCCGCAAACCCCGTCATTACTTGATATGCGCTCACAGCGCTTGCCCTAGTCGGAGGGGTTTTACCAACCTCTCCAACGCTGCCCACGCACCGGGTGCACTTCGAGCTCTACTACGACTGCTGACGAGCCAGTCTCGGCCGCAAGAGGCGTCCCCACCGGCCGCGATCACCCAGGTGGTCGCGGCTCGGGTCGCCTTGGTCGGAACAGTCCGACCAGAGCGAGGGCAATTCTGAGGTGTGAGGCTGAACCTAGCCGCCCGTACCGAACTCGCTGAACGCGGTCTTGAGCGCAGTCGCCAGAGTCTTGGCCTGCGACTGGATCACGATGCTCGTGTTGTGAAGGTCCTGCTGAATGCGGATGAGCTCCACCGTCCAGACCAGTGCGACTACGGCGAGGACGACCAAGGCTCCGGTTGCCAGCCAAGACTGGAGGAAGTAGGCAGGTCGTGCCGCTGGAGCGGCGGTCGGCGGGTTGAAGGAGTGGCTGGGCTCGCCAACGGGCTGCTGCTCGGTGAGGTACTCGGTCACAGGGAGACCGTAGTCGGACGGAAGCCCGCTCGTGGGGCATTTCCCTCGGCAGGGCCATGTCCTTGTGATCAACGCTGCTTCTGGTCAGAAGCTGGTGCACCGCGAAACCCGGATGAAACCCGGTCGTCGAGAACGGGCCAGGTGATCATGGCCTTTCGGCGTCAGCTGGTGCCCCGTGGGAAGATCAGCTCCGGATGGCGTCGAGCACGTCGGCCCCGCGCAACAGGGAGGCGGCCAGCCGGCGGGCCTCGGCGGCGGTCAGCTTGACCACGTCGTCGGCGCCGAGCCACAGCTCGGGATCGTCGACCCAGACGATCCGGTCGGTGGCCGCTTCCACGGTCTCGAGGGTGTGCACGGACACCCCGACTTCTTTGTGGGTGTTGCCGAGCGGGTTCCTGTCCTCGACATCGAAGTGCTCCTCGACCGCCTCGTGCCAGCGGCTCGGGAAGCCCGCCACGGCGTCGCCGTCGAAGCCGTGGCCGTGGTCGTCGGTGCACCAAGGCGGGCAGGGGTGCATCGTCGGCACGCGCAGACCGAAGCCGCGCAGGTTGCCGTACTCGTCGCGCGGATGCTCGGTGCTCGACATGGTTGTTCCTCTCAGTCCCCCGGTTGAGCGGCCGGGCGGTCCTTGAGGGACCGCCCGGCCTCAGCCGCCTCAGAGCCTCCCCCGAGACCCATCAGCGGCCGTGCTCTGAACGCTAGGCCCGTTACCTCAGGGGATGATCAGCACTACCCAGGTCTTCGCTGAGCGCTCCGTCAAGAACTGCCTCAAAGCGCGGCCTCACGATGCCCGTCGGCTCGTCGCTCGCCGGTCCAGGAGTCTGCTCGTTGTCGAACATTCACCCGGTCACAATGTTCGGGAAGTGCCGCTAGCCTTGCATTGTGGACCTCGAAATGTTCGACAACGCAAGTCCGGGTGATCTGATCACCATCAACGGGCTCGACCCTGTCCGAGGGCCTTGGACCCATCGGGCGTTCACGCCGCAACCACTAGGCGACCAGGAACCGACCCTGCGTGCCGCGACGTACCGCCAGGTGTCCCGGACGCGCGCAGCTCTGGCCACCCTGGACAGTACTGCGCGCCAGCTCCCCAATCCTGCCCTGCTGCGCCGCCCCACTCTCAACCGGGAGGCTCAGAGCACCTCGGCCCTCGAGGGAACCTACGCTCCCCTGCGCGATGTGCTGATCGAGGACGAGAATGAGCCGTCCTCGGTGACCGTGCGCGAGGTCTTGAACTACGTCGTGATGGCCGAGCACGCCTTCAGCTCGGTGCGGCGTGGACGACCTCTGACGGTGGGAATGCTGGCCGAGCTCCAGGCCATCCTGGTCGACCGCACACCCAGCGAGAGTCCCTCCTCGGGCCGGATCCGGGACATCCAGGTCGTGATCGGTCGTCGGCCCGACGCCTCCCCGGACATGTTGCCGGTTCACGCCTCCCGCTTCGTCCCGTCTCCGCCCGGACTGGATCTCCAGGCCAGGGTGCGCGATCTGCTCGCATGGGTCTCCCAGGGACGACGTGACGACATTGACCCCGTGGTGGCGGCGGCGATGGCGCATTACCAGTTCGAAAGCCTCCACCCCTTCCACGACGGCAACGGCCGACTGGGCCGGTTGCTCGTCGTTCTCCAGTTCCTGATCAACGGTGTGCTCACCGAGCCGACGCTCACCGTCTCGCCGTGGTTCGAGTCCAGGCGGAGCGAGTACTACGACCGGCTCTACGGCGTGAGCACGCAGGGAGCCTGGGACGAATGGGTCCACTTCTTCGCCCAGGGGATCGAGCAGTCAGCGCTGGATACCCACCATCAGCTGCGGAGCCTGCTGCGG
This sequence comes from uncultured Friedmanniella sp., assembly GCF_964244005.1. Taxonomy (GTDB): domain Bacteria; phylum Actinomycetota; class Actinomycetes; order Propionibacteriales; family Propionibacteriaceae; genus Microlunatus. The sequence continues at coordinate 151,515 of NZ_CAXTHG010000004.1, read as the reverse complement.
GTCCAAGGAGACCTGAAAGAGGTCGTGCGCGCTTCGCCGCTGCGGGCCGACAACGCGCTCAAGCTCGTGGACGTTGCGTTGGCCCGGCCTTCTTTCACCGCACGCCAGGTGGAGGCCGACCTTGGTGTGTCCTACGCACGCGCCAACGGCCTGATCAGCCAGCTGGTCGAGCTCGCCATCCTCGAGCCGGTACGGAAGGCTGCGAGCTACGACCGCCGCTTCCGAGCGCCACGGATCCATGCGGTGATCCTGGGTCAAGATCTCCCGGAGGGGGCAGCACGATGACCGAGACAGCACGGCCGGAGCCGAACGACGCTGGTCGCCAACGGGGTCCTCGATGACCGCACCGGTCGAGTACCCGCAGCGGATCGCGATGATCAGCATGCACACCTCACCGCTCGCCACTCCGGGGGTCGGCGACGCGGGCGGACTGAACGTCTACGTCTCCGAGGTCGCACGCCGGCTCGGTGAGCGCGGGATCGAGGTCGACGTCTTCACCCGGGCCGAGGACGACAGCCCCGACGTCGTCGAAGTCAACGAGCACACACGAGTGGTGCAGGTACCCGCCGGCCCGCGGGCGGCCGTGGCCAAGGAGGAGCTGCCGGCGATGGTAGCGACCTTCGCCGAGGCCGTCCGGCAACGGTTGAACGGCCATGAGCTGGTGCACACCCACTACTGGCTGTCGGGGATGGTCGGCCTCGAGCTGGCCGAGCAGTGCGGACTCCCCCTGGTGCACACGATGCACACGATGGCCCGGGTCAAGAACGTCGCGCTCGGCCAAGGGCAGACTCCCGAACCGGACGTCCGCGACCGAGGAGAAGCCCAGATCGTGGTCCGGGCGGACGTGCTGACCGCCAACACCGTCGATGAGGCGCGCGAGCTGCACGAGCACTACGGCGCCCGACCTGAGCAGGTGGCCGTCGTGCCACCGGGGGTCGACCTGCACACCTTCCACCCCTGTGACCAGCCCAAGTCGCGCGCCCAGCTGGGCATCGGCCAAGACGACCAGGTGATCCTCTTCGTCGGCCGGATCCAGCCGCTGAAGGCACCGGACGTGCTGATCCGGGCCGTGGCCGAGCTGGTGGCGCGCGACCCGACCCGACGCGAGCGGCTCCGGCTGATCATCATCGGCAGCCCCAGCGGCCCGCAGTCGCAGTGGTCCCAGGGCCTGGTCCCGCTGATCGCCGACCTCGGGGTGGCCGACCTGGTCGAGCTGCGGCCGCACTCCCCCCGCGCCGAGCTCTTCCGCTGGTACTGCGTGGCCGACGTGGTCGGGGTGCCTTCCCACAACGAGTCGTTCGGGCTGGTGGCGCTCGAGGCCCAGGCCTGCGGTCGGCCGGTCGTCGCCACCGACGTGGGCGGGCTGCGGCACGCCGTCCGGGACGGCCAGACGGGTCTGCTGGTCCGCGGCCACGAAGCCGGGGCGTGGGCCGACGCGCTCGCCACCGTGCTCGACTCCCCCGGCGAACGGGTGCGGATGGGTGCCAACGCCGCCGGGCACTCCTCCCGCTTCAGCTGGGACAACACCGCGGCGGCGACGCTCGCGGCTTACCACGCCGCCACGCTGCGGAAGGGCTCCGAAGGCCGGTTCGTGGTACCCCATGGACCTGGGAGCGGCAGGACCAGGCTCCGCTCATCGTGAGTGCGACCCCTCTTCTCCTGCGGCTCGACCCGGCCGCGCCCACCCCGGTCTCCGAGCAGATCCAGACCCAGGTGGTCGCGCTGATCCGGACCGGCGCGCTCGTCAGCGGCAGCCGGCTGCCGCCGGTCCGAACCCTGGCCGGCGACCTCGGCGTCGCTCCGAACACCGTGGCGAAGGTCTATCGCGTGCTCGAGCGGGACGGCTTCCTCACCACCGCTGGACGGCTCGGGACGGTCGTCGCCGACCAGGGGGACACGGCGACCGAGGAGCTGCGGGGCAACGTCCGGTCCGCCCTCCAGCCACTGCTCGACCGGGGTATGACGCCGGCCGAGGTGCTGCGGCTCGTCCGCACGGTGCTGGAGGAGTGAGCCCGCCGCGTTTCGAGCTCAGAGGCCCCAGAAGACCCGGTCGACCACCGCCCGGGCGCGACGGGTGATGCGGCGGTAGTCCGCCAACAGGTGCGAGGACTCTCCGTGCCCGTAGCCGAGCAGCTCGGCCAGGGCGGCGAGCTCGCGGGTGTCGGTGGGGAGGGAGTCCGAGCCGCGACCGCGGACCAGCATGATCTGGTTGCGGATCCGGCTGGCCAGCAGCCAGGCCGCCTCGAGGTGGCCGGCGTCGGTGGCGTCGATCAGGCCCTCGTCCCGGGCGGCCCGCAGGGCGGTGATGGTCTGCGCGGACCTCAAGGCGGGCACCCGGTAGGCGTGCTGCAGCTGCAGGAGCTGGACGGTCCACTCCACGTCGGCCAGACCGCCCGGCCCCAGCTTGGTGTGCGTGGCGGGGTCGGCGCCGCGCGGCAGCCGTTCAGCCTCGACCCGCGCCTTGAGCTTGCGGATCTCTGACAGCTGGCCGGCGTCGAGCCCGTCGACCGGCCACCGGCGCGCGTCGATCTCGGCCAGCAGCTCAGCCCCCAGGGCCGGGTCGCCGGCGAGGGCGTCGGCGCGGACGAGCGCCTGCAGCTCCCAGGTGGAGGACCAGCGCGCGTAGTAGTTCCGGTACGCGGTGAGCGAGCGGATCAGGGCCCCGCCCTTGCCCTCGGGCCGCAGGTCGGCGTCGACGACCAGCGCCGGGTCGACACCGGGCCGGGCCAGCAACCGGCGTAGCTCGCTGATCACCGCGGTCGCCGTCCGGGTCGGGTCGCCGCCCTCGGGGGTCCGGCGGCCGCCCGTGCCGAACCCGGC
>NZ_CAXTHG010000004.1:0-148595 GCF_964244005.1 uncultured Friedmanniella sp. | reverse complement strand
GCCGGAGGCGTCGCCCATGACGAACCCGGCGCCGGAGGCGTCGCCCATGACGAACCCGGCGCCGGAGGCGTCGCCCATGACGAACATCGCGTCGGCGTCGGAGGCGTAGGAGAGCTCGTGTCCGCCCCAGCGGCCCATGGCGAGCACGGCGATCGGCGGCACCACGGCGTCCCCGCCCGCGTCCGCCCGGACGACGGCCAGAGCGGTGCCGATGGTGGCGGAGGCGAGGTCGCTGAGTGCCACGCCGACCTCGAGCACGTCGAGCTGGCCGAGCAGGTCGCCGGCGGCCACCCGGAACAGCTCGCGCCGACGGATCGCCCGGATCGCCTCGACGGCCGCGGCGCTGCTGCCCTGCCGCCGAGCGGCCGCCTGCATCTCGGCCCGCAGCGCGTCCAGGGTGTGGGGGGTGAGCTGGTCGTCGCCGGCCAACATCTGCACGGTCTGCGGTGCCCGGGTGAGCAGCGAGACGGCGTACCGGCTGGAGGCGAGGATCCGCGCCAGCTGCTCGGCCATCGCGCCCTCGTCGCGCAACGCCCGCAGATACCAGGGCGTGGTCCCGAGCGCCTCGGAGACCTGGCGGAAGGCCAGCAGCCCCGAGTCCGGGTTGGGCGCGCCGGCAAACCAGCCGAGCATCGCCGGCAACAGCTGGCGCTGGATCTCGGCCTGGCGGGTGACGCCCTGACCGAGCGCGGCGATGTGCCGCAGCGCCGCCTGCGGGTCGGCGTAGCCCAGCGCCTTCAGCCGGTCGAGCGCGGCGTCGGTGGTCAGCCGCAGCTCGGGGCTGGGGATCCGGGCGACGACGTCGAGCAGCGGTGAGTAGAAGAGGCGCTCGTGCAGCCGGCGCACCCGCGTCGCGCAGTGCCGCCAGGTCGACACCAGCTCCGAGGCCGGGTTGCCGTAGCCGAGCGAACGACCGATCCGGCGCAGGTCTGCCTCGGCGTCGGGCAGCACGTGGGTGCGGCGCAGCTGGTAGAGCTGGATCCGGTGCTCGACGGTACGCAGGAACCGGTACGCCAGACCGAAGCCCTTGCCGTCCTCGCGACCGACGTAGCCGTTGTCGACGAGCGCCCTGAGTGCGAGCAGGGTCGGCCGGACCCGCAGCCGCTCGTCGACGCGACCGTGCACCAGCTGGAGCAGCTGGACGGAGAACTCGACGTCGCGCAGCCCGCCCTCGCCGAGCTTGAGCTCGCGGCCCTTCTCCCGGGCGGGGATGTGGGCGACCACGCGTCTCCGCATGGCCTGGGTGTCGGCGACGAAGTTCTCGCGCTCGGCGACCCGCCACACCATCGGGCTCACCATGTCGACGAAGTCCTGACCGAGCGCGAGGTCCCCCGCACACGGCCGAGCCTTGAGCATGGCCTGGAACTCCCACGTCTTGGCCCACCGCTGGTAGTACGCCTGGTGGCTGGCGAGCCGGCGGACGAGCTGCCCGGCCCGGCCCTCGGGCCGCAGCGCCGCGTCGACCTCCCAGATGGTGCCCGCCGCCGTGTGGGCCGAGCAGATCCGGGTCAGCTCTGCCGCCATCCGGGTGGCGGCGGCGACAGCCTCGTCGGCGGTGACCAGCGGTTCGCCGTCCGCGTCAAGGGCAGGCTCGGCCACGAAGAGCACGTCCACGTCGCTGACGTAATTGAGCTCCTGGGCGCCGCACTTGCCCAGCCCGACGACGGCGAGCCGGGTCTGCCGTGCCGCCTCGCCGCCCTTCGCCCGGGCGATCGCCAACGCCGCCTCCAGGGTGGCGTCGGCGAGGTCGGAGAGCTCGTCGGCGACCTCGTCGACCACCTCGATCGGTTCAGGAGAGCAGAGGTCGCGGGCGGCGATCCGCAGCAGCTCACCGCGGTAGGCGATCCGTAGTGCGTCCCCGGTCAGCTCCAGGGCGACAGGCATCGTGGCGTCCGGGTCGGCTCCGGTCACCTGCAGCAGGTGGGCCCGCAACGCCGCCGCCGGCACCTTCTGCAGGTCGCGGTCCAACAGGTCGAGGTGTTCGGGATGGGCGCTCAGGTGCTGGGCCAGCGAGGCGCTCGCCCCCAGCACGGTCACCAGGTGCCGGGCGAGCACCGGGGAGGCGGCCAGCCGTACGGGGAGGTCGGCCAGCTGGTCGTAGAGCCGTTCGAGCCCGACGAGCGCGAGGTCGGGGTCTGCAGCCCCCGCCAGCAGCTCGAGCACCGACTCCTGGGCGACGTCCCACGACTCGACCACGGCCAGCGCGGCACCTGCGTCGACGAAGCCACGCCGGGCCAGGGTGCCCTGCGTCGTCTGCATCCTCGTCACCACGCCATGTTACCGACGTGTTACTCCTCCGCGGGGGCGAACGGGTCGTGCCGTGGGCCTACCGTGACCTGAGCCTGGCGGAGGACCCCAGAGTCGGCCCGAGTAGTGTCGTCGGCCTGATGGCGGGCCTGCGAGAGCAACCGGACGCGGCACTGCTGACGCAGTGGGCCGCGCTGTCGGAGTGGCTCGGTGAGAACCCGTCCCAGCGGAACGACCCCGTGGTGGTCCGCGCGGCCGCGGTCGGGCGCGGGCTGGCCGAGGCCCTCCAGACCTCGACGACCGCCCGTCCGTTGCCGCTCGAACGGCTGGTCGAGCACCTCGGCGCACTCGTCCGGGTCGCCGTCTCACCCCCCGACCCCGCGTTCGACCCCGACGACCGGCTCGAGCAGCGGCTGCGGCAGCGGCTGGGCGAGGACGCGCCGGCCATCGTCTCGACCCGGGCGGGCGCCGCGACCCGGGAGGACGCGGTGCTGCTGCACCTGGTCGCGTTCACTCTCGAGCTGGACGCGCTGAACCGCTCACGGCCGGCCGGTCACGCCAGAGTGGAGGCCACGAGCGGCGCCCTGCGGCACACCAGTCGTGCGCTGGCGGGCGTGCTTGCCAGCCGCTACCCGGGCAAGTCGGTCGAGGTACGGATCCCCCCGTACGCGGCCGTCCAGTGTGCGATCGGGGATCCAGGACCGCGGCACACCCGAGGGACGCCGCCCAACGTGGTCGAGACCGACGCGGTCACGTTCCTCGGCCTGGCCAGTAGCGCCCTGAGCTGGGAGACCGCAGTCGCGGCCGGAGCGGTGCACGCCTCGGGTCTGCGGGCCGACCTGTCCTCGGTGCTGCCGATCGTGGCGTTTCGGGACTAAAGTCCCGAAAAGTCCTGAGTTCCTCCGGAGTCGTTTACCTACCTGATCGGCATTCCTAGACTCGCGTCTGTGACAACGCCCGGAGGTCGGGAGGCGGACACCGAGCACAAGGCTGCGGTGGACGACCACGCGACCCGGCACGGTGTCGTACCCATCGACTCGATGGAGCAGCGGCTGCGGCTGCTCGTCACCGCCGTCCGGGACGTCTCTCGCGAGCTGACCGTCGCGGGCCGGATGCGCCAGATGGTCGAGTTCGCCGCGTCGATCGGCAACGCCGCGTACGGAGCCTTTGCCATCCGGCTGCCCGACGGCACCCTGGACCGGATCGTCTTCAGCTCCTACGCCCCCGGTGAGCTTCGCGCGATGCAGGGCATCCTCGCCGCCCACGGCATCGCTGGCCCCGAGCACCTGCCGCTGGCCCTGCCGCGTTCGAGCCGGCCGCCGCTGCCACGCAGCCGCCGGAGGAGTGAGGAAGTGGGCGGTGACCTGCTCGACCTGCCGGTCCGGACCCACCTCGGTCTCTTCGGCAACCTCTACGTGATGCGCCCGATGGGCGGCGCCGTCTTCTCCGAGCAGGACCGGCAGCTGCTGTCCGACTTCGCCGAAAGCTCCGCCGCCGGGATCAACAACGCCTCGCAGCTGGAGGACGCCCGACGCCGTCAGCACTGGCTGATCGCCTCGAGCGAGATCAGTCGCAAGCTCCTCGGCGGGGTCGACGACGAGGACCAGATCCTGCGCAGCGTCGCCGAGAGCGTGGTCTTCTTGGCCAACGCCCGCACGGTGACGGTCTGCATCCCCGACGAGGACGACCCCGACCTGATGAACGTCCGGGTCGCCGCCGGCTTCGGGGCCGACGAGCTCGTGCAGCGTCAGTACCGGGCGACCGGTAGCCTCACCGAACGGGCGGTCCAGGCCGGCGCCGTGCAGATGATCGCTGCCGGCGAGCTGCCCTGCATCCACACCGAGGTTCAGGACGACGGGATCGGTCTCGGCCACGTCGTCGCGTTGCCGCTGAAGGGACGCAACAGCACCCAGGGCGCGATCATGCTCAGCCGGTCGGCCGACCAGCCGGCCTTCGCGGCCAGCGACGTCGCGATGGCCGGCGACTTCGCCACCCAGGCCGCGCTGGCGCTCGAGCTGGCCGAGGCCCGCTCGGCACAGCAGACGCTCGAAGCGCGCGAGGACCGCGAACGGCTGGCTGAGAGCGTCCAGGACCAGGTGATCCAACGGCTGTTCTCCATCGGCTTGAGCCTGCAGAGCACGGCCCGTGACGACGTCAGCGAGGCCGGCCGTGATCGCGTCGCCAGGGCCGTCGCCGACATCGACGAGACGATCCGCCAAGTCCGTTCCACCATCACCGCCCCTTCCAGCGGGCATCCCACCGTGCGGCACGAGCTCTACGCGGTCGCGTTGGCGGCGGCGGTCGAGATCGAGCCCATGCTGGGGTTCCGGCCCGCCGTCCGGCTGAGCGGTACGTTCGACAAGCTGCCGGCGATCGGTGCCGACGTCGCCGACATCCTGCGGGCTGCGCTGAACGAGGTGGCCGCGCAGGGCCGGCCGACGACGGTGCAGGTGGACCTCCTGGGTGCCGACGACGGCTTCAACCTGGTGGTGACCGACGACGGCGAAGGCTTCGGCGCCCGCAGTGGCGGGCTGGGTCGGCTGTGGCAGCAGGCCGAACGGCTCGGCCGACAGCTGAACGTGGAGCAGGCCGGTAGCGGCCTCCGACTGCGCTGGTCCTTCCCGCTGCGCTGACCACGGTCGGTCCTCAGATGCAGCCCAGCGGCTGGGTCGGGCGTGGCCACGTCTCGGCGCGGTAGCCGACCCGACCTAGGCGCGTTGTCCGTCGGCCGAGAGCCACAGGTGCTGGTCGCCACGACGGTAGCCCGTGTCGACCGCGTCGTCCGGCAACGGTCGCGCCGCCCGGTAGGGCTCGGTGACGTAGCCGCTGAGGTCTGGGGGGATTGCGGACGTAGACCTGAGTCGCCTCCCGACGTGCTCGTGTCGACAGGTGCAGGAAGGTGATGTCCTCCCAGTCGCAGTGCTCCGGGCCGGTCGAGCTCGAGATGAGCGTCGTGGGCAGCCGGCGGCCGGCCGGGTCCGTCCACATCTGGGCCCCACCGCGCCGCGATCGAGTCGGGGAACTCTGCGAGGTCGCACTGCGCCACGAGTCGACGTACCAACCCACCCGCCCGTCCCGGGCCTTCCCGTGCGCGAGGATGACTGCCATCACGGGTCGACCCCCCGCCTCGTCGGTCAGGAGGACGCGCGCACCCTCCCGCCGTACCTCGCGCAGGCCGGCAGCATCGTCGACAGCGCCGGCATAGGACAGCGCACTGGCCAGCCGGCTGGTTGGGGTCCGAGCCACTACCTCGCCATCGAACGGCACATCCGCGGATCCGCCCGTCACCTCCGTCAGGCAGCGAACCACCCGTCCTGCCGCACCCGCCCGCTCCAGGCCGGACTCGGTGGCCGGAACAGACACGCTCACGTGCAGCGGGCCGGCGTCCGGCGGGCCGGGCGGGCGCGGTGGCGGGGCGGACGGGAAGGTGCTCGGCGCCGCAGGTCCGGGACCCGGCCAGGTGCAGCTCGCCGCGAGCAGGAGCGCGACCAGGACCGGAGCCACCGTCGACGCCGACCGCGCTCGAGTCATCGTCCCGCCTCCTCCGCCAGCACGATCGCGCCACTCAGGCCGACGCGGGCGACGTCCGGTTGCTCCGGCGCTGCCGGTAGGCCGCGGCCTTGGCTCGATCGCCGCAGCCCTTCATCCCGCACCAACGGCGACGCTGGCCCCGGGACCGGTCCACGAACGGTCGGGTGCACGTCGCGTCGGCGCACCAGTGCAGCGCCGAACGGTCCGGGCCGCCGACGAGGTCGAGACAGTCGGACGCAAGCTCGGCCAGCACCGCCGGCAGGTCGCCTCGGCGGCGGAGCCGGCCGTCGGCCTCCAGCCGCAGCACCGGTCGAGGCCCGGCCGCCGTCTCGTTGACCCGCGCCCGGTCGGCGGCCGGCGCCGGGCGGTCGTCGATCGCGGCGGCGATCACAGCGAAGGCCGACTCGCGGACCTCGCGGGCGTGGTCGAGCTGCTCGTCGTCGACCTCGACCCGCTCGTCCACCAGCCCGGACTCCGCGATCCACGCCTGGAGGTCGGCCGGCGTCGGCAGCTTTTCCTCGCGGCTGCTGTGCCGCTCGGACACGGTCGCCACGAAGTCCAGCACCGGCCGGTCGGAGATGAACTCGAACACATCACCACCTTGACAGGTGATGACCAGTCCGGCAAGAGTTGGAGTCACCGGTTCAACCAGTGATGACGATGCGATGGAGGGGCAAGATGACCGGTCTTGGGCAGCAGGTCGGAGCGGTCGGGCGCTACCTCGCGGCCGCGGTGCTCGTACGGTTCGCCGACGAGGGCGCCCGGGTGGCGCTGGTCCTGCTCGCGCTCGAGCGGACCGGAAGCGCCGGAACGGGCGGCCTGCTCATCGCCGCACTGCTGGTGCCCCAGGTGGTCGCCGCGCCGGTCGTCGGGTTGCTCACCGACCGAGCGCGCCGCCCCGCGGGGGTGCTCGCGGTGGCCGTGGTCGGCTTCGGTCTGTCCCTCGCCGGCACGGCTGCCGGCCTGAGCCGCTGGCCCCTCGCGCTGAGCGTGGTCGTGTTGCTGGTGGGCGGCTGCTGCGGACCGGCGTTGACCGGCGGGCTGACGAGCCGGCTGCCTCAGCTGGTTCGTCCAGCCGCGCTGCCTCGGGCCTTCGGGCTCGACTCGATGAGCTACAACATCGCCGGGATCGCTGGCCCGGCGGTGGCGGCGACCATCGCCGGCGCGACCAGCGCGCGCACCGCCACCACCGTGCTGGCCGGGTGCGCCGGCGTCGGAGCCCTGCTCGTGGCGACGCTGCCCCTCCGGGTCGGCGAACCCGCGCACACCCGGCTGCCGCTGACGGCGGGGCTGAGCATCGTCGTCCGCCGGCCCGTCCTGGGCGTGGTCACCGCGGCCTCCAGCCTGGCCCAGCTCGGTCTCGGCGCCCTCGCCGTCGTGGCTGCGGTGCTGACCCAGCGCCAGCAGCACCCGGCGGCGACGGGATGGTTGCTGACCGGCGTGGCCGCCGGTGCCCTGGTGGGCTCGTTGCTGTGGACCTGGCGGCCGTGGCCGGCGCGGCAGGCCCCGGTCGTCGTGATGGTGTCCCTGCTGGGGGTGGGGCTGCCGTTGGCGGCGGCCGCGGCCGTGGCCCCGCTGGCCGGCGTCGCCGCTCTCTTCGGACTCTCGGGCCTGTTTGTCGGCCCGCTGACGGGTGCGGTCTTCACCGTGCGTCAGGACGAGGCGCCGGAGGCGTTGCGCGCCTCGGTCTTCACCATCGGCGCGGGGATGAAGCTCAGCTGTGCGGCCGCCGGATCCGCCCTCGCCGGCGTGGGGGCCGGGTTGCCGACGTCAGCGCTGCTGCTGCTGGTGGGCGGCGTCCCGGTGCTGGCGGGCGGGCTGGGACTGCTGGCCGTGGGCCGTCTGACCCGTCGGCCGGCCCCGGTCAGAGAACCGGAAGCAGCCGCTTCAGCTCCATCGGCGTGACCTGACGGCGGTACTCCTCGAACTCGGCCCGCTTGTTGCGCAAGAAGAAGTCGAAGACGTGCTCCCCGAGGGTCTCGGCCACCAGCTCGGAACGTTCCATCGCCCGGATGGCCTCGTCGAGGTTGCGCGGCAGCGGTGAGATGCCGAGCGCCTGGCGCTCTCGTTCGGTCAGCGACCAGACGTCGTCCTCGGCGCCCTCGGGCAGCTCGTACTCGCCCTCGATGCCGGCGAGACCGGCCGCCAGCATCAGCGCGAAGGCCAGGTACGGGTTGGCCGCGGAGTCGATCGACCGCAGCTCGACGCGGGCGGAGGCGCCCTTGTTGGGCTTGTACATCGGCACCCGGACCAGCGCCGACCGGTTGTTGCGGCCCCAGCAGACATAGCTCGGGGCCTCGCCGCCACCGGCCAGCCGCTTGTAGGAGTTGACCCACTGGTTGGTCACCGCCGTGATCTCGCCGGCGTGCCGGAGCAGCCCGGCGATGAAGTAGCGCGCGACCTTGGATAGGTGGTGCTCGGCGCTGGCGTCGTAGAAGGCGTTGTTGTCGCCCTCGAAGAGCGACATGTGGGTGTGCATGCCCGAGCCGGGGTGCTCGGTGAACGGCTTGGGCATGAACGAGGCGTGGATCCCCTGGGAGAGCGCGACCTCCTTCACCACGACGCGGAAGGTCATCAGGTTGTCGGCGGTCGACAGCGCGTCGGCATAGCGGAGGTCGATCTCCTGCTGGCCCGGGCCGCCCTCGTGGTGGGAGAACTCCACCGAGATGCCCATCTGCTCCAGCATGGTGATCGCCTTGCGACGGAAGTCGCTGCCGAGGCTCTGGGGCGTGTGGTCGAAGTAGCCGGACTGGTCGACCGGGACGGGCGGGACGCCCGGATCGAGCGGGTCCTTGAACAGGAAGAACTCGACCTCGGGGTGGGTGTAGAAGGTGAAGCCGAGATCGGCCGCCTTCTTGAGCGCACGCTTGAGCACGTAGCGCGGGTCGGCGTAGGAGGGCGAGCCGTCGGGCATCGAGATGTCGCAGAACATCCGACCGGTCGCCGGGCTCGCGTCCCGCCACGGCAGGATCTGGAACGTCGACGGGTCGGGGTGGGCCACCATGTCGGACTCGTAGACGCGAGCGAAGCCCTCGATCGCCGAGCCGTCGAAACCCATGCCCTCGGCGAACGCGCCCTCGAGCTCGGCCGGCGCGATCGCGACCGACTTCAAGAAGCCGAGCACGTCGGTGAACCAGAGGCGGACGAACCGGACGTCGCGTTCCTCGATGGCCCGGAGCACGAACTCGGTTTGCTTGTCCACGCTCCTCAGTGTGCCGGTAGCTCCGTAACGCCGGAGTTACGGGCCCAGGTCGCGGACCACGTCGCTCCGATCAGCGTCAGCCCTCGCGTCGCGAGGGCGGCGAGGAAGGACGACCTGTGTCCCCGTCGCCGGGCCCCAGGAACGGTGGTCCAGGCTCAGAAGCGCCGGTTGACGAGGACGGGCAGCGATCGCCGGACGTCGGCCACGTCCGCGACGTCCACGTCGACCAGCAGCAAGCCTGGCTCGGCACCGAGGGTCGCCACGACCTCACCGGTGGGCGCCACGACCACGCTGTGCCCGACGCCGCGGGGGGCGGTACCGCTCAGCTGCTCGCCCACCGTGGTCGGGTCCGCCTGGCCGCAGGCGAGGATGAACGAGGTGGAGTCCAGCGCCCGCGCCCGGGTCAGCAGCTGCCACTGGTCGACCTTGCCCGGTCCTGCACCCCAGGAGGCGGCCACGCAGATCACCGCGGCGCCGGCGTCGGCGAGCGCGGTGTAGAGGCCCGGGAAGCGGAGGTCGTAGCAGGTGGTCAGACCGACGCTCACGCCCCCGATCTCCACCACCAGCGGCTTCTCCCCCGGCGCGACGGTGTCGGACTCGGCGAAGCCGAACGCGTCGTAGAGGTGGATCTTGTCGTAGGCCGTCTCAACCTCCGGGCCGGTGACCAGCAGGGTGTTGTGGACGCGGCCGCCATCGGCGGGGGTGAACATGCCCACGACGACCGTGGCGCCGGCGTCGGCCGCGATCTCTCGGACCCGCGTCGCCCAGGGCCCGTCCAGCGACTCGGCCACCTCGACCAGGTTGCGTCCGAAGCAGCGCATCGTCGCCTCGGGGAAGACGACGAGCTCGGCCCCCTGGGCGACTGCCGAAGCTGTCTCCCGGGCGACCACGTCGAGGTTGGCCGCCGGGACCGGCCCGCTGACGATCTGGGCGAGAGCGATGCGCATGAGTGAGCCTCCATATCGGGTCGCGACTTATGATCCTCTCGTACACCGGAGCATCCCAGGAGGAGGCGGCGTCGAAATGGCTGCTGTGCCGTTCCTTGAAGCATCCTGGGAGGACTACCTGGCGCTGGGTGAGGATGTTCGTGCGGAGTACATCGACGGCTCGATCGTGATGAGCCCGTTTCCCAGCCGGAAGCACCAGACCGCGTGCCGACGGTTGGCCAACCTGATGGAGGCCGACCTCCCCGAGGGCTATGACGTGGTGATCGAGTGGGGTTGGAAGCCCGGTGACGACGAGTTCGGCCCGGACGTCATGGTGTTCCCGACCACGGACGAGGAGGTTCGCTTCACCGGCACCCCCCTGCTGTGCGTCGAGGTGTTGTCGACGAACCGCGCCGCGGACCTGGTGGTGAAGGCCGCCAAGTACGCCGCGGCGGGAGTCGACCACTACTGGGTGGTCGACACCGCGGACGAGACGCTGACCGCCTTCGTGCGCGAGGGCGACGCTTACCGGCTCGCCTTGGTGATCGAGAACAGCGCACCTCAGCGGGTGGCCTACGGCGCGGGCGAGGTCACGATCGACACCGGGGCGCTGTTCCGGTAGAAGCTGTCAGACGCCGATCAGGTCGTCGACGGCGATCTCGACGTCCGCGAACGGGACGGGCACCGTGTCGCCGGATCGGAACTCGCGCCGCGATCGGTAGCCCCGGTCGTGCGGCTCGGTGTGGACGTAGACCGCCTCCTTGGAGATGACCCAGTAGACCGGCCAGCCGGCCGAGCCGTAGATCCGGGCCTTGGTGGTCAGGTCAGCCATCAGCGTCTCGTCCGACACCTCGACCACCAGCAGCACGTCCGCCGGGTCCCAGGTGGAGAGGCGGCAGCCGATGGTGCCTGACGGCTCCGCGCCGGGACGGCGGACCCAGCAGTCAGGGTCGGGTAGAGAGTCACCGCTCGGCAGCGTTGCGCCGGTCACGGTGACGCCGGGATGTCGCAGCAGCGCACCCACGTCCATCACCTTCTCGCCGTGCCAGTCCCCGATGACCACCGGCCAGACCTCCCCCTCCACCAGCTCGACCCGTGAGTCGAACGCGCCCGCTTCCCAGGCCCGTACGAACTCGGCCGCGGTCCAGCGGTAGTTCGCCACAGTTGCTGTCATGCGCTGAGCGTAGGGGGCGCCACTGACACTCGAGGAGTTGTCCACAGGCCTAGTGTCGCGCACCGCCCGCCCCCGGGACAGGTCCGGTTTGGCAGACTGCGACCGTGAACTTCGACTCGGTCTACGACCAGGGTTTCGTCCGCGTGGCCGCGTGCACGACACCGGTAGTCATCGCCGACCCGAAGGCGAACGTGGCCGCGGTGCTTGCTGAGGCCCGGGCCGGTGCCGATGAGGGCGTGGGCGTAGCGCTCTTTCCCGAGCTGGCCCTGACCGGCTACGCCATCGAGGACCTGTTCCTGCAGGAGGTCGTGCTCGACCAGGTGGAGGAGGCCATCGCCGACCTGGTCGCGGGGTCGGCCGGGCTGCGGACACTGCTGGTCGTCGGAGCACCCCTGCGGCACGGGAACCGGCTGTTCAACACCGCCGTGGTCATCCTGGACGGGGCTGTGCTCGGTGTCGTGCCCAAGTCCTACCTGCCCACCTACCGCGAGTTCTACGAGCGCCGCCACTTCGCACCCGGCGACGACCGGGCGGGGCAGGCGATCGTGCTCGGAGGCGTCGAGGTGCCGTTCGGGCCCGACCTGCTCTTCACCGCCACCGACGTGCCGGGACTGGTGGTGCACGTCGAGATCTGCGAGGACATGTGGGTCCCGGTGCCGCCGAGCGCGACCGCCGCCCTGGCGGGCGCGACCGTGCTGCTGAACCTGTCCGGCAGCCCGATCACCGTCGGCCGCGCCGAGGACCGGCGGCTGCTCGTCCGCTCGAGCTCGGCCCGCTGTCTCGCCGCGTACGCCTACGCCGCCGCGGGAGCGGGCGAGTCCAGCACCGACCTCTCCTGGGACGGGCAGACGATGGTCTACGAGCTCGGCGAGCTGCTGGCCGAGACCGAACGCTTCTCCACCACCGACCAGCGGGCCGTCGCCGACGTCGACCTGCTGCGGCTGCGTCAGGAACGGCTGCGCCAAGGAACCTTCGACGACAGCCGCCGGACGCTCGCCGACCGCGGGGGGATCGCGTACCGGACGGTCGAGTTCACCCTCGACCCGCCCCGGACCGACCTCGGTCTGCGCCGTCGGGTCGACCGGTACCCCTTCGTCCCCGACGACCCCGACCGGCTGGCGCTGGACTGCTACGAGGCGTACAACATCCAGGTCTCCGCGCTCGAGCAGCGGCTGTCGGCGATCGGCGGCCCGGAGATCGTCATCGGGGTGTCCGGTGGTCTCGACTCCACCCATGCGCTGATCGTGGCGGCGCAGGCGATGGACCGGCTGGGCCGCCCGCGCAGCGACATCCTCGCCTTCACGCTGCCCGGGTTTGCCACCACGAGTGGCACGAAGGACAACGCCACTCGGCTGTCGCACGCGCTGGGCGTCACCTTCGCTGAGCTCGACATCCGGCCGGCGGCCCGTCAGCTGCTCGCCGACCTGGACCACCCGTTCGCGGGCGGCGAACCGGTCTACGACGTCACCTTCGAGAACGTCCAGGCCGGGCTGCGCACCGACTACCTGTTCCGGCTGGCCAACCAGCGTGGCGGCATCGTCTTGGGCACCGGCGACATGAGCGAGCTCGCGCTCGGCTGGTGCACCTACGGGGTCGGTGACCAGATGTCGCACTACGGGGTCAACGCCGGCGTGCCGAAGACCCTGATCCAGCACCTGATCCGCTGGGTGATCGGCACCGGCCAGTTCGAGGAGGAGACCAACGCCATCCTGCAGGTGATCCTCGCCCAGGAGATCTCCCCCGAGCTGGTGCCGGTCGCCGAAGGCGAACGGCCGCAGAGCACCGAGGACCAGGTCGGCCCATACGCGCTGCAGGACTTCACGCTCTTCCACGTCCTGCGCTACGGCTTCCCGCCGAGCCGGATCGCCTTCTTGGCCCGGCACGCCTGGGCCGACGTCGACGCCGGCGACTGGCCGCCGGGCTTCGACGCCGACCGCCGGACCGCCTACGACCTGCCGACGATCCGGCACTGGCTGGACGTCTTCCTGCGGCGTTACTTCGGCTTCGCCCAGTTCAAGCGCTCAGCCATGCCCAACGGCCCGAAGGTCGTCGCAGGCGGGTCACTGTCCCCGCGCAGCGAGTGGCGCGCCCCCTCCGACGGCAACGCCCGCGCCTGGCTGGACGAGCTGGCGCGCAATGTCCCAACTCTTTGAGCTGCGCTCGCGCGGACGCTCGCGCAGCTAGGCTTCCGGCTTATCTTCGGCGATGACGACCATCTTTTCGAGATAGGGCGAGCCGAAGGTGGTGGCCATGGCCACGTCCCCGGCGTCTCGGCCGCGGCCGATCAGCACCCGGCCCTTGCGGCGTTCGTTGTTGCGTGGGTCGAAGGTGTACCAGCGGTCACCGAGGTAGACCTCCATCCAGGCGGCAAAGTCCATCGGTGACGGCTTCACGTCGACCTCGATCTCGGGCAGGTAGCCGAAGACGTAGCGGGCGGGGATGTTGAGCGCCCGGCAGAGCGAGACCGCGAGATGGGTGAAGTCGCGGCAGACCCCGTAGCCCGACGCGTGCACGTCCGCAGCCGTGGACCGGGGTCCGCTGGAGCCGTACTGGAAGGTCAGGTGACTGTTGACGTAGTTGCAGATCGCCTGCACGCGGGTGTAGCCCGGGGTCAGGCTGCCGAAGCGGTTCCATGCCTCCTTGCCCAGCACGTCGGGCAGGGCGTAGCGGCTGGGCAGGGTGTAGATCAACACGTCGTCGGGCAGCTTTTCCGGCGCGATCTCGGGTGCGCCCTCGTCAGCGTCCTCGACGGCATCCGGGACGATGGCCGTCGCCGAGTAGCTGATCACCGAACGGCCGGCCGAGACGGTCGACCGACGGCACCGGTTGCCGTACAGGTCGGTGTAGGTCGTCGACGCGACGTACGGGTCGAACGACCAGTGAGACTCGACCACCTCGGCGTCCTGGTCGGCCACGGGCTCGACCTGAAAGATGGTCGCGACGTCGTAGCGGGACTGGTGGACGAACTCGCAGCCGATGGACAGGGTGCGGGAGCTCACCGGCTCAGACGCCCGGGCTGGTCTCGGGCGCGGGGTGCTCCGGACCGGCCACGTCATCGGTGGTCACGCCCGACAGCGGGGTGCCGTCGCCCGTCCCGCCCGCCGCCGGGGTCTCGGGTGCGGTGGCCTCGTGCGCACTGTCGGCCACCTTGGTGACCACGTCGGCGACCGGGTCGGGCAGCTTGGCGGCGCTCTCCTTGACCTTGTCGGCGACGTTGCCCACGGTTTCGTGCACCTGCGGGCTGCGAGCAAGCTTTTCGGCCTGGGTGCGCAGCTTGTCGGCCTGGACCTTCAGCTCCTCGAAGCGAGTGCGGCCGGCCCGGGTGCCCAGGACGTATCCGACACCGCCCGCCAGCCCGGCCAGCAGGACGGTACGAATCTTGACGATCTTCATCGCGGGTCTCCTCCACAGGGGCGTAGTCGGGTCGGACGCACGCGTCGTCCCCCGGAGGGTGAGTTTACGATGAGCCGCGCCGGCGCAGACGGGGGTGTCCGGCGCTGAAACCGGACGGTAACGCGCGCTGACCGGGCTGCCCGGAACCGGCCGCCCGTCTTGGACTGGAGGAAGCAACGATGGCCACCCGCCGCCTGTCGGCCCGCGGCGCAGCCGTACCGGAGCGGGCCTGGGAGCGCTACGAGCGGATCGCCCTGTGGCCGACCTGGTCGCCGCAGATCCGCCGGGTCGAGGCCGACGCGGAACGGATTGCTCTCGGCTTGACCGGTACCGTCTGGACCCCGGTCGGGCTCGGGCTGCCGTTCACGGTCACCGGGGTCGACGACGCGGCCCGGACGTGGAGCTGGGTGGTCCGGATGGGCCCGGTCAGCATGACGCTGCAGCACGAGGTGTACGCCGACGGCGCCGGGTCCGGCACCCTGCTGGTGCTGGAAGGACCCGACCCGGTCCTGCTGGCCTATGCGCCGCTCGCCTGGATCGCGCTCCGCCGGCTGGTCGCTCGCTGAGCCCTCAGTCGTCGTTCCACCGCGGGTCGTGGTCGAAGGTGTCGTTGCGTTCGGCGACCTTCTCCAGCGCGCGCTCGGCGTCCTCGCGGCTCGGATAGGGGCCCAGCCGGTCCGCGGACTTGCCCGCACGGCTGTCCTGCACCGCCGACTTGGTCGTCAGGTCGTACCACCACTGGTTCTCGGCCATGCCGCGAGGCTACCGCGACCTCTACAGTGTCGGCCGTGACTCCTGTCCTGCCCGCGCCAGTGTCGCCGGTCCGGTCGGTGCCCAGCCGGATCGTGCGACCCGAGTACGTGGGCCGGCCGGCTCCCCGTCCGTACGAAGGCCCGGACGTCCAGTCGGCCGAGACGGTCGCGAAGATGCGCGTGGCCGGAGGGATCGCGGCCCGGGCGATCGAGGCGGCGGCCGCGGTGATCGCGCCTGGCGTGACCACCGACGAGATCGACCGGGTGGCGCACGAGTACCTGCTGGACGCCGGGGCGTACCCGTCCACGCTCGGCTACCGTGGCTTCCCCAAGTCGTGCTGCACCTCGGTGAACGAGGTGGTCTGTCACGGCATCCCGGACGCCCGTCCGCTGGTCGACGGCGACCTGGTCAAGATCGACATCACCGCCTACGTCGACGGGGTGCACGGCGACACCTGCGCCACCTTTGGCTGCGGTGAGCTCGACGAGGCCTCGGCGCTGCTGAGCGAACGGACGGCCGAGGCGCTGCGCCGCGGGGTCGCCGCCGTCCGACCGGGACGGCAGGTCAACGTGATCGGTCGGGTGATCGAGAGCTACGCCCGCCGGTTCGGCTACGGCGTGGTCCGCGACTACACCGGGCACGGGGTGCACAGCACCTTCCACTCCGGCCTGGTGATTCCGCACTACGACGAGCCGCGGCACGACACGGTGATGCGGCCGGGCATGACCTTCACCATCGAACCGATGCTGACCCTGGGGACTTCAGCGTGGCGGCTGTGGGACGACGGCTGGACCGTCGTCACCGCCGACGGCAGCCGCGCCGCCCAGTTCGAGCACTCCCTGGTCGTCACCGACACCGGGGCCGAGATCCTCACGCTGCCCCGACCTGTCAGCCGCTGAGGGGGCTCGAGCACCGTGAGCGTCGTACTCGGTTAAGGTGGCCCACGGACGAGTCGGTCAGGCGGTCGCGGCTCCGTTGCTCCTTGCGGGTGGCGGGATCGAGGAAAGTCCGGACTCCACAGAGCACGGTGGTGGGTAACACCCACCCGGGGTGACCCGCGGGACAGTGCCACAGAAAACAGACCGCCCTCGCGGCAACGCGGGGGTAAGGGTGAAACGGCGGTGTAAGAGACCACCAGCACCCCAGGTGACTGGGGTGGCTCGGTAAACCCCACCGGGAGCAAGACCAAGAGGACACGGGTAAGCCCGTGTCTGCGGAGGCGTTCGAGGGCTGCTCGCCCGAGTCTCCGGGTAGGTCGCACCAGGCCGCTGGCAACAGCGGTCGCAGATGGATGATCGCCCCCGGCCCTCGGGCCGGTGACAGAATCCGGCTTACCGACCGACTCGTCCGCTCTCGTGACGAAACGCGACCCCGCACCCCGCCCGAGTAGGGTCGACGCCATGAGCACCGAGGCAGCAGAGACCATCGACCCGTACGACAACCGGGAGTCTCGCGCCGCCGCCCGTGACACCTCCATCGCCGTGAGCCGGGCGAACGACGGCGGTGCGCCTCCGCGGGACGCCCCCGGACCGGGCGAGCTGCCGAAAGCCCAGACGGGCGGGACGTCCGAGGGCAACCCGGTCGCCGGCGTCACCATCAGCTCTGAGGACGCAGCGGAGGCCGTGCCCGGCGACGACGGTCCCGACGGCTCGCTCCCGAGCTCCGCGGGCCACGCCTGAGGCTCCACCCTCTAGCAAGTCAAGGCTCGAGGGGGACAGTGACGCGGGACTCCACGACGGGTACGGGGTCAGTACGGCTGGACTGACGGGTCGGAACGCCGGCTGCGCTGTGGACAACGCCTACAGGACGCGCTCGGCTTGTACCGTTCGTGCATGACACACGCCATGTGGCGGCGTGTCCTCGGGGGTTGGCGACGGCGCGTCTACGACGTGGCGCTGCGGAACCGTCGACGACGACGCCTTGTGACCGAGGTCGCCCGCGCCCGCACCGAGGGCCTGGTGCAGGTCAACGTCGGGGCCGGCCGCCGCGGGCTGCCGGACTGGATCAACACCGACATCGCCTGGCCCTGCCCGGCCCACCTGGACGCGACCCAACCCTGGCCGGTACCGGCCGGCAGCGTCGACTTCGTCTACGGCGACAACGTCATCGAGCACCTGACGCTGGCCCAGGGCCGCGACCTGATGCGGCACGCGTACGTCGCACTCGCCCCGGGCGGGGTGATCCGGCTCGCGACGCCGGACGTCGAGGCCAGCGCCCGCAGCTACCTCGAGAACGGCGAGCTGGCTCGCCTCGGGATGGCCCGTAACGCCGAGCTCGGCAACACGATGGACCATCCGGTGCAGCTGCTGGCCGAGGTCTACGTGGGCGCCGAGCACTACCGCGGCTTCTGCTACGACTACGCCGCGCTCGCCGCCGAGCTGCGGGCCGTCGGCTTCGAGGTGGAGCGCTGCGTCGCCGGCGACAGCAACCATCCCGAGCTGAAGGGTCTGGAGCACCGGATGCACCCCGCGGAGGTGAGCACCCAGCTCTGCGTGGAGGGCACGAAGCCGGGCTGAGTCGCTGAGCTGCGCCGCTCCCCCCGGGTCGGCGCACCTTCAGTCAGACGATCGATCCCGAGAAGTACGCGGTGTCGTGGCTGATGTCGGGGGTAAAGCCCAGCACCACGTCGTCCTGGTCCTTCACCGGGACGCTGAACGAGGCGGACGTGGTGTTCGCCTTGCCCGGGGCGATGCTCCCGGATAGGTCTCGGTTGCGTACGCCCGGCACGGAGAGGGGGTCCGCGACGTCCTTGTCCGGACCGTAGGAGAGCTCGAAGTCGCCCACCGGCTCAGCCATCCGCTCCTTCGACCCGTTCGTCACCCGGACGGTGAGCTGGACCCAGGCCCCCTTCTTGCCGCGGGTGCCGTGCCTGATCTTGGTCACCTCGACCTTGACACCGTCGGAGTAGGAGTACGCGTCCGCGAAGGAGGTCTCGTCGTCGGACTCGTCACCTTGTTCCTCGACGCTGTCGTCGTCGGTGTCCTGGGAAGCGGTGGGGGTCGGGCTCTCCTGAGCTGACGGGCCCTGGCTGACCGACGGGCTCACCGGCGGGCTGGTGACCGGGCTGGCCGGTGGCTCGACCGTCTCCGGAGCGGTCGGGCTGCAGGCCCCGAACGCCAGGAGTGCGCTGGTCGTGATCAGCAGCAGCAGTCGACGCACAGATACCTCCGGGGCAGCGAGACGATGGACCACAGCATGGCAGCATCGCACGCTCGCCGACCCCGGCTAGCCGAGACGCCAACCCGTTCAGGACCAGTCGGCTCCGCGGCCGCCTCGGCGGGCCTTGACCTGGGACCGGACCTTCTTGGCCTGCAGCCGGCGCTCCACCGAGCCCCGGGTCGGCGCCGTACGGCGCCGGCGTGGCGGCGGCGGCGCCAGCGCCTGCTGCAGCACACGGACGAGGCGCTCCCGAGCGGCTTGGCGGTTGCGGAGCTGCGCCCGGTACTCCGAAGCCGCAATCACCACCGCGCCGTCCACGAGCGAGCCGGCGAGGCGTTCGGTCAGCCGTTCCCGCAGCAGCGGGCTGAGCCGGGCCACGCCGGGCGAGCCGTCCGGACGCCAGCTCAGCTCGACCCGGCTGTCGGTGGTGTTCACGCCCTGACCACCCGGTCCAGACGATCGCGAGAAGCGCCAACGCAGCTCATCAGCCTCGACGACCAGGTCCTGCGACACCGGCAACGGACCGTCGACCCTCATGGCCGACCAGCCTACGCAGCCGCCTTGGCCTGGCGAGCAGACTGTGCGCGTGCCAGAGCTGCCCGAGGTCGAGAGCGCCCGCGCCGCCATCGAACGGGCCGGGCTGCGACGGCGGATCGCCGATGTCGACGACACCGACAGCTGGGAGTGCCGGCCCCACGCGCCCGGCGAGATCCGAGACGTCCTCGTCGGTCGGATGCTGACCGGCGCCTTCCGCCGCGGCAAGTCGATGTGGTGCGAGACCTCCGGCGTGGGTCGCGCCCGGACGCCTGGCCCGGTGCTGGGCCTGCACCTCGGGATGAGCGGTCGGATCCTCATCACCTCGCCGCGCGGCGACCTGACCGAGGGCGGCGACTGGGTCGGCGGCCGGTACGGCGAGGGCGGCAGCGCTCCGGAGCGGAAGCCGGTCTGGGACCGCTTCACCCTGACCTTCACCGACGGCGGCACCCTGCGGCTCTTCGACAAGCGGCGCCTGGGCCGGGTCCGGCTCGACCCTGACCTCAGCGCGCTCGGACCGGACGCCGAGCAGGTCGGCGCCGACGAGCTCGCCGCCCGCGTCAGCCGCAGCCGGGCTCCGGTCAAGGCGCGGCTGCTCGACCAGTCGGTGATCGCCGGCGTCGGCAACCTGCTGGCTGATGAGACCCTCTGGCAGGCGCGGCTGTCGCCGCAGCGTCCGGCGGACGAGCTCAGCGCGGCCGAGCTGGCGACCCTGCACGAGTCACTCCACGAGGCCACCCGCGCGGCCATCGAGCACGGCGACGTGCACACCGGCGAGGTGATCGAGTTCCGCGGCCGCGGCCGCCACTGCCCACGCTGCGGGGCCGAGATGCAGACCGCCACCGTCGGCGGCCGCACCACCTGGTGGTGCCCGCAGGAGCAGCGCTGACCGGCCCAGCCGCGCTCCGGCGAGCAGGTGAAAACATCGTGCGACATGGTGCCGCGTACTCGCGGCACCATGTCGCACGTTATTCGAATCCGCCGACCAGCTCGGGACGGGTTGCTGGTTCAAGGCCTGGCTAGCGGCAAGGCTCGGGGTACGATCCTCGAACTCGGACCGATCCACCCCACCAAAGGCGTCGACGTGCGAACTTCCCCCTCGCGCAGCAGTCGCAGCACGGCGCTCGCCGGCTCGCTCTGCGTGCTGCTCACGCTGGGCGCTGCCCCCGCCTTCGCCGAGACCCCCTCCCCCACCCCGGCCGCGACGATCACCCCGGCGACCACGCCGACTCCCACCCCCGTCGCGACCCCAGAGCCGACGACGACTCCCGGGTCGACCGCCACCCCGACGCCGCTCCCCAGCCCGACGGCGACACCCCAGCGCCCGGCCACCCAGGCGGAGGCGACCGACCCGGGCAGCCTGAGCCTGGCGGTCGCGTCGGTCGGCAGCCCGCAGGCCGGCCGCTTCTTCCAGGACATCGGCCGCTACGGGTTCTCGGGCCACACCAGCGGCGTCGCCGACGGCAGCCGGATCGAGGTCTATCGGCGGACGACGACCGGCGGGTGGGTGAAGGTCGCGACGACCATGGTCACCGCCGGCGCGTACGCGACCTCGTGGCCGGTGACCGCCCGCGGCGTCGTCAGTTTTGCCGCCACCACCGGCGGGGCGCCGGGCAGCGGTGACGAGATCACCAGCCCGACCGCGTCGGTCACCGTCTGCGACTCCGCCGTACACCTGAACGCGCCGGCGAAGAAGACCGACAGTCTGACCAAGCCCACGCTGACCGGCTCGGTCGTCCCGGCCCGGGCCGGGGTCAAGATCCGCCTCAACGTGCGGGTCGGCAAGACCGATAAGGCCGTGGGCTCGGCCGTCACCGATGCGGCCGGCCACTTCCGGGTCGGCTTCGGCTACGGGAAGGGCCACCTCACCCGCTACACCGTCCGCAGCACCTTCCACGCCGCGAACCGGGACCGCTGGGAAGCCAGCGGCACCCGGACGGTCAACCGGGTCGCCGTGCTGCACGCGGTGGCCGTCGACACCACCAAGGCCGACGTCGACAAGACCTACCGCAAGGGCTGCCCCGTCGGCCGGTCCAAGCTGCAGACGGTCAGCATGAACTTCTACGGCTTCGACAAGAGGATGCACCGGGGCGTGCTGATCATCCGGACCGACCTGGTGCCCGATATCACCCGGTCGTTCGCCAAGGGACTGGCCAAGCGGTACCCGATCGCCAAGATGAAGAACCCGAACGTCTACGGCGGCAACGACCCCAAGCAGATGAAGGCCAACAACACCAGCGGCTTCAACTGCCGCAAGGTCGTCGGCAACCCGTACGCGCAGTCGCCGCACTCCTACGGCATCGCCATCGACGTCAACACCGTCCAGAACCCGTACCGCGACAGCAACGGCACGTGGTGGCCGTCGAACGGAAAGAAGTACCGCGACCGCTCGCCTTTGAAGAAGGGCATGCTGGGGAAGAAGTCCGCGCTGACCAAGAAGCTCCGCTCCGAGGACTTCTTCTGGGGCGGGCTGTGGTCGCCGGGACGGGACTACCAACACTTCGAGTACCGGCCGTGAGCGCGTGCGGGCGCGGTTGACCCGCGCGACCGCCGTCGCCCTGGCCGCGCTCACGTTCAGTGCCTGCTCGGCACGAAGCCCGTCCGCGCCGGCCCCCACTCTCGCCCCGACCCCGACGGCGACCGCCTCGAGTACCGGTCCCACGCCGGCCTCCTCCGTCGAACCGGCAGAGCCGACGACGACCAACACGCTGCCGCCGCCCCCGGCCCCCACGGCACCGGCCCCGTCGACGGCCGGCGACCTGAGGGCGGCGGCGCTCCCCGTCCCGGCCGGCTGGCGGACGGTGGCGAAGGAGGGCGGCGACGAGGAGGGCTTCCGCGGCAACGGCACCTGGGTGCACGCGCGCGACGCTCGCTACGCC
This sequence comes from uncultured Friedmanniella sp., assembly GCF_964244005.1. Taxonomy (GTDB): domain Bacteria; phylum Actinomycetota; class Actinomycetes; order Propionibacteriales; family Propionibacteriaceae; genus Microlunatus. The sequence continues at coordinate 126,797 of NZ_CAXTHG010000004.1, read as the reverse complement.
GCTCAGGACGTGATCACCATCGGCTGCGCCGACGTCACCCGCGACGACTACCCCGACCCGGTCGCGGCGCTGGAGGGCAGCTACGTCGACCGCGACGGCAACCCGGGCGTCGGCCTGGCCCTGGAGTTCACCGACGCCGAGGCCGCCAGCCGGTACTGGTCCCGCTACACCGACCAGGTTCGGGCCTGTACGCCGCTGGCCGACCCGGTGCACATCGAGCTGGTGCCGCTGTCGGGCGCGGGAGCCGACGAGCTGGTCGACCGGCGTACCTATCCCGACAGCGAGTGGACCGAGGTGGCCAAGCAGTCCGGCACCCGGGTGACGCTGGTGATCCTGACCGACGCCGGGCACCGGATCACGGCAGCCAAGGCGCGCACGCTGCTGACCGCGCTGGGCTAGGAGGAGGGCTAGGAGGAGGAGACGAGCTCGAAGGCCACGGACCCCTTCGTTACGTCGGCGGTCACCAGCCGGACCGACACCTCGTGACCGAGCGGCAGGTCCGGCCCGGTCACCTTGGCCTCGACGGCCGGGTCGGCGACCATCACGGTGCCGTGCCGGCGGGCGGTGTCGACCTCGATCACGGTCGCGGGGAACACCTCGCCGATCCGGGCGGCCAGCAGGCACACCTCGACCAGGTCGATCACCGCGCGCTCGTACTTCTTGGCCCGCCGGTCGGCCGCGGCCATCTCGGCCGGTAGTGCGTCCAGCGCGCGCATGGCCCAGCCCGGGACGGGCGTGCCCGCGCAGAGCGCGAGACAGACCTCCCCGGCGTAGCGGTCGACCAGCCGGCGGAGCGGCGCGGTGCAGTGGGCGTAGTCGATGGCCAGCGCCGAGTGCTCGGCGTCGGCGGGCACGCTGCCCGAGAAGGCCTGGTAGCCGGCGCCGCGGAAGAGCATCGTGCAGGCGTCCAGCATCGCGGCGTGCGCGGGCAGGTGCGGATCCAGGCTGCGGACGAACTCCGGGTAGTCGAGCTCGGCCGGCCAACCGATCTGCAGCGCCTTGGCCGTCTGCCGCAGCCGCCGTAGCGCACCGGGGTCGGCCGGAGGCATGGTGCGCAGGATGCCGACCTGGCCGTAGAGCATCAGGTGGGCGGCGGCCATCCCGGTGAGCAGCGAGATCTGGGCGTTCCAGCCCTCGACCGGCAGCGGCGCCCGGAACTCCAGCCGCCAGCCGTCGGGCCCGGGCACGACCTCCTGCTCGGGGATCTGCAGGCTGACGCCGCCGCGCTCGCGCTCGCGCTGCTCGCGCCACTGGCCCACGACCTTGAGCAGCGCCAGCGACTCCCGGGCCGACCCCGAGTCGATCTCGGCCTGGACAGCTGGGTAGTCGAGCTGTTCGCGGCTGCGTACCAGGGCCCGGACCACCTCGGCGTCGGTCATCTGGCCGCGCGCGTCGAGCCGCAGGGTCCAGAGCAGGGCGGGCCGCACCCGGTCGGGCAGCAGACTGGCCGCGCCCTCGCTCAGCGCCGGTGGGTGCAGCGGGGTGCGGTGGTCGGGCGCGTACAGCGTCATCCCGCGCCGGTGCGCCTCGAGGTCGATCGGGTCGCCCGCGGTGACGAACGCGGCGACGTCGGCGATGGCGTAGGAGACGACGAAACCCTCACCATCGCGCGCGAGGTGCAGGGCCTGGTCGAGGTCGCGCGAGCCCGGCGGGTCGATGGTGACCAGCTCGAGGTCGGTGCGGTCGAGCTCAGGCAGCCGCGGGCCGGCGGCCGCCCGTACGGCCGCCGCGGTCACCTCGGCCGGAAAGTCCTCCGGCACCTGCAGGTCGGTCCGGATCCGGGCCAGGCCGGCCGCCAGCTCCGGCGGCACGACGACAGGCAGCTCGACCTTGCGTGCAGGCATGGCCGCAGACTACAAGGGCGGGGACCGCCCGACCGCCGGTCAGTCCGCTGCGTGCGCGCTCTCGGGGCGCGGGACGGGCGTACCGTCCAACGCGGAGTTGACCAGGGCGTCGGCCCGCTTGTTCTCCTCCCGCGGCACCCAGGTCCAGATGACCTGGCGCGGCCGGACCTGCGACGCCTGCCTGGCCAGCGGCAGCATGCTCGGGTGCTTGACCTTCCACCGGCCCGCCATCTGCTCGATCACGAGCTTGGAGTCCATCCGCACCTCGACGGGCGCGTCGGCGTCCAGCGCGCGAGCCATCTCGAGGCCGGCGATCAGCCCGCGGTACTCCGCGACGTTGTTGGTGGCCCGGCCGATGGCCAGGCCCTCCGCCGCCAGGGTGTCACCGGAGTCGGCGTCGCGGACCAGGGCCCCGTACGCCGCCGGGCCCGGGTTGCCGCGGGAGCCGCCGTCCGCCTCGACGACGAACCGTCGGGTCACGCGGTCCGAGACCGGCTCGCCCCGCGCGTCAGCGGGGTCGGGCTCCCGCTCGTACGGGTCGAAGCCGTGCTCGTCGCCCTCAGGGGCGAAGAAGTCGGGACCGGCCTGGCTGTCGAGCGGGCGCCGCACCATCACCAGGCTCCCGTCGTCACAGGCCCGACTCCGGCGTCCTGACCAGGATCCGCCCGCACTCCTCGCAGCGGAGCACCTCATCAGCCGCGGCGGCGGCAAAGCCGCGCAGGTCGGCGGAGTTGAGCTCGAGCTGGCAGCCGGTGCAGCGACGGGCCCGCAGCTCGGCGGCGCCGACGCCGGCGTGGGTGGCCGCGATCTTGTCGTACAGCGTGATCAGCGGTTTCGGCAGCAACGGCACGATGCCCTCCCGCACCACTTGCCGGTCGGACATCTCCACCTCGAGCTCGCGCAGCTGCTGGTCGCGCTTGGCCGACAGTATCGCCAGCTGGGTGTCGAGCTCGGCGGCCTCGCGGCGCAGCTTTTCGCGGTCCTCGGACGCTGTCTCGAGCTGTTGCATCACCTCGAGCTCGGCGTCCTCGAGGGTGTCGATCCGGCGCTTGAGGTGGTCGATCTCCTCGATCAGCGAGCTCAGGGCGCGTGGGTCACCGACGGAACCGTCGGCGACCCGGCGTTGGTTGCGGTCGAGGCGTGCACGGACCGGATCGAGGTCGTGCTCGGCCTGACGCTGTTCGCGTTCCAGGTCCGAGACCGAGGTGTCAGCCCCGACGAGGTCGGAGGCGAGGTGGGTACGGCTGTCCCGCAGCCGCGCGATCTCGGCGTGCTCGGGCAGCGTCCGACGCCGGTGCGCCAGCTGGGCCAGCGCGGTGTCCACCGCCTGCAGGTCGAGCAGACGCCGTTGGTCCCCTGGATCGGCCTGAATGACGAGCTCCCTCCGCGACGAGGACCCGTACGGGCTCCCAGCACCCAACCCTACGCATTCTCGGCCGCCGGTAACCACCCCGAGTCCTCCCCGACGAACGGGAATGAACCGGTCCTGGTCGAGGTTGCCGCCACTGTCACACCGTCGTGCCTGCCCGGCTCCCTCCCAGAGCCCACCCGCTCTTCCAAGGACGACTCGTGACCACGCTCGCCGACCCGACCACCGTCGACGTCCGCACCACCGGTACCGACGCTCCGGCCGGCCGGTTCGTCGGCCGCCGCTACGTCCAGCTGGTCCTGGTGCTGGGCGCGCTGTCGGCCATCGGACCGCTGACCCTCGACACGTACCTGCCGGCGCTGCCCCAGCTGCGCGCCGACCTCGGCGCCACCGACTCCCAGGCCCAGCTCACGATCACCGGCCTGCTGGTCGGCCTGGGGCTCGGTCAGCTGCTGATCGGCCCGCTCTCGGACGCGGTCGGCCGGCGCAAGCCGCTGCTCGTCGGCCTCACCGTGCACGGCCTGATGTCGGTGCTCTGCACCCTCGCCCCCTCGATCACCCTGCTGGCCCTCACGCGCACCATGCAGGGCGTCGGCGGTGCGGCCGTCGCGGTGGTGTCGATGGCGATCGTCCGCGACCTGTTCAGCGGCGTCAAGGCCGCCCAGCTGCTGTCCCGGCTGATGCTCGTCATCGGCGTCGCCCCCGTGCTGGCCCCCTCGCTCGGCAGCGTTCTCCTCGGCTTCACCTCCTGGCGCGGCATCTTCGTGCTGATCGCCGTCGCCGCCGTCCTGCTCTTCGTGCTCGCGCTGGTCGCGCTGCCCGAGACCCTGCCGACCGTCCGCCGCTCGTCGGTCAGCGTCCGCGGTGCCCTGCGCTCGTACGGCGTGCTGTTCCACGACCGGTTGTTCGTGGTCATGGTGCTGGTCTCCGGGCTGAGCTTTGCCACCCTGTTCGCCTACATCTCCGGCGTCCCGTTCCTGCTGCAGGAGCTGTACGGGCTCAGCCCGCAGCAGTTCGGCCTGACGTTCAGCGCCAACGCCGTCGGGCTGATCGTGATGACCCAGGTCAACCCGCTGCTCGTCCGACGAGTCAGCCCGGTCACGATCCTGCTGGTCGCCGTGACCGTGTCCACGCTGGCCTCCGCGGCCCTGGTCGCCACCGCGATCACCGGTTTCGGCGGGCTGGTCGGCTTCCTGGTGCCGCTCTGGTTCATCGTCGCCTCGGCCGGCTTGTCGTTCCCGAACGCCCCGGCCATCGCCCTCAACCGGCACGGCGAGGCGGCGGGCAGCGCGGCGGCCCTGCTCGGGTCGGCCCAGTTCGTGCTCGGCGGTCTGATCGCCCCTCTCGTCGGCGCGCTCGCCGACGGCACGGGCGTCCCGATGGCCGGCGTCCTGCTGGGCACCAGTGCACTGGGCCTCGTCCTGCTGCTCACCTCACGCCGACCGCTCAGCAGCGTCTCCTACCGCTGACCGGTCCTCGGGTTCTCCTTACGGGCGGGCGTTCCAGCGTTCCAGGGCGGGTTGGCCCTTCTCCTCGCCGAGCACCGAGATGGTGCTGGTGTCGAGGGGGAAGTGCAGGCCGTAGCGGAGGTCGAAGTTGAGCCAGCGCATCGCCAGGGCCCGCAGCGCGTGGCCGTGGCCAAAGCAGAGGGCCCGCTCGACGCCTGAGTCGCGGACCCGGGCCACGACCCGGTCCAGCCGCTCGGCGACCTGGTCGGCGGACTCCCCGTTGGGCACCGGGTCGGTCCAGATCGTCCAGTCCGGCACCTCCTCGGTGATGTCGGCGCTGGTCCGGCCCTCGTAGTCCCCGTACGCCCACTCGGCGAGGTCGTCGTCGAGCTGCGGCTCGTGGTCGCCGGTGAAGCCGGCCAGCTCGGCGGTGTGCCGGGCCCGGCGGCGCGGGCTGCTCAACACCAGCCCGAAGTCCGCCGGACGCAGGTGGCCCTTGAGGGCGCGGGCCTGCTCCTCGCCGTGCTCGGTCAGCGGCAGGTCGGTCACCGAGGTGTGCCGGCCGTTCGCGCTCCACTCGGTCTCGCCGTGCCGGACGACGTACAGCTGGGTCATGCGACTGCCTCACTGATCGGGATCCGACCGGTCCGCAGCGACCAGTGGTCGCCCGTCCGGAGCCGCTGCACGATCGCTCGCTGCAGCGACGTCTGCTGGGGCAGCGCGTCGAGGTCGACCTCGCCGCGGTGCGCGAAGGTGAAGAAGAGCGCGTCCTCGTCCCCCGGCATGGGGTCACCGTACAGGTGCCAGCGCCGCTGAAAATGAACGATGTTGGACGCCGGGTCGAGCGCCGCGGCCAGCGCCGGGTCGAGCAGCCAGCTGTGGCACCAGAAGTCGGTGACGGGCCGCTCGGGGAAGTGCTGGTGAAAGAAGGCGGCGGCACTCCGGAACGAGGCGTCCACCGCGGCCGGGTCGAGCGGGCCGGCCTGCGGGATGTGGGTGGAGCAGACCCAGCCCTCAGACTGCAGCTCGAGGTTGAACTGCAGCCGGCCGAGCCAGTAGAGCGATCCTGACCAGCTGACCGGCAGCCAGCCGTACGTGTGCACCCCGAACCGGCCGTACGTCCGGCGGTGCACCCACGCCTGCTGGCCCAGCTCGGTCAGCGTGCGCGCGCTCACCGCCTCCTCGACCCCGCGGCTGGCGTGGAACGCGACCAGGTCCGGGGCCGTCGCCAGCAGCGCCAGCAGGGGCAGCGCTCCGGGGGCGTACGGATCGGCCGCCGGGTCGTAGCCGGGGAACGGGTCGCGGTCGGGCTCGCCGGGGAAGCGTCCCAGCGTCCGCCGCAACGCCTCGGCCAGCCGGTCGACCACGACGAGGTCTTCGGGCCGGTCGAGGACGGCGGCGATCAGCGCCTCGACGTCGGCGCGGTCGTCCGGCCGCAGTCCCACCCGGTCGAGCCACCGCGGCAGCTGAGCACCCTGGAGGACGTCGTGGAGCTGATGGTCTCGATCGAGGGACACTTGCACACCCTAGAAGCCCTCGGCCCGAGTGCAAGAATGCACTCATGAGCGATCGTCAGCCTGCCCTGCCGAACCGCCAGACCCCCTTCTCGGAGGCCTTTCGAGCGTTCATCGGCCAGGGCTGGGAGCCCTACCCCACCGAGCTGCCGGACCCCCTCCCGGCCTCAGCAGTCGCCGGCGCCCGGCGCGACGCCGTCAGCACCCTGTTCCCGGGGGACCGGGTGGTGATCGGGGCCGGCGGGCTGAAGATCCGGTCGAACGACACCGACTACCGCTTCCGCCCGCACTCGGCGTTCGCGCACCTGACCGGGCTGGGCACCGACCGCGAGCCGGACGCCGTGCTGGTGCTGGAGCCCGTCGACGGCGGTCACGAGTCGACGCTCTACATCAAGCCGCGCGCCCCCCGCGACTCCGCCGAGTTCTACGCCGACACCCGCTACGGCGAGATGTGGGTCGGCCAGCGGCCGTCGCTGGAGGAGATGTCCGCCCTCTGCGGCATCCCGTGCGCTCCCGTCGACGAGCTGGCCGAACGGCTGGCCAAGAACGCCGACACCACCCGGATCCGGACGCTGACCGAGACCCTGGACGGTCCCGTGGTCGACGCGATCGCCGCGCTGCGGACCACGCCGGACCCGCAGACCGAGGCTGAGGCCGACCAGCTCTGCCCCGAGGAGGCCGACGGCGAGCTGCGGGTGGCGGTGAGTGAGCTGCGGTTGGTCAAGGACGCGTTCGAGGTCGAGCAGATGCGCGAGGCCTGCCGCCAGACCGCTGACGGCTTCGCCGCCATCGTGGCCGACCTGCCCGAGGCGGTCCGCCGCGGCCGGGGCGAGCGCTGGGTGGAGGGCGTCTTCGGGCTGCACGCACGCCACGCCGGCAACGCCGTCGGCTACGACACCATCGCCGCGGCCGGGAACCACGCCTGTACCCTGCACTGGATCCGTAACGACGGCGACGTCCGCTCCGGCGACCTGCTGCTGATCGACGCCGGCGTCGAGCTGGACAGCCTCTACACCGCCGACGTCACCCGGACACTGCCGATCTCGGGCCGCTTCAGCGACGCGCAGCGACGGGTCTACGACGCCGTCCTCGAGGCCCAGGAGGCCGGGATCGCCGCTGCGCAGCCGGGCGCGACGTTCTCCGACATCCACCGCGCCGCCGTCGCGGTGATCGCCCGCTACCTGGAGGAGTGGGGCCTGCTGCCGGTCAGCGCCGAGGATTCGCTGTCGACCGAGGGCGGCCAGCACCGTCGCTGGATGGTGCACGGCACCTCCCACCACCTGGGCATCGACGTGCACGACTGCAACCAGGCCCGACTGGAGAACTACCGCCAGGGCACGCTGCGGCCCGGGATGGTGCTGACCGTCGAGCCCGGCCTCTACTTCAAGGCCGACGACGCCCTGGTGCCCGAGGAGCTGCGTGGCATCGGCGTCCGGATCGAGGACGACCTGGTGATCACCGAGCACGGGAACGAGAACCTCTCCGCCCTGCTCCCCCGCAGCAGCACTGACGTCGAGGCGTGGATGGCCGCCGTCTGGGCCGGGGAGCAGCCGCCCCCCTCGACGGGCGCAGCCGTCGCCGCGCCGGGCACCCGAGACTGAGCCGGCCGTGACGACGACGCCGCAGCGACGCCACCTGCCGCACCTCCCCGCTCTGAACCGACGGCTCGAGCCGACGTCGCGACCGCACCCGCAGAGTGCGGACTCCGTCGTCGCCTGGGCCTGGTACGTCGACGGCGTCCGGCGCCCGGTGGCCAGCCTGTCGTTGGCGGCCCGGCAGGCCCAGGCGGGTGAGGGCTTTGTCTGGCTCGGGCTCAAGGACCCGCTGGACGCCGACCTCGCGGCGCTGGCCAAGCAGTTCGACCTGCATCCGTTGGCCGTCGACGACGCCGCGTACGGGCACACCCGCTCCAAGCTCGAGGTCTTCGGCGACACCTTGTTCATGGTCATCTCGACCGTCGCCTACGTCGACCACGAGGAGCTGACCGAGAGCTCGGAGGTGGTAGCCACCGGCCAGGTGATGGTGTTCCTCGGCGAGGGCTTCGTGATCACCGTCCGGCGCGGTGAGCACGCCCAGCTGTCGGCGCTCCGGCGGGCGCTGGAGGCCGACCCACGCCGGCTCTCCCGCGGACCGTCGGAGGTCCTCTACGCGCTCGCCGACAAGATCATCGACGACTACCTGGCCGTGGTGCACGAGTTCGAGACCGATGTGGACGAGGTCGAGACCCGTGTCTTCTCCCGCGGTGGACAGCACGAGGTCGACCGCGTCTACCAGCTCAAGCGCGAGCTGATCGAGTTCAAGCGCTCGGTCCTTCCCCTCGGCGGACCGCTGCTGCGGCTCGCCACCCGCGAGCTGCCCGGGATCGGTGAGGAGAGCCGGGCCTACTTCCGCGAGCTGGCCGACCACCACACCGAGGCCAAGGAAGCCGTCGCCTCCTTCGACGAGGTGCTCACCTCGATCCTGCAGGCGGGGCTGGCCCGGGCGTCGGTGGCCGACAACGAGGACATGCGCAAGATCTCCGCCTGGGTCGCCATCGTCGCCGTGCCCACGATGGTGGCCGGGGTCTACGGCATGAACTTCGACAACATGCCCGAGCTGCACTGGCAGTACGGCTACTTCTTGATCCTCGGGCTGATCGGACTGATCATGGTCAGCCTGTACCTCGGGTTCAAACGCAACCGCTGGCTCTGAGTCCTGCGCTCAGCTCACCAGTGACTGCCCGAGGTCAGGGTGCCGCCGGGCGCGTCGGGCAGCCGCTGTCGGAGCTGTTGCAAGCCGTCGCGCAGCCGGGTCTTGAGCGTGCTGAGCGGGGCGCCCAGCAGCGTCGCTGCCTCCTGCGGTGACTGCCGCTGCAGGTAGACCAAGGTCAACGCCTCCCGTTGCAGCGGGCTCAGGGCCGCCAGCAAGGGATGCAGCCGGGCGGCCTCCAACCGGTCCACGACCCGTTCGGCGTGGTCGTCCTCCACCACGCCCGGGGCGCCCCTGGTGTAGCGCTGCTCCCGACCCAAGGCCCGGGAGACCGACCGGACCCGGTCGATGGCCCGGCGGCGCGCGATCATCGTGATCCAGCCCATGACCGAGGCCCGGTCGGCCCGGTACCGGTCCGCCTGTTGCCACACCTCGAGGTAGGTCTCCTGCGTCACCTCGCGCGCGAGCTCGGAGGAGCGGACGATGCGCAACGCGACGGCGTGCACCCGCTCGCGAGTACGGCGGTGCAGCTCCTCGAACGACTCCTCGAGACCGGAGCCGGACTCGACCAGGAGCTGGTCGAGAGAAGACGGCGCCGGAGGGTGCTGGGCAAGATCGGTCGAACCAGTCATTCTCGGTTCTCCTCGGTTCGCTTGGTACTGCCGAACCCCCGGTGAGCCCAGTATGCACGGGGACCGCAACCAGTCGTCGGCGACCACAACGCGCGCGACACGTCTTGCTTCTGGTCCCTGAGAGGGTCTGACAATCCCGGAGCGCCGGCGCGCCGAAACAAGGGTGTCGTTGTCACGAAGGAGCTCCATGTCCCAACCCCGAGCCGATGCCGCCCGCATCCTCGCCCACGTCGAACGCCTCGGTGAGCGTCACCCGCCGGTCGACCTCGCGTCGGCCGACTACGGCGCCCGCGACGCTGCTGCCGTCCGCCGCCGTTTCGCCGGTCCGCTGGAGTACATGGCTCGGGTCGAGATGGAGGTCGAGCGGAACGTGCTTGAGCTCGCCGTCCTGCTGCCCGGGGTGAGCGAGACCGACCGAATGTTCTACGCCGACGTGTGGGGCCCGCAGGAGGAGCACCACGGCGTCCTGCTGGACACCCTCAGCCAGCGGATCGGGATGCCGCCGACCGAGCCCGACCTCGGCTCGGTCCCGCCGCGGATCCGGTTGCTGGGCGCGTTGGCGCACCTACCGGTCGTGCACGAGGTGATCCGGCTGCTCTACTACCTCACGGGCGCGGCCACGGAGAAGTCGGCGATGCTGGCATACCAGGCGATGAGCGACGAGCTGGGCGCGATGGGCGAGACGGCGATCAAGAACACCGTCATCGACGCGATCAAGGTGCAGGAGCCCGGCCACTTCGCGTTCTACCGGTTGAGCGCGCTCGAGATGGTGCAGCGCGGGGTGCTCGCCCCGTGGCAGCTGCACATGGCGCGGTTCCTGCGCTCCAAGACCTTCGCCGTGGTCGGCGCCAAGACCAAGGAGCAGCGGACGAGCTTCGGCAGCGTGCTCGTCGAGCTCGGGCTCGACCGCGACGTCGAACGGCTCGTCCGCGACGTCGTCCGGGTCGAGACCCAGCTGCTGGACGCCGCTCACGACGGGCTGGCGGTGCCGGAGTACGCGCTGGCCGCCTTCCGCGACGCCGCCGAGCTCTACCGCGAGCAGGCGCTGCGCGCCGCCTGAGCCATGTGTCACTCCAAGGTGCTGGTCAGCGCAGCTCGTCGGGCGGACCGGCACCCGGCTCGAGGTCGAGCTGCAGGAAGCCGACGTCGTGCCAGGTCTCGAACTTCCACCCCACCCGCGACCAGGTGCCTGCGGGCTCGAAGCCGAACGCGCGGTGCAGCCGGTCGCTCGCCTCGTTGGGCAGGGTGACGCAGGCCAGGGCCGTCCGGTAGCCGCGCTCCCGCAGCCGCGACAGCAAGGCCTCGTACAGCATCCGGCCGCCGCCGCGGCCCTGAGAGCCCTGCCGGAGATAGACGCTGACCTCGCACGCCCACCGGTACGCGGCGCGGGACTTGAGCGGACCCGCGTAGGCGTACCCGCGCAGGCCGGTGTCGTCGCCGAGGACGAGCCAGGCGTGCCCGGCCTGGGCGGCCGCGATCCGCTCACCCAGATCGGCCGTCGTGGGCGGCTCGGTCTCGAACGAGATCGCCGTCTCGAGCACGTACGGGGCGTAGATCGCCGCGCACGCCTCGGCGTCCGCCGGCGTCGCGTCCCGGATCCAGGGATCGCTCACCCACGTCACGCTAACGGTCTGCCCGCGCTCCCAAGGATCGGGTAGACCTGAGCCGCGACTACCCCGGCGGTTGTCTACCCAGTGATGTCGTCGTTCGCGGCTCGGGTGTCCGCGCCCGGCGCGGTGAACGTGTCGGCCGGCTCGGTGGACCGCGGCCGCCTGCAGCGCCTCTGGGGCGGCGTCCTCGCCGTCGCCGAGGTCGCGGTGCCGCCGCACCAGAACGTCACTGGCCGTCGCCCAGGAAGTCCGACGTCGGGTGACCCCAGGGCTGGGGATGGGAACGGATCAGGATGACGTACCTCATGCGGGTGCTCCTCACCACGTTCCGGATCCGGCACCTACTCGAACGCGGCGGCGCGGGCTCCCGGCAGCTGGAGCAGCATCTCGCGGGCCCGGGCGGCCACCTTGTGCTCGCAGAGCACCTCGTACTTGGTGGCCACCGTCTGGGTGACCGAGGTGAAGTCGCGCTTGCCGCGGGTCGCCGCGTACCCCAGCGCACCGAACGCCATCGCCAGCGCGATGCCGATCACCATCGCCACCAGCAGGAGCAGCAAGAAGTTGGCCGGCTTGAGGAAGATCAGGATGACGACCGCCACCAGCAGACCGGTCGAGACCCCTGACTGGACGCCGGCCAGGAGCACCGTGCTCCAGGTCCGACGGCCGAGGACGCGCTCCACGGACTTCAGCTCCGTGCCGACGATGGCGAGGTTCTGCACCTCGAACTTCTCGTCGGCGAGAAAGTCGACCGCCTTCTGCGCGTCGGCGTAGCTGGAGTAGATACCCACCGACTGCGGGAACTCCAGCTCGAAGATCGAACCCATGGGTCGTTGCTGCGACATGCTCATCTTTGTCCTCCTGGACCTCTGGAGGACAAATCTACCGGGACTTGCTGTCCGTCCGCTGTGCGTCCCGATCGCATCCCACGAGGCCATGGGACCAGAACGTGCCCTCGACTCGCTCAGGGCGCGTTCTTGGGTCGTCCGTCGAGACCCCGTCGTCGTGTCAGCCTGTCGAGGGCGCGTTCTCTGGCGCGAGGGGGAAGACACAGAACTCGTTGCCCTCGGGATCGGCGAGCACGTCCCAGCTGATCTGGTGGTCGCGGGCGCGGAGCAGCCGCGCGCCGGTGGCGACCGCGTCGGCCGTCCGACCCCAGACGTCCGAGTGGACCCGGTTCTTGACCTGCTTGGGCTCGGGCACCGTCACGAAGTCCAGCCCGAACGGCATTCCCGGCACGCCTTCCAGCCAACAGAGCTCCCCGCTCTCGTCCTGGTGCACCTCGACGCCGAACAGCTCGGCCCACCAGCCGGCGATAGCGGCCGAGTCCGCAGCGTCGACGCCCAGCTCGTACATCCGGTAGGGCGGCAGCTGGTCCGGCGGACGCTCGAACGCGCACAGCTCGCCGCCTTCGGGGTCCCGTAGCACCGTCCAGTGCGGCAGCTCCGCCGCGACCGTGGCGCCGAGCGCCACCAGGTCCGCTACCGCCCGGACGTGCAGGTCGAGGTGCACCCGCTGCTTGACGGTCCGCGGCTCGGGCACCCGGTTGACCCAGAGGGTGTGCTCCGCGTGGTCGTCGGTGAGCACGTACAGGTCGCCGCGGTCCGTCGCCTCCAGCCCCAGCGCGGCGCTCCAGAACCGGGCGGCGACCGCCGGCTCCACCGCGTCCAGGCAGAGGTCCTTGAAGCGCAGCCTCCCCGGAGGCACCTCCGCCGGATCGGGCTCAGTGGGACTCACGGGCCACCTCCGCTCCGCTGCGGCCGACCAGGAAGTCGAGGTCGGCACCCCGGTCAGCCTGCAGCACGTGGTCGACGTAGAGCCGTTCCCAGCCGCGGACCGGGCGGGCGTAGGCGTCGGTGGACGTGGCGGCGGGCGTCCGGGACGCCCACTCCTGCGGGTCGACGACGGCCTCGAGCCGTCGGCTGGGGACGTCCAGCTCGACCAGGTCGCCGGTCCGCAGCCGGGCCAGCGGACCGCCGGCCGCCGCCTCGGGGGCGACGTGCAGCACCACCGTCCCGTACGCCGTCCCGCTCATCCGTGCGTCGCTGACCCGCACCATGTCCCGGACGCCGGCCCGCAGCAGGGCACGGGGCAGCGGCAGGTTGCCGACCTCGGGCATGCCCGGATAGCCCCGGGGCCCGCAGCCGCGCAGCACCAGCACCGAGTCGGCGGTGACGTCGAGGTCGGGGTCGTCCAGCCGGGCGTGCGCGTCCTCGATGCTGTCGAAGACCAGCGCCGGGCCGCGGTGCACCAACAGCTCGGGCGAGGCGGCGGACGGCTTGATGATCGCCCCGTCGGGGGCGAGGTTGCCGCGCAGCACGGCGATCCCCGCGGCCGGCTGCAGCGGCTCGCTCCGGCTACGGACCACGTCGGTGTCGAAGGTGCTCACCTCGTCCAGGCCGGCCACGAACGGCTGCCCGGTGACGGTGACGGCGTCCGGAGACAGCAGGTCGGCGACCTCGCGCAGGGCCGCCCGGAGCCCGCCGGCGCGGAAGAAGTCGTCCATCAGGTGCTCCCCGGACGGCTGGAGGTTGACCAGCAACGGCACGTCGTGGCCGATCCGGTCAAAGTCGTCCAGACCGAGGTCCACCCCGAGCCGGCCGGCGATGGCGAGCAGGTGCACGACGGCGTTGGTCGACCCGCCGATCACGGCCAGGGTGACGATGGCGTTGCGGAAGCTCATCGCGGTCATCACCGTTGAGGGCCGACGGTCCTCGTGCACCAGCCGGACCGCCAGCCGGCCGGTCTCGTGCGCCATCGACCGCAACCGGGCGTCGACGGCCGGCACGCCAGCAAAGCCGGGGATCGTCATCCCCAGCGCCTCGGCCATGCACGCCATCGTGGACGCGGTGCCCATCGTGTTGCAGTGGCCGGCACTGCGGATCATCGAGGACTCCGACGAGCTGAACTCCGCCGCGCTGAGGGTGCCGGCCCGTACCTCCTCCGACAGCCGCCAGACGTCGGTGCCACAGCCCAGCGGACGGCCGCGGAAGGTGCCCGTGAGCATCGGTCCGCCGGGCACCACGACCGCAGGCAGGTCGACCGAGCTCGCCGCCATCAGCAGCGACGGGATCGTCTTGTCGCAGCCGCCCATCAGCACGACACCGTCGACCGGGTTGGCCCGCAGCATCTCCTCGATCGACATCGCCGCGAGGTTGCGCCACAGCATCGCCGTCGGCCGCATCAGCGTCTCGCCCAGCGACATCACCGGCATCACGTGCGGCACCCCGCCCGCTGCCCAGATCCCCGCCTGGACCGACCGGGCGACCTCGTCCAGGTGGGCGTTGCAGGGGGTGAGGTCCGAGGCGGTGTTGGCGATGGCGATGTGCGGCCGGCCGTCGAAGGAGTCCGCCGGCGTCCCGCGGCGCATCCAGGCCCGGTGGATGTAGGCGTCCCGGACGCCCGCCACCTCCCCGAACCACGCGTCACTGCGCATGGCCCGACCCAAGGCCATGTCGGCCCTGGGCTCTATGCTTCTGGGCCATGCGGGCCTTGGTCATCACGGCACCGGGCGAGGCGGAGGTCCGCGAGGTCCCGGTCCCCCGGGCGCGCGGCGGCGAGGTGGTCGTCGAGGTGGAGCAGGCGGGAGTCTGCGGTACCGACCTCGAGCTCTTCCACGGCACCCTCAGCTACGTCCGCGACGGCCTGACCACCTTCCCGATCCGGCCCGGACACGAGTGGTGCGGCCGGGTGCGGTCGGTCGGCGCCGGCGTCGACCAGTCCTGGCTCGGCCGCCGGGTCGTCGGTGACACCATGCTCGGCTGCGGCCGGTGCCGCCGCTGCCAGTCGGGTCGGCACCACGTGTGCGCCGTCCGGACCGAGATCGGCATCCGCGGGGACCAGCCGGGGGCGCTCGCCGAACGGCTGGCGCTGCCGGCCTCCGCGCTGTACGCCATCCCCGAGGTGCTGAGCCCCGCAGCCGGTGCCCTGGTGGAGCCGGGCGGAGTCGCGCTGCGGGCCGTCCGCGCGGCGGCCCTGCGCGGCGGCGAGCGGGTGCTCGTGCTCGGCGGCGGCACCATCGGCCACCTCTGCTCCGCGTTCGCCGTCGCGCACGGCGCCACCGTGACGGTCGCCGACCCTCGGCCAGAAGCCCTGGAGCTGGCCGGCCGGTTCGGCGCCGTCGGTGTCGCCCCGGACGACCTGCCCGACGAACCGTCGTTCGAGGTGGTGATGGAGGCGAGTGGTGGGCCGGACAGCGCGCAGCGCGCCGTCCGGCTGGTCGAACCGGGCGGCCACCTGGTCCTGGTCGGGCTGGCGAACCAGCCCAGCATGGTCGACACCCGCGACCTGGTCTTCGGTGACCTCACCGTGAGCGGGCTGCTGGGTGCCTCGGCCGGGCTCGAGGGGGTCATCGCCTGGTACGCGGCCGGTGAGGTGGTGCCCGACGACCTCGTCGCCGCCGTCGTCGGACTGTCGCAGGTCCCGGCCCTGTTCCGCGGCGAGCGGCCCGCCCAGGCGGGGTCCGGGCCGAAGATCCACGTCCAACCCTCGCGGCACGGCTGACCCGGGCGGCCACTGCGGGATAATCCTCAGGTGGCCCCTTCCAGCGCGACCTCGGTCTTCATCTCCCGGATCCGGGGGCTGCCGGTCCTGGACGCTGCCGGCGACCAGGTCGGCAAGGCGCGCGACGTCGTCATCCAGCGTCGCCCGGCCGGCCGGGCCCCCCGGGTCAAGGGGATCGTGGTCGAGCAGTTCGCCCGACAGCGGATCTTCGTCCCGATGTCCTGGGTACGCCGGCTGGACGCCCTCCAGGTGATGATCACCGGGCCCGTCAACACCCGCCGCTTCGAGCGCCGGGAGTCCGAGACGCTCGTGATCGACGACCTCTTCGACGCCACGGTCGAACGGCTGGACCATCCGATGGGCGCGACGATCTTCGACGTCGCGATGCGCCCGGTGCGGACGCCGGAGTGGGAGCTGTCGGAGGTGGCCCTGCGGGACGAGGCCAAGCCGGGACGCTTCGGCCGCCGCGGCCACCACACGACGATCGTGGACTGGTCCATGATCAAGATGCTCAGTGTTGATCATGGTCAGGGCATCGACCACCTGCTGGCCCAGCTGGAGGACATGAAGGCCGCCGACGTCGCCCGCGAGCTGCACGACATGACGCCGGAACGCCGCGCCGAGGTGGCCTCCGCGCTGGAAGACGCCAGGCTGGCCGACGCCCTCGAGGAGCTGCCCGAGGACGAGCAGGTGCAGCTGATCACCGCGCTCGACGTCGACCGGGCCGCCGACGTGCTCGAGGAGATGGACCGTGACGATGCCGCCGACCTGATCGCCGAGCTGGCGCCCGAGCTGGCCGAGGTGCTGCTCGCGCGGATGGAGCCCGAGGACGCCAAGGACGTACGCCGGCTGCTGAGCTATGCGGAGTTCACCGCGGGCGGCATGATGACGCCGGAACCGCTGATCCTGCCGCCGGACGCCACGGTCGCCGAGGCGCTGGCCCGTGTCCGTGACGCCGAGCTCACCCCCGCCCTGGCCTGCATGGTCTACGTCTGCCGGACGCCCCTGGAGACCCCGACCGGCCGCTTCATCGGCGCCGTGCACTTCCAGCGGCTGCTGCGGGAACCCCCGTCCACGCTGGTCTCGTCGCTGATCCACAGCGACCTCGAACCGTTGGTCGCGAGCGCCAACCTGCACGCCGTCAGCCGTTACTTCGCCACCTACAACCTGGTCAACGCGCCCGTGGTGGACGCCGAGCACCGGCTGATCGGGGCGGTCACCGTCGACGACGTGCTCGACCACGTCCTGCCGCAGGACTGGCGCGGCACCCAGCTGGACGGTCTGGCGATCGCCTCGCCGGTGAGCCGTGGCTAAGGCCGAGCGCGCGTCCGCGCGACTGAACACCCCAGGCTCCCGCCGACGCTTCGAGCTGCCGCGCTTCGAGCTCGACCGGGACGCGTTCGGCCAGTTCGCCGAGGGTTTCGCGCGCTTCATGGGGACGGCGAGGTTCCTGGCCTGGATGACGGTGATCGTCATCGTCTGGGTGCTGTGGAACGTCCCGGCCGGTCCCGACCGACCCCGCTTCGACGACTACCCGTTCATCTTCTTGACCTTGGTCCTGTCGCTGCAGGCCTCCTACGCCGCCCCGCTGATCCTGCTCGCGCAGAACCGGCAGGAAGGTCGCGACCGGGTGGGGCTGGACGCCGACCGGGCTCAGAACGACCAGAACCGTGCAGACATGGACTTCCTGGCCCGCGAGATCGCCAGCCTGCGCAACTCCGTCGGCGAGCTCGCCACCCGCGACTACGTCCGGTCTGAGCTGCGGGCCGAGCTACGCACGATGCTGGCTGAGCTCGAGGCCGAGGACGCACGGACCGCGCTCGGCGACCACGGCCCCCGGCCGGGCCCACGCGACGGCGACCACCGCTCACGCCCGAGCCAACGCGACGACCACCGCTGACCCAGCGTCAGCGCGGAGCTGCCACCACGACCGCGTTGGCCCGGGCCGCCTCGGCGAGCCGGTCGTCGTAAGGTGACAAGGCCTTCGAGGTCGTCGCCGAGGGTCAGAGCCGAGGCGAGGTGCACCGCGTCGAGAGGGTGGAGCAGCGGAGGTTGCAGCAGGCCTGCGGCCTCGAACACCGCGGCGGGCACCTCGAGCAACGTCACTGAGTCGAGAACAGCGCGGGCCAGCTCGGCTCGGTGTGCGGCGACCCGACGCACCCCCGCAGCAGCTCGGTGCGCGCGAGGCCGCAGCTGACTGGTCTGCGGTCACCGCCGGCGAGCCAGGTTCGCAAGGCCGCCGTCTGCGGCTCCGCCCCCACCAGCTTGACCAGGGCGGACGTGTCGAGGTACAGCGCCACCTCTCAGTACCGCTCGGCGTCTCGCACGGCTCTCAGCTCAGCCGAGACGTCCGAGCCTGGCTCAGGCGGATCGCGAGGTGCTTCACAGTGGCACTGCCGACGGCGGCTGGTCAGCCGTTGTCGTAGGGCTCGCCTAGGCTGGATCCATGCGTGCCGCCGTCCTCGACCATCCCCTGCTGCCCCCGATCCAGACCGCCCTGAGCAAGGTGGACGACCCCGAGATCAAGCGGCCGATCACCGAGCTGGGGATGGTCAACGCCGTCGAGGTGGACGCCGACGGTGGCGCCCGGATCGAGGTGCTGCTGACCGTCTCCGGCTGCCCGATGAAGGAGACGCTGACCCGCGAGGTCACGGCCGCCGTGTCGGCGGTGCCCGGGGTCAGTGCCGTCCAGGTCGACCTCGGGGTGATGAGCGACGACCAGCGGCACGCACTGCGCGAACAGCTCAAGGGCGGCCAGCCCGATCGGGAGATCCCGTTCGCCCGACCGGACACCCTGACCAAGGTGATCGCGGTCGCCTCCGGCAAGGGCGGCGTCGGCAAGTCTTCGGTGACGGTCAACCTCGCGCTCGCGCTGGCCGCGGCCGGCCGCAGCGTCGGCGTGCTGGACGCCGACATCTACGGCCACTCCGTGCCGGCGATGCTGGGCGTCGCCGACGCCCGCCCGACCTCGGTCGACGACATGATCATGCCGGTGCCGACCAACGGCCTCAAGGTGATGTCGATCGGGATGCTCAAGCCGCGCCGCGACCAGGTGATCGCCTGGCGCGGCCCGATCCTCGACCGCGCCCTGACCCAGATGCTGGCCGACGTCTACTGGGGCGACCTGGACTACCTGCTGCTCGACCTGCCGCCCGGTACGGGTGACGTCGCCATCTCCCTCGGCCAGAAGCTGCCGAACGCCGAGGTGCTCGTGGTGACCACGCCACAGGCCGCCGCCGCGGAGGTCGCCGAGCGGGCCGGGACGATGGCCTCGATGATGAACCAGCGGGTGATCGGGGTGGTGGAGAACATGTCCTACCTCGCCGTCACCTGCCCGCACTGCGGTGAGGAGCAGCGGCACGAGGTGTTCGGCAGCGGCGGCGGTCAGGACACCGCCGACGGTCTGACGACCCGGCTCGGCTACGCCGTCCCGCTGCTCGCCCAGGTGCCGCTCGACCCACGACTGCGGGTCGGCGGCGACGAGGGCGTCCCGGTGATCAGCTCCGAGCCCGACCTGCCGTCCGCCCGCGCCCTGCAGGCCCTCGCCGACGGCCTCGACCGCCGCGGCCGCAACCTGCTGGGCCGCCAGCTGGGACTTGCTCCCGCCGGCCGCTGAGCCCACGCCGTCGAGCTGGCCCAGGGACGACACGCCCTGAGCCTCTCGAAGGCCGCGTTGTCTGGTTTCTTGCCCCAGGTGATCGTGATGTCGGCCTGTGGGACGGGTGCGGGATCAGGTCGCGTCGGGATCGAACGGGGTGAGCACCCGTGCGTCGGCGTTGGCGCCGACCACGGGCTCTTCGTCCTTCGCGCCGTCGATCGCGCCCCTGACGTCATCCGCGGCGCCGGTGACGGTCGACGAGACGCCGGCGAGCTCAGCCTTGACGTCGGCGACGATCGGTTGGACCTCGTCCAGCAGGTGCTTCTGGATGAAGGACTTCGGGTTGAGGTCGCGGAAGTCGAGGTTCTCGAAGCCGGGCCCGAGCTCCTTGCTGAGCTGGTCCTGGGCCGTACCGGCGAGGGTGCGCACGTACTGGACGACCCGGGCCGCCTTGCGGGCCAGGTCGGGCAGCCGTTCGGGTCCGAACAGGATGACCGCGAGCACCAGCAGCAGGATGAACTCGGGGCCGTTGATGTCGAGCAGCAGAGGCGTCAGCACCTCAGCCCTCCTTGCTGCCCAGGGTCACCTTCGCCGACCGACGCGACGAGCCGCGAGTGTAGTCGAGCACGACACTGTCCCCAGGGAGGTGGGTGCGTACGGTGACGATCAGCTCTTCCATCGTGGTGACGCTGCGGTCGTCGATCTTGGTGACGACGTCGCCGGGCCGCAGCCCCGCGTCCGCGGCCGGCCCGCCACGTTCGACGCTCTCGAGCTGGACGCCGGAGGTGGAGCCGTCCGCGACGGTCGCGCCGATCACCGGATACCGGGCCTTGCCCCGCGCGATCAGCTGCTTGCCGATCGCGGTGGCCTGGTCGATCGGGATGGCGAAGCCCAGGCCGATGTTGCCGTTCTGGCCCTGGCCGGCACCGAGGGTGAGGATCGCGGAGTTGACCCCGATCACCCGGCCGCCGGCGTCGACCAACGGGCCGCCAGAGTTACCGGGGTTGATCGGGGCGTCGGTCTGGATCGCGTTGATGTAGGCGGTCGGGGCGTCGGCCGCCGAGCTGGCGTTCACGACGACCGGCCGGTCCTTCGCGCTGACGATCCCCTGGGTGACGGTGCCCGGCAGCCCGAGCGGGGCACCGACCGCGATCACCGGCTGGCCGACGGCCAGCGAGGCCGACCGGCCGACCGGCAGCGGGGTCAGCGTGCCCGGCGCGTCGACCTTGATCACGGCCAGGTCGTAGGAGGGGCTGCGGCCCAGCAGGGTCGCCGACTGTCGCCGCCCGTCGGCCAGGACGACCTTGATCTTGGTGCCGTCGGCGGCCTCAGCCACCACGTGGTTGTTGGTCATGATCCGCCCGGCCTTGTCGAGCACGAACCCTGAACCCGTGCCGTTGCCGACCTGGATCATCACCGTGGCCGGCACCACCCGCCTGGCGATCTCGACCGTGTTGGCCTGGGCGGGGGCGGGCGCCAGCGGGCTCGCACTGGTCGAGGGGTCGGGAGTCGACGCGGACGGTCCGACCGGGCCGGTCGTCGGGCTCGAGGCGGACACCGGAGCCGCAGCCGACGACCCACCGGCCAGCCGCGACCCGCCGTACCCGGCCGCGCCGCCGATGACCACGGCGGTGAGGGCGGCAACCGCCACCACCGAACCCCCGCGCAGTCCGCGCCTGCCTGACCCGGGCAGCGCGGTGGCGGCGACGAGCGGTATCGGTGGGGCGGGCGGCGGTGCGGGAGCGGCCCAGGTGGGCGCAGAGTCGAAGCCCGGTCCGCGCGGGGCGTACGGGTCCTCCGGCGGCGGTCCGAACGGACCGTAGTAGCGGTCGTCCGGGTTGCCCTGGCCGCCTGGAGCCGGGTGGTCGCTGTCGGCCATGAGCTAGCGACCTTCCGAAAGCGTCACGGAACTTCTCCTCTGGGTCACTGGCCCCACACGTCGGCCAGAATCTGTCCCCAGCCCGCTCGAATCCTCTTCATCGTAGTTCGCTCCGGCAGCGGCGCGTGGGGCAACGCGGAGACGGCCGAGGCCAGCAGCTCCGCCGATCCGTCGGTGACCACGGTGAAGACCGTGCCGTCGGACTGCCACGTGGCCAGGCTCGAGGTCCCGTCCTGTACGTAGGCGCCGAGCGCGCCGTCCCAGGCCGAGCCGGACGGGGCGGTGGCCAGCCGGCCCTGCTGCTCGAAGACGCTGACGGTCGCGACGCCGTCGCTGTAGACCAGGTGCAGCGCGGCCGGCGTGCCCGAGCTGCTACGCAGCCGGACCAGCGACAGCCGGGCCAGCTCGTCGGCGCAGAACCAGCCCTGCCGGCTCAGGGCGGGGGCGGCGCTGAGGGTCAGCACGGTGTCGGTGGTCGGCAGCTTCAGCTGCGCAGGCTCAGCGGGCTGGGCGGGATCAGGCGCCGCGAGCCCGTGCGGGCGCAGCTCGACGCTGGTGAAGGCCACCTGCATCACCTGCCTACCCGTGTCGTCGAAGCCCTGCTGGGCCAGGACGATCCCGGTGGCGTCGTCGACCCACCAACGGGCGGCCAGCTGGCCCGCGCGCCGCGCCTCGACCATCGTGGCCGAGCGCCCTGCCGCCTCGGCTCCGGTCCAGGCGGC
Source organism: uncultured Friedmanniella sp. (assembly GCF_964244005.1). Taxonomy (GTDB): domain Bacteria; phylum Actinomycetota; class Actinomycetes; order Propionibacteriales; family Propionibacteriaceae; genus Microlunatus. The sequence continues at coordinate 104,993 of NZ_CAXTHG010000004.1, read as the reverse complement.
GAGGCTGTAGTGCGACTCCAGCAGCGACACGAGGTGGGAGTCGTTCAGCCGGTTCACCGAGGTCGCCTTCGCGTACCCGCTGCCCACCACCTGGCCGGCCGGGTCCAGCACCCGCGACCAGGTTCCCTCACCGGCCACGGCCTCCACCTCGACGGTGGCCCGGACCGGCGTAGAACCGGACGCGGCCACGTAGACCTGCCGGCCGGCGTACCCCACCGTCTCGGCGGCGACGGCCGCCCGGGCCAGCGTGGCCTGCGCCGCCGCGGCGTCGAGGGCTCGGGTGCCGACCGTCGGCCCGACGTCAGGCAGCCCGGTCCCTGCGGTCCCGGGCGCGGCGGTCCCGGTCTGGGTGGTCCCGGTCTGGGCGGTCCCGGTCTGGGCGGTCCCGGTCTGGGTCGATCCGGTCGCGGTGCTGAGGGCAGCGACCCGGGTCGACATGACCGCGCCCAGGGCATCGTTGGTCAGGGGCAGCTGGGCGAGCATCGAGGCGAACTCGGTCCGGGCCTCCGAGCCCGGGTCGGCCACCGCTGTCAGGGTGTCCGCGGGCGCGGCGAGGTAGCCGACCACGCTGACCCCGGCCACGGTGGCGCCGACCGCGACGGCCGCCGCGGTCCGGCGCAGCCGCAACGTCCGTCGCCGGCTGGTCAGGCTCCCCGGACGGGTCCGACGGAACGGGCGGCTCCACAGCGGGGCCGTCGCCTCGGCCCCGGCGATCAAGACCAGCCGCTGGGCGAGCTCACGCGGGGCCTCGCCACCCGTCGGCATCCGCAGGGTGTCCCGCAGCCGACGCAGCTCAGCGACCTCGGCCCGGCAGGACGTGCAGTGCACGAGGTGCACGAGCAGCCGCTCGCGGCGCTCCGGGTCGAGCGCGCCGTCGACGAGGGCGGACCGGTTCTCGGCCAGGTCGGCGCAGGGGGCGCGGCGGGTACGGCCGCGCCTCACCTCACCTGCTCCGGCTCCCGCGTGGATCCTCGGGCGCCGACGGCCTGGATGAGCCCGGCTTCGACCGCGACGCCCAGGTAACGCGCCCGCTCGCCGGTCGGACGCCGGTGCGCGAGGGCGGTCCGCAGCTGGGCGCGACCGCGGTGGATCCGGCTGCGGACGGTACCGATCTTGATGTCGAGGACCGTGCTGATCTCGTCGTAGCTCAGGCCCTCGATGTCGCAGAGCACCACGGCCGCACGGAACTCCGGGGTCAGGGCGGCCAGCGCGGCGGCAACGTCATGGTCCAGGTCAGCGTCGGCGAGCTGCTGGGCGGGCGTGGGCCAGCTGCTCCGCAGCCGCTCCTCCGCACCCTCGCCCAGGCCGTCGAAGCGGATCTTCTGCCGGCGCCGGGCGCCGTCGAGGAAGAGGTTGGTGGTGATCCGGTGCAGCCAGCCCTCGAAGGTCCCGGGCTGGAACCGGTGCAGTGACCGGAACACCCGGATGAAGACGTCCTGGGTGAGGTCCTCCGCGTCGTGGGGGTTACCGGTCAGCCGGTACGCCAGCCGGTAGACCCGGGCGCTGTGGTCGCGGACGATCTCCTCCCAGCTGGGTGGGACCCACTCCGCCATCTCGGGCGCCTCGGGCGCCTCGGGCTCAGCGTCAACGGGCGGCTGCCACTGGCTGGGGTCCGGGGCTGGCCACGGTCCCGGAGCGGACGTACGGGCCATCGGGTCGGTCTCCTCGCGCTGGGCACGACCCGCCATCAGCGTCGAGTCGGTCCCAGTGTCGCCACCGATGCTGGCACAGCGCTGGCCGAAGCCTGTCAACCACCTGTGCACGTCTCCACCTCCTGGTCGGGAGAACGAGCGGCTCGACTACGCCGTTCCCGCCGGCAGACCGACCGACGTCAGGCAGGCGGCGAGAGCCTGGCGATCGGCCTCGGTGGCCTCGAGCAGGGGCAGCCGCAGGCCACCGACGGACCGGCCCTGCAAGGCGAGTCCCGCCTTGACCAGGATCGCTCCCGAGGTGGCGAAGATGCCGGTGAACAGCGGCAGCAACCGCCGGTGCAGGGCCAGCGCACCGGCCACGTCACCGCCCACGTAGGCCTCGATCATCGCCTTGGTCTCAGCGCCGCAGAAGTGGGTGGACGTCCCGACCACGCCGACCGCGCCCACCGACAGCAGCGGCAGGGTCAGCGCGTCCTCACCGGAGTAGTAGGCGAGGTCCGTCGCGGCCGTGACGGACGCGGTCGCGACCAGGTCGCCCTTGGCGTCCTTGACCGCCACCACGTGCGGGTGCTCGGCCAGCCGGAGCATCGTGTCGGTGAGGATCGGTACGCCGGAGCGGTGCGGGATGTCGTACAGCATCACCGGGACGTCGGTGGCGTCCGCGACGGCGCGAAAGTGCTGCAGCAGCCCGCTCTGGGGCGGCTTGGAGTAGTAGGGGGTGACCACCAGCAGCCCCGCGGCCCCGAGCTTGGCCGCCTGCTCCGCCAGCTCGCAGGAGTGGGCGGTGTCGAAGGTGCCGACCCCGGTCAGCACGGCGGCCCGGTCGCCGACCGCGTCCAGCACGACGCGCAGCACGTCGGCCTTCTCGGCGTCGCTCGTGGTGGGCGACTCCCCCGCTGTGCCGTTGACCACCAGGCCGTCGTGGCCCAGCTCGTCAACCAGGTGGTCGGCCAGCTCGGCCGCCCGGTCGAGGTCGACCCGGCCGTCCGCGTCGAACGGGGTCACCATGGCCGTCAGCAGGCGACCGAACGGCGGTGCAGTCATGGCCCACACTCTAGTGGTCCCGCTCAGCTACGGCTGGGCTCGATGACCACCAGCGGGTCGCCGTCGTTGACCACGTCGCCGGCGTCCACGACCACCTCCACGATGGTCCCCGCGACCTCGGCCAGGACCGGGATCTCCATCTTCATCGACTCCAGCAGCACGACCGGGTCCTCCGCCGCCACCCGCTGGCCGACCGCCACCTCGACCTTCATCACGGCGGCCACCAGCTCGGCGACGACGGTATGGCTCATGACGACATCGTAGGGCCGCCAGCACCCCGGCCCCGGCGCGCTGGGCCGTCGACACAGGAAGGCAGAGCCCGAGCCGGTATCGCTATGCTCGCCCCCGTGACCGTGTCAGCCAAGACCTCCCCCAAGACCGCTCCGAAGCCCGCCACCTGGGCGTACACCGAGGAGTTCGTCCCCGAGTCCGAGTCGGCGTCGGCGGCCCGGGACAGCGGGGCCCCGCTCGGGGTGAGTGCGCTGGGGCGCGGACCGGCCAACGTCCTCACCTTCTTGGCCCGGGTCGCGAACGCGCGGGCGGTCGTCGAGATCGGCACCGGGGCGGGGGTGTCCGGGCTGGCTCTGTTCGCCGGCATGCAGCCCGACGGCATCTTGACCAGCGTCGACGTCGAGCCGGGCCCGCAGCAGGCCGCCCGGCGCGCGTTCGTCTCCGTCGGCATCCCGACCCAGCGGTTCCGGCTGATCACCGGCGCCGCGCTGAGCGTCCTGCCGCGGCTGAGCGACGGCGCGTACGACCTCGTGTTCGTCGACGGCGACACGATGGAGTTCCCCGAGTACGTCGAACAGGGCGTCCGGCTGCTGCGCCACGGCGGCGTGCTCGCCGTGCACCACGCCCTGCTGCACGACCAGACCGCCGACCCGTCCCAGACCGACGAGGAGACCGAGTCGGTCCGCGCGGCGCTCGAGCTCGTCCGTGACAACGAAGACCTCGTGCCCGCCCTGCTGCCCGTCGGCGACGGCCTGCTCGTCGCCGTCAAGCGCTGAGCCGGGCCAGCGACCTGGGAACGCGTCCCGAGCCTGTCGAGGGCCCCGAAGGGGTTGCGCTTTCCCTGAGCTTCTCCGTGGTCAGACGGGCTTGACCGTCACGCCCTTGCCGACCACGGTGATGCCGGTGTCGGAGATGGTGTAGCCGCGGGCGATGTCGTCGGCGCGGTTGACGCCGACCTTGCCGCCGTCGGGGACGACCACGTTCTTGTCCAGGATGGCGTCGCGGACCTCGGCGTTCCGGCCGATCCGGACGTTGGAGAGGACGACTGACCGGCTGACCTTCGAGTTCTCCGAGACCCGGACGTTCGGGGACAGCACCGAGCTCTCGATCGAGCCGCCGGAGATGATGCAGCCCGGGCTGACGATGGAGTCCAGCGACAGACCGCGCAGCGTGAACTTCGCGCCCGGCATCTGGACGGGGTAGGTCCAGATGGGCCAGTCCATGTTGTAGAGGTTGAAGACGGGGTCGATCGACACGAGGTCCATGTGGGCCTCGTGGTAGGCGTCGATCGTCCCGACGTCGCGCCAGTAGGCCCGGTCGCGGTCGCTGCTGCCCGGCACCTCGTTGGCGCTGAAGTCATAGACCTGGGCATCGCCACTGTTGACAAAGCTGGGGATGATGTCGCCGCCCATGTCGTGGCGGGAACCGTCCAGCTCGGCGTCGCTGGTCAGCGCCTCGATCAGGGCTTCGGTGGTGAAGATGTAGTTGCCCATCGAGGCGAACGAGGACTCAGGGTCGTCGGCCAGCCCGGGCGGGTCGGCCGGCTTCTCGAGGAACTGCTCGATCTTGTTGTTGGGTCCGGCGTCGATCACGCCGAACGCGCTCGCCTGGGCCCGCGGCACGCGGATCGCGGCCACCGTGCAGGCCAGGCCGCCCTGGATGTGGGCGTCGAGCATCTGCTTGACGTCCATCCGGTAGATGTTGTCGGCGCCGAACACCACCACGTAGTCGGGCTCGTCGTCGAGGATCAGGTTGAGGGACTGGAAGATCGCGTCGGCGCTGCCCTGGTACCAGTGCGGGCCGAGCCGCTGCTGCGCCGGCACCGGCGTCACGAAGTTGCCGAGCATCGTCGACATCCGCCAGGTCAGCGAGATGTGCCGGTCGAGAGAGTGGGACTTGTACTGGGTCAGCACGGCGATCTGCCGCATCTCGGCGTTCACCAGGTTGGACAGCACGAAGTCGATCAAGCGGTAGGTGCCGCCGAACGGGACGGCCGGTTTAGCCCGGTCCCCGGTCAACGGCATCAGCCGCTTTCCCTCGCCGCCAGCCAGGACAATCGAGAGCACCTTCGGTCGCGCCGCCATAACCGAAACCTAGGGCGTCGGCCGATCCGTCGACAAGGGGGGTCCCGACGCGTCGACCAGCCCATACGCGGCCGGGAGTCCTGTGGGAGCATGCGGAGCATGACGACCGTCGCTGATGACGCCAAGCTGTCCATCTCGCTGCTGACCCGGGAGTACCCGCCGAGCATCTACGGCGGAGCCGGTGTGCACGTCGCCCAGCTGGTGCCGCAGCTGCGCAAGCTGATCGACGTCGACGTGCAGTGCATGGGCGAGCCCCGCGAGGGCGCGACCGCGCACGCGGAGACCTATCCGGCGGGCGCGAACGCCGCACTCCGGGTCTTCGGCGCCGACCTGTCGATGGCCGCAGCCGTGCCCGAGGTCGACCTGGTGCACTCCCACACCTGGTACGCGAACCTGGCCGGCCACCTGAGCGGCCTGCTGCACGGCATCCCGCACGTGGTGAGCGCGCACTCCCTGGAGCCGCACCGGCCGTGGAAGGCCGAGCAGCTCGGCGGCGGCTACCAGCTGTCCTCCTGGGCCGAGCGGACCGCGTTCGAGGGCGCGGACGCGGTGATCGCGGTCAGCAACGGGATGCGCACCGGCACCCTGGAGTCCTACACCGACCTCGACCCGGCCAAGGTGCACGTGGTCAAGAACGGCATCGACACCGACGAGTTCAGCCCCGACCTCGGCACCGACATCGTGAGGGGCCTCGGCATGGACCTCGACCGGCCCTCGGTGGTCTTCGTCGGCCGGATCACCCGGCAGAAGGGCCTGATCCACCTGGTCCGGGCCGCCGAGCAGCTGGACGCCGGCACCCAGCTCGTGCTGCTGGCGGGAGCCCCGGACACCCCGGAGATCGCCGCCCAGTTCGACGAGGCCTTCGGCCACCTCAAGGCCGCCCGCGGGAACGTGATCTGGGTGCAGGAGATGCTGCCCCGCGCCTCGGTCCGCCAGGTCCTCAGCCACGCGACGGTCTTCGCCTGCCCGTCGGTCTACGAGCCGCTCGGTATCGTCAACCTGGAGGCGATGGCCTGCGAGGCCGCCGTCGTCGCCTCCGCCGTCGGCGGCATCCCCGAGGTGGTGGTGGACGGCGAGACCGGCTACCTCGTCCCCTACGACCCGGCCGCCGCCGGCGACCCCGCCGCCGTGGCCCAGTTCGAGGCCACGTTGGCTGAGCGGATCAACGCCCTGACCGCCGACCAGCGCCTCTCCGCTGCTTTTGGTGCTGCCGGCCGGCAGCGCTGCATCGACGAGTTCAGCTGGGCCAAGATCGCCGCCGAGACCGTCGACGTCTACCGCGAGGCCATCCGCGTCCACGGGTCCTGACCTCAGAACAGAACCCCGCCGCACAGACGGTGCGACGGGGCTCGTGGGGCGTTCGGGTGATTGTTAGCCGACAACTTCCTTCAGGGCACCGGCGAGCTCGGCGGCCTCCGTCGCGTTGAGCTCGACGACGAGGCGTCCACCGCCCTCCAAGGGCACCCGCATGACAATCCCACGGCCCTCTTTGGTGACCTCCATGGGGCCGTCACCAGTCCGCGGCTTCATTGCAGCCATCGTCCATCCTTGTCTGTCGTCTTCGGGCGTTTCTCCAATCATCCCGCATCCTCGGCACGGGCACCTGCGGGGGCCGCAGACCCCGCGGATACTGTCGTCTGATGACCAGCCTTGGCGTCCTGATCGAGGTGGCCGACGCCGTCGGCACCGTCACCTTTTCGCGACCGGAGGCACTCAACGCCCTCGACGACGACGCCAAGTCCGCGCTGCTGACCGGGCTGCGGGATCTCGCAGCCGACCGAGGCGTCCGAGCGGTCGTGCTGACCGGCACCGGACGGGCCTTCTGCGCGGGTCAAGACCTGCGTGAACACGTCCAACGGCTGACCCAGAGCTCGGCGGCGGAGGTGTGGCGGACCGTCCCGGAGCAGTACAACCCGATCGCCCTCACCCTGCACACCATGGACAAGCCGGTGCTGGCCGCGGTCAACGGGGTCGCCGCCGGTGCGGGCGCCTCGCTGGCCTTCCTCGCCGACGTCCGACTGGTCGCGACCTCCGCCAGCTTTACCCTCGCGTTCGCCGGCGTCGGCCTGTCCTGCGACACCGGCTGCTCGTGGACCCTGCCCCGCCTGATCGGCACCACCCGGGCGATGGAGCTCCTGATCAGCGGCCGGTCAGTCTCGGCAGCGGAAGCGCTGGCACTGGGGATCGCGACCGAAGTCGTCCCGGACGAGGACTTCGCCGACCGGGTGGCGGTGCGGGCGCGGGCGCTGGCCGCCGGACCCAGCCTCGCGTACGGGGCCATCAGGCAGGCGGTCGGCTACGCGGCCGGAGCACCGCTGGCCGAGTCGCTGGCCTTCGAGGCCGAGCAGATGCGTCGTACGGGCGGCTCCGCCGACCACCGGAGCGCCGTGGACGCGTTCCTGGCCAAGCAGCGGCCGGTCTTCACCGGTCAGTGACGGGCGGGACAAAGCAGTCGGCAAGGTGGTCGTCGACCAGCCCGCACGCCTGCATCAGCGCGTACGCGGTCGTCGGGCCGACGAAGCGGATGCCTGCAGCCTTGAGCGCCTTCGCCAACGCGACCGACTCCGGCGAGGTCGCGCGGTGCTCGTCGGTCGGCCGAGGCCGGTCGACGACCCGGAACGACCAGATCAGCTCCGCGTACGCCGGTCCGAGGTCGGCCACCACGCGCGCGTTCGCCACGGCCGCCTCGATCTTGGCGCGGTTGCGGACGATGCCAGGATCGGCCAGCAGCCGCGCCACGTCCGTCTCGTCGAACGCCGCGACCCGTTCGGGGTCGAAGCCGGCGAACGCGGCCCGGAACCCCTCCCGTTTGCGCAGGATCGTGATCCAGGCCAGCCCGGACTGAAACGCCTCCAGCGTCATCCGCTCGTAGAGGCCGGTCACGCTGCGCACCGGCTGTCCCCACTCGGTGTCGTGGTAGTCGAGGTACTCCGGCGACCCGAGCGCCCACGGACAGCGCAGCTTGCCGTCCGGACCTGCGCTCGCGCGGGACCTCACGCGCCCCGCCTGCCCTCCGCGACCGCCGCGAACTGGCGCAGGCTCACCCCGAAGCCGGCCCGCATCAGCGGCAGGGTCAGCCCGACCAGGGCGTTCACCGGCGCACCCCCGGGTACGGTGACGACCTCGGTGCAGCTGATCTGTGTCCGACCGTGAGGGGTACGGCCGCCGACGTCGCTCAGGTGGAACACGCCCTCGCCGGTGAAGTAGGGCCCCAGGTGCAGGATCTCGAGCTCGGCCTCGCCGTCGGCGGGAGGCGACCAGCCGGTGACCACGAAGTTGTCCAGCAGCCCGATCGGCAGGCCGGCCAGCCAGAAGCCCGAGAGGGCGGCGACCCGGACGCCGAGACCGGCCGCGTGGTCGGTGTGCACCTGCAGGGTGGTGAGCGGGATCCAGCGGGACTGGCCCGTCCAGTCGACCAGCACCTCCCACGCCCGGTCGAGGTCGGCGTCGGTGGCGATCCCTGCCTCGAGCCGGGCGCTCACCGACGCACCGGCAGCTGCTGGTCCGGACCAGACGACGTCGCGTCCGGCTCCACCACGGGGGCCCCGGTCAGCTCGGCGATCCGTGCGTCCCGCTCGGCGATCTCGCGGCCGAGACGCTCCAGCAGGTCGTCGACCTGACCCATCGCGTAGCCGCGGAGCGTGACCCCGAAGCGGGCCTGCTCGATGTCGGTGGCCGTCAGCGGCCGGGCGGGCAGCTGCTGACGGTAGGTGTCGTACACCGGTTCCCTGCTCATCCCGCCTCCGCCTCCCGCCGCGGCGACCGCCGCGATCCCGAGGGCCACGATCGCGGCCGCCGCGATGAACCATTCCATGGACCGATCGTGCCAGAGGCGACGAGCGACGAGGATGCGACCTCGATAAGTTGCGACATGGTGCCGCGTACTCGCGGCACCATGTCGCAGCTTGTTGATCAGCGGTCGCCCAGCACCAGGGAGATGGCCTCGTCGACGTCGTCGGTCAGGTGTAGGAGGTCCAGGTCGGACGCCGAGATCGTCGCCGCCGCGAGCGCCGGGCCGGCGAGCCAGTCCAGCAGGCCGGACCAGTAGGCCCGGCCGAACAGCACCACGGGGAAGGACGTGACCTTGCGGGTCTGCACCAGGGTGAGTGACTCGAACAGCTCGTCCAGCGTGCCGAAGCCGCCGGGCATCACCACGAAGCCCTGCGCGTACTTGACGAACATGGTCTTGCGGACGAAGAAGTAGCGGAAGTTGATGCCGAGGTTGACGTAGGCGTTGAGGCCGGACTCCGTCGGCAGCTCGATCCCGAGTCCGACCGAGACCCCGCCGCCGGCCGCCGCCCCCTTGTTCGCAGCCTCCATCACCCCGGGTCCGCCGCCGGTGATGACCGCCTGACCGGCCTCGGCGAGCCGGCGTCCGATCAGCTCGGCGGTGGCGTACGCCGGATCGTCCGGCGACGTCCGCGCCGAACCGAAGACGCTGATCGCCGGCCCGAGCTCGGACAGGGTCCCGAAGCCCTCGACGAACTCCGCCTGGATCCGCAGCACCCGCCAGGGGTCGCTGTGCAGCCACTCGTTCGAGCCGGGCTCGTCCAGCAGCCGCTGGTCGGTGGTGGTGTCCGGCACCTGATCGCCCTCGCGGACGACGGGTCCCTGGGCGTAGCGGTGGTCCGACATCGCCTCAGCCTAGTAGTCTGTCGCCTCTGAGCCTTGTGGTTTGGCGGCGTCCAGGTGCGTGCATCGCAAGGCCGACGAGGAAGGGCTACCGGGTCGTAGCACGACGAGGTGAACGCCGCGAGGTGCGTGCCCTGGGCGCCGCCAAGCCCAAGAATGAGGGGCGACAGACTACGAGGAGGCTGCCCCGCACCGCGGGACTAACCGAGCCAGCGCAGCAGCGCGTCGCGGCAGCCGACGACCTCGTCGGCGGGGCAGAACTCGTCGTCGGCGTGGGCCTTGTTGGGGTCACCGGGACCGAAGTTGACCGCCGGGACGCCGCGGGCGCTGAACCGGGCCACGTCGGTCCAGCCGAACTTGGCGCTCGGCTCACCACCGACCGCAGTCAGGAACTCCGCCGCGGCCGGCTGGTCGAGCCCGGGCCGCGCGCCGGCGGCGACGTCGGTGACCCGTACTGGGAAGCCCTTCAGGACTTCCCGGACGTACGCCTCGGCCTGGGCCGGTGACTTGTCGGGCGCGAAGCGGTAGTTGACCTCGACCTCGCACCGGTCGGGGATCACGTTGCCGGCGATGCCGCCGCTGATCCGGACGGCGTTCAGGCCCTCGCGGTAGGTCAGCCCGTCCACCTCGACCTCGGCTGGGGTGTGTGCGGCCAGAGCCGCCAGCACCGCACCCGCGTCGTGGATCGCGTTGTGGCCCTTCCAGGCCCGCGCGGAGTGCGCGGCCAGACCGGTCAGCTCGACGACGGCCCGCATCGTGCCCTGGCAGCCGCCCTCGATCCGGGCGCTGGTCGGCTCGCAGAGCACGGCGAACACCGCGTCGAGGTGCTCGGGGTGGCTGGTGGCGAGCGCCTTCAGCCCGTTGCGGTGCTCCTCGACCTCCTCACCGTCGTAGAAGATCCAGGTCAGGTCACGGCGCGGGGCCGTCAGGGCGGCGGCCACGGCCAGCTGGACGGCCACCCCGCCCTTCATGTCGCAGGCGCCCCGCCCCCAGATGAGGGTCCGGCCGCCCTCCTCGGTGACGGTGGAGGGGACGTTGTCCGCGATCGGCACCGTGTCGAGGTGGCCGGCGATCACGACCCGTTCGGCGCGGCCCAGCTCGGTCCGGGCGACCACCACGTTGCCGTACCGGCTCACCTGCAGGTGCCCGTACGGCCGCAGGGCCTGCTCGACCAGGTCGGCGACCTCCGTCTCGTCGCCGCTGACCGACTCGACGTCGATGAGCGCCCGTAGCAGCGCGACGACGTCGCCTTCGAGATCCAGGGTGGTCACCCCGGCAATCTAGTGGCCCGTCGTCAGCAGACCGGGCACAGCGGCTCCCGGTAGGGTCAAGGCCCATGACGACCGAGACGGCGCCGCAGGCCACGCAGGGACGTACGGCCTGGGGGTGGGGGCTGGCGACGGTCTCCGACACGGTCGGCGTGCTGGACACCTGGTTCCCGGCGCCGGCGCTCGGTCCCGCGCCCGACGCGGAGCTCGACGGCGGAGCGCCGGCCGAGCTGGCCGCCGCCACCGTCATCGACGCGGACCGCGGCGTGCGTACCGAGGCCGTACGGGTGGTGGCCGACCTCGACGCCCCGCCGGTCGACACCTCAGACGCCTACCTGCGGCTGCACCTGCTCAGCGCACGGCTGACGGCCCCCCGTACGGTCAACCTGGCCGGGATCTTCGGTGTGCTGCCCAACGTGGTCTGGACGAACGCGGGGCCGTGCGCGGTGCCCGGCTTCGAGACCGTCCGCGCCCGGCTGCGAGCCCGGCTCGGGCACGTGACGGTGTACGGCGTCGACAAGTTCCCCCGGATGGTCGACTACGTGCTGCCGAGCGGGGTCCGGATCGCCGACGCCGACCGCGTCCGGCTCGGCGCCCACCTGGCTGAGGGCACCACCGTCATGCACGAGGGCTTCGTCAACTACAACGCCGGAACGCTCGGCACCTCGATGGTCGAAGGCCGGATCTCGGCCAGCGTCATCGTCGGCCGCGACTCCGACATCGGCGGCGGCGCCTCGATCATGGGCACCCTGTCCGGCGGCGGGACCGAGGTGATCTCGATCGGCGAGCGCTGCCTCGTGGGCGCGAACGCGGGCGTCGGCATCGCCCTCGGCGACGACTGCGTGGTCGAAGCCGGACTCTACGTCACCGCCGGCACGAAGGTGACCCTGCCCGGCGGCCAGGTGGTCAAGGCCCGCACCCTGTCCGGCGAGCCCAACCTGCTCTTCCTCCGGAACTCCCTGACGGGCATCATCGAGGTCCGCCGGCGGGTGGGCGTCGGCGTGGAGCTGAACGAAGCCCTGCACGCCAACTGACCGTGGCCCCGCCCAAGCCCCGGAGCCACCTCACCCGACGCGGCCTCGGCTGCCTCACGTTGGCGTTGCTGCTCGTCGTCGGCGCGGCCATCGCCGGCTTCGCCCTGCTGCGCGACCGTGGGGTGACCGCGCCCGTCCCGGGCCAGCAGCGCTGTGTGGCCACGGCCGGGGAGTCCTCCGTGGTGCTCAGCCTCGAGCAGGCCCACCTGACCTCGATCATCGTCGGGCTCTCGGTCCGTCGCGGGCTGGCGCCGCGGGCGGCCTCGATCGCGATGGCGACCGTCTACCAGGAGTCGGGGATCCGCAACCTCGACGGTGGCGACCGGGACTCGGTCGGGCTGTTCCAGCAGCGTCCGTCCCAGGGCTGGGGCACGGTCAAGCAGCTGAAGGACCCCTACTACGCCACCGGCGCGTTCTACGACGCCCTGGTCAAGGTCAAGGGCTGGGAGGACGGTGACATCACCGAGGTGGCGCAGCAGGTGCAGCGCAGCGGCTTCCCGGACGCCTACCGCGACCACGAGGCCGACGGCCGGGTGCTCGCCAGCGTCCTGACCGGCCGGTCGACCGCCGGCATCAGCTGCCTGGAACGCCAGGATCGCGCCGGGAACAGCGACGGTCTGGTCACGGCGATGGAGAAGACGTTGGGCACGGTCGACCACGCCGTCGACGGCCCTACGGTGACCGTCCGGGCGGGGAAGGCGACGCTGGCCTGGGCGTACGGCCAGCACGCCGTGGCCAACGCGGCACGCTACGGCGTCGTCTCGGTCACCGTCGCCGACCGGACCTGGACCAGCGACGGCACCACCCTCGCCGCCTGGGAGGTCAACCGCACGATGCTCGGGACCGGCGAGGTCCGCGTCACCCTGCGCTGACCCACGCCCTGCCACCGAGTTGTCAGCGTCAGTGGTCGCCCTGGCGACCACCGCCGCTGACAAGTCGGTAGTCAGGAGAGTCGGGCAGCGGCCGCGGCGATGCGTTCGTCGGGTGCGGTCAGGGCGAGCCGGACGTACGAGGCAGCGGCCTCACCGTAGAAGTCGCCGGGGGCGGCCAGGATGCCGTACCGGGCGAGATGGTCGACCGAGGCGCGGCCGTGCTCGTCCCGGGTGGCCCACAGGTAGAGCCCGGCCTCGGAGTGCTCGATCCGGAAGCCGGCCGCGGTCAGCGCCGGGCGCAGCACCTTGCGCCGGCCCTGGTAGCGCCGGCGCTGCTCGTCGACGTGGGCGGAGTCGGCCAGCAGGACCGTCATCGCCTCCTGCACCGGTCGCGGCACGATCATCCCGGCGTGCTTGCGTACGGCCAGCAGCTCCTCGACCAGCACCGGGTCGCCGGCCACGAAGCCGGCCCGGTAGCCGGCCAGGTTGGAACGCTTGGACAGCGAGTGCAGGGCCAGCAGCCCGGTGTGGTCGCCGCCGCAGACGTCCGGGTGCAGCACCGAGGTCGGCTCGGCCTCCCAGCCGAACTCGCCGTAGCACTCGTCGGAGACCACGACCGCCCCTCGGGCCCGAGCGTCGCGGACCCGCTCGGCGAGCACCGGGGCGGACAGCACCTCACCGGTCGGGTTCGACGGGGAGTTGAGCCAGACCATGGTGGGCCGTTGGTCGCCCAGCTCAGCCAGGTCGTCGACCGCCCGGCTGCGGCAGCCCGCCAGCCGGGCGCCGACCAGGTAGGTCGGGTAGGCCGTCCGCGGCACCACCACCAGGTCGTCCTGGTTGAGCCCGAGCAGCGTCGGCAGCCAGGCCACCAGCTCCTTGGTGCCGATCACGGGCAACGTCGCTGCGGCCGTGATCCCCTCGGCTCCCCACCGCCCGGCCAGGTAGGCCGCGATCGCCGCGCCCAGCTGCGGGGTACCCGCCGTCTGCGGATAGCCCGGGCTGTCGCCGGCGGCGGCCAGCGCCCGCTGACCCAGCTCGGGTGTGGGGTCGACCGGCGTACCGATGGACAGGTCGACGATGCCGTCCGGGTGGGCGGAGGCGAGGGTCTTGGCGGCGGCCAGGGTGTCCCAGGGGAAGTCCGGCAGAGCCGCGGAGACCCTCACGGGCGTACGGGCAGCAGGCTCACTCGGCCTGCTCCTGCGGCGGTAGCGCCTCGATCAGCGGGTGGTCCTTGTCGATCACGCCGAGCTTGGCCGCGCCGCCGGGTGAGCCGAGGTCGGAGAAGAAGTCCACGTTCGCGTTGTAGTACTCCTTCCACTCCTCGGGGGTGTCGTCCTCGTAGAAGATGGCCTCGACCGGGCAGACCGGCTCGCAGGCGCCACAGTCGACGCACTCGTCGGGGTGGATGTAGAGCATCCGCTTACCCTCGTAGATGCAGTCGACCGGGCACTCCTCGACGCAGGCCCGGTCCTTGAGGTCCACACAGGGCTGGGCGATGACGTACGTCACAAGTCACTCCTCGAATCATGCTGGTACCCACGGAACTGGCCGGGGTCGGACGTGCTCGCCCTAGTATCGCCCTCGCAGTGCACGCGCTCCACGAAGGTTCACCTACGAGACGGTGGCGATGAACGATCTCCTCCGGGCGGCCCAGCCCGGCCAACGCTGGACGGTCCGGTACCGGACGCCCGACGGCGCGGCCACCGACGTGATCGGCTGGCTGCAGCTGGTGACCGAGGAGCAGGTCTATGTGCACCGCGGCGGCTGCGAGCTGACCGTCGTCGAGCGGGCCGCGGTGGTAGCCGCCCGCCAGGTGCCGGCGGCGGCCGGCGGGCCGCCCCCGGACCGTGTCATCAGCCCCGACCAGCTCGAGCACGTCGCCCTACCCGGCTGGCTGGCCCTGTCCGAGCCGCTGGGCGACTGGGTGCTGCGGGCCGGCGGTGGCTTCACCGGACGGGCCAACAGCGCTCTGGCGGTCGGCGATCCGCACGTCCCGGTAGCCGAAGCCGCGCGCCGGATCGTGGCGTACGCGGCGCTGAACGCGATTCCGCCGCGGGCGCAGGTGGTGCAGGGCGGGGACCCCGAGGCGGCGCTGCAGGCGCTCGGCTGGGTCGACAGCTACGTGCCCACCGACGTGCTGGCGATCCGGCTGGCCGACTTGCTGGGCACCGAGCGGCCGCCCACCGGCGTCCGTGTCACCGAGACCCTCGAGGTGGCGTGGTGGAACGCCTACGCCGAGAGCCGGCCCGCCGACGTCGACCCGGGCTTGCTGCGGCTGATCCTCGCCGGCCACCCGCCGACCGGCTTCGCCAGCGCCAGCGGCGAGCCGGGGAACAGCGAACCGGTCGCCATCGGTCGGGGTCACCTGAACGGCGACTGGCTCGGCTGCTCCGCCGTCTGGACACGCCCCGAGCACCGCCGGCGGGGTCGGGCGACGGACGTCCTGCGCGCACTCGGCCACTGGGCCGCCCGGAACGGCGCCCGCTACGCCTACCTTCAGGTCGCCACCGCGAACACGGCCGCCGTGACCGCGTACGAGGGGCTGGGCTTCCGCCTGCACCACCGTTACCGCTACCTGGCGCCGCCGGCTGGCGATGGTGTGTTCACTTCCGTGGCGTAGTCGCCACGGAAGTGAACACACTGATGGCGAGGAGCCCTCAGCTGCAGCGGATCCGGTCGGTCGGGCCGTAGCGCCAGGAGAAGTTCTGCCGCTTGGCGACCTCGCCGTCGCGGTAGAAGAGCCGGCTGTAGGAGACGTCGAAGCCCTGCGCGGGCGCCTGGGGCTCGCACGAGGCGGAGTCGTCGACGAGGTCGCGGCCGGTGGTGAAGCTCGACTTCGCCGGTGCGGTGGAGGCGACCTTGTCCCACGTCTTCGTCGACCACATCGTGACGGTGATCGAGCCGCGCTGGCTCGCGCTGGCGGGGGTGACCTCGGCCTGCACGAGCACGCCGTAGCGGGTGTCGTTCTGGAACTTCAGGTCCAGGTCGGGCCACGCGACGGTAGCCTCCCGCCCCGGCGGGTAGCGGTCGATGTAGAGCGTGTGCGGCTGGTGCTCCACGTCCTTCAGCCCCGCGAAGAACATCGCGTTGAACGTCGTGGTCGCGCTCTGGGACACCCCGCCGCCGAGCTCACGCTTGAACTTCCCGCCCGAGATGATGAAGCCCTCGGTGAAACCGTTGGCCTTGGTCCGCTCCCCCACCACCTTGTTGAGCGAGAACGTCTCGTCCGGCTTGAGGACGGTGCCGTTGATCAGCTCGGCCGCGCGGCCGATGTTGACGTTGCGGTACTCGGCGTAGGGGAAGTAGGTGGTGAAGCTGCCGGTCTTCTCCGTGATGCCGAGCGCCTCAGCGTCGGCGGTCGAGAAGGACGCCTTCGCGCCGGACAGCTCGAGGGTGGCCGTCCGGTCGTCGCCCTTCCTGGTCAGCACCGGCTCGACGGCCTTGGCCAGGGCGGACGCCGCCACCGTGGCGCCCTCGACCGCCGGGATCACCGTCGGCCGCCCGTCGACCAGCCGGACGGTCGCGTCGCGGGGCTTGCTCGAGGCGACCTCGCGGACCGCCGCATCGGCCGCCTCACGCAACGTCTGGGCGTCGAGGTCGGGGACGAGCGTCCCGTCCTGCTCGCGGAAGTCCAGGGCCGCACCGATCATCGCCGGGGTCACCGAGATCCGGCCGCCGTCGCCGACCTGCACCCGGACCGGGCCGGAGACCGCAGGCAAGGCGACTGCGCTGCGCACGGCTTTGGCCTCGGCCGTGGTCACCACCGGCGGCGCGTCCTCGACCGGCAGGTCCACCGGGTCGGTCCCGAGCCAGCCGTCGGTCAGCGCGGCCGCCGCCTGCGGTCGCGCCAGCTCGACGCCGGCCCTTGCCTTCCTCACCACGAAAGCCTGGTCGCGATAGACCAGCCCGGCGTTCACGGGCTCGCGGTCCACCTCCTGCGCCACGGTGGCCAGGGCAGCCTCCAGCCGGGCGCGGTCCACCGTCACGACCGCCTCGGTCGCCCCACCGCCGGTGACCAGCACCCGGACGATCTGGCGCGGGCTCCACGGGTGTCCCCCACCTGCGGCTCGGACGCTGGCGGCGTAGTCGACGCCCAGTCCCGCCTCCGCCGGCAGCAGCGACGCCGTGGTCCCGGCCGCGACCACCTTCCGGGGTTCAGCAACCCGCGGGCCCAGCTCAGCC
This sequence comes from uncultured Friedmanniella sp., assembly GCF_964244005.1. Taxonomy (GTDB): domain Bacteria; phylum Actinomycetota; class Actinomycetes; order Propionibacteriales; family Propionibacteriaceae; genus Microlunatus. The sequence continues at coordinate 87,994 of NZ_CAXTHG010000004.1, read as the reverse complement.
GTCAGCCGGTCCTCGGCCTGCGCCGCCCCGAGTCCGCCGACCGGGACCCCGGCAATGACGGCGTCCTTGGGCAGCCGGTCGCCGGCCACCAGGTGGCCGAGCAGGTAGAGCGCGGCCACGAAGGCGACCGCGGCACCGGCCACCCGCAGGATGCGGACGAGGTGGGCGCGACGCGTCGCGTCCGGAGGCACCGGAGCAGTCGGCGCCGCGCCAGCGGACGAGGGAACAGCGGGCGCCGGATCATGGCTGGACAGTGGTCAGTCCAGCCCGGCGAAGAGGTCGTCGGCCCAGCCGCCGGTGTCCGGGAACGGCAGCCCCGCCGCGAACCGGTAGTACTCGCGGCCCCACATCTGGTCGCCGATCACCTTGGCGCCGGCGAAGAACGGGCCGTCCTCGGTGATCTGGGTGGCGTGGGCGCGCATGGCTTTGAGCTTGGCCTCCACGTACTCCTCGCCCGCGATCTCGGCGACAATGTCGGCGTTGCTCGAGACCATCGGCAGGTCGGGGTTCTCGACGTCCCAGCCGGCGAAGGTCTCGGTGTCCCCGGCAGCACGCAGCGCCTCGATGCCCTCGCGCATCCGCTCCCGGCTCATCGTGTTCCAGAGCACCCGCGGGACCAGCCAGGCCTCGCCGAGGTCCGGCCGGTACGTCGGCACGCCGGCGAGCAGGTAGCCGTACATCGCGACCCGGTGCGCCTGCACGTGGTCGGGGTGGCCGTAGCCGCCAATCTCGTTGTAGGTCAACAACACCTGCGGGCGCCGGTCGCGGATCAGCGGCACCAGCGCGTTCGACGCCTCGAGCAGGTCGGCGGTCCAGAAGATGCCGTCCCGCAGCACGTCGCGGGCGATCGCGCGGCGCTGGTCGTCGTAGGCCATCCCGGAGTCGCGGTAGCAGAAGTCGCCGCCGAGCCGGACGAAGTCGGTCACTCCGAGCGCGTCCATCGCCTGCTGCAGCTCACCCAACCGGTGCGGCCCGAGGGTGTCGTCGTGGTCGGCGTCGAGATGCACCAGCTCGGGGACGAGCACCTCGCCCTCCTCGCCGAGGGTGCAGCTGACCAGCGTCACCGCAGCCCCGGCGGCGACGTACTTGGCCATGGTGACGCCGTTGCCGATCGTCTCGTCGTCGGGGTGGGCGTGCACCAGCATCAGCCGGCGGTCAGGAAGGGGCGTACTCACGGGTTCCACCCTAAGCGGAGTGAGCCTCCGCGCCGACGACGGAGAACGGGGCCGCGAAGTGGCACGCCGAGTCGTGGCTGCCCACCCCGTCCGGACGGGACACGAGCAGCGGGACGTCGACCGAGCAAGTGTCCTCGGCCTTGAAGCAGCGGGTGTGGAAGCGGCAGCCGGACGGCGGGTTGGCCGGGCTCGGCACGTCCCCGGTGAGCTTGATCTGCGCCCGCGAGTGCCGCAGCGTCGGGTCGGGCACGGGCACCGCGGAGAGCAGGGCCTGGGTGTACGGGTGGGTGGGGCGGGAGTAGATCTGGTCCTCGTCGCCGATCTCGGCGAGGGTGCCGAGGTACATCACGCCGACCCGGTCGGAGATGTGGCGGACCACCGAGAGGTCGTGGGCGATGAACACGTACGCCAGCCCCAGCTCGTCCTGGAGCCGCTCGAGCAGGTTCACCACCTGGGCCTGCACGGACACGTCGAGCGCGGAGACCGGCTCGTCGCAGATCAGCACCTTGGGGTTGAGCGCGACCCCGCGGGCGATGCCGATCCGCTGCCGCTGGCCGCCGGAGAACTGGTGCGGATAGCGGTGGATGTGCTCGGGGTTGAGCCCGACCAGGTCGAGCAGCTCCTGCACCCGGCGGCGCCGGTCGCCCTTCGGAATCGCGTCGGGGTGGATCTCGAACGGCTCGCCGATGATGTCGCCGACCGTCTTGCGCGGGTTCAGCGAGGTGTACGGGTCCTGGAAGACGATCTGGATGTCGCGCCGCAACCGCCGCATCGCCGCACCTCGCGCCGCGTACATGTCGACGCCGTCGAACTCGACGGTGCCGGCGGTCGGCTCCTCCAGCCGCATCAGCAGCCGGCCCAGCGTCGACTTGCCGCAGCCGGACTCGCCGACGATGCCGAGCGTCTCGCCGCGACGCAGCTCGAACGACACCCCGTCCACCGCCTTGACCTGCCCGACCGTCCGCCGCAGGATGCCGGCCTTGATCGGGTAGTGCTTGACCAGACCGTCCGCCTTCAGGACGACGTCACCGTCCGTCATCGGGCACCGTCCTCTCGGGTTGGTCCGGCGAGCTCGTCGGCCACCGGGTCGACCAGTCCCGCACCGTCTGCGACGTCCCTGGTCGGCGTGGCCGTCCCGGCCAGCACCTCCTCGGCGAAGTGGCAGGCGCTGCGCCGGTGATGACCGACGACGTGCAGCTCCGGCGGCGGGTCGGTCCGGCAGACGTCGGCCGCGTACCGGCACCGCGGGTTGAACGAGCAGCCGGCGGGGATGTGCAGCAGGTTCGGCGGCAGCCCACCGATGGCCGAGAGCTCCTGCCCCTTCTGGTCCAGCCGCGGGATCGACTCGAGCAGACCCTTGGAGTACGGGTGCGCCGGTGATGCGTAGAGGTCGTAGACGTCCGCGTGCTCGACGATCCGACCGGCGTACATCACCGCGATCTTGTCGGCGACGTCGGCCACCACCCCGAGGTCGTGGGTGATCAGGATCAGACCCATCTTGCGCTCGTCCTGCAGCTCGCGGAGCAGGTCCATGATCTGGGCCTGGACGGTCACGTCGAGGGCGGTCGTCGGCTCGTCGGCGATCAGCACCGCCGGGTCGAGCGCGATGGCCATGGCGATCATGATCCGCTGCCGCATGCCGCCGGAGAACTGGTGCGGATAGGCCTTCACGCGCTGGCGGGCACCGGGGATCTGCACCCGCTCCATCAGCCGGACGGCCTGCTCCTGCGCGTCGGCCTTGTTCATGCCGCGGTGCTGGCGGAACATCTCGGCGATCTGCCAGCCGACGCTGAACACCGGGTTCAGGGCGCTCAGCGCGTCCTGGAACACCATCGAGATCTCCGGCCCGCGGATCGCTCGACGCTGCGGCTCGCTCATCGTGAGCAGGTCCTCGCCGCAGTAGCGCACCTGCCCGCCCGTGACGAACCCGGGCGGGGAGTCGAGGATGCCCATCACGGCCTGAGCCGTGACCGACTTGCCGGAGCCGGACTCGCCCAGGATGGCGAGCGTCTCGCCTTCGGACAGCGAGAACGAGACCCCGTTGATGGCCTTCGCGACGCCTTCGCGCCCGCGGAACTCCACGTGCAGGTCCTCGACCTCCAACAGCACGCCGTCTCGGGGCTGGTGGTGCGCCGAGCTGACCGCACGCGCGCCCCGCGTGGGGGTGGTGAGCACCTCGGTCATCCGCGGAGGTCCTGTCGCGGGTCGAGTGCGTCCCGCAGACCGTCCCCGATGAAGTTCACCGAGAGGCTGAGCGCGACGATGAAGCCCAGCGGGATCCAGAACAGCACCGCGTTCGGGGTCGGCAGGAAGCCCTGGGTCTGGTTGATCAACAGCCCCAGCGAGGTGTCGGGCGGCTTGACCCCCAGGCCGATGAAGGACAGCGCAGCCTCCAGCAGGACGGCCGTGGCGATGGTGAGGGTGGTGTTGACGATGACCACGTCGACGGTGTTGGGCAGGATGTGCTGCACCAGGATCCGGACGTCGGAGGCGCCCATGGCTCGGGCGGCGTGCACGAAGTCCTTCTCCCGCAGGGTGAGCACCATGCCGCGGATGACCCGGGCGAGCTGCATCCAGTTGGTGACGCCGAGGAAGACCGCGACCATCACCCAGCTGCCCGAGAACTTGACCGCCATCACGCCCACGATCACCACCGCCGGCAGGATCAGCAACAGCTCGAGGGTGCGGTCGACGACCGAGTCGACCCAGCCGCCGTAGTAACCGGCGATCGCCCCGAGGGTCACGCCCAGACCGGTCGAGACGACGGCGACCACGATCGAGATGAGCAACGAGAACTGGGTGCCCTTGATGACCAGCGCCAGCATGTCGTGGCCGAGCTCGTCGGTGCCGAACGGGTGGATGGCCGAGGCCGGCAGGAACTGGTCAAAGTCCGAACCCGTGCCGGCCCGCCAGAACAGCCCGCCCAGCAGGGCGAACAGCAGCATCAGGAGGAAGACCGCCGTTCCGCCGACGGCCGCCTTGTGTCGCAGGAACCGGCGCAGCGTGGCCGTGGCGCCGGTGGTGACCGGGGCGGGTTCGACCGCAGCCGTTGGGCCGGCCAGCAGCTCAGTCAAGGCGGAGCTCAGTCAAGGCGAATCCTTGGGTCGATGACGCTGTAGGCCAGGTCGGCCAGCAGGTTGGCGAGGATGACGAACACGGCGGTGACCATCAGGAACGCCAGGATCATGTACGGCTCCTTACGGTTCACGTAGGTCACGAGCAACGCACCCATCCCCTGCCAGCCGAAGACGGTCTCGGTGATCACCGCGCCCGAGACCACCGAGCCCATGTTGATCGCCGCCACCGTCACCACCGGGATGAGGGCGTTGCGGAAGGCGTGCACCCAGATCACCCGACGCGGCGTCAGCCCCTTCGCCCGTGCGGTCCGGACGTAGTCGGAGCTGACGATGTCGAGCATCGACGCCCGCTGGAAGCGGGTGTACGTCGCGAACGAGATCAGCAGCAGTGAGATCGTGGGCAGGGTGTAGACCCCGGTGAACTGGAAGAGGCGATGCCCCAGCCCGCCGGAGAAGCCACCCGGTGGATAGCCGGCCGTGACCAGCCACCGGGGCATCCCCAGGGACTGCAGGGTGTTGTTCAGGTTGATCCCGACCAGCTTCAGCAGCACCGCGACGCTGAAGATGGGCATCGAGAAGACCAGGAACGAGAAGCCGGTCACCCCGTAGTCCAGCGCCGAGTTCTGCCGGACCGCGGTGACCACGCCGGTGAGCATGCCCACCACGATCGCGAGGATCGTGGCGAACAGGATCAGCCGGAGCGTGATCACGCTGGCGTGCAGGATCTTGCTCTTGACGTCGACCGGGGTGGTCCCCGGGTTGACCGTCGTACCCCAGTCCCCCTGCACGAAGTTTCCGAGCCAGCTGAAGTAGCGGCTCAGGAACGGCCGGCCGAGGCCGGCGCGTTGGTACGCGGCAGCGATCGCGTCAGCCGATCCCCCCGGGTTGGTCTGCCGTTGCCGGCCGGCCCACTCCGCGATGGGGTCACCCAACGCCTGCACCAGAGCGAAGCAGACGAAGGATGCCACCAGCAGGAGCAGGACCGACACGGCCAACCGGCGGACGATATAGGCGATCAACCCTGAAGTTCCCACTCGAAGGCGTTCCAGAAAGGACCGCCGGACACACCGTCGTAGGACAGGGCCGGGCTGAGGGTGCTGGTGTGGGCGATCATGTCCGAGAACTGGTAGAGCGGGATGGACGCCAGGTCCTTGGCCATCTCCGCGTCCATCTGGTTGTAGAGGTCGGACTGCTTCGTCTGGTCGGTGGAGGAGTTGCCCTCCTTGAACAGCTTGTCGACCGTCTCGTTGGCGTAGCCGTTGTAGTTGGCGCCACCACCGGTGGTGTAGATGCTGGTGCTGCTGGACTTGAACGGGTTGCCGACCCAGGCAAACAGGGCGGTGTCGAAGTCGCTCGCCGGCAGCCGCTTGGCGTTGAAGTTCACGTCCTGGTCGTCGGTCACCTTGATGCCGGCCTTGGCGCACGACGATCCGACCAGCTGGGCGATGCGCTCGCGGTTGTCGACGACCTTGTGACCCAGCCGGAAGGACGCTTCCTTGCCGTCAAGGGCGTAGACGCCGTCGGAGCCGAGCTTCCAGCCCGCCGCCTCCATGACCTGCTTGGCCTTGTCCACGTCGCCGGTCTTGTAGTCGGCGTAGTGGTCGACGTAGGCCGGTTCGTTCGGCAGGTAGATGAAGTTGCCGACCGGCACCGTGTCCGGGTTGACCTGCTTGACCAGCTTGGTGATGATGTCGCTCCGGTCCACGCAGAGGAACGTCGCCTCCCGCAGCGCCTTGCCGGCGGCGCCCTGGAACATGGGCAGCTTCATGTTGAAGTCGATGTGCTCGTAGGTGGCGCCCGCCTTGGCCACAAAAGTGACGCCGCTGAGCGCCCGCAGCTGCTGGGCGAGGGCCGCGTCGGGCTGCGGTGAGATGACCTGCACCTCCTGGTTCTGCAGCGACTGCACCTCCGACTGTCCGTCGGCGTTGGTCACGATGGTCAGCGACTCCGGGCCGGCCGCATTGCCCCACCACTTGTCGTTGCGCACCAGCACCGACTGCTCGTCGGTACGCGACTTCAGCAGGAACGGGCCGGCCGAGACGTCAGCGTCGGCGTTGAACGCCGTGAACAGCTTGATGTAGTTGGCCGCGAACTCCTGCGTGTCGGCACTGTTGTCGGAAGCGCTGATCTTCGTGACGTCCTGGATCTTGCTGGCCGCTTCGACGATGTGCGCCGGCATCATGTAGGCGAACAGGCTGCGGTAGTCGCCGAACGGCGTGGTGTAGGTCGTGGTGACGGTCTTGTCATCGTCGGAGCAGACCGGCGCCTTCATCTGGTCGTAGCCGGTGGAGCTGGCCGGGTCGAAGGCGGGCGCGCCGTCCTTGCTCTTGGCCGCAGACGCCGAAGCCAGCCACGCGAGGTAGAAGTCGTGGCAGCTGACCGGCTTGCCGTCGGACCAGACCGCGTCGGGCCTGATCTTGTAGACGATGCTCAGCGGATCGGTGCTGGCCTCGGTGACCGAGCTCATCACGTCACCGTCCACGCACACGCCGAGGTTGCTGTCGACGAAGAACGCCGACGGCTGGGCCAGGCTCAGCAGCGAGTTGGCGAAGCTGTTGGCCGTGGAGGTGTTGTTGTTGTAGTCGTGCACCGCCTCCTCGACCGCGGCGGTGACGTTGCCCGAGCTGTTCACCTTGGGGCGCTTGTACACGTCGGTCAAGCTGCCGTCCGGCTTGCAGAGCGTCGGGCCGCGGCCGGCGCCGGCCCCGGTCGAGCTGGCCCCGCCGGTGGGGGTCTCGGTGGTGGAGCAGGCTGTCGTCAAGAGCAACGGCACGGCCGCGACCGCGGCGAGCGCGCGGATGCTTCTTCGCATGGGAGGTCCTCCTCGAGGTGGCACGCCGCAGCGCACAGTTCAGCGCGTGCCCCGAACGGCCACCGCACCCGCACAGTCTTAAGCCACGCTGCCGACCAGCGCAAGGTCTTGGCGAGAGCGGCCAACGGCGCAACACGATTGTCATCTGGAGCCGTGACCGGCCGGAGGAGGAAGCCCGGACCACCGTCGGTGGTCCGGGCCAGCCGGGTCGGCGCGGTCAGCGGCTGCGGCGCTCGCTGATGAGGCGTCCGGTGATCGTGAGCAGCAACGCGATCATCAGCATCGCGGTACCGATCACGTTGATCTGCGGCGGCAGCGCCTTCTTGGCCGCTCCCCAGACGAACATCGGGAAGGTCACTTCTGAGCCGGAGTTGAAGTTGGTGATGATGAAGTCGTCGAAGGAGAGCGAGAACGACAGCAGGGCGGCACCGACGATGCCGGGCATGATCAGCGGCAGCGTGATCCGCAGGAAGGTCTGCACCCGGTTCGCGTAGAGGTCCTGGGCCGCCTGCTCCAGCCGCGGGTCGAGCCCGACGAGCCGGGCCTTGACCGTCACGACGACAAAGCTCATGCAGAACACGGTGTGGGCGATCCAGATCGTGGTCTGGCCCAGCGGGAAGCCCATCCCGACGAAGAGCACCAGCAGCGACGAGCCGGCCACGACCTCCGGGGTGGCCATCGGGACGAAGATCAACACGTTGGCCAACGCCTTGCCGCGGAACTCGTGCCGGACCAGCGCGAACGCGGCGAGCGTGCCGAGCACGGTCGCGGCGAGGGTGGCGAGGACGGCGATCTTGAGGCTGAGCCCCAGCGAGCCGCACATCCCCTCCACGCTGCACGGGTGCGCCCAGGCGTCGAGGGAGAACTCGGTCCAGGTGTAGTTGAACGACCCGGCCGGCTTGTTGAAGGAGAAGACCACCACCACCGCGATGGGGATGAAGAGGTAGACCAGCGCCAGGGCCCCGAACAGGGTGACCAGGTGGTCGCGGACCCAGCGCCCCGTCCGACCCTTGATCTTGCGGCGCGGCGGCGGCTCCGTACGCGCCGGCGCGCTGGTGGAGTCCGCGTCGGTCGGTCGAGTGAGAACAGCCATCAGACCAGATCCTCCGTTCCCGCCCTGCGGACGTAGTAGACGACGAGCACCACGATGGCCACCATCAGCGAGATCGACAGGGCGGCCGCGTGGTTGTAGTCGCGGACCCGCAGGAAGAGCGCGTCGATCACGTTGCCCGACATCGACTCGCGCATCGAGCCGAGGAAGGTGGCGTTGATGTAGTCACCGGTGGCCGGGATGAAGGTCAGCAGCGTGCCCGAGACCACGCCGGGCAGCGACAGCGGCCAGGTGATCTTCCAGAAGCCCGCCCAGGCGCTGGCGTAGAGGTCGCCGGAGGCCTGGATCAGCGACCGGTCCTGCTTTTCCAGCGACGCGTAGAGCGGCAGGGTCATGAAGGGCAGGAAGTTGTAGGTCAGACCGAGGATCACCGCGAGCGGGGTGGCGAGGACCCGGCCGTCGCTGGTCACGCCGAGGGCGTCGGTGACGGCGAGGAAGCCGATGTCGTGCAGAAGGCTGACGACAGGTCCGTCGTCGGCGAGCACGGTGGTCCAGGCCAGCGTCCTGATCAAGAAGCTGGTGAAGAACGGCGCGATGATCAACACGAGCATGATCGGCCGGACTCGGTCGCTGACCTTGAAGGCGATCGTGTACGCCAGCGGGTAGGCGATCAGCAGCGCGAGCACGGTGGAGACGGCCGCGTAGCCGAAGGAGCGCAGGAACTGCGGCCAGTAGTCGACCCACACCTCGCGGTAGTTGCCGAACTCCCAGGTGAAGCGGTAGCCCTCCTCCAGGCCGCCGCTGGTGAGCGAGCTGTTGATCTGGCTCAGCAGCGGCAGCAGGAAGAACACGACCAGGGCCAGGGCCAGGGGCAGCAGCAGGAAGTACGGGGTCAGCTTGCTCGAGCGGGCACCACTGGCCCCGTCGCTGGTATCGGTGCTCTGCCCCAGCGCCGGGCCGACCGCCCCGGTACCGACTTCCGGGGGTGCCACGCTCACGAAGCGACCTCGGCGGCCTCGGCCTCGATCCAGGCCCCCTCGTGCAGGCCGAACGTGTGCTCGGGGTGCCAGTGCAGGCTGACCTGCTCGCCCACCCGGCGGATGTGGGTGGCGCTGTTCTGGCTGAAGACCGCCACCTCTTCCTCGGCGTCGGCGAGCGCCCGCACCACGTACTGGGTGGAGACGCCGATGAAGGACGCGTCAATGATCGTGCCGTCGATGGTGTTCATCCCGCTGGGCGCCTGCCCGACGTCGGCCATCGAGATCTTCTCCGGCCGGACGCCGGCCTCGACAGCCGTGCCGGTGGCGGTGAGCCGGTCGGCCGGCATGGTGAGCCGGACGCCGTGGAAGTCGACGACGACGGTCGAGGCGTCCCGGCTGACGACGTTGACGCTCAGCAGGTTGGTCTGGCCGAGGAAGCCGGCGACGAAGGCGGTCCGCGGGTTCTCGTACAGCTCGATCGGGGCGCCGACCTGCTCGACCTTGCCCTTGTTCAGCACGGCGATGGTGTCGGCCATGGTCATGGCCTCCTCCTGGTCGTGCGTGACGTGGATGAACGTGATCCCGACCTCGGTCTGGATCCGCTTCAGCTCCAGCTGCAGCTGGCGGCGCAGCTTGAGGTCGAGCGCGCCGAGCGGCTCGTCGAGCAGCAGCACCTTCGGCTTGTTGACCAGCGCCCGGACGACGGCGATCCGCTGCTGCTGACCGCCGGAGAGCTGGGTGGGCTTCCGCTTGGCCAGGTGGCTCATCTCGACCAGCTCGAGCATCTCGTTCACCCGGCGTTCGACCTCAGGCTCCTTGCGCCGGCGTAGCCCGAACGCGACGTTCTCGAAGATCGTCATGTGCGGGAACAGTGCATAGCTCTGGAACACCGTGTTCACCGGACGCTGGAAGGGCCGCAGGTGCGAGATCTCCTGGCCGCCGATGCGGATCTCGCCTGAGGTCGGCTCCTCCAGCCCGGCCACCATCCGAAGGGTGGTGGTCTTGCCGCAGCCTGAGGGGCCGAGCAGGGCGAAGAAGCTGCCTTCCGGCACCGCGAGGTCGATGTCGTCCACGGCCGCAAAGCTGCCGTAGTGCTTGTACAGCCTGCGGATGTCGAGACCGCTTCCCTCCTCACCCTGGTCCTGCTGGGGCGGCGCCGTCTGGGTCGTGGTCATGTGGTCAGGCCCCTCATCCCGGTCAAGCGCCTCAACACCATCAGGCACCTCAACACCATCAGGCACCGGTCAGCTTGGCGAACGCGCGGTTGCATCGGTTCTCCTCTTCCTCGGTCAGGCCCATGAAGACCTGCGCCTTGGCCAGCGTCTTCTTGTCGGGGAACACCAGCGGGTTCTCGAGCAGGTCGGGGTCGTAGTCCTCCATCACCTTGGCTGTACCGTCGACCGGGGTGATGTAGTTGATGTAGTCCTCCGACTGCGCAGCGATCTCGGGGTCGTAGTAGAAGTTGATCAAGGTCTCGGCGTTCTTCTTGCGGGGGCTGCGGATGGGCGCCACGAAGTTGTCGCTCCAGATCGTGCAGCCCGCGTCGGGGACGACGAAGCCGAGGTCGGGGGTGTCGGCCTGCAGGCTGACGACGTCGCCGGTCCAGCCGACGCAGGCGGCCACGTTGCCCTGGGCGAGGTCGGAGCCGTAGTCGTTGCCGGTGAAACGGCGGATCTGGCCCGAGTCCACCGACTTCTGCAGCTTGGCGATCGCCGCGTCGAACTGCTCGAAGGTGAAGTCGGCACAGTCGTAGCCGAGGTCCATCATGGTGAGCCCCACGGTGTCGCGCATCTCGGTCAGCAGCGTCACCTTGCCGCGCAGGGCGGAGTCGGTGAGCAGCTGGTCCATCGACGTGATCTCGACCCCGCCGAGCGCCGCGGGGTTGACCGCGATCCCGGCCAGACCGGACTGCCAGGTGACGGAGTACTTGCGGCCGGGGTCGTAGCTCACGTCGCGCAGGTCGGCACGCAGGTTCTTGAGGTTGGGGATGTTCGCGTGGTCGAGCTCGGTCAGGAAGCCGAGCCGGATCAGCTTGCCCACCATCCAGTCGGTGACCACGAACAGGTCGGCGGCGATCTCCTGACCACCGGTCAGCTGCGGCTGGATCTTGGCGAAGTACTCGTCGTTGTCGTTGACGTCCTCGGTGTAGGCCACCTGGATGCCGGTCTTCTTGACGAACAGCTCCAGGGTCGTCGGGTCGGTCGACCCGTCCTCGGCGACGTCGATGTAGAAGGGCCAGTTCGACCAGTTGAGCGTCTTGTCGGAGTCGGACAGGTCCGGCACCGCGGTGTAGTCCGACACCTTGATGCCCGGGACGGCGCACGCCGAGAGGGTCGCGGCCGTGGCGGCCAGCCCGGCGCCCCGTAGGAAGGAGCGCCGGCTGACGGACCCGCGGAGCCGCCGGCCCGGCGTCAGCCCAGGGCTCGCACCCGTTCCACTCACGTGCTCCCCCTCATGGTTCGCTGACCCGATCGGAGTGGGTTACCCCGCCCCACTCCGCTCGGTCCTACGTTTATCGCAGTCTTGAGCAGCTTTGGCAAGGTATTCGGTGTTCCATTCGTGTTTCTCCTGCGGATCCGCTTGCCTCGGTTCGGCCGTGAGGCCATGATCGGTGGATGAGCACAGGACCCGTCGTGTCGGTTCCCGAAACTGAGGACCCCGAGCCCGTCGCTCCCCTCGCCGCTGTCCCGGCCCGACCGGTCGATGGCGACCGCCAGCCGGTACACCTCGACGAGATCGCCAAGGCGATCGTGGAGCAGCTGCAGCAGGACGGCCGCCGCTCGTACGCCAAGATCGCCACGGCCGTCGGCCTGTCCGAGGCCGCGGTCCGCCAGCGGGTGGCCCGGCTGACCGAGGCGGGCGTGATGCAGATCGTCGCGGTGACCAACCCGCTGCAGCTCGGCTTCCGCCGCCAGGCCATGCTCGGCATCAAGGCCGAGGGGCGGCTGGAGCCCATCGTCGACGCGCTGGCCGCGATGAACGCCGTCGACTACGTGGTCGTGACCGCCGGTTCGTTCGACGTGCTGGCCGAGGTGGTCTGCGAGGACGACGACCACCTGCTCGCGCTGCTCGAGAACGACATCCGCACCATCCCTGGCGTCCGGGCCACCGAGTCCTTCGTCTATCTCAAGCTGTCGAAACAGACCTACCAGTGGGGAACCCGATGACCAGCCCGAACCCGACCCTCGACGCCGTGACCGACCACGGACAGGCTGGCGGGATGCCCGGCAGCCGGAACGCCGCCGACCACCTGTGGATGCACTTCACCCGGATGTCGGGCTACGCCGACAAGCCCGTGCCCACGATCGCCCGCGGCGAGGGCGCCTACATCTGGGACACGAACGGTCGTCGCTACCTGGACGCGCTGTCCGGGCTGTTCGTGGTACAGGCCGGGCACGGCCGCGCCGAGCTGGCCGAGGTGATGGCCGAGCAGGCCCGGACGCTCGCCTTCTTCCCCATCTGGTCCTACGCCCACCCCAAGGCCATCGAGCTCGCCGACCGGCTGGCGGCGGAGTCACCGGGTGACCTGAACAAGATCTTCTTCGCCACCGGCGGCGCCGAGGCGGTGGAGACGGCCTGGAAGGTGGCCAAGCAGTACTTCCGGCTCACCGGCCGGCCCGGCAAGTACAAGGTGATCTCGCGGGCCATCGCCTACCACGGCACCACCCAGGGCGCGCTCTCGATCACCGGGATCCCGCCGTTCAAGGCCCCGTTCGAGCCGCTGGTGCCCGGCAGCCACCGGGTGCCGAACACCAACTTCTACCGCGCCCCCGAGCCGGTCGCGAACGACGAGAAGGCCTTCGGCCTGTGGGCGGCGAACCGGGTCGAGGAGGCCATCCTCGAGGAGGGTCCCGACACCGTCGCCGCGGTGTTCGTCGAGCCGGTGCAGAACGCGGGCGGCTGCTTCCCGCCGCCGCCCGGCTACTTCGATCGGCTGCGGGAGATCTGCGACACCTACGACGTGCTGCTGGTCTCCGATGAGGTGATCTGCGCGTACGGCCGGCTCGGCACGATGTTCGGGGCGCAGAAGTTCGGCTACCAGCCCGACATCATCACCAGCGCCAAGGGCCTCACCTCCGGCTACTCCCCGCTGGGGGCGACGTTGATCTCCGACCGGGTCTTCGAGCCGTTCAGCCACGGCGACACCGTCTTTCCGCACGGTTACACCTTCGGCGGCCACCCGGTCTCCTGCGCGGTCGCGCTGGCCAACCTCGACCTCTTCGAGCGCGAGGACCTGCTCGGCAACGTGCGCCGCAACGAGAACGCCTTCCGGCAGACCCTGGAAAAGCTGCTCGACCTGCCGATCGTCGGCGACGTCCGCGGCGACGGCTACTTCTACGGCATCGAGCTGGTCAAGGACAAGAACACGAAGGAGACCTTCGACGCGGCCGAGTCCGAGCGGATCCTGCGCGGCTACGTCTCCGGCGCCCTGTTCGAGAACGGCCTCTACTGCCGCGCTGACGACCGCGGTGACCCCGTCATCCAGGTCGCCCCGATCCTGACCTCGGACCAGGCCATCTTCGACGAGATCGAGCAGACCCTCCGCCACGTCCTCACCGAGGCCTGGACCCTGGTCTGAGGCCGATGCTTGAAGAGCTTGCGACATCGTGCCGCGAGTACGCGGCACCATGTCACAAGTTGTTCGGCTCAGCGGTAGCGGCGGACCGACTCCAGGGCTCGGCGCAGCTGGTCCAGCCCGTCCACGAGCTCACGGCGGACCGGCTCGGCCAGCTCGCCGGCCAACGCCCGTTCGGCGGCGGCGACGGCTTCCTCGTTGGCCGCCAGCCGGGGGAAGCCCTGCCGCGCGGTCTGGGCCAGCGCCCAGCCGTTCCGGAACTGCGCGGTCGCCGGGAGCTCGGCGAAGTAGCGCAGCGCGTAGGGGGCGGTCAGCTCTTCCTGGCCGATGACGAAGAAGCCGTCCGCGGCGGCGTACACCTCGTACGCGCTGGCCGTGGACGGCTCGGTCAGCAGCGCCCAGGCCGCGACCTTGGCCTCGGCGGTGGGCAGCGCAGCCCGGGCGCGGGCGGCGTGCACGGCCGCGGCGGAGGAGGGGTCCTGCCGCAGGGTCGCCTCCACCAGGTCGGCGTCGCCGGCGACCGCGGCCAGCCGTTCGACGATGCTCCAGGTCAGCTCGGAGTCCAGCTGGACGCCGTCGGGCAGCGCGCGGCCGGCGGCCCAGTCGTGCAGCCGGTCAGCGTTCACGGAGGTGCCGACGGCGAGCCGGAAGCCGGCGAGCTGGCGGTCGGACCCGGCGGCGCTGCCGGCAACGATCGCTGACGCTGTCGCGTGCACCCGCCCCAGCCGGCCCAGACGTTCAGGCACCGGGGCGTACGGCCCGGCGAGGCTGCGGGCGGCAAAGCTCAGCAGCACCCCGACCAGGTCCTCGGACTGCTGCCCGACGAGGGAGTCGCAGATCAGGTCGAGCGCGACGGCCGGGTCGAGGCTGGCGTCCCGGACGGCGTCGCGGATGGCGTTGTCGACCACCACGAGCACCGCTTCGTCGCGGACCTGCGGCAGCACGGTCGCCAGCCGGGACCAGCCGTCGGGGCCGAACCGGACCTTGGCCCAGGTGGCGTCGGTCGCGTCGGGGACGACGAGGACGCTGTCGGCGGCCACCTCGATGGGCGCAGACCGGTCCCGCAGCCGGAGGTCCACCAACGGCTGGACGCTGCCGTCGGCGGACACGCGGCCGACGGTCAGCGCGTGGGTGCGCGGCGACGTCGTTCCGTGCGGCCCGCTCACCGTCAGCGTCACGGGCCCGGAGGCTGCGGACACGTCGATCGTGTCCATCCCGGACGTTCGCAGCCAGCCGTCCGCCCACTCCGCCAGCCCGCTGGCCCCGGCGTCGGTCCAGGAGGCGATCAGCTCGGCGAACTCGGCGTTGCCGAACGCGTACCGGTCGAAGTAGGTACGCAGCCCGGCGAGGAAGACCTCGTCGGAGACGAAGCCGACGAGCTGCCGCAGCACCGCCGCGCCCTTGGCGTAGCTGATGCCGTCGAAGTCCTGCAACGCGGCCGCCGCGTCGACCGACCCGTTGCCGGCCACCGGGTGGGTGCTCGGCGCCTGGTCGGCCACCGCCCCCCAGTCCTTGCGGCGGACGCCGAACTCGGTCCAACGCGGATAGCGGGTGGCCTCGGTGCAGCAACGGTGGGCCAGGTACTCGGCGAAGGACTCGTTCAGCCAGAGGTCGTCCCACCACCGCATGCTGACCAGGTCGCCGAACCACTGGTGGGCCATCTCGTGGGCGATCACGCTGGCCCGCGAACCGCGGTCGGCCTCGGTCGCCCGGCCGCGGTAGATGAACTGGTCGCGGAACGTCACGCAGCCCGGGTTCTCCATCGCGCCGGCGTTGAAGTCGGGCACGAACGCCTGGTGGTACTCCCCGAACGGGTACCGGACGCCGAAGATCCGGTGGTAGTAGTCGAAGCTCTGGCCGGTCACCTCGATCATGTCGGGCGCTTCGGCCTCCAGCTGTTCGCGTAGCGAGGCCCGTGCGTGGAAGCCCAGCGGAATGCCGTCGTGCTCGGCGAACACCGAGGCGTACGGGCCGGCCACCAGGGTTACGAAGTAGGTCGACAGCGGCTCGGGCGGGGTGATCGTCCAGTGGCCCGGGACCGTGGCCTGGCTCGGCCCGTTGCCGAGCACGGTCCACGCGGGTGGCGCCGCGACCTCGAAGTGGTACCGCGCCTTCAGGTCGGGCTGGTCGAACGAGGCGAACCAGCGCGGTCCGGCGTCCAGGAACGACATCGCGTACAGGTAGGTCTGGTCGTCGGCCGGGTCGACGTGGCGATGCAGCCCCTCGCCGTCGCTGGAGTAGGCCATCCGGCCCTCGACCACGAGCGTGTTCTCCTCCTGCAGACCGGTCAGGGCGATCCTGCCGTCGGCCCAGGCGCCGGGGTCGACGTCGTGTCCGTTGAGCGTGGCGCCCAGCAGCTCGTGTCCCTTGAAGTCCACGAACGTGCGCGGACCCGAGCTGGCGAAGGTGATCGTCGTACGCGAGCCGAACGTGTCGGCGCGCGGATCGGTGAGGTCGAGCTCGACCGCCACCAGGTGGACCTTCAGCGTCGCCGCACGCTCCTGCGCCTCCGTCCGCAACAGGCTCGGCACGGCTACTGGTCCGCCAGGTAGTGGTCGTAGGCGTAGGTGGTGAAGAACTGCGGCCAGTCCGGGGTCAGGCAGGTGGCCTCGAAGATCTCGACCGCCGCCGCGACCCGGCCGCGGCCCGCCTCGTCGGTCCCCTCGGACAGCCGTTCAGCCTCCTCCGCGAGCAGCGTCCGGGCCAGCTCGTCGGTGACCGTCTGGCCGTCGTCGGTGATCACGCCGTGCCGGATCCAGTGCCAGACCTGCATCCGGGAGATCTCGACGGTCGCGGCGTCCTCCATCAGGTGGTCGATCGCCACAGCCCCGGCGCCGCCGACCCAGGCGGCGAGGTACTCCAGGCTGACCCGGATGTTGGTCCGTACCCCGTTCAGCGTCACACCGCCGCCGGCACTGGCGACCTCGACCAGATCGGCTGCGGTGACCGAAACGTCGTCCCGCTGGCGCCCGAGCTGATGGGGCGCCTCGCCCAGCACGGCGTCGAACGCGTCGAGGCAGGTCTGCACCAGTGCCGGGTGCGCCACCCACGAGCCGTCGAAGCCGGCGGCCGCCTCCCGCGACTTGTCCGCCGTCGTCTTCTCCAGCGCCGCTGCCGTCGCCTCGGGATTGGCCTTGCTCGGCACGAACGCCGCCATGCCGCCGATCGCGTGCGCGCCGCGGGCGTGGCACGTCTTCACCAACAGGCTGGCGTACGCGGCCATGAACGGCGACGTCATCGTGACCTGGCTACGATCGGGGAGAAGATGATCTTGGTCTTCCGCGAAGTTCTTGATCATGGAGAAGATGTAGTCCCAGCGGCCGGCGTTCAAGCCGGCGGAGTGGTCACGCAGCTCGTAGAGGAACTCCTCCATCTCGAACGCCGCCGGCGTGGTCTCGATCAGGCAGGTGGCGCGGATGGTGCCGTACGGGATCTCCAGCCGCTCCTGGGCGTAGGTGAAGGCGTCGTTCCAGAGCCGAGCCTCGAGGTAGGACTCCATCTTGGGCAGGTAGAAGTACGGACCCGCACCGCTGGTGATCAAGGTCTGCGCGTTGTGGAAGAAGTAGAGACCGAAGTCGACGAACGATCCAGGCACTGGAGCGCCGTCCAGCAGGAGGTGCCGCTCGTCGAGGTGCCAGCCGCGCGGCCGGACCAGGATGGTCGGCGTGCTGGCGCCGACCTCGTAACGGCGGCCGTTGGCGTCGGTGAAGTCGATCTGGTGCCGGATCGCGTCGTAGAGGTTGATCTGGCCGTCAACCACGTTGAACCAGGTCGGGGCGGTGGCGTCCTCGAAGTCGGCCATCCACGCCTTGGCCCCGGAGTTCAGCGCGTTGACCGTCATCTTGCGCGAGGTGGGGCCGGTCATCTCGGCCCGTCGGTCGGCCAACCCGGGTCCGGGAGGCGCCACCCGCCAGCTCGTGTCCTCGCGGACCGACGCAGTCCCGGGGCGGAAGCCGAGCGTGTGACCCGGGTCGCCGGCGGCGTAGCGGTCGGCCCGGGCCTGCAGCAGCTCAGCGCGGCGCGGGCCGAAGCGACGGGTCAGCTCGGCCACGAAGTCGAGCGCGTCGGGGGTGAGGATCTCGTCGAACCTCGGCCGCAGCTCGGCCTCCACCGTGATCGCCGGCGCGGCGCCGGAAGGGGCACCGGACTGGACAGGACTGGTCATTCGCCAAGTCTGGCAGCCGGACTTCGGGGCCGGTCAGACGGGCCAGAATGGGACCGTGGCCATCACCGTCCGTCCGCTGGAGCACGCCGACGCCGAGCAGGCCCGCCGCTTGGGCGGTGAGGCGTTCGGGGTCCCGACCAGCCCGCCGACGCAGGAAGCCCGCGTCGACCAGCCCGGGGTGGCGTGGTTCGGCGCGTTCGACGACGGCGTCCTGGTGGCCCGGATGGTCGACCGGGTCTACGACTCCTGCTTCGGTGGCGTGCTCGTCCCCACCAGCGGCATCGCCGGCGTCACCGTGGTGGCCGAGGCTCGCGGCCGCGGCACGCTGTCCCCACTTTTTGCGGCGACCCTGGCGTCCGCCCGTCGCCGCGGAGCCGTGCTTTCGACGCTGTTTCCGACGGCACCGGGTATCTACCGCCGTTTCGGCTACGAGGTGGTCGCCGACTACGTGAGGGTCGAGCTGCCGACGACGGCGCTGACCGCTGTCCGAGCGCCGATCGGTACGACCACCCGCCGCGCCACGCTGGACGACGTCGAGGCCATCCGGGGCGTCTACGACCACTGGGCGATCGCGCAGAACGGTCCCCTCTCCCGGCGGGGGGTCAGCTTCCCAGGCTCCGCGAAGGAGCTCTTGTCCGAGTTCACCGGCGTGACTGTCGCGGTCGACGCCGACGGGGAAGTCGTCGGCTTCGTCTCCTGGAACCGCGGCCAGGGCTACGGCGAGAGCGCGGCGATCGAGGTCGCCGACCTGCTGGCCGGGACGGCGGACGGGTACGCGGCCCTGCTGCGGCTGGTCGGCAGCTTTGCCAGCGTCGCCCCGGCCACCCGGATCGACACCTCCGGTGACGACCTGGCCCGGCTGCACCTACCCTCGCTGTCCTGGCGGATCACCTCCTCCTCGCCGTACATGCTCAAGGTGCTGGACGTCGTCGGGGCGCTGACGGCACGGCACTACCCACCTTCGCTGTCGGCTGAGCTGACCCTCACCCTCGCGGGAGACGTCCTGCCCGACCTGGACGGGGGCTACCGGCTCACCGTCGCCGGCGGCCGCGCTCAGTGTGTCCGGGAGGGGGCCGAACGGCTCGACGCCGGCGACCGGGTGCTGACCCCGCGCGGGCTCGCTCTGCTCTATGCCGGCGCCCAGTCGTCGGCGAACCTGCGGGCCGCCGGCCATCTCATCGGCGGCGACGTGGCCGAGGACCTCGACTGGGACGCCCTTTTCGGCGGTCGGCAAGCCCACATCCGCGACTACTTCTGAGCCCGCCGAGGCGTCTTGAGCATTCGTTGACGACATCCTGATCCGCTCTTAACCGTTCCTGCGGCATCTCTGGACGTCCTCCGGAGGTCTGTCTCCGAATCTAGTCACAAGCAAGTCGGAGCATCACGAAGGGAGCACGACCATCATGAACGTCGCTTACCGCGAAGACTGGGTCACCGCCGCCAGGTGCCGGGGCACCGGAGACGTCCTCTTCGCCGAAGGTGCTGCTCAGCGCCGTGTCCGAGTACTCTGCGACGACTGCCCCGTCCGGCTCGAGTGCCTCGCCGAGGCCCTCGACAACAACATGGAGTGGGGCGTCTGGGGTGGCCTGACCGAGCGCGAGCGCCGCGCCCTGCTGCGTCAGCGGCCCGACGTCACCTCCTGGCGCGACGCCCTGCTGCAAGAGCCCGTCACCGTTCGCTGATCGCCCGCAAGAAGCCGCTGGAGAAGAGCGACGACCCCATCCGTCGCCCTCCAGCGGGTGAGTCACCGTAGAAATATCTCCTGCGACCGCCGACCATCACCGTTACGGTTGCTGACCATCGGCGTGTAGCTCAGCAGCAGAGCACCGGGCTCCAGACCCGGAGGGGGCAGGGGCAGAACCTGCCACGTCGGCGAGACCGAGGTCGACAGGGAGTCGATGACCAACAGCTATGCGCTCGGGGAGCTGAGCCGAGCGTTCCTCACGGCGACCACCCACGAGGATCCCGACGTCCGACGTCGCGCTGATCGACGCGCGCACCAGTGGGCGCAGGCCATCGAGCAGATGGCCAACGGGCGGATCGCGGTGGGGTCGCGCTCCCCCGCCCGCGGCCTCCCGCCCTGGGTCACCCTTGACGTGCTGCGCGGCGGGTTCGCCAGGGGCAGCGCGTCTGCCGAGACGCCGATCGGAGCCGACGAGATCGCGCTCGCGAGCCGCCTGGGGATCCCGGCCGAGCGGCGTCTCGTCCTCGGCTACTTCGTCACCGATCCTGGGCTGCAGGAGCTGTACGCGCTCCTGGACTCCGGGGCCTACCGGGTGGACATCCCTGAGGACGCGATCCTGCTGACCATGGCCTGGCTCGTCCGGGCCGGCGACCGGGAGGCCGCGCTCGACCTGCTCGACGCCGTGTCCCCCTTCGCCGACCGGTTCCGGCTCGCGCCGAAGGTCGCGACTGTTCCCACCGCCCCGCCCGAGGTCGTCTACCGCATCACCGCAGGCGACGCCGCCGCCGTTCTCCGGTCACGTAAGCCGAATGCCCAGGTCGAGGCGCAGCGTGAAGCGCTGGCGATCTGGAACCCGTTCGGCGATCGCGTCCTCACCCTGTGGCTCGAGAAGTACGTCGACGGACTGGTCACGCTCGATGATGATCATGGCTGGCGCGGACGAGCCAGCGCCCTGGTCGAGGAGTACGACCGGCTGGCGTCGGTCCACACCAGGTGCACGAAACACCAGCGGCCCAAGGAAAATCTGGCGATCCTCGTCCGGACGCTCCGGACGCTCACCAGTAGCGGTGACCTGCAGCCCCGGGAAGCGGGGCTGGTCCGAGTGGCGATCGAAGCCTCGCTCGCCAAACGAGGGACGCCGGGATCCGCCGAGCACGTGGAGCTTCGTCAGCGCCAGCGGTCTGTGGCCTCGACACCCGCGCACGCTCGCGTAGCGGCCGTGGCCGCCGAGCGGCTCCGCATGCTCGACCAAGCCGACGGGATCGAGGACCCGGGCTCTCTGTCTGGACGAGTCACCCAGGAGGAGGCCGCGGGAACGGGGGTGGTCGAAGGGTCGACCATGCCCCACATCGTGTCGCGCATCCTCGCTCGGGCCCACTTCGCGCCGATCGAGACGCTCCTGGCCGAGGGCGTCGTTCCCTCCGCGGAGGTCCTGGCCGAGCTGCTGCCGCGGATCAGCGCCACGGTGGTGGCCGCCGGCTTCGCCGACCCAGCGCTCGCCAGGCTGGCCGCGGCGAACTACCGGGCTTTCCGGCGACGCCGGTCCCTGCTGCTCCTCGACCTCGCGAAGCAGGTGCAGCTCACCGAGCTGCCCTGGGTGCGGGCCGTCGCTCCGTACAGCAGCGTCACCACCGAGGAGGCCACGGCGGTGGCCCGACGGGTCGGGGCGCTCGCCCTGGACCACTTCCCGGCCACGATCCTCCCGAACCCGCTCGTGGCGGAGCTGGATCATCTCTTCCGCGCTGCTGGCCACGACGTCCCCCTCGTCGAAGAGCTCGCGGCCGACATCTTCATGGGTCGCTTCTCGGACAAGTTCCGGCTGGCCGCTCAAACTGCGATCCGGGTCGTCGGCGACACCGTCTACACGCGCTACTTCGGGATCGAGGCTCGCGCGGTCCTCAGCCTCGTCGATCCTCCGAGCAAGCTCTCACCGCGGGGCTGGATCTGGCGACGCGCTCGCGAGAGCAATCGGGGGTGGAGCTTCGCCGACCTGTGCCGAGCCCGTGCGGGCCGGCCGGCCGTGGACGGCTGGTCGGTCGCCGCCAACGGCATGGTCATCGAGCAGTCGCAGATCCTGACGACGCACAACCTCGCCGCCCTGGTGACGCTCGGCGTACGACCCACCCGGCCGTGGGTGGACCTGGCGCGGGACTCGATCGAGCAGACGGCAGCCCTGCTTGACCGTGCTACCCGCCAACCGCGGCCACTCGCCACGGTGAAGGACGCGGCGTACGCGTGGCGGCAGGCGGTCTTCTACCTGAGCCAGGCGGACCCGGCCGAGACCGGAGCCCTGATTGCCGATCCCACGGTCGCCGCCGACGGCCCCGCGGTGATGGCCGAGCTCCTCAGCGGACTGCGTGTTGCCGCCGCGGGCAGCCGAGCCCCGCAGAGCACCCGTGCACCCTTCGTCGGCTGGACGGTGGGCCGCCACTGGGTCCTCGACGCCATCGGGCACTCAGCGCACACGCCGTCCTGACGGATGCAGCGAGGAACACCTCGGCCCCTACGACCCTCGACGGGGTGGCCGCTCCGAAGCTCACTGGGTGACGCCCCCGGGCCACAGCAGCCTCGAAGAGCTCACGGGCCACCTGCGCATCCTTCTCAGCGCCTCGCCGATGTCGTGGGCCGCGTCGTCGCGATGCCGTACGTCACCGCGACACTGGTCAGCAGCGCAGCTGCGCAAGCCGGTCCTCGGCTTGTCGCATGAAGGACGTGGCACGAGAGGCGTCGACCGGCACCGCCTCGAGCCGTCGAGCTTCGACCAACGCGAGCACTGTCGCCTGCTGGACCTTGGTGAGCGCAGAGATGATCCTGACCGCCCCTCCGTCACCGGAACTATCGAACCCGAGCGGACAGTGTCAAGGATGCCTGAGCCGGTCCGGCAGCTCCCCGCAGCCGCGCCGCGAAGGAGCCGTAGAGGAACGCCGACTGGATTCCGTCGATCCGCCCGAACTTCTCGGTGAGCAAGACCACCGGACCGCTGAGGACAGCGAAGACCTCCCGCAGGGGGACGGTCAGCGGCCTATCCGGGTTGCCGCGAATGAGCCGCGTGCGATCCACCTGCCGCTCGACCAGGAGCCCTGGGTCGATGAGTCGTGCTGCCTATCGGTGAGCGGCGGGCAAGCCAGGTCGGCGCGCTCAGCAAGGTCAGCAAGGCTGAGCTCGTCGCCGGCGAGCAGGGGAGCCGACAGCAGGCGCTTGGCCGTCCGACCTGAAGATCGGAGCCAGCAGCGGCGGCCCAGTTCTCCATAACTGAGCTTTTCCTCCACGACACGAGCGCCTCATCGCCTGGCTGAGCCCATGCAGCGAACCGGAGCGAACGAGCGGGCCTACGGTCACCCGGGACTGACGCGAGGGCTCGTCATCTCGTCTTCGCTGCAGCCGCAGTGCCCGAGCCCGTGAGCCGTGGGAAACCGGCACCCGAGGGGAATCCCCGGACGCCACTTCGCGGAGCGAGCGCCGGGGTGCCGATAGCTCCCGTCGCTGGCGATCTTCAGCTCCTTGACGATGCAGTGCGGACACCATCCCGTCTCAGCGCTGAACGGCCACTCCTTGGCCAGCGTCTCCGTCGTCGTGTCCTCGGTCACCGCACGGATCCAGGCGTCGTCGACCTCGACCTCGCTCAGCGGGACCAGCGCCCCGCTGTCGGCGTACTTGCGGATGGTGCGACAGCTCGCGAGGTGCAACACCCGAGCGGTACCGATATTCGTGTCGTGGTTCGCGACGACCGGCTCGCCGGTCACGCGATAGACCCGCCCCTGGAAGAGCGCTTCGGAATCGATGGACATGCTTTGATCAACCCTTACTCGTCAGACGTTCAAGCGGAACGATCACGCGGGACTTCGGCTGTTGTCGACCACTGCTGATAACGACCGGAAACCGTTTCTGACAAGGAAAAAACAGCGCGCTGGGCCGGTCGGGTGTCAACGGGCAGAATCGGTGTCGGCCGGACATCTTGCGGACCCTTTGCGGACCGCTCAAGGCTCGGATCCCTCCCTCGTGGCTGGCGTCAGTGGCGTCGTTGGGTCTCACTCGTCGCGGAGCGCAGCTTCCCCATCCTGGCCACCGTGGAAGACGCCGAGGACGTTCACCACCAGCTCGCCGGCGAACTCGTCGACCTCGTCGGCGATCAGCGTTCGCTTCTTGAAGCTGGACGTCCGCACTCCCGGTCGAATGTCATCGCGGGCTCGGCCGGCGCGGGGGAAGACGAGGATGTCGTCGATGTGTTCGAGGATCGCCGCGACGAAGCGCTGCGCGACATCCGCGGACCCCTTCTCGGTGATCCAGTCGTCGAGGGCGTGAAGTTGCTGCTGGGCCTCAGGGGTGTAGGTAATTCGGCTCGTCACGAACGGGTGGACCACTTGGCCTTGAAGCCGGCGCGGACGTCGTCGGCCGGGATCGCCCGCGCCGGGTCAGCCTTGAGCGCGTCGTAAGCGGCAGCCACGTCAGAGCGCAGCCACGACTCGGAGGCGAGGTCGAACGCCTCCTGCGGGTCGACCGATTCGAGCAGTCGGAGAGCGACGTGCTTGCGCACGTCGGGAGGCAGGGACATCCCTGCCTCATAAACCTCCGGCTCACCCAAAGACATGACATCAGGGTACGCGGGTCTTGAGGCTCTCGGGCCTCTCACCGCGGCACGTCCCTCGGGCCAACCTCGCGCAACCGCCCCGACCTGCGACACAGAAAGGAAGGCAGTCGCGGCGCCCGACGTCGGCGTCCAGCGCGCCGGCTCGATGGACGGCGAGGCTTACGAGCGGTGGGTCGCCAGCGTCGACCTCGACACCGGCCGGAAGAAGGGTCACGTCCGTGACGACGCGAATCACTGCGGTTTGTCGAGGTCGTGATCAACGGGCCGAAGACCTCCTCTGAACTGCGGTTTTGCGCAGATTCACACGTTGAATCGGAACTCCACCACGTCGCCGTCGGCCATCACGTAGTCCTTGCCCTCCAGGCGGACCTTGCCCTTGGCCTTCGCGGCCTGCATCGAGCCGGCGGCGACGAGGTCGTCGAAGCCGACGATCTCGGCCTTGATGAAGCCCTTCTGGAAGTCGGTGTGGATCACCCCGGCGGCCTCGGGCGCGGTGGCGCCCTTGGGGATCGTCCAGGCGCGGGACTCTTTGGGACCGGCGGTCAGGTAGGTCTGCAGACCGAGGGTCTCGAAGCCCACCCGCGCGAGCACGTCCAGGCCGGGTTCGGCGACGTCCATCTCGGCCAGCAGCTCGCGAGCCTCTTCGGGCTCCATCTCCACCAGCTCGGACTCGATCTTGGCGTCGAGGAAGATCGCCTCGGCTGGCGCGACGGCCGTCCGCAGCCGGTCCAGCAGGGCCTCGTCGGCCAGCTCGTCGGAGTCGCAGTTGAAGACGAAGAGGAACGGCTTGGCCGTCAGCAGGAACAGCTCGCGCAGCGGCTCGCGGTCCAGCCGGGCGGCAAAGATGCCGCGGCCGGAGTTGAGCACCTCGTACGCCTCCCGGACCGCCGCGAGCGTGACGGCGCGGTCCTTGTTCATCCGCGACTCCTTCTCCAGCCGCGGCAGCGCCCGTTCGACGGTCTGCAGGTCGGCGAGGATCAGCTCGGTCGAGATGGTCTCGATGTCGCTGGGCGGGTCGACGGCCCCGTCGACGTGGGTCACGTCCGGGTCGGTGAAGACCCGGGTGACCTGGCAGATCGCGTCGGCCTCGCGGATGTGGGACAGGAACGCGTTGCCCATCCCCTCCCCCTGGCTGGCCCCGCGGACGATACCCGCGATGTCGACGAAGCTCACCGTCGCCGGCACGATCCGCTCGGAGGCGAAGAGCTCAGACAGCACCGCCAGCCGCGGGTCGGGCACTCCCACGACGCCCACGTTCGGCTCGATCGTCGCGAACGGGTAGTTGGCCGCGAGCACGTCGTTACGGGTCAGGGCGTTGAAGAGGGTCGACTTGCCTGCGTTCGGGAGTCCGACGATGCCGATGGAAAGAGCCACGTCGGCCAAGCCTAGAGGGTCTGGGCGAGCAGCCAGGACGCGTGGACCGCACACCCCGGGCCGGCGGTCGCCCACCACGACCACCCTCGTGCGCCTCTTGTCCGCTCTTGCGCCCGGTGTAGGGAGCGCACGAGCGCCGACAAGGCGCATGAGCGACGGATCTGGGCCAACGGGCTCGTTGGTCAGGGCTCGAGCGCGAAGAAGGCGCTGATCGCCAGCGAGAGCGACCAGGGGTCCTCCATCCCGGCCAGCTCACGAGCCGAGTGCATCGACAGCAGCGGCACCCCGACGTCGATGGTGGCGATCCCGAGCCGGGTGGCGGTCAACGGGCCGATCGTGGAACCGCAGGGCAGCGCGTTGTTGGAGACGAACTCCTGCGTCGGTACGCCGGCCCGGCGACAGGCCCGTCGCCACAGGGCGGCCCCGGCCGCGTCGGTGGCGTAACGCTGGTTGGCGTTGAGCTTGAGCAGCGGCCCACCGTTGAGCACCGGCAGGTTCGCAGGGTCGTGCCGTCCCGGGTAGTTGGGGTGCACGGCGTGACCCGCATCGGCCGACAGGCACACCGAGCCGGCGAGCGACTGGTGCCTCTGGTCGGCCGAAGCGCCCAGGCTCCCCAGGATCCGGCTGACGACGTCGGCCAGCAGCGGACCGGCGGCGCCGGAGCGGGTCGCGCTACCTACCTCCTCGTGGTCGAAGGCGGCGACCAGCTCGATCCGTTCGCTGCCCGGCGAGGCGACCAGAGCGGTCAGGGCGGCGTGCACGCTGCTGAGGTTGTCCAGCCGGCCAGCGGCGAAGAACTCACCGTGTCCTCCAAAGACAGCAGGGAGGGCGCTGTCGAACGCGACCAGGTCGTAGCCGTCGATCTCGTTGCGGGTACAGCCGGCGACGTCGGCCAGGTGGTCGAGGATGCTGGCCCCCCGGTGTCCGACGCTCCACACGGGAGCGGTGTGCTGCTGCGGGTCGAGCTTGAGCCCGTCGGCGTTGACCCCGCGGTCCAGGTGGATCGCGAGCTGGGGGATCCGCATGATGGCGCCCGTCCGGACCAGCGGGGTGCTGCCGTCGGTCAGGGCCAGCCGGCCGGCGAGGCCGAGCTCACGGTCGAGCCAGGAGTTGAGCAGCGGCCCGCCGTAGACCTCGACCCCCAGCTGCTGCCAGCCGAAGCCGCCGACGTCGGGGCGCGGCTTGAGCTTGAAGGTCGGGGAGTCGGTGTGCGCACCCACGATCCGGAACGGGATGGTCGGTCCGGCCCCCGCCGGGACCCGCCAGGCCAGCAGAGCCCCGTCGCGGACGACGTAGTGGCCGCCCGGGCTGGGGTCCCACGGCTCGCGCTCGTCCTGGGCGGCGAAACCGGCCGTCGCCAGCCGCCGCGCACCCTCGGCGGCGGCGTGGAAGCTGCTCGGCGAGGCCGAGACGAAGGCGCCGAGGTCGGCGGCGTGGTCGGTCGCGGTCATGGCCCTCACGCTATCGCCGGTGCGGCCTCCCGCTTTTTGTCAGTGGTCTCGAGCAGGATCGAACACATGGACGGGTTGGGCGTGGGTGCGTTGGTGTGTGGGCTGGTGCTGGGGCTGCTGATCGGGGTGGCCGCGGCGCTGGTGATCGCGCGGTCGCGGCGCGAGGTGCTGGCGGCCACCGACCGGACCGAGGTGGCGCAGCTGCGGGCCGAGCTGGCGAACGCCCACACCGCCACGGCGACCGCGCGGGGTGAGGCCGAGCGGTTCCGGGCCGAGACCGCCCAGGTGCGAGGCGAGCTCGAGCACGCCCGCGCCAACCAGGCCGACACCCGCGCCGACACCGCCGACCAGCTCGCGCTGGCCCGCACCGACGCGGCGAACGCTCGCACCGAGGCGGCGACCGCGCAAGCCGAGGCGGCGGAAGTCTCGGCTGCGGTCGCCAAGGTGACGGCAGAGCGCGATGCCGCCCGCCAACGCGCCACCGAGATCGAGGCCGACCGCGAGGCGATGCTCAACCACTTCAAGGTGCTGTCGGCTGAGACGCTCGAGCGCCAGGGCCGGACGGCCGACGCTTCGGCGGAGCAGCGGCTCAAGGCGACCGAACAGCTGATGCTGCCGGTACGCCAGAGCCTCGATCGCTTCAACGACCGGCTGACCGAGGTCGAGAAGGAACGGGTGGCGATCTCGACCGACCTCAAGGCGCAGGTGCAGAGTGTCCAGCTCACCGGTGAGACGCTGCGGCGCGAGACAAGCGCGCTGATCACGGCCCTGCGCAAGCCGCAGGTGCGCGGCGCGTGGGGCGAGACCCAGCTCAAGCGGGTGGCGGAGCTCGCCGGGATGGTCGAGCGCTGCGACTTCGACCTGCAGCAGACCACCCGGGCCGACGACCGGACGCTGCGGCCCGACATGCGGGTCAACCTGGCCCAGGGCAAGCACATCTTCGTCGACTCCAAGGTGCCGCTGAGCTCGTTCCTCGAGGCGGCGGAGACCGACGACCCGGAGGTGAAGGCCGAGGCGTTGGCCCGGTACGGCCGGCACGTCCGCACGCACGTCGACCAGCTGTCGTCCAAGCAGTACTGGAAGGCCGCCGAGACGCCGGAGTTCGTGGTGCTGTTCCTGCCGAACGAGATGTTCTTCGCCACCGCGCTCGACCAGGTGCCCGACCTCTACGACTACGCCGCGCAGCGCGACGTGGTGCTGGCCACGCCGACGACGCTGATCGGCATGCTGCGGGCGGTCGCGTACGGCTGGAAGCAGGCGGCGCTGGCCGAGAGCGCCGCCGAGGTGTTCAAGCTGGGCCGCGACCTGCACGAGCGGCTGGGGCTGATGGGCAACCGCTTCGACAAGCTCGGCCGTGCGCTGCGGACGTCGGTCAACGCCTACAACGAGACGATCGCCACTGTGGAGGGCACGGTGCTGGTCCAGGCCCGGAAGTTCCGCGACCTCAAGGTCAGCGAGAAGGAGCTCGAGTCGCTGACGCCGGTGCACGAGCCGGTCAGGCAGATCCAGGCGGTAGAGCTCGTCGAGGACGCCGTCCAGGTCGAACCGCTGGTGGGCCGCAGCAAGAAGCGTCGGCTGGCGATCCCGGAGGCGGCTGAGCTGGTCCGTCCCGAACCCGACCTGCTCGAGCTGGTCGAGTCGACCGTCCCCGACCAGAACGTCCCTGGCGAGGACGAGCGACAAGGTCGCGCGATGACTTGACTCAGCGATCGGAGAGGCGACGCCGGGTCCGGGCCAGGACCGCGGCACCGGCCGCGACGGCCAGCAGCCCGAGGACCAGGACGCCCGGGGCTGGGCCGCCGGTCGCCGCCAGCCGCTGAAGGTCAGCGCGCGCGGAGCCCCCGGTCGCGCTGGCCCGGGTGGGCTGGGCCCCAGCGGCAGCCTTCGGGGCGTTCGCCACGGGAGCACTTGGGACCCCGGTCACCGGTCGGCTGAGCCGTGCGGTCGCCACCACGTCGTCTGCGGTGCGGGACGGGTCGCCGTACGGCGGGTCCGCGCGCGCAGCCCCGTGCAGCACCAGCCGGCCGCGACGGGCCTCGGCCGCCGAGACGGTGTGCCAACCACGGCAGGTCTGGCTGTTCCCGGGAGCGAAGGCCGCGACCACGGGTCGGCAGTGGAGCCGAACCGATCCCGAGGCCGACGCGCGGACGTCGGTCAGCGTGGTGTTGCCGGTGTTCTCGAGCCGTAGGACGACCGGCAACCGACTGCCGCGACGTAGCTGAGCCGGTCCGGCCGCGAGCGTCAGCGCGAGCCGGGGGCGCTGCACCGCGCCGACGCTGACCGACCCCACCGCCAGCACGTCGTCGCTGTCGTCGTCGGCCTCGCCGCCCGGGCCCTCCCCGCGAGCCACGGCGCCCAGCTCGAGGCCGCCGAAGTCGAGGTCGGCCTGAGTCACCCGCAGGGTCGCCCTGCACCGCATGGTTGCCGTGGGCGCCAGATCGGTCGGCTGCGCCGGGTCACACCGCACCGGGCCGACCCCCGCGTCGGGATCGCTCACCCGTACGTCGGTCAGTGGCAGCGTGCCCGTGTTTCGCACCTCATAGCTCACGGTCAGCGGCTGGCCAACTCGGCTGACTGACGTCGGCGACACTGTGGTGGTCATCGCCAGCCGAGGAAGTGCGCTCGCGTCGCGGTCGAACCTCACCGGGTAGTCCTCGACCTCTCCGGGACCAGAGGACCCGGTCGGCTGCTCGACCTGGGCGGCGCTGGCGCCGATCCGGAACCGGGCGTAGCTGGACCCGGCGGTCTTAGGTCGAACGACCCACCACAAGGTGGCGGAGGTCGCTCCCGCGTCGAGGTCGAGACAGGACCGCTCGGCAGTCTCGAAGGTCTGGTCGCGGTCGACGTCGATCCAGCCGCAGAGGCGTGCCGGAGCCGCGCTGGCCGTCACCGCGACGACCGCGGCGACGCGCTGCTTCCGGCCAACCGCCGACGCCGGCAGTGGGCCCGTGCCGTCGTCGCCGCTGTCCGTCCGCGCGGTACCGGGACCACCGCCGCCGCCCTCGGCGTCGCTGTCCGCGGTCACCTGAGGGCCGAGCCGGAGGTGACCGAGCGCGGCGCGGGCCGGGCCGTCCGAGGCGTCGTCGTAGGCGGCCGGAGCGTCACCGTAGTCGTAGCCGACGGCAGCCGCCGGACCGGCGCCCAGCACGTTCACCGCCGCCGCCAGCACGACGGCGACCACGGTCAGGCCGGAGCGAACAGGTGCTGGCATGCTTCGGCTCCCTCAGCGCCCCCGAGCGGGCCGACTCGCGTGCGAGCCTAGCCGCCCCGAGGCGTCAACCGCGCCAGCCGTGGCCGGTTGCGGAGCTTTCCGCTCAGTCGCCGGCGACGCTACGGCGAAGGTCGCGCCGGAGCTCCGGTGGCAGCGCGAAGACCAGGGACTCCTCGGTCAGCCGCTCTTCCTGAGCGGCCGGGAAGCCGTGCTGGACGAGCAGGTCCAGGACGCCCTGCACCAGGTCCTCCGGCACCGAGGCGCCGCTGGTGACGCCGACGGTCTCGACGCCGACGAACCAGGCGGGGTCGACCTCGCCGGCGTTGTCGACCCGGTAGGCCGTCCGGGCCCCGGACTCGAGCGCGACCTCCACGAGCCGGACAGAGTTGGAGGAGTTGGCCGAGCCGACCACGATCACCAGGTCGCTGCGGACGGCGATCTGCTTGATCGCCAGCTGACGGTTGGAGGTGGCGTAGCAGATGTCGTCGCTCGGCGGGTCCATCAGCAGGGGGAACTTCTCCCGCAGCCGGTGCACGGTCTGCAGCGTCTCGTCGACGCTCAAGGTGGTCTGGCTCAGCCAGGCGACCCGGGTGGGGTCGCGCAGCTCGACCCCGGCGACGTCCTCGGGTGACTGCACGAGCGTGATCTGGTCGGGGGCCTCCCCGGTGGTGCCCTCGACCTCTTCGTGGCCGGCGTGGCCGATGAGCAGGATCTCCAGCCCCTCACGGGCGAAGCGCCGGGCCTCGTGGTGAACCTTGGTCACCAGCGGGCAGGTGGCGTCGATGGCTTTGAGGCCGCGCTCGGCCGCCTCGGTGTGGACCGCCGGGGACACCCCGTGGGCGGAGAAGACGACGGTGGCGCCGAGCGGCATCTCGTCCAGCTCCTCGACGAAGATCGCTCCCCGCGCCTGCAGGTCTTCCACCACGTGGCGGTTGTGCACGATCTGCTTGCGCACGTAGACGGGTGCCCCGTACGTGTCGAGCGCCTTCTCGACCGTGATGACCGCACGGTCGACCCCGGCGCAGTAGCCGCGCGGAGCGGCGAGCAGCACCTGTCGGCTGCCGCTAGACGGCTCGGTGGCAGGGCTGATGGTCTCAGTCATGTCCCCAGTCTAGGTTCCGTACACGGCGGTCACGTTGCCGTTGATCGTCGACCCCGACCGTTACGCTCGGGCCGTGCCCCTGGAGTCCTCGCCGGAGAACCCCCAGCCCCTGCGCCGGGTGGTGCACCTCGTCCGGGGCTGGATCGAACGGCTCGGCGCGGTCTGGGTCGAGGCTCAGCTGATCGAGATCAACCGGCGCTCCGGCAGCCGTACGGTCTTCCTCACGCTGCGGGACCGGATCTCGGAGGTGTCGGTGTCGGTGACGGTCTCCCCCGCCACGCTCGACGCGGCCGGTCCCCTGACCGAGGGCGCGACCGTGGTGGCCCGGCTGAAGCCCTCCTACTACGAGGCCTCGGGACGCTTCTCCTTCTTCTGCGACGTCATCACCCCGGTCGGTGAGGGTCAGCTGTTGGCCCGGCTGGAGCAGACCAAGCGGCTGCTGCAGGCCGAAGGGCTGTTCGACCGCACCCGCAAGCTGCCGCTGCCGTTCCTGCCGCGCGTGGTCGGCCTGGTCACCGGCGCCGGCAGCGCCGCCGAGCGCGACGTGGTCGAGAACGCCCGCCGACGCTGGCCCGCGGTCCGGATCGAGACCCGCTACGCCCTCGTCCAGGGCCCGCAGGCCGGAGAACAGCTGATCATCGCGCTCGAGGCGTTGGACCGGATGGCCGAGGTGGACGTGATCGTCCTCGCGCGGGGCGGGGGCTCGCTGGAGGACCTGCTGCCTTTCTCCGACGAGGGTCTGGTGCGGGCGGTCGCGGCCTGTCGGACGCCGGTGGTCAGCGCCATCGGCCACGAGACCGACACCCCGATCCTCGACCTGGTCGCCGACTACCGGGCCTCGACCCCGACGGACGCGGCCAAGCGGGTCGTGCCCGACGTCGTCGAGGAGCTGGCCCGGCTGACCCAGGCCCGGAGCAGGCTCGCCCAGGCGATCACCACCCAGCTGCACCGGCGCCAGGAACAGCTGGACGGCCTGCGCTCCCGCCCGGTGCTGACCGACCCGACGGCCTCGTTCGCGGTCCGTCACGAGCAGGTCGCCACGCTGCGGCACCGGGGTGAACGGGCCGTCAGCGGCCGGCTCGAGCGGGAACGGGTCGGTATCGAGCACCAGCTGGCGCGGGTCCGGGCCATGTCGCCCAAGGCGACGCTGGAACGCGGCTACTCGATCTTGGTGGGCCCCGACGGGCACGCGGTCACCTCGGTGACCGAGATCGACGAGGGCGACGACCTGCTCGCCTACCTGGTGGACGGTCAGCTGGTCCTGGAAGCCCGCGAGCAGCGACCGGCGAGCTGGCCGACCGCAGGAGGAACACGATGACCGAGCCCGGTACGGCCGCCGACCTGACGTACGAGCAGGCTCGCGACGAGCTGGTGCAAGTGGTGCAGCGGTTGGAGTCCGGCGGCGTCCCGCTGGAGGAGTCGCTGGCCTTGTGGGAGCGCGGTGAGCTGTTGGCCGCGGTCTGCCAGCAGCGGCTGGACGGCGCCCGCGCGAAGGTCGACGCCGCCCGCCCGAAGCCCGCTCCCCCAGACTGACGTGTCAGCGTGGATGGTCGCTTGGACGACCGTCGACGCTGACACGTCGGGGAAGGTGCGCGAGGGGTCAGGCGACGAAGCGGCGGTAGTCGACCGGCGCCAGCCCGATCTCGCGCCGGAAGTGCTCGCGCAGCACCACGGCAGGGTAGCCCACCGGGGCCGCGGCAGGAATCTTGCGACGCGGAACGCGCGAGCCAGCGCGGACGGCTCCCGCAGGCCTCAGCCGGCCGGGGCGAGGGTCGCGGCGTAGGACTCCAGGTCGGCGTAGGGCAGGTCGCCGACGACGATGGTCGTCACCTTGGCCGAGGGCAGCACGAGGGACCGTGTCCGCTCGTCGGAGCTGATCAGGCGCTGCCACACCTGGGTGCCGACGGTGCTCTGCCCGTCGGGCAGCCCTTTGCGGGTGCGGTCGACGATCAGGTCTTCTCCCCTCAGGTCGCCCTGGTCGAGCTCGACGTAGACGTCTTGTCCGGTCAGGAAGCCGAGCTGCCACAGCTTGCGCACGGACGGTTCGCCAGCGAGGCCAGGCTGACCGGTGGTCAGCCAGGTGGCCCGGGTGGCCCGCCAGTCCTTCGGCACCGACGTGGGCGCCAGCACCTCGAACGGGGCCTGTTGCCGCGCCTGGGCCAGGACCGGCCGGTAGTCCACCACCAGCACCGCAGGGGACTCCGGCGAGCGGGTGAAGAACCAGGTGATGATCACGAGCGGGATCAGGATCACCGCCAGCGACCGGACCAGGTCGCCCATCGACGACGGTTTCTTGGAGCGTGCCACGGGTCCATCCTCACAGACCGACCCAATGACGGACTGATCACAGTCCGTCGTCGCGACCCTGAGGTCAGCGGACGCTGTCGCTGCTGCCCGGCGTGGCCGTCTGGTCGGGCCCGTCACCCCGCGGCTCGGCGATCGTCCGGTGCACCTCAGCCTTGAGCTTGTCCGGTAGCACCTTGGCCGCCAGCTCTTGGGCCTTCGTGCCCAATGAGGCCGCGACGACCCGGTCCTTGCCCCGCTGCAGCGCGTCGTACCCCTGACGGGCCACGGCGGCCGGGTCGTCCTTCGGACCCTGCCCCACGAGCGTGTCGTCCATCCCGGCCCGGGGGAAGAAATTGGTGTCCGTCGGTCCGGGCATCAGCGACGTGATGGTCACGGCGGAGTCCTTCAGCTCGCTCTGCAGCGCCTCGGTCAGCGACTGCACGAAGGACTTTGAGGCGTTGTAGACCGCCTGGAAGGCTCCGGGCAGCGTCGACGCGATGGAGGAGGTGAGCAGCAGCCGGCCGGCGTCGCGCTCCACCATGTCGGCGAGCAGCAGCCGGGTCAGGAGCATCGTCGAGGTCACGTTCAGCTGGACGACCTGCAGCAGGGCGTCGACATCGGTGTCCACGAACGCCCCGCCCTGGCCGACGCCGGCGTTGACCGCGGCCGCGTCGACCGCACGCCCGGTCGCGATCACCGCCTCGTAGCAGGTCTGCACGCCCTCGACCGAGGAGAGGTCCACCTGCATGACGTGCACCTCGACCCCCGCAGCCCGCACCCGGGCCGCGGCCGTCGCCAACCCCTCGTCCTCGGCACAGAGCAGCAGGTCATAGCCGTCGGCGGCGAAGAGCAGGGCCAGCTCGAGCCCGATGCCGCTGGAGGCTCCGGTGACCACGGCGAACGGTGAGTCAGTCATGTCCTTCTCTTCCCGGTTGCTGGGCCGACAGACCCGTCACGGGGTCGGCATGCCGCCGTTGACGTTGAGGGTCTCCCCGGTCACGTAGCTCGACTCCGCTGACGCGAGGAACACGTACGCGGGCGCGAGCTCGGCCGGCTGACCGGCACGGCCGAGCGGGGTGTTCTCACCGAAGGTCGGGAGCGCCTCGGTGGGCTGACCGCCGGCGGTCTGCAGCGGCGTCCAGATTGGTCCGGGCGCGACGACGTTGACCCGGATGCCCTTGGGGGCGAGCTGCTGCGCGAGCGCCTTGGAGAAGGTGTTGATGGTGGCCTTGGTCGAGGCGTAGTCGACCAGGGTCTCCGAGGGCGAGTACGCCTGGATCGAGGAGGTGTTGATGATCGTCGAGCCGGGCCTCAGGTGCGGCAGCGCGGCCTTGGTGATCCAGAACATCGCGTAGACGTTGGTCTTGAACGTCTCGTCGAACTGCTCGTCGCTGATGTCGGCCAGCGACTCGACGCTCTGCTGCTTGCCTGCGTTGTTGACCAGGATGTCCAGCCCGCCCAGACCCTCGACCGCCTGTGCGACCAGGTCGCGGCAGTAGGCCGGGTCCTTCAGGTCGCCGGGCAGGGTCAGCGCCTTCTGGCCGGCGGCGGTGATGAGGCCGGCGATCCGGACCGCATCCTCTTCCTCCTCGGGCAGGTAGGAGATGGCGACGTCCGCGCCTTCACGGGCGAAGGCGATCGCCGTCGCCGCGCCGATGCCGGAGTCGCCACCGGTGATCAGGGCCTTGCGCCCGATCAGCCGGCCGAGGCCGCGGTAGGTGTCCTCGCCGAGGTCGGCCTTGGCCTTGAGGTCGGCGTCCAGACCCGGTCCGTCCTGGCTCTGAGCGGTCGTGGTGATGTCGCTGTAGAGCGTCGTCGGGTCAGTCAACGTGTACTGGTCGGTCATGACTTCTCCTTGGGGTGGGGCGGTCGCTGGTTCCAGCGTCGGGCCGACGAGCGGCCGAGCACCGTGATGGCCCTGACCAGCGCGGACGGCAGTGGCTTGAGACCCTGCTCGACCTGGTATCCCTGGACGGTGCTGGTGGCCTCCGGCGGGGGGCCGGCCGGCAGCAGCCGGGCGAAGACGCCGAGCAAGGCTGCGGTCGTCGAGGGCGCCAGACCGTTGACCCGCGCGCCGATCTTGGTCAACAGGCTGAGGAGCACGTACGCGCGACCGGCGAGCACCCCGTCGACGATCCGGACAGCAGCACGCTCGGGGTTCATGGCGATCCCCGGCAGGGTCGCCGACGGCGCGAACCAGGCGTACTCGGCACCTTGGTTGCCGGTGAACTCGGCGCGCAGGTGGGATCCGGTCCGCATCAGCCCGGGGGCGACGGTGGTGACCTTGACCCCGGTACCGGCCAGCTCCGAGCGCAGACCGGCCGTGAAGCCGACGGCGCCGAACTTGGCGGTGCTGTACGGCAGCAGGTGCGGGACGGGCACGAGTCCGCCGATGGAGGTGATGACGCCGATCCGGCCGGAGCCGCGGCGTCTCATCGGGCCGACAACGGCGAGCGCGACGTTGATCGGACCCCACAGCATGACCGAGATGGCCTCGTCGAAATGGTCCCGGGTCAAGGAGGCCAACGGCCCCACCTGGATCACGCCGGCGACGACCACGGCGACCTCGATCGGTCCGTCCTGGGTCTCGATCGCGGTCACGAGCTCGTCGACCTCGTCGGCGTCGCTGACGTCGCAGACCGCGGTCCGGACGCTCAGGCCCTCGGCGGTCAGCTGGACGCGAGCGGCGTCGAGCTCCTCCGCCGAGCGGGCACAGATGACCAGTCGGTGACCACGACGCCCCAGCTCCCGGGCGATCAACAACCCCAGGCCCCGCGACGCCCCGGCCACGAAAGCCAGAGGCGCGGTGGGGCCCGGGGTCGGTGAGATCATCGTCTGGTCGATTCCTGTGGTCAGGAGGTCGCCGTGTCCTGGACGTTGCTCTTGGCCTGCTGAGCCTGTCCTTGGACGTCGGAGGCCGCCGAGGCCCCCTCGCTGGTGACGGTCTCCTTGGCCTGCTGAGCCTGGCCCTTGACGTCGGCGGCCGCGGTGGTGCCCTCGTCCTTGACCGTGGTCACGGCGTCGGTCGCGGTCTCCTTGACCTGCAGGGCCGCCAGCTGGGCCGGCTCCTTGAGGTTGGACGCGACCTCCTTGGCGGCGTCGGTGAGGCCGGCCTTGAGCGGCTCCGCCTTCTCCTTGACCGTCACGGCCAGGTCCTTCTCCTTGGTGCTGGCCGGGATCAGCGAGCTGATCAGCAGACCGGCGCCGAAGGCGACCAGGCCCGCGGCGAGCGGGTTGCCTTGGGTCCGCCGCTTGGCCAGCGCCGGAGCGTCAGCGACGGTGCCCTGCGCCGAGGCGAGGGCACCCTGAGCCGACGACACGGCACCCGACGCGCGGTCGGAGACGGTGCCGGCCACGTCGGACGCGGTGCCGGAGGCGTTGGCCTGCGTACCGTGCAGCTTGTCGGTTGCGTCGTGGACCTTGTCGGTCACGACATCCTTGGCCTCGTCGACCGTCCCCATGATGCGTTCCTTGATGCCGACGCCCTTGTCCTTGACCTTGTCGACCTGACGCTTGGCGATGTTCTTCGGGTTGGCCTGGTCGGCCAGCGCGTCGACGTCGTTGCTCAGGTTCGCGCGGGTCCGCTCGATCTCAGCGCGGATCTCTTCGGGGCTGCTGCTGCTCACAGGTTCTTCTCCTCTTGGCCTTTGAGTGCGTTCGGGATCTTGCCGAGGGTGTCGGTGGTCTGCGGCACGCCGCGGATCTTCTTGAGCTCGCCCCGGCCGACGACAGCGAGGATGGCGGCGATGATCGCCCAGACGAGAGCGACGACCAGCGCCGACTTGCCGTAGCCGATGGCGCCGCCGAGGCCGACCCACAGAGCCTGGGACAGGAACAGCAGCACGAAGAAGCCACCGAGAGCGGCCCCGACGAGCATGCCGATGCCCTTGCCGGCGTTGGCAGCGGACTGGCTGACCTCGGCCTTGGCCAGGGCCACCTCCTGCCGCATCAGGGTGCTGAGGTCTCGGGTGACGTTGCCGAGCCGCTCACCGATCGACGGCTCGTCCGGGGTGTAGCGCTCGGGCTCCACCGACGAGGATCCGGTGTAGGGAGTCGTCATCGGGTGATGTCACCCCGGCCGGGCTCGGTGTAGGTGACGGTGTCGTCGTAGGCGACGGTCGGCTCGTAGCCGACGGTCGGCGCCTCGGCGTAGGTCGGCGCGTCCGTCGGGTAGGTCGTCGGCGCCGGGGTGGCGTAGCTGCCAGCCTCGTAGCCACCGGCGGTGTCGTAACCCGACGCGTAGGTCGAGGTTGTCAGCGCCGGGGTCTCGGCGGCGACCTTGGTGTCGTGGGCCTCCGAGGCGAGGCTGCGGCTCAGTCGGCCGACGACGACGCCAGCCAGCGCGGCGCTGGTCAGGAAGACCACCGGGCGGCGACGAGCGAAGTTGCGCAGGTCCTCGAGCAGGTCGCCGGGCTCGCTGTTCTCGAGCCGGTGGGCGAGCTCGCCCACGGTGCGCGAACCTTGCTTGGCGAGGTCGCTCAGCGGGCCGGGCTTGTCGGCGCTCGAACCCATGGAGCCCAGCTCCTCGGCGAAGGAGTGCACGAGGGTGCTCAGGCGCTGCTGCTGGGTGCCGACCTGGCTGCTCAGCTCGGTACGGCCCTGGTCCAGCAGGTCCTTGACCTGGGTGGAGGCCTCAGCGGTGACGGCGGCGGCCTGCTCCTTGGCCACTCCGGCCACCTGCTGGCCCTTGTCGACCGCCGTGTCCTTGAGGTCGGCGGCCTGCTCCTTGGCCACTCCGGCCACCTGCTGGCCCTTGTCGACCGCCGTGTTCTTCAGGTCGGCGGCCTCGGTTTTGGCGGCGCCAGCGGTCTGCTGGGCGGTCTCCTTGGCGGAGTCGGCGGTGCTCGTCTCGACCGGGGCGTAGAGCTCCTCGGTGGCGGTGCTGCCGACAAGCGGGTCGGTCACCGGCTCGGCGAACTGTCCGTAGGGAGCAGCTGGGTCAAAAGCGGTCCGGTCGGCCGTCGTGGGCGATTCGGTGATCTCCCACTCGCCCGTCTGAGGATCCTGGCCCCCGTTGGAGGGGAGGTACGGCGACTGAGTCACGTGATCTCCAATCGATCTAGTACGTGGTGCCGCGGTCGCGCGACATCCCTCTCACCTTACCCAAGCGCTTTACGACGTAAACCACCCTGGAGGGTGAATCTGCTGGAGCCCTTGTCTGTTGCCTATGAACGCCGACGAGAGCCTCCCCTCGGGTGCTCGACCGCTCGGAGGGGCGGGTGGATCTGGCCTCCCGTGCCGAAAAGCGCGGCGCTACAGTACCCAGCGGGCCGAGCCGCAAAACCTTCGTGGCCGACCTCGTGCGGAACTGGCCGACGAGCAGGCTATCGTCAGCATCAGCCGGTCGAGCAGTCTGCCGAATTTCCTCGAGGAAGCTCAGGTGACCGCATGCCCAGCTCCAGTTCTGTCCGGTCCAGTCCTGCCCGGACCTCCCCCGTCGCTGCTGCCCCGCACGTGGCCGCCGTCCCTGACCTCGACCCCGCGCCTGAGCTGGCCGACCTGTCGTCGGTGGTCGAGCCGACGGAACCGAACGCGCAGCTGCGCCGGGAGCGCTCAGCCCAGATCACCGCCCAGCTACTGGTGGCCGACCCGGCCGACGGGGCCGAGCTGCGACGGCGCCTCGTGCTCCTGCACCTCGACGCTGCCGAGTCGGTGGCCCGCCACTACGGCCGCCGCGGCCAGGACCACCAAGACCTCGTTCAGGTCGCCCGGCTGGGACTGGTGGAAGCCAGCATCCGCTACGACCCGTCGCTCGGCTCGTTCCTCGGCTTCGCGCTGCCGACGATGATGGGCGTCATCCGTCGGCACTTCCGCGACCGCGCCTGGTCGGTCAAGCCGCCCCGCTGCATCCAGGAGAACGCCGCGGTCATCGCCCGAGCCCGGGAGGACCTGACCCAGGAGCTGCTCCGCTGGCCGACGGTCGGCGAGCTGGCCTCGCACCTCTCTCTCACCGAGGACGAGGTCCGGGCCGCGCGTCAGGTGGACGGCTGCTTTCAGGCGTCGTCGCTGGACGCGCCCGTCGGTCAGCGGGCCGAGTCGCTGGGCGAAAGCCTGTCGGAGGTCGAGACCCGGTACGACCTGGTCGAGACCTCGCTGACGCTGGAACCCGCGTACCGTCAGCTGAGCGAGCGTGACCGTCGACTCGTCTACCTCCGCTTCTACTCCGAGCTCAGCCAGCGCGAGATCGCGAACGAGTTCGGCGTGAGCCAGATGCAGATCTCCCGGTGGCTGGTGCGGGTGCTGCGCTCGCTGCGGGAGTACCTCGGTGAGGACGAGAGCAGCTCGATCGCCAGCTGAACGGGACCGGCACGATTGCGGGCATGAGCGAACCCGGGTTCACGGCGTCGAGCGTCCCCGGCCTGAGGGTGCTCGCGACGGGCGCCTCGCCCCGCGGCGACCTGCTGCTGCGGAGCCGCCGAACCGATGCCGGCGAGGTGACGGAGCTGATCGTGAACGGCGTGTTCGCCATGGACAGTGTCGACACCTCCAGTGAGCGGGCCCTGGCCGCACGCGTGCCCCCAGCCGCACGCCGGGTCCTGGTCGGCGGCCTCGGGCTCGGCTACACCACGGCGGCGCTGCTGGGTCGTGATGACCTGCGGCTCGACCGGGTCGACGTGATTGAGCTCGAGCCGCTGCTGGTCGACTGGGCCTATGACGGCTTGACGCCGGTCCTGGCTACGGTGGCGGCCGACCCTCGGGTTCGGCTCGTCGTTGCCGACGTGGCCGTCGTCCTGGCTGGTCGCGCGGAACCGTCGGCCTCCTGGGACGCGATCCTGCTCGACGTCGACAACGGACCCGACTTCTTGATCCACGACGCCAACGCCGCCCTCTACGGTGCCGACCTGTTGCAGGCGGCGTACGGCCGGCTCCGCCCTGGCGGCGTGCTGGCGATCTGGTGCCAGGGACCGGCTCGGCAGCTGCTGGCCACCCTCGATGCCCTCGGCCCCGCCGAGGAGCACCGGTATCGGGTGACGCGCGGGGAGCGGTCGTGGGAGTACGCCGTCTACACCGTCAGCCGGCCGCACCCGGGCCTCGGGCAGAATGACGGCCATGGCTGACGACTTCCGGATCGAGCACGACACCATGGGCGACGTGCGGGTCCCCGCGGCCGCGCTGTGGCAGGCACAGACCCAGCGGGCGGTGGAGAACTTCCCGATCTCCGGCGTGCCTGTCGACCCGGCCCTGATTGCGGCCCTCGGCCTGATCAAGGGGGCTGCCGCCCAGACCAACGCGCAGCTCGGAGTGCTCTCGGCCGAGCGGGCCGACGCGATCAGCGGCGCGGCAGCCGCGGTCGCGGCCGGCGAACACGACGGCGAGTTCCCGATCGACGTCTTCCAGACCGGCTCGGGCACCTCCAGCAACATGAACGCCAACGAGGTGATCGCCTCCCTGGCCACCGGGGCCCTCGGCGAGACCGTGCACCCGAACGACCACGTCAACGCGTCCCAGTCGAGCAACGATGTGTTCCCCAGTGCGATCCATATCGCGGCGACCCAGAGCCTCGTCGACGTCCTCGTGCCCGCCCTCTCCCACCTCGAGCGCTCGCTGGCCCGCAAGGCGGAGGAGTTCGCGACGGTCGTCAAGAGCGGCCGCACGCACCTGATGGACGCGACCCCGGTGACGCTGGGTCAAGAGTTCGGCGGCTACGCGGCCCAGATCCGTTACGGCGTCGAACGCGTCCAGGCGACGGTGCCCCGCGTGGCGGAGCTGCCGCTGGGCGGCACGGCCGTCGGGACCGGCATCAACACCCCGGCCGGCTTCGCCCCCTCCGTGATCGCGATCATCGCCGAGCAGACGGGCTTGCCGCTCACCGAGGCCCGCAACCACTTCGAGGCCCAGGGCGCCCGGGACGCGCTCGTCGAGGCCTCCGGGGCGCTGCGCACGATTGCCGTCAGCCTGAACAAGATCGCCAACGACCTGCGCTGGATGGGCTCCGGTCCGCGGGCGGGGCTCGGCGAGATCGCACTGCCCGACCTGCAGCCGGGCTCCTCGATCATGCCGGGCAAGGTCAATCCGGTGATCTGCGAAGCCACCGTGATGGTGTCCGCGCAGGTGATCGGGAACGACGCGGCCGTGGCCTTCGCCGGCGCAGCGGGGTCGTTCGAGCTCAACGTGATGCTGCCGGTGATGGCCCGCAACGTGCTGGAGTCGATCCGGCTGATCGCCAACGTGAGCCGGCTGCTGGCCGACCGCTGCGTGGACGGCATCACCGCCAACGTCGAGCACTGCCGGAGCCTGGCCGAGTCCTCCCCCTCGATCGTCACCCCGCTCAACCGGTACCTCGGATACGAGAACGCTGCTGCCGTGGCCAAGAAGGCACTGAAGGAAGGCCTCACGATCCGCGAGGTCGTGGTCAACTCCGGCTACCTCGCCGACGGCACGGTGACCGAGGACCAGCTCGACGCCGCCCTCGACGTCTTGGCGATGACCCGCCCGCCGGTCTGACCTGCCGGGTCAGGCGTCGACGGCCGGGTCGGAGATGTTCGCCATCCACTCGATGCCGAACTTGTCGGTCACCGACCCGTACCGGTCGCCCCACATCTGCTTCTTCAGCGCCACGGTGATGGTGCCTCCCTCGGCGAGGGCCGCGAAGTAGCCGGTCAGGTCCTCGACGTCGTCACCGGTGATGGCGATCGTGATGCTGGAACCCTCGTGGAGCGGCATCTGCTCGGGGGTGTCCGACACCATCAGGGTGAACCCCTTCGGCGTGGTCAGCTGACCGTGCATGACCTGGTCGGGCGGCATCCCCTCCATCCCGAACTCGCCGAAGGTGGAGACGCTGAGCTCACCGCCGAAGACACTGCGGTAGAAGTCCAGGGCCTCGCGCGCCTGGCCACGAAAGTTGAGGTACGGGTTGAGCAGGGACGACATGACGAGCTCCTCTCGGTGGCCGGCCCCGCGCCGGCTCTGCCCATCTTGACCGGGACCACCGACAGAACTCATCGCCCTCGACCGAGCTGGCACGAAGATCGCCGGAGCAAGCACAGAGTCCAGCCTCGGATGAGCTCGGTGAGGATAGGCGGGTGACGAGTGAGGTGGTGGGCGTGGACACGGGCCGGCGATCCGGGACGCGGGGCTGGCCGCGGGGGGCGGGCCTGCTGGTCGGTGCCGGTCCCGCTGTGCTCGGCCTGCTGCCGTGGCTGGTGACCGGGCTCCGGCTGCCGATCCAGAACCTGTGGGCCACCGAGACACTCCCGGAGCAGATGCCGCGGGCGCTGTTGCCCTTCAGCCAGTACGCCCTGACGCTCATCATCGCCGTCATCGTGACGGGTGCCGCAGCAGCGGGGCTGTGCACCCGAGCCGCTCGACGGCGACTCCCCCGCCGGAGCGTCCTCGCGGTGCTGAGCGGTGTCCTGGTCGTCCAGCTCGGCGCCCTGGTGCAGACCGCCGTGGTGGTCCAGGCGGGCCTCGCCGGCGGGTTCGAGTCCGCGATCTACATCGCGGTCCTCGTGGCGGTGACCGTGACGTCGGTCGTGGTCGGCGTACTGACGCTGGCTCTGATCGCCGCCGGCCCACCGGCGGCAGCCGTGGTCGGCATGAGCGTCGGCGCCGTCGCCCTGGCGCCGTGGCTGAGCAGACTGATCGTGCCGCTGGCCACCGTCGCCCCGACGCCGTCGGCCCTCCAGCTGCTCGCCGCAGCGCGATGGGTCCCGGCCGTCCTGGTCGGCGTGGTGATCGCGTGGGCAGGACTACGCACCCTCAGGCGAGCCCTGGCCGGCGCTACGGGTCTGCTGCTGCTGTGGGTCGTCCCCGCGCTGACGACCGCGATCGCGGCCTCGGCCGGAACTCGGGTGCTCGCCCGTAGGCCGGCGGAGATGGCGCAGTTCGCCGGACAGGTCTTCAGCCAGGCCCTGACGACACCGGCCCTGGCGCTACCGCCACTCCTGGTCGCGCTCGTCGTCGCCGCGGTCGGAATACTCGGCCGGTTCCTCCGACGCCGTGGGCGGGATCAGTCGGTCAGTACCAGCCGTGGGAGTCCTTGAAGCTCCAGGCCTCACAAGGACTGCCGTAGCGGCTGTTCATGTACTGGACGGCCCAGGTGATCTGGGTCGCGGGGTTGGTGCGCCAGTCCTCGGCCACCGAAGCCATCTTCGAACCGGGCAGAGCCTGGGGGATGCCGTACGCGCCCGAGCTGGGGTTCGTCGCGGAGACGTTCCAGTTGCTCTCGCGGATGATGATGTTGTTGAAGCAGCTGTACTGGTCGTCGCCGTAGCCGAACTTGTTCTTCAGGATCTGGCGGGCCATCTCGCGCGGCTCGGTCACGCCGTCCTCGTAGCCTCGTGCGGCGATCGCTGCGTCGGCGGCGGCCTGGGCGGCGTCCGCGCGAGCCTTGGCCGCAGCCGCCTCCTTCTTGGCCGCCGCAGCCTTGGCCTTCGCGGCCGCCTTGACCTTGGTCCGCTGCTCGGAGATGGACCGGCTCTGCTCCTCCAGCGCGGCGGCGCGCTGGGCGGCCTGGGTGGCGGCAGCCACCAGCTTGGCCCGGGCCTGGATGCGCGACTGCTCGGCCTCGCGGGCCACCCGCTCGGCCTCGATGTCCTCAGCGGTGGGCGTCCCGGGGTTGACGCTCGCACTCACCACGGTGACCGGAACCGCGACCGCGGCGGTCTGGGCCGCTGGACTGCCAAGGCCCGCCACGGCAACACTCACCACGACGGCGGTGAAGCCCACGCCGACGGCGGTATGTTGAACGAGACGACGCACGTAGTGAAGCCTGCCACACCTCCGTTACCAAAACGCGATCTTCACCAGAACCTGAGTCAACGGTGACCTGCCTGTGATGCAGGCCCCTCGGCGCGTGGCGCCATCACAGTAGTCTCCGTGCGTCATCTCGTGATCATCAGCACGCACTCCACAGATGATCGCTTTCTTGAGCATTCGTGTGACCAAGATCGACAGTCGTGATCAATTTCTTGATCTTTCGCCCGTGGCCAAACTATGATCGATATATGGATCATCGTCGGGCCGTCACCGCCGAGGACCTGGGGCGCGCGGTCCGATGGGCACGCCAGGAAAAGGGGATCGACCAGGCCGAGCTGGCGATGCGGTGCAACGTCAGCAGGATGACGATCTCACGGCTGGAACGAGGCGAGGCGGTCGCGGCGACGACCACCTTGAGGGCGTTGTCAGAATGCGGGTTCGAGCTCGCCGTCGTGCCGAAGTTCAGCCGGATCGACGTCTCCTGATGCCCAAGAAGGGAGCCCCCCTGGACGTCTGGCTCTACGGCGTCCGCACCGCGAGGCTCACCGAGACGTCAGCCTTCCGCTACCGGCTCGCCTTTACCGAGGAGGCGCTCGACACCTTCGGCCAGGACGCGCGAGTGCTCTCGCTGTCCCTGCCGATCAGCAGCGAGCCGGTGGAAGATGCAGGGGCCGGCAAGTGGCCGGTTCACGCCTTCCTCGAAGGTCTGCTGCCCGAGGGCAACCTGCTACGCCAGGTGGCCAGTACGGCACGTG
The DNA here is from genome assembly GCF_964244005.1 of uncultured Friedmanniella sp. Lineage (GTDB taxonomy): Bacteria > Actinomycetota > Actinomycetes > Propionibacteriales > Propionibacteriaceae > Microlunatus. Next base: position 43,009 of record NZ_CAXTHG010000004.1, on the reverse strand, counting down.
TACCCGTCACCGACAAGATGAGCCTCCTGAGCCAGGTTGGCGCCGACTGCGCCGGCGCAGTCCAGATCCTGCCGATCGGCAAAGCTCCGGGCGACGGCCACGTGCGCCCCTTGACGAAGGAAGAGGTGGACCGTCTCGTCGCCGATCTGCCCACCTATCACCTTCCCGACGGTGCGTATCCGCAGGCGTCGCTCGCCGGGATCCAGGACAAGGTGCTGCTGCGGCGGCTTGAGGACGGTTCGTGGGGCTGGCCGGAGAACGGTGCTGCATCCAGCCACATCGTGAAGCCGGAGCCCACCGGCTACGTGCTGCCCCACCTGCTGCAGGCTGAGGACTGGGCGCTCCACGTCGCTACGGAGGCTGGCCTCCGCGCTGCCGAGTCACGTGTCGAGGTCTTCGGTGGCCGAAAGGCGCTTGTCGTCAGTCGCTACGACAGGCGTCCGGATGGCAGCAGGCTGCACCAGGAGGACTTCTGTCAGGCTCTTGGCTTGGCGGTCGACGCCAAGTACGAGAGCACTGTCGAGGACCGGAGGCGGCAGTCGCGGCTCAGCCGCCTCGTCGCCGTGGCCGCCCCACGGGCCGCCGACCCGAACGCCTTCCGCTCAGCCCTGCTCTCCCAGGTCACCTATAACGTCGTCATCGGTAATGGTGACGCCCACTCGAAGAACTACTCGGTGCTCATCGGCGAGCGCGGCCAGATCGAGCTCGCTCCGCTGTACGACGCCGCGCCCGTCATGCACCTAAATCCGGCCTTCGCCAGTACGGGGCACGTCATCAACGGGCGCACCAATATTGGCGAGGTATCAGTCGACGACCTCGCGGACGAGGCAACCCGGTGGGGAATGTCGCCGCGTCGCGCCAAGGAGACGGTTCGCACTGCTATGGAACGCACCTGGCAGGCGGTGCAGGACACCCCCGGCCCGGAAGGGGCCGACGACGTCCGGGTCCGGCTGGCTGAGCTGTGGAAGCGACGCTCGTGGTCGGTGGGCTAGGCCTCAGATGCCGACGTCCTCCAACATCTCGGTCACCAGCGCGGCGATCGGCGAGCGCTCCGAGCGGTGCAGCGTGACGTGGGCGAACAGCGGGTGGCCCTTGAGCTTTTCGACGACCGCAACCACGCCGTCGTGCCGGCCGACCCGCAGGTTGTCGCGCTGCGCGACGTCGTGGGTGAGCACGACCCGGGACTCCTGGCCGATCCGGCTGAGCACGGTCAGCAGCACGTTGCGCTCTAACGACTGCGCCTCGTCGACGATCACGAAGGCGTCGTGCAGCGAACGGCCGCGGATGTGGGTCAGCGGCAGCACTTCGAGCAGACCGCGCGCCATCACCTCCTCGATCACGACCTTGGAGGTGACGGCTCCGAGGGTGTCGAAGACCGCCTGGGCCCACGGGGCCATCTTTTCGCCCTCGCTGCCGGGCAGGTAGCCGAGCTCCTGGCCGCCGACGGCGTAGAGCGGACGGAAGACGACGACCTTCGCGTGCTGTCGCCGTTCGAGCACGGCTTCCAGCCCGGCACAGAGGGCGAGCGCGGACTTGCCGGTCCCGGCGCGGCCGCCGAGGGAGACGATGCCGACGCTCGCGTCGAGCAGCAGGTCCAGCGCCACCCGCTGCTCCGCCGAACGCCCGTGCAGACCGAAGGCGTCGCGGTCCTTGATCAGCCGCAGCTCCTTACCTGGGGTCACCCGGCTCAGGGCCGAGCCACTGTTCGACAGCAGCACGACCCCGGTGTGGCACGGCAGGTTGCGCGCCTCCTCCAGGTCGAGGGTGCCGTTGGTGTAGAGCTCGTCGACCTGGCTGGACTCCACCTCGAGCTCAGCCATGCCGGTCCACTCGGTGGAGACCGCGAGCTCGGCACGGTACTCCTCGGCCGCCAGCCCGACCGCCGACGCCTTGACCCGCATCGGCAGGTCCTTCGACACCAGGGTCACCGCACGGCCCTCGGCGGCGAAGTTCAGCGCCACGGCCAAGATCCGCGAGTCGTTGTCGCCGAGCCGGAAGCCCGCCGGCAGCACCTCGGGGTCGGTGTGGTTGAGCTCCACGTGCAGCGTGCCGCCGATGTCGTTGACCGGGATCGGGGCGTCCAGCCGGCCGTACGCGATCCTGAGCTCGTCGAGGTGCCGCAACGCCGTCCGGGCAAAGAAGCCGAGCTCAGCGTGGTGTCGCTTGCCCTCCAGCTCACTGATGACCACGATCGGCAGGATCACGTCGTGCTCGGCGAACCGGCGCAGCGCGTGCGGGTCGCTCAGCAGGACGGAGGTGTCGATGACGTACGTGCGGCGTTCGGACACGAGGTCTGCCCTTCTTGGGGGCCGTACGCATCTGCGCCCGGCCCCACGGTTAGGTGGTGGGCCGGATTCGACGCCGAGCCGCGAGCGGCTCGAGGATGGTGACCGTCAGCTGACGGTGCATGCATCGCCTCCTGGACGAGCCGGAGAACGGCTCGGTGTCGTTGACGCTACGGTGCGCTGAAGGGCCGTCCCAGGTGCCACGCCGTTTCTTCATCCGATCGTCACGCCGCCGTCCCCGGGCCGCCGCCTCGTCCCAGCATCCCGACGACGCGACGCCTCAGCCGTGGAACACCTCGTCGAGGTGCCACTCGAGGAACTCCGTGTTGGGCCGTTCCACCGGCTTTGTCGGCACCGCGATCGGCTCCCCTTCGCGGAGGTAGAACTCGTCGCCGTTGCCGAAGTCCTGCCGCAGTCGGCTGCTGACCTGGAGCCCGTGGGTGCTGGGGTGCACGCCGAGATAGCCGCGGTCGAACATGATGTGCACGTCGGCACGCAGCAACAGCCCGTTGTCCACCCGGTGCTGTCCGGCCTGCGCGACCGGTCTGATGTGCGCCGCCTGCAACGCCGGGCGGATCTTCGCTCCGGTGATCGCGCACCGACCTCCGTACGCGGACTCGATCACCGCGGCGAACGACCGTTGGCCGAGCCGCGGGGTGTACAGCCGCGGGCTGCCGAACATGGCCCGCTCGTCGACGTAGGCGAGGTCCATCGGGGTGAGGCCTGACGGTGAGACGTCGAGCAGCCGCCTGAAGGCCTCTTCGACGGTGGAGTCGGGTTGCCGACCGATCTCGAAGCTCTTGCCCCGAACCAGGTTGCCCGCGAACTCCGCTGAAGTCGGGCGGAGGTCGGCAAGCTCGAAGAACGCGGTGTCCCGCAGCATCGCGCAGCCGATCACCGGGTTCTCGTACGGGTCGAGCGCACGCCGGCGGTACTGGCCGATGGCGGCCCTCATCTCCTCGAGCGAGGCCACACCGTTGGCCTCGCCGAACCGCTCCCACGCCGTCTCCAGCGGCAGCTGGCGGTAGTCGCTCAGGAACCCGCCCCCCACCAACCGGTTGTGCGGCCGGTGAGTCTTGAACAGGAACGATTCCCCGGGCGCCACGGCGCCGAACACGGCGGGGCCACCGCCGGGCATCCAGAAGTTGGCCTCGGTGAGGTAGGGCCGAGCAGCCAGGAACTGGTACCACCGCTGGTCGGTGACGGCGACGTAGGTCTTCACGACGCGAGCCGGCTGCTCACTCGTCCGGCACAGGGTCGAACTCGACGACCACTCCGTGGGGCTGGGCCAGATCGATGATCAGGCGCCCGTCGAGCTCGCGACACAGGGCCACCAGCGTCGTCAAGCGTGGGTTGAGCGGGCGTTGGTGTGCCCGGTCCGACAGGCCCGCCTCGATGTTCTGCAGGGCCACCCGGCTGATCCCCACAGCCATCGCCAGCTCGTCCTGGGCCCGGCCCAGCTGCTCACGGCGGTCCTTGAAGGTGCGGCCCAACGCGACCGCGTCCACCGGCGAGACGACCGGCTTCGGAGACACGAGTTAACCGTGCGGCGCGCAGACCGCCGCGTCTGCAATGTATACATTGCTTTATGGCCCCCCCGACCGAGACGCTGCTCAGCGCCGTGTCGGTCGGACCCATCCTGAACGGCCCCTATGACAGTCCTGGACGTCACTTCGAGATGGGGGCGCACGGCCCGACCGGGGTGGTCAAGGTGGGCCGCCGTCCCAGCGAGTCCTTCATCCCGATCGCCGCGACGCGCAAGGGCCACAGCCTCGCCGACGGCTCAGCGCAGGACAGCCTCGACCTCGACCACACCGGCGAACGTCGCGAGGCCAACGGACTCATCAACGAGCTCCGCCGGGAGGTCGCCCAGTGGCGCCACCGCGGCTACGACCATGTCACCCCGACCACCCGCAACCTGCTCCTCTACTGGGCCGACCCCGAGCGGGACAACCGGGTGCTGTTCTGCCAGCGCGAAGCCGCTGAGACGGCGATCTTCCTGACCGAGGTCGCCGGCCGGCACGGGTATGCGGACTGGCGTCGACGGGTCGCTGACGCCAACGCCGAGCACAACGCCGACCTGCCGCGGATGGCGCTGAAGATGGCCACGGGCGCCGGCAAGACCGTGGTGATGGCCATGCTGATCGCCTGGCACACCTGCAACAAGGTCACGTCCCCCCGGGACGCGCGCTTTGCCAGACGCTTCCTGCTCATCACCCCCGGCATCACCATCCGCGACCGGCTCCAGGTGCTGCGGCCCGGTGAGCCCGGCAACTACTACGACGAGCGCGACCTCGTACCGGCCGAGCTCAAGGGTGCCCTCAAGCAGGCCCAGCTGGTGATCACGAACTACCACGCGTTCCTGCTCCGCGACGCCAAGGAGATCAAGGGCGTCTCGACCAACACGCGCAAGATCCTGCTCGCCGGCAAGAGCACCGACCCCTTCCGCGAGACCCCGGACGCCATGGTGTCGCGGGTGCTGCGGGCCTTCAGCTCGAGCTCGGAACAGATCGTGGTCTTCAACGACGAGGCCCACCACTGCTACCAGGACAAGCCGATCGACACGGTGTCCAAGCTGTCCAAGGAGCAGCAGGACGCCAACGCCGACGCCCGGGTGTGGTTCAAGGGTCTGCAGGCCGTCCAACGCAAGATCGGCGTCAAAGCGGTCTTCGACCTGTCGGCGACGCCGTTCTACCTCAGCGGATCCGGCTACCACGAGGGCTACATCTTTCCCTGGGTGGTCAGCGACTTCTCGCTGATGGACGCCATCGAGTCCGGCATCGTCAAGATCCCGCGGACGCCCGTCTTCGACGACGCGGCCGGCGACCTCGTCACCTACCTCCGGCTCTGGGACCACATCGGCGACCAGCTGCCCAAGAAGCGGACCCCGACCACGACGGGTCCGGGCGGCTGGGTGCCTCCCAAGGAGCTCGAGGGGGCGCTGCTCAGCCTCTACCGCAGCTACCTCACGTCCTACGCCCACTGGGCGAAGGTGCTCGCCCCGCACGGTGAGCCGCCGCCGGTCTTCATCGTCGTCTGCCCCAACACCGTGGTGTCCAAGCTGGTCTACGACTGGATCGCCGGCGGACCGAGCGAGTCCGGCGCCCAACGCATCGGCGAGCTGGAGCTGTTCAGCAACGTCGAGGACGGGCGGGCGTTGGCCCGGCCGCGCTCGATCCTGGTCGACTCGGCCCAGCTCGAGTCCGGCTTGGGCATGAAGGACGACTTCAAGGCGGTCGCGGCGGCCGAGATCGCGACCTTCAAGGCGCATCTGCGCGTTCGGAACCCGGGCGTCAACACCGACGAGGTGAGTGACGAGGACCTGCTGCGCGAGGTCCTGAACACGGTGGGCAAGCTAGGCAAGCTCGGCGAAGGCGTGCGCTGCGTGGTGAGTGTCGCCATGCTGACCGAGGGCTGGGACGCCAACACGGTCAGCCACATCCTGGGCATTCGTGCCTTCGGCAGCCAGCTGCTGTGCGAACAGGTGGTCGGACGCGGGCTGCGGCGGCGCTCGTACGCCATCGACCCCGAGACCGGCCTCTTCGACGCCGAGTACGCCAACGTCTACGGCATCCCGTTCGCGTTCATCCCGAGCGACCGGGAGACCGTTGAGGTCCTACCCCGCCCGCCGGCGCTGGTCGTGGAGTCGGTTCCTGAGCGGGAACACCTCCGGATTGCGTTTCCTCAGCTCGAGGGCTACCGCGTCGAGCTGCCCGATGAGCCGCTGATCTTCGACTCCGCCGAGCTGCCCCGGTTCGAGATCGGTCCGAGCACGGTGCCCACGGTCACCGAGGTCGAGGGCATCGTCGGTCAGGGCGAGACCGTCAGCACCGCCGATCCCGGGTCTTTCCGCCCGCAGCAGGTCGCCTACGACCTCGCCCGGCGGCTGTTGCTTACACGGTTTACCGTCCTGGGCGAAGCGCCCCGGCCGTGGCTCTTCCCGCAGCTGGTGACCATCTGCGCGAGCTGGCTGCGCGACTGCGTCGACGTCGCGGACGGGTTCGTCGTCGGGCACCTGATGACCTCCGCCGAGCGTCGGGCCGAGGCCGTCGAGCAGATTGACCACGCGATCGCCGTCTCCGTCGGTGACCGCCGTGAACGACTCCGGCCCCTGCTGCGGCGCTCGGAGCCCGTCGGGTCGACGGCCGACGTCTCGTTCGTCACCCGCAAGCCCGCGATCGAGACCGAGCGCTCCGAGATCAGCCACGTCGTGCTGGACGGGGTCGGGGGCAACACCTGGGAACAGATCCTGGCGCTGGAGTGCGAGCTGGCCGGCTCGCGGGTGGCCGCGTACGCCAAGAACGACCACCTCGGCTTCGTGATCCCCTACGTCCACCAGGGGCGCAGCCACTCCTACCTGCCCGACTTCCTGCTCCGGCTCGACCGCGCGCCGGGTGAGAACTTTGACCGGACGTTGATCGTCGAGGTGTCCGGGGGGCAGAAGAGTCCCGGTCCTACGGCGGCGAAGGCGGCAACGGCCCGCGACCAGTGGTGCGCCGCGGTGAACAACCACGGCAGCTTCGGACGCTGGGGCTACGTCGAGATCACCTCGATGGTCGACGTCCGCTCGCGGCTGAAGGCAGCCGTGGACGCGCTCTACGCGGACGAGCCGATCATCGGCGACCCGGACGTCCTCGACTTTGCGGACCTGCGTCGTGCCGCCTCGTAGCCGCAAGCCCGCCGGCCCCACTCCGGTCGAGGCCATCAAGCACACCGACAAGCGGGTCAACCTGCCCACCGCCGACGCGGTCGAGGACTTTGGCACCGAGGAGCTTGAGAGCGTCCAGCAGGTCCGCTATCCCCGCGACCCGACCCTGGACCCGCAGCTCGTGTGGCGCGGCAAGGACACCGAGTCGGCTGATCTGGTGGCCGATGCTGCCCCGATCTATATCCAGGAGAAGATCGACCCGCGGGTGCTGGTCGAGAACCTGCGACGGACCTCCAAGGGCACCGAACCCGAGCCCGAGGCCACGCTGTTCGAGAGCTTCGACGGCCTGGACGAGCTCGACATCGTTGACTTCTACGCTCACCAGGCCAACTGGTCGAACCGGATGATTCTGGGCGACTCTCTGCAGGTGATGGCGTCGCTCGCCGAACGTGAGTCGCTACGCGGCCAGGTGCAGATGATCTACATCGACCCGCCGTACGGCATCAAGTTCGGGTCGAACTGGCAGGCGTCTGCACGCAACAAGGACGTACCCGACGGCGATTTGCTGTCAATCGCCAGGGAAGCGGAGCAGATAAAGGCTTTTCGCGACACGTGGGAACTAGGAATACACTCCTATCTTGCCTACTTGCGAGATCGGATACTCGCGTCGCGGGACTTGCTGACTTCAACTGGTTCGATATTCGTCCAGATTGGCGCCGAAAATGTGCACCTAGTGCGGTCCGTTATGGACGAGGTCTTCGGCAGAGAAAACTTCGTGAGCCAGATCTGCGTTCGAAAGACTGCAACCCCTAGCCAGAGCCTTGATGACTCTCTATTTTTCATCATTTGGTACTCCCGGTCGCGTGAAAACCTTAAGTATAGGCAACTTTGGCAGCGTCGAGACGCGCGGGTGTGGATGCGTGATACGCCGGGCGGTTCGTGGGGAATCGAGGACGAAGTCGGCGTTCGTCGGAACACTTCCCCGACCGAGAAGCGCGACCCTTTTACACTTTCCACGTCGGCTCGGATCTACGCTCTTTCTAAGCTGACTTCGGCAGGTGCAAGTGGGCAGCCGCAGCAATTCAGGTGGCGGAACCAAAATTACTTCCCAGGCCCATCATCACACTGGAAGACGAACATCGCTGGCCTGGCCAAGTTGAGCTGGGCGAATCGGCTGGAGTCTCGTGGGGGTCCGCCATGGTTCGTCCGATTCCACGACGACAACCCGTTGACCCCCATCACAAACCTGTTCAGCGATACCGCCGGGAAGTCGGCAGAGAACATTTACGTGGTACAGACTCAGCCCGATGTGATCGAGCGGTGCATGCTCATGTCTACCGACCCAGGCGACCTCGTCCTCGACCCGACCTGCGGCTCCGGCACCACCGCCTACGTCGCCGAGCAGTGGGGCCGCCGCTGGATCACCATCGACACCTCCCGAGTGGCTCTTGCCCTTGCTCGGCAACGGGTGATGGGCGCCCGCTTCCCCTACTACCTCAAGGCAGACTCGGTCGAGGGCCGGGCCAAGGAGCAGGAGGTCAGCCAGAAGCTGCTGCCGCCGGCCGAGGTGACCAACGACATTCGGCACGGCTTCGTCTACGAGCGCGTGCAGCACATCACCCTCAAGTCGATCGCGAACAACCCCGACATCCACGAGGGCATGAGCCGCGAGGACATCGACAAGGCGATCAAGAAGCACGCCGAGTTCGAGGTGCTCTACGACAAGCCGTACGGGGACAAGAACAAGGTCCGCGTCGCCGGCCCGTTCACCGTCGAGAGCCTCAGCCCCCACCGCAGCCTCGCCTTTGCCGGCACGACGGACGAAGGCAGCCGCGAGAGCATCAGCGAACAGTCCGCCGCGGGGGACGCCGAGGCACCCTCGTTCGAGCAGTCCATCCTCGACAATCTCGCCAAGGCGGGCATCCAGAACGGCCGTCGAGACGAGCGCATCACCTTCGCGACGACCGAGTCCTACGCCGGCGCTTACCTGCAGGCGATCGGCGTTCAGGATGACGAGTCGGGCTCCCGGATCGGCATCGCCATCGGTCCGCAGTACGGCACGGTCAGCCCCGGCTTCATCAAGAACGCGGCCCGCGAGGCGATCCGAGCGGGCGACGTCGACCTGGTCGTGGTCCTCGGGTTCGCCTTCGACGCCCAGGCCACCGATGTCACCGAATCCGACGGCGTGACGGTCGAGACCAGCGTGGAGGGGTTCGCCAATGTCGCGGGCGAACGCCGGGTCGGCCGGATCCCCGTGCTGCTCGTCCGGATGAACGTGGACCTGCTGATGGGCGAAGACCTCAAGAAGACCGGCGCGGGCAACCTGTTCACGGTGTTCGGGGAACCCGACATTGAGATCCGCACGCTCGACAGCGGCGAACTCGTCGTGGACCTGAAGGGCGTCGACGTCTTCGACCCCACGACAGGTGAAGTCCGCAGCCGGACCACCGACCGGATCGCCCTGTGGATGATCGACACGAACTACAACCAGGAGTCGTTCTTCGTCCGCCACTGCTACTTCACCGGCGGCAACGACCCGTACAAGCGCCTCAAGGTCGCGCTCAAAGCCGATATCGATGCTGATGCCTGGGCCAGCCTGTACCGTACCGAGTCCCGACCCTTCGAGCGTCCGGAAACAGGTCAGATCGCCGTAAAAGTGATCAACGACTACGGCGACGAAGTCATGAAGGTCTTCACTGTCTAGTCCAGCGCAGGCGGTGACACCAAACGGTAGAGTCACCATCATCGGAGAGGATTCCTGTGTCACGGAGGGCCAAGAAGAAAGCAGAGTACGCGAGTGCTCTTGACTTGCTAGACCAGTTCTACGCAGCGGGAAACTACACCCGTGGACACTATGATCTGAGGCGAGCGGCGCTACTGAAAGAGGCGAGCGGTCCATCGGGAGTACAAATCGTTTTCCGCGTATTGCTGTTCTTGCTTCTTGCCTATCTCGCCATAGTGTTCTTGTCGGCCGTTATTGCGTCTCTCGATTGAGGCAGTCGCCGGAGCTCGAGGAGGTCAGCTCTGTGATCGCGCACCTCGCTCAGGCCGCACGCAGGACCGTTAGATGCCCGCCCCTGCAGACCGACTTCGTTCGACGACGGCCATGCACACCACTTAGCTGAGCAGTTGGTCCACGTCGACCAGGAGCCGACCGGCGCCGAAGTCCACCTCGACCGGTCCATTGGCGGCCACCGACTGCGCGAGCCGGTAGGTCGTCCCCGCCCGCTCGAACACATCCACGACGCGGCGATCAAGGTCGATAGTCCAGTAGTGATCGACCCCTTGGGCCGCGTACTTGGTGGCATTCACTACCAGATCGGCCGACCGGTTGGTCGAGAGCACCTCGACGCACAGGACGGGCGTGCCGGTGAGGCGAATGGAGTCAGCGGCCTCGGCGTACACCATGACGTCCGGGATGAACTCATTCTGACCGGCACGCCACGACCATCCGGCGGCGGCCTCGAAGCCTCCGGCGGCCGCAGCATCGAGCGCGTTTGCCAACCGGCTGCACACCCGCTGGTGAAGGCGGGTCGGGCTGGGCGACATCACCAGCGCTCCGTCGATGTACTCACCGCGCGTCTCGTCGGGCAGAGCCTCGTACGCGGACCACGACATCGGCGTCCGTTCGAGGGCACGTGATAAATCCATGACCGCGATCCTTTCCTGGCCTTCTCTGCGTAGTCTCCCGTGCCTTGACTTAGCGAATCAGGCGTACCTGGACGGGTAGGTCAAGCTCGGCCCATAGCCGGTCGGCCGTCAACACATCGGGCGGCGCCGAGCGGACCGCAAGAGCCAGGCAGCACCGGTCACCCAGCGAAAGTGCATGGCCTCCCTGTACCTCGCGCAGAGCCCCGGCCAACAGTGCGTCCTCAGCCGTCAGCGGCACGACGCCAACGCCGGCGGCCACGAGGAGGTCGAACGCCTCACGGCCGTCGAGACCGGCGTCGATTATCTTGCCGACCACCTCGGCGATATTGACGGTCGACATCGTGGCCCCGTCGAGACTCGAGGCAACCAGGTCGGCGCCGGGCTCGTCCTGGATCAAGGCAAGCACAGCGGAGGCGTCGAGGACGGTCATTCGGACGCGGCCGCATCCCGCCGTTCGGCCAGTAGCTCATCGACGAGGGACCGTCCGCCGGCCACCCGAGCACCGAAGCTGCGCAGCTCACGCACGGCGTCATCCGGCTTCTGCATGACCAAAGTCGTGCCGTCGACCCGGACGCTGAGACGCGCACCCGGCACGAGGCCTAATTCGGCGCGGGCGGCAGCCGGCAGCACAACGCGACCCTGGGCTCCGACGGTCACCGTGATAACCATCCTCCGAGTCTGGCACATTTCGAAAAACATGCCATCGTTAGGGCATGGCTCCAGTCGTGGATGCTGCGGTCGTCCCCAGGCGCAACCCCTTCGGGGCCTTCGACAAGCTCAGGGCGCGTGTGCGGCTGAGTCCCCCCGTCGGCCACCCCACACCACCGGTGCCCCTGTGCTCACGGCATGATCGGGTCAGTCCGCGGCTGGCGGCGCGAGCACGGTGATCACGCTGGAGTCGTCGGAGGCGGCGAGGCCTTGGGCCTGGCCCAGCAGGTAGAGCTGTTCGGCCGCGGCGGCGACCGGGGTCGGCAGGCCGGCCCGGCGGGCGGCGGTCGTGACGATGCCCATGTCCTTGACGAAGATGTCGAGCCGGCTGCGTACCTCGGCGCCGCCTTCGTCGCCGGCCTGCAGCATCCGCGGGCCGCGGTCGCCCAGCATGAACGAGGCGGCGGCGCCGGCCTGCAGGGTCTCCAGGGCCAGGGCCTGGTCGAGCCCCAGCGAGCCGGCCAGCGCCAGCGCCTCCGCGGCGGCGGCGATGTGCACTCCGCAGAGCAGCTGGTTGACCGTCTTCATCGCCTGCCCGTCGCCGGCCCGTTGGCCCACCCACGTCAGGGTGGACGCCATCGTCTCCAGCAGCGGCTGCACCCGGGCGTAGGCCTCCGGCTCGGCGCCGACGGTGATCAGCAGGTCGCCGTTGCCGGCGCGGATCGGACCGCCGGACACCGGGGCGTCGACCAGCAGCAGCCCTTCGGCGGCGAGCCGTTCGGCGGTCTCCCGGACGGCCTCGATGCCCACGGTGGAGGTGAGCAGCACCACCGAGCCGCGTTCCAGCACCCCGGTCACGCCGTCCTCGCCCCAGAGCGCGGACTGCAGCTGAGCCGCGTTCCGGACGGCGAGCAGGACGACGTCGGCGCCGGTGGCGGCCTCGCGCGCACTCGTACAGACGGCCGCCAGCCCCTCGGCCGCCTCGCGTCGCTCGGGGGTGGGGTCAAAGCCCCGGACGGTGCAGCTGTCCGAGAGGGCGCGGGCCATGGGCAGCCCCATGGCGCCCAGGCCGAGGACGGCGACGGTGGTGGTCATGAGCGGAGCCTCTCGGGAGTGAGGAGTGATTCCGGGACGAACGAGCGAGATGTGCCGGAGCTCAGGACCGCGGAGCGCGGAGCGCGGAGCGCGACCGTCCAACACAGTCATGACGAGCTCCTCACGTCAGGGGGTGGGGTCGGCGGCAGACAGCAGGTCGACGACGTCGGCCAGGCTCTCCGGTCCCCCGACGTTGCCGGCGAAGACGACGTACGGGATGCCGCGGGCCGGGCCGCCGGCCGGCTCCCACAGCGAGACGATCCCGGGCAGCATCGGCCCACGCACCATGGCGCGGGTGATGCCGAGGCCGCGAGCGGCGACGTCGGAGGAGGTGATGCCGCCCTTGGCGACCACGAAGCGCGGCGGCCGTACGGCCAGGACCTGCTGGACGACCTCGATCAGCGCGGTGGAGACACGGCGGGCGATGGCGAGCGACTCGTCCTTGCCGGCGCCGTCGACCCGCAACCGGCTGGTGCTGACCACGACGTCCTCCTCCGCCAGGGCCGCGGCCGCCCGGGCGGCCACCCCGTTCACGTACGCGTCAGCGCCCTCGTCGAGCACCGCCGCCACGTCGAGCTCGATCCGGAGCGGGTTCCGCCGGGAGACCAGAGCCTCGAGCTGGCTCGTGGTCAGGGCGACGTGCGACCCCACCACGACGAGGCCGCCGCGTGCGTCCTCGGCCAGCCCGCCCTGGCGGATGGCGGCCAGGTCGTCGGGCCGCAGCGGCGGGTGCGGCGCCTGGCCGACCAGAGCCCGCGGGAAGGGCGGGCCGGCCCGGACGACGAACACCGAACCGGCGTCCTCGGCGTCCAGCACCGCCTCGGCCAGCAGCCTCAGGTCGTTCTCGGTCACGATGTCGACCACCACGGGCTGCCCGTCATGCAGGTCGCCCAGGATCCGGGCCACCTCGGCCCGGGCCGTCCGCAGCACGGTCAGGTCGATCGCGGCCACCTTCGCAGCCGGGATGCGGCCCTCAGACTTTTCCGCGACCCAGTCGCGCAGGTCCGAGGACGCGTAGCCGAAGGTGGCGTCCCGGGCGAACTCGCTCTCGCCGACCGGGATGAACCCCCCGCCCGGCGCGCCGGTGTAGTGCACACCGTCGACGGTCACCCGGCCGGCGTCGCCGAAGGCCGGCACCAGCAGCACACCGTCCACGGGGCGACCGGTCACCGCGGCGATCTCGCGGGCCAGCACGTCGGTCTCCAACGGAAAGTGGCCGCGCAAGGTGGAGTCCGAGCGCGAGACGAAGCAGAGCTCGATCCCCCGCTCGGCGGCCGCCGCCAGGGCGTTGCGGGCCACCTCGACGTTACGCTGCTCGGCCTCGGCCGGGTCGAGACTGCGGGTGTTCGTCATCACGTAGACCGCCGGCCGATGCTGGTCCAGCGCCCAGCCCAGCGACTCAAGCGTCCAGTCCATCAGCACCGGCAGGTCAGCCACCGACTGCGTGCCCGTCGGGTCGTCGTCGAGCACGAGCAGCACCCGACCGGACGCGGCCACCCGGTCGGCCAGCGCGGCCACGTCGACGTCGAGGCCCTCCGGTCGCCCGGCGAGCAGCTCGTCCAGGGACGGCATCAGTGCGGCACGACGACGCGCTGGACACCATCGATCTGGCCCGCCTCCACGTTGTTGGCCTTACGGAACAGCCCGGTCAGCGCGAACAGGACAGCACCGACGACCGCGCCCACGGCCAAGGAGTACAGCCCGGCGTTCGGACCGACGTTCTCGACGAAGTAGTCCCGCATGTTCGGCGCCAGGAAGCCGCCGAGGTTGCCGAGCGAGTTGATCAGCCCGATGCCCGCTGCGGCGGCGTAACCGGTCATGTACTCCGTCGGCAGGGTCCAGAAGATCGGCTGCATGGCCACGAAGCCGATCGCGGCGAGGGACAGCCCGGCGATGGCGAGCACCGGCGTGCCACTCAGCGCCCCCGAGGCAGTGATGCCGATGGCCGTCACCAGAAGCAGCGAGCTACCGATCAGCCGGTGCTTACGGGTCCGGTCGGCGAGGCCCGGGAAGAAGGCCACCGAGGCGAGACCGAACACCCACGGGATGGCGGTGACCAGGGACGCGGTGAAACCGAGCTTTTGCCCGGTGATCGCCACCACCTGGGTGGGCAGGAAGAAGGTGACGCCGTAGACCGCGATCTGGATGCAGAAGTAGATGGCAGCGAAGTACCAGACCCGCCAGCTCGCCAGCGCGGCCCAGACGTGCCCCGGCCCGCTGCCCTCGGTCTTGGCCTGGTCCTCGCCCTCGATGGTCTCCATCAACGCCGTGCGCTCGTCGGGCTCGAGCCAGGTGGCGTCCTTCGGGCGGTCAGTCAGGTAGAAGTAGGACCAGACGCCGACGGCGATCGCGATGATGCCCTCGACGGCGAACATCCATTGGTAGCCACGAAAGCCGCCGATACCGTCCAGCTCGAGCAGCCCGCCGGACAGCGGGTTGCCGAGGATCCCGGCCAGCGCGATGCCCATGTAGAAGTAGCCGCGCGCCCGGCTCAGGTGACGCGCCGGCACCCAGTAGGTGAGGAACATGATCACCCCGGGAAAGAAGCCGGCCTCGGTCACGCCCAGCAGGAAGCGCAGCACGTAGAAGCTGGTCGGACCCTGGACGAAGACGAAGCAGGCCGCCACGATCCCCCAAGTCACCATGATCCGGGCGAGCCACCAACGCGCCCCCACCTTGTGCAGCAGGATGTTGCTCGGCACCTCGAAGACCGCGTAACCGACGAAGAACAGCCCGGCGCCGAAGGCGTACGCGGCGGCACTGATCCCGAAGTCGGCCTGGAACTCCTTCTGGGCAAAGGAGACGTTGCTGCGGTCGAGGAAGGCGATCACGTACATCAGCAGCAGGAACGGCACCAGCCGCCGGAACACCTTCTTGGTGGCCTGCTCGCTCAGCTCGAGCCGTCGGCTCGCGCTCACCTGTGCTGACATCGTCGTCTCCTTGGGCGTTGTGGGTGGAGGGTGGGGCGCTCAGTGCATGTGCTTGCCGCCGTCGACCTGGATGGTGGCCCCGTTGATGTAGCCACCACCCTCCGACAGCAGGAAGGCGATGGTGGCGGCGATCTCGGCGGGCTGGCCGACGCGGCCGAGCGGGATGCCCGCCGACATCGACTCCTTGCGCTCATCAGTCAGCTTGCCGCCCATGATCTCGGTGTCGACCGGTCCCGGGGCGAGGACGTTGACGGTGATGCCGTGCGGACCGAGCTCGCGGGCGCCACCGTGGGCCATGCCGATCACCGCGGCCTTGGCCGTCGCGTACACCCCCTTGGAGAAGGTGCCGCCGCCGTCGAAGGCGGTGATGGAGGACGTGTTGACGATCCGCCCGACGCCGGCCGGGATCATCCGCTCCGCCGCGGCCCGCAGCATCAGGAACGAGCCGGTGACGTTGACCGCCATCACCCGCTCGAACTGGGCCACGTCGCACTCGTGCAGCGCCACCGGGCTCGCGATGCCGGCCAGGTTGACCAGACCGACCACCGGTGGCAGCTCGGCGTCGATCCGGGCGAACGCAGCGGCGACCGACGCCTCGTCGGTGATGTCGGTAGCCACGCTGATCACGCCGGTGTGTCCGGCCTCGTGCAGCTCGGCCTCGACCTTGGCCAGCCCCTCGGCGTTGACGTCGATCAGGGCCACGTGCCATCCCTGCTCGGCCAGCACACGCGCGGTGACGCGGCCGATGCCGGCTGGCCCGCCGGCTCCGGTGACCACCGCAGTGCGGTCGGACGGGAAGGTGGAGCTGGTCATTCGTTCCTCCGGGAATCAACGGTGGGTGTGTGCCGTACGTCAGTCGAACAGGGTCTTTCGGTGGAGCAGCGTCTGTCAGTCGAGCAGGGTGGCGAGGATGCCCCGGACGTACTCGCGGTTACGGGCGATCACGCCGAGCCCGTCGCTGCCGTAGTGCTCGCAGAGGAAGGCGCCCGTGAAGCCGAGCTCCAGCGCCCGGGTGATCGCCGCCCGGTAGTTGATCAAGCCCATGTCCATGGGCACAGGAAAGGTGGTGACGACACCGCTGGCCGGGTCTTCGTCGCGCAGGTAGTTCTTCACGTGCCAGTAGTTGGAGAGCGGCAGCAGCTTCTCGAACTGCGGCGGTACGGGCTCGATCGGGCGGTGCAGCCGGATGAAGTTACCGAGGTCCGGGTTCAACCCGCAGGCCGGGTGGTCGACCTCAGCCAGGAAGGCGATGGCCGAGTCGCAGGTGCCGATGTAGGTGTCCTCGTACATCTCGAGGGTGATCTGCTGGCCGTTGGTGGCGGCGTGCTCGGCCAGCTCACGGATCCGGCTCGCTGCGACGGCCCGGACCTCGGGGGACTCGTCGTCGTGCCAGCCGTCCTCGAGCCAGAACCACAGCGCCTTCGTCTGGGCGGGCGTGAAGGCCTGGAAGAAGCCGTAGCTGACCACCGGGACGCCGAGCTCGGCGGCGACGTCGAGCAGCCGGTGGCTGTAGTCGAGGTACTCCGCGCCGCGCTCGGGGTCCATCACGCTGCGCCGCGAGGTGGAGATGGCCGGGATGGTCAGCCCAGCCTCGCCCAGCACCTCGCGGAACTCGGCCAGCCGCTGCGGGGACAGGTCTGCGACGCGGACCCAGGTGTCGGTGACGTCGATCTCGGTGAATCCCAGCCTCGACACCAGGCGCAGCTGCTTCGCCCATTCAGAGGCCGGCGCGTCCTGGATGGGACCGCCGCGGGAGTCGGTACTGCCGAGGGCGAGCGCGGCTGCCGCGATCGGCCACGTCTCGGCGGTCCAGGGGGCACTCGTGGTCGTCATCGTTCAATCACTCCTTCGTGGCGGCGGGCGCCGGTCCGAGTTCGCGGAGCAGCTGCCCCAGTCGGGCGTACGCCCGGTTGCGGTAGGCGACGAGCGGGGCGGCGTCGCCGGCGGGGATGACGAAGCCGCCGTCCTGCTTGACGCCGTAGTGGCCGCCGTCGACCAGCTCGGTGAGCACCGCCGGCGGCGCGAGCCGCTCACCGTAGTGCTCGGCCAGGGTGCGGAAGCCAGCGGCGTAGACGTCGAGGCCAGCCATGTCGGCGATGGCGAACGGGCCGAAGAACGGCAGCCGGTAGCCGAAGGTGGTGCGGACGATGATGTCGACGTCCTCAGCCGTCGCCACGCCCTCCTCGACCAGCGTCGCCGCCTCCTTCAGCAGCACGTACTGCAGCCGGTTGAGGACGAAGCCGGCCTTGTCGTTCACCCGGGCGCTGAGCTTGCCGGTCCGCGCCACCAGCTCCTCGGCGGCGACCACGCTCGCCTCGTCGGTGCCCGCGTGGGCGATCAGCTCCACCCCGGGGATGAAGGGCGCCGGGTTGGAGAAGTGGACGCCGAGAAACCGCTCGGGGTGCTTCAGCTGCTCGGCCAGCCCGGCGATGGGCAGCGTCGAGGTGTTGCTCCCGATCACCGCGTCCGGACGCGCCGCCGCCTCGATGGCGAGCAGCACCGGACCCTTGACCTCGGGCACCTCGAGCACGGCCTCCTCGACGAAGTCCGCCTCGGCGACGGCCTCCTCGAGGCTCGCCGCCGCGGACAGGTTGGACTCGACGAGCGCGGCGGAGCCGGGGTCGAACAACCCCTGCTCCTCGAACTCCGACGCCTCGCGCCGCAGCCGCTCGAGGTGGCGCTGAGTGGTCTGGGCGTCCGCGTCGGCGATCGTCACCCGCAGTCCGGCCATGGCGAGCACCTGCGCGATACCGCCACCCATGTAACCGGCACCGACGACCGCGACCTGCGCGATGACCATCTGACTCCCCAGGGCCTGGAGCGGCTCCCTCGCCTGCTCTCGCCCGACACGCTACCGCGGGGGTTCAGCCGCTGATCCAGCGCCTTGACATCGGAGCTCCATACTCGGTATACATCTTCCTATACCGCGTATACAGGAGGCCACGATGACTATCCGGCAGAGCATTCTCGCGCTGCTGAGCGAGCAGCCGATGTACGGCGCCCAGCTCAAGGCCGAGTTCGAGACCCGTACCGGATCGACGTGGCCGCTGAACGTCGGGCAGGTGTACACCACGGTCGCCCGGCTCGAGCGGGACGGACTGGTGCGCTCGGCCGGAGAGGCGGTCGAGGAGCAGCGGATCGTCTACGCGCTGACCGATGCTGGCCGCCACGCCGCCTCACGCTGGTGGGCCGACCCGGTCGACCGCGACAGCGCCCCCCGGTCCGAGCTGGCAATCAAGCTGGCCCTGGCCGTCACCGTCCCCGGGGTGGACGTCACCTCCGTCGTGCAGGTGCAGCGTCGGGCCACCATGCGCCAGCTGCAGGACCTGACCCGGCTGAAGCGCCAGCAGCACCCCGACGACCCCGCCGGCCTGGCGTGGTCGCTGGTGCTCGAGAGCCTGGTCTTCGCGGCCGAGGCCGAGGTCCGCTGGCTCGACCACGTGGAGTCCAGCCTGGTCCGCCGCAGCCATCCCCGGGCCGAGCCGGCACAGGACGTCCCGGCCGGCGCCACGACCGAGCTACAGGGCCAGCGATGAGCAGCCCGTACCTGGTCCTGGGGCGGGTCAGCCGGATGCACGGCAGTGGCGACCTGACCGTGCACGCGCTGCGCCGGGTCAGCCTGACCGTTGCCCCCGGCGAGCTCGTCGCCGTGATGGGTCCCTCGGGTTCTGGCAAGTCCACGCTGCTGAACCTCGCCGGCGCCCTCGACCTGCCGACGTCCGGCCGGGTCCTGATCGACGGGGTCGACGTGACCACGGCCAGCCCGTCGGCGCTGGCCCGGATCCGGCGGACCCGGCTCGGCTTCGTCTTCCAGGACTTCAACCTGGTCAGCTCGCTGACGGCCGCCGAGAACGTGTTCCTACCGCTGGAGCTGGACGGCGTCTCGCCCCGGTCGGGCCGGGCTCAGGCTGAGCAGGCGCTCGAGTCCGTCGGGCTCGGCGGTCTCGGGGACCGTTTCCCTGATGAGCTCTCCGGCGGCCAACGGCAGCGGGTGGCGATCGCCCGCGCACTGATCGGTGACCGCCGACTGGTCCTCGCCGACGAGCCGACCGGCTCACTCGACAGCCAGACCGGCGAGAGCGTGCTGACGGTGCTGCGCGACCGCTGCGACGCCGGAGCGGCTGCCCTGCTGGTGACCCACGACGCCCGGCACGCGGCCTGGGCCGACCGCATCGTGTTCCTCCGGGACGGCGCGCTCGTCGACAGCGCATCCGCCGACGAACCGACCCCGGAGATGTTCGGGGCTTCGCGGTGACCGACGTCCAGGTCCGTCGACCCCGACCGGCCACCCCGGCGCCGGCCCGGCACGCGGCCGACGAGCGCGCCCTACGCCGCCAGCGCTGGCGGGGCAGCTGGCGAGCCGCCATCCGGCTCGCATACCGCGATTCTCTGCGGCACAAGGGATCCAGCCTGTTGATCATGGTCATGGTCGGCTTCCCGGTGTTGGTGATCAGCGCGGGCGCGGCGTACCTCGGCACCGCGGACGTCACCCCGGCCGAAAGGGTGCCAGTCGCCCTCGGCACGGCGCAGGCCAAGATCCTCGACGAGGGCTCGGGTCCGGTACGCCAGAGCGGGGACGCCGAAGAGCAGCAGAGTGAGGACACGGCTTCGTTGCCGACCTTCCCGGGTCGCCAGTCAGGTGACCCCTGGACGGCCGCGCAGCTGGCGACCCTCACCGGCGGTGTCGTCTCACCGGTGGGCTATCCCGAGCTGATCGCCGAGCAAGGTCCCGACCTGCTGCGGCTGAGCAGCCTGGCCGCCGACGACGCGGCCGGACTCGGCCTCGCCACGGTGGTGTCCGGGCGGCTGCCCGATGGGCCGACCGAGATCGCCGTCACCCCCGCCGGGATCGAGCGCGGACTGCCCGCTACGGGGACGGCGGTGCTACGCGGACCGGACGGGTCGCCCCGGACGGTCGCGGTCAGCGGTGTCGTGACCGCGACGGACTCCCGGTTCGTCCCGGTCGACGTGGTGGTCGACACGTCCTGGCTCCCCCCGGGGTCGTCCGAGCGGGACTTCCTCGTTCAGCGGGCCGCCCCGGTCAGCTGGGCCGACGTCCAGGCCTGGAACGCCCACGGTCTGCTCGTGCTCAGCCGACAGGTGCTCGCCGGTCCCGCCCCGGCCACCGGAGACCTGGGCGGCGACGACAACGCCGCCGGCAAGGCCGTCGTGGTGCTGGTGTGCCTCGGCCTGGTGCTCGAGACCACGCTGCTGGCTGGCCCGGCGTTCGCGGTGAGGGCCGCCCGACGCCGGCGGTCGCTGGCGCTGATCGGCAGCAACGGGGCCGAACAGGCGCAGCTCAGCCGCTACGTCGTGGCCCAGGGCCTCGTGCTCGGCGGGAGCGCCGCCGTGCTGGGGCTGCTGTTCGGCACCGGCCTGGGCTGGGCCGCCATCCGGCTGGCGGAGGCGTGGGGCGGCGGCATCGGCCGGCCACCGTTGGACAGCTATGCGCTGCTGACCGGCACGGTGGTGCTCGCCGCCGTCGCCGCCGCCCTGCTGGCCGCCGCGATCCCGGCGCGGGGTGCGGCCCGGCTGGCGCTGGCCGGCGTACTGACCGGACAGGAGCACCGCGTCCGTCCCACCGGCCGGGCTTCGGTGCTGGGCTTGGTCGTGGTCGCGCTCGGCGCGGTCCTGGTGCTGGGGGCGGCGCTCGGGCTGCGCTCCTCCGCCCAGCTCTACCTCGGCGGCGTCGGTGCGGCTCTGCTCGTGCTGGGCGCTCTGCCCTGCATCCCGCAGGTGCTGCGTGCCGTCAGCGCAGGGCTGCGGCACGGGCCGGTGCCGCTACGGATGGCCGCCCGGGACGCGGCCCGGTCGCACAGCCGAACCGGCTCGGCGGTCGCCGCGACGACGATGGCGGTGGCGCTGCTCCCCATCCTGGTCACCGCCAACACAAGCGACGACGCGCAGCAGCGCCGTGACTACACCCCCCGCACCGTGGCCGGGCACGGCATTATCCAGGACGACGGCGGGTACGACTTCGCGCCCGACCCCGAGCCGACGCTGCAGCAGATCCGTCGGCAGCACCCGAACTGGGAGCTCGAACCCCGCGGCCACCTCGGTTCGTCGGAGACGCGGGACGGTACGGGGACGGCCGACGTCGTCGCCGCCGTACCGCCCGGCTGCACCGCGACGCAGGCGATCGCCAACACCGACGACCTGGACACGTCCGGTGCCCCGGCCTGTGAGGGAAGGCTGGGCAGCAACAGCGGTCTGGCACCGCTGCTCACCGTGCCGCTGAGCGCCATCCAGCCCGACGTCGCCCTGACCGCCGACCAGCAGTCCGTCCTCACCCGGGGCGGCGTCCTGGTCACTGACCCGGGCGTGCTGCGCGGCAGCACCGTCCGGCTGGCGGTCGGCAGCTGGGCCCGACCGGACGGCGACGACCGTCGGGTGGTCCGACAGCTGACCCTGCCGGCGGGCCTGCTGGGCCAGGCTCAGGCCGACAGCGTGCAGCACTCCATTGGCGGCGCTTTCGGGGCCGGGATGCTGCTGCCGGCGACCGCTCAGCAGCTGGGGCTGCCGGTCCAGGTCGACCAGTGGGAGGTGGTCAACCCGGCCGGGCCGATCCCTCGTGCCGACGAGAAGGCGGTCAACGCGCGGGCTGACGTGACCATGGACGTCGAACGCGGGTACCAGTCGCCGACCGGCACCATCGTGCTGGTCCTGATCGCCGCAGCCGCCGCCCTGGTGGCCGTGGCCGCGCTGATCTCCACCGCGCTCGCCCAGGTCGAGGCGCAGGCCGACCTCGCCACCATGGCCGCGCTGGGGGCGACGAACGGCTTCCGCCGCCGGTTGGCCGCTGCCCAGGCGCTGCTGGTGGCCCTCACCGGCGCCGCCCTGGGGGTGGCGCTCGGGCTTGGCCCCGGGGTGACCTTCGCGGTGGCGCTGACCAGCGATACCGGCTACGCCAACGGCGCCCCACTCAGCACGCCCGACCCTGTCGTGATCGTCCCGTGGCTCGGACTGGCGGTCGTGGTGGTGACCGTGCCGCTGCTGTGTGCGCTGGTCGCCGCGCTCGCTGTCCGCGCCCGTCCGTCGATGACCCGTCGCGCCGGCTGAGCAGCCCCCGCGCCTTGAGGACAAGGCTGGCTCCGAGTCCGTAACGCGTGCCCGGGCTCTCTGCTTGTCTTCGGGTCAGCTTCGTCGTCGGACACGGTGATACTGGCCGGGTGAGCGCTGCCGGCGGAGGACCCGAGCTCCTCGAGGCCGGACCGCCGCCGGTCTCCCCCACCGCTCGTCGGTGGCGGCTCGTGGCGGTGGCGGTGGCGGTGCTGCTGGCGCTCACGGTGGGCGGGCTGTGGGTCCGGGGCCAAGAGGAGCGCGCAGCAGGCCCGGTCTCCTCACCCAGCCCCAGGTCGCCTTCGTCCCCGTCGCCGCTGCCGGTCTCCTCCACCCGCCTGCCGCTGCCGACCGCTCCGGTCGTGCTGCGACGTAACGGTCCCCCGATCGAGGGACTGGGCTCGGGCGACCTGTTCGTCCGCAGCCTGGACACGGTGTACCGCATCGGGCTGACCACGGGCCGAGTGACCGCGACGACGGCCGCGGTGGGCATGTCGGCGCCGGTCGGCTTCCTGGCCGGACCGTCGGAGGTGGTGCTGCGGCCGCTGGACCGCGTGCCCGGTCTGGTCGTGCCCGATGACCGGCCGGCCGCCGAGCTGCGCGGTCCGCTCCGCCGAGCCAGCCGGCTGCTGCCGGCGACCGACGGCCAGCTCTGGGCCGGGCGGCCGTTCGACGGCCGCAGCTCGCGGCTGACCCTGTACCACTTCGACGGCACCTCGAGCGGCGTCACCGTGCAGGCGAACGGCTCTTTCCTGCCCGACGGTGCGGGCGGCCTGCTGCTGGTCGACGGCGGCGGGGTACGCGAGCTCGTCGGGCCAGGTCGTCGGATCACCACCGGGACGGTGCTGGCGACCGGACCGCACCACTACCTGCTGGCCGACTGCCCGGGCGGTCGGACCTGCATCACCTCGCGCTACGACCGCCGCACCCGGAAGCCGGTCCGGGTGCCGGCGGAGCAGGCCGGCCTCTACGGCGGGGGCGGCACCATGTCCGGCGACGGCCGCTACGTCGCCGCGATGACCTACGGTCCCGACGGCTCCGCCGTCGCCGAGGTGGTCGACCTCTCCTCCGGTCGGATCGTCGCCACGCTGGCCGAGCCGAACGCCTCCGCCGACATCACCAGCGTCGCGTCCTGGTCAGCCGACGGGCGGCGACTGGTGGCCCTCGACGACGGGCAGCTGGTCGTGCTCGACCCCGCGACCGGCGAGCGTTTCACCCCCGACCTCGACCTGCCGAGCCTGTTCGGGGTGGCTCTGCGGAGCTGATCTCAGCCGAGCAGCACGGCCAGCCAGTCGGCTTCCCGCCGGCCGATCCAGTCGGCGTCGTCGGACCAGATCTGGCCGTGGCCCTCGCGCCAGAGCGTGCTCCAGGGCTCGCGCCCCGCCGCGGACTCCGTGGCGAGCAGGTCGTACATCGACCGGGCCCGGACGCTCAGCATCGGCACCAGGGCCCGCCGTTGCGCCTCGTCCAGGCCGTACGCGTCGACGAGGACGCGCAGCCGAGCGCGCGTGTCCCAGACCTGGAACCGCGGGTCGGCGCTGAGCGGGACGAAGCCGTGGGCCGCGTAGGCCAGGTCCCAGAGCCGGGTCCCGGGTGCGGCCGCATCCCAGTCGATCAGCGTCCAGCCGTCAGCCGCGTCGACGACCAGGTTCCAGGGCGCGAGGTCGTGATGGATGATCAGGTCGGCCCCGTCGGCGGGGATCAGCGCGTTCCAGCGGGCGTCCGGCGGCGGCACGAAGCCCTCGACGGCGTCGTGGAAGTCCCTGACCAGCCGCCCGACGCGCGCCAGCCGGTCGGCGGGGGCAACCGTGTCGAAGTGGTCCGGCCAGACCACCTCGCCGGGGACGAAGCTGAGCACCTCGCGGCCCTGCTCGTCGATGCCGAACGGCCGAGGCGCCGGGAAGCCGGCGCCGTGCAGGTGAGTGAGCAGGGCGTGCACCGCGGGCGTCCAGGGTCCGGCGGGCCGCCGTACGGTGTCGCCGATCCGGACGACCCGGTTGACGTTGCCTCCGACCAGGAGCTCCTCGGCCTGGCCCCCAGGGCTCGTCGGCTCAGCGGCCGAAGCGGCGTTCACGCTGACCGTAGGAACGGAGGGCTCGGATGAAGTCGACCTTGCGGAAGTCTGGCCACAGGGCCTCGCAGAAGTAGAACTCGCTGTGCGCGGACTGCCACATCAAAAAGCCCGACAGCCGTTGCTCACCGGAGGTCCGGATGATCAGGTCGGGGTCGGGCTGACCCTTGGTGTAGAGGTGCTCGGCGATGTGGTCCATGTCCAGGGTCTTCGACAGCTCCTCGATCGAGGTGCCGCTGGCGGCGTGCTCGGCCAGCAGCGAGCGGACCGCGTCGCGCAGCTCGTAGCGGCCGCCGTAGGAAACAGCGATGTTGACGACCATCCCCGACAGGTCAGCGGTCTCGGACTCGGCCCGCCGCAGCAGCTCCGCGGACGCTTCGGGCAACAGGTCCAGGGCGCCGAACGGGTGCAGCTGCCAGCGCCGGCTCAACGCGAGGTCGGTGACCATCTCCTCGATCACCTGCAGCAGCGGCCCGACCTCCTCGGCGCTGCTGCGGGTGAAGTTGTCGGTGGACAACACCCACAAGGTGACGACCGGGATGCCGATCTCGTCGCACCAGTCGATGAACTCCTTCAGCTTGTTCGACCCCGCCTGGTAACCGGCGACCAGTGGTTGTCCTGGCGCATTGTCCCGGGCCCAGCGTCGGTTGCCGTCGGCCAGCACGGCGACGTGGTGCGGCAGCCGGCTGCGGTCGAGCTCGGCGATCAACCGGTGCTCGTAGGTGGCGTAGAGCAGACCAGAGGGGTGCAACCGGTCGACGAACTCCCTTAACCGGTCCACTCGCGCCACGCCTCGCAGCGTAACCGTCCCACCTGAGGACGCTGTGAGGCGCACGCGCAGCCAGCCCACCAGAACCTACGCCACCGTAGGTTCAGCCGGTACCCTCGTAGGGTGCCTCGCCCTCGTGCCTCCGACTCGTCCCGCACAGACCCACCAGCATCGCCGCGGTACGCCGAGCCGCTGGCCCAGGTCGCGGCCGAGGTCAAGCCCCGACTGCGCGGCTGGTTGCACGCGGCCACGGCCCCGCTCGCGCTCGCGGCGGGCGTCGTCCTGGTCGTGCTCGCGCCCACCGAGACCGGCAAGGTGGGCGGTGCGGTGTTCCTGGCCGCGTCGGTGCTGCTCTTCGGCACCAGCGGCCTCTACCACCGACGCAACTGGGGCGACCGGGGCGAGGCGGTGATGCGGCGGCTCGACCACGCCAACATCTTCGTCTTCATCGCCGCCAGCTACACCCCGATGGCGCTGATGATGCTGGACGGCCGCTCCCGGTCGGCACTGCTGACCATGATCTGGCTGAGCGCGCTGGCTGGGTGCGCGTTCCGACTGTTGTGGCTCAACGCGCCGCGCTGGCTCTACACCGCGCTGTACCTGGTGATGGCCTGGGCGGCGATGGGCTGGCTGGGCGGGTTCTACGCGTCCGGCGGGCTGACCGTGGTGCTGCTCATCCTCGGGGGCGGGCTCTGCTACAGCCTCGGCGCCGTGGTCTACGCCCGCAAGCGGCCGAACCCGTCCCCCGCCTGGTTCGGCTTCCACGAGATCTTCCACGCGGGGACGGTCGCCGGCTTCATCTGCCACTACGTGGCGATCTCGCTGGTCACCTACCGGGCGGTCTGAACCGCGAGCTGCTCGGTGAGGGCCGCCGCGGTGGTCACCGGCAGCCGGCAGACGAAGTGCTGGCAGACGTACGCGGTCGCGACGCCACCCAGGGCGGCACGGTCGGCGAGCAGCGCGAAGCCCGGCCGGTCGCCCTCCCCCGCCACGACCACCGACCCGGCCGGGGTCGTCCGGTACGCCGCCCGGACCAGCGCGTCGCGTCCGGGCCCGGGCGTCCCCACCACCGCCACCTGCACGGGGGCGGCACCGGGGCGGTGCCGGCTGACCGCGTCGGCCAACAGCCAGCCGGCGAAGCGCGGCGCCCGCCGCACCAGGCCGCCCGCGGTGGCCGCCGCGCGCTCGGCCCGCTCGGCGTAACCGTCCTCGCCGGTCAGCTCGGCGAAGAGCTGGAGGGCGTGCACGGCGGCGCTCAGACCCGACGGGGTCGCGTTGTCGGTCGGGTCCTGCGGCCTGGCGTACAGCTCTTCCGCGTCGGCGGCGGTGTCGAAGAAGCCGGACCCGCCGTCGTCGAAGGCCTCGAGCAGCACGTCGAGCAGCAGCCGGGCCCGATCCACCCAGACCGGGTCGGCCACCGCGGCGGCGAGCCGGGTGGCGGCCATGGCCACCGCGGCGTAGTCCTCGAGGATGCCGGGCGCCTGGCCCACCTCTCCCAGCCGAGACGTCCGGCACAACCGGTCGTCGACCCAGTGCAGCCGCCAGATCAGCTCGGCGGCCGTCCGGGCCGCCGCCAGCCAGTCCGGCCGGTCGAAGACCATCGCCGCCGAGACCAGCGCGTCCACCGTCCAGCCGTTCCAGGCGGCGACGACCTTGTCGTCCCGGCCCGGGCGGGGCCGGTCCTCCCGGGCGGCCGCGAGCCGGCGGCGGACCTCAGCCAGCCGTTCAGGTTCAGGATCGGCCAGCAGCTGCAGCGTGGACCGCCCGTGCTCGAACGTCCCCGCGTCGGTCACCTCGAACACCTGCGCGGCCCACTCGCCGTCGTCGGGGCCCAGCACGGCGCGCAGCTCCGCCGGCGTCCAGGCGTAGAAGGCGCCCTCCTCGGCGTGGGCCGCGCCGCCTGACCCCGGCGGCAGCGAGTCCGCGTCGAGACTGGCGGCGAACCCGCCCTCGGGGGTCAGCATCTCCCGCAGCAGCCACTCGACCGTCTCGGCCACCACCCGGGCGGTGAGAGCGGACGGGCTGCGCCGCCACCCGTGGGTGTAGGCGCCGAGCAGCAGGGCGTTGTCGTAGAGCATCTTCTCGAAGTGCGGCACCACCCACGCGGCGTCGACGCTGTAGCGGGCGAAACCGCCTCCCAGCTGGTCGTACAGGCCGCCGCGCGCCATCGCCTCCAAGGTCTGCCGGGCCATCAGCAGCGCGTCCTCGCCGCCGTCGCGCAGCAGCGCCTCGAGCACCATCGACGGGGGGAACTTCGGCGCCCCGCCGAAGCCGGCATGCCGCGGGTCGAAGTCGGCGCGCAATGCGGTCAGGGCCTCGTCGAGCTCGGCCTCACCCAGCTCACCAGGCAGGGCGGTCACGGCCTGGCTCGCGAGGTGCTCCACGATCTGGCCGGCACTGGTCAGCACCCCCGACCGCCGCTCCTGCCACGCCGAGCCGATCGCCTCCAGCAGCTGGCCGAAGGAGGGCAGGCCGTGCCGCGGCAGCGGCGGGAAGTAGGTGCCGGCGTAGAACGGCCGCCGGTCCGGGGTCAGGAAGACCGTCATCGGCCAGCCGCCCTGCCCGGTCATGGCCTGGGTGGCCCGCATGTAGACCGCGTCCACGTCCGGACGCTCCTCGCGGTCGACCTTGACCGCCACGAAGTCCCGGTTGACCAGAGCCGCGGTGTCGGGGTCCTCGAACGACTCGTGCGCCATCACGTGGCACCAGTGACAGGCCGCGTACCCGACCGACAGCAGCACCGGAACGTCCCGCTCGCGGGCACGGTCGAACGCCTCCGGGCCCCACTCGTACCAGTCCACCGGGTTGTCCTGGTGCTGCAGCAGGTACGGGCTGCGGGACCACCTCAGTCGGTTCATCGAGCCTGACCCTTCTCGGACGTCGGTACGCCTGCACAGTGCCCAGACGGCCCGAGGGCAAACACCCGCCGCCCTCGTTCACGCGAGTGTGTCGGGTCGCATCTCCACCACGTCGCGGCCGCCGTACCAGGACAGCTCGGGGTCGCGACCGCCGGTGTCGAGGTAGTACCGGACCGCGCGCACGGCAGCGGCGCGCCGGCACGTCTGCCACGCGGCGAAGTGGCCCACGACCCCGGCGACGGTCACCTCGACCTCGTCTCTGGCCCCGCCGGCGGTCGTCAGGTGGTACCAGCTGTTGGGGCTGATCGGTCGGGTCGTCGCAGTGGTAAACCATCAGCGCGCCACCCGCGTCGCCGGCCACGTCGAGGCGACTCATGCCCAGGACGACGGAGACCACGGTGCGGGTGCGGCCGTCCAACGCCGCAACGGCATCGAGGACGACCTCGGCAGCGGGTCCGCTAACCGTCTGCTGCTCAGCGCCATCGTCGCGCGTGAGCACCAGACCGGGACCCGTGGCCGGGGTGGTCGAGGGAGGCGGGCCGGTCGGGCCGGTCGCGGACGGGACCGACCGGCGAGCCCCGCGAGGCCGTCGAGCCAGGTAACCGCCACCCAGACACCCCCCGAGAAACCCCAGGATGGTGGCGATCCAGAGGTACGGACCGAAGTCCCCGATCGCGCTCACGACCACAGCCGCCACCACGCCGACGAGGAAGCCGATGGTGGTCCACGTTCTCGGCAGCAGCCCCACCCCGAGGCCGACGGCGGCGCAGTGCGCGACGACCGGAAGGATCTCGGAGGCGGCCGAACCCGCCGCGAGCGGCCAGACCGCCGCCACCACCACCGAGACGCCCGCGATCACCAGGTCGACGACGTTCGGCTGGCGACTCGTCGCCCTGCCGGTTCGCGAGCGCGGCGCCATCCTGCTCCTAGGAGCCCGACCCGAAGACGTCGTCGGAGGCCCCGAGCGCCGTACCCAGGCCTGCCTGACCTAGCATGGCTCGGGTGTTCGGGCCGCTCAGGTTGGTCACGGCCCGACAGCATACGGGGCCCCGAAGTACGACAACTGGCTGAGGGTGTTCGTGCCGCGAGGTGCCCCCACCCGGCCCGACACCGCCCCACCGACGGTGTTGACGCCCCCGGAAAGGGCAGCTTGCCGGAGGTCGATGGACTGGCCCGCCACCATGTTGTTGGCCACCGACCCGGTGGCGCCGGCCGCGAAGTTCCCCGCCGCGCTGAACGCCGTCGCCCTCAACCCGGCGGAGCTGCTGCCCATCGCACGCGCCAGCGTGCCGCCAGCTAGACCCGCGGGGCCGCCGAAGCCCCGGAGACGCACCGCCCACGCCGCCAAGCCCTCCTCGTCAAGTTCGTGCTCATATCGCCAAGGTTCGTGGCTCACTGCATGCGACACGCTGCGGCTGAGCTCTACCCCGGTCACCGCCACCACGACCGCCCTTCTCGGTCTGCCCAGTCGCTGCTCGCCCACACCCAAGGCCAAGCGGCAGAGCTGCTTTCTGATGACCAAGGCCGCTGGTCCCCAGGTCTTGAAGGGGGCATCAGCCTCAGTCGATCAAGTCTCCCCCTCGAGGATCAACCACGGTTCAGGTCTGTGAGCCCAAGCTCCACAACTCTCACCAACAATGCTGGGGACATAAAATCTGGAGGCAAATCGTCGCCGATCATGGACATCGATTCCGGCACTCCTCGCTGCCAGCAATCAGCGTGGTCGACGCCGGTCGGGCACCGTCCGCATGTGGACGACGTCCATGGCGTCACCGACCGACCCATCGCGGGTACCAAATGAGCAGCACAGACCAAGAGCTCCCGTGGCGAACTCATGCAGAGTACGCCAATCAGCCTCTAAGCAGCTCGGAATAGGGTGCGAGTCACCGTCAGTCCTCACCGCATGTTCCGCTCACTACCATCGCGGCCAGCATCGGCTCCGTCATGGCGGCGAATGGCTTCGAGCAACTCAGTCAATCTTAAGTCTGCATCAACTCAGTTCCGGTCCTCGTAAGAAACCGATTCGGTGAGCTGTTCTGTTCGTGAGGAATCGCGCGAGTCCGCAGTAGTAGGAAGACGAGCCTCAGTTTCTTCCGGTGTCAACAACGTCTTCTACTTCTCACGTGGCCCTTGTTGAGATGTTGCCATCCAGACCACGGCTCAGGCCGATGGTAACCAAATCCGCCTCTCACGCTTGGAAGACGCAGGATGGACGCCCAGTCCTGAAGCCCGACGACATATCGCATCGAGCAGTCGGATTCGACTCGGAAGCGGAGGCCGTAACATTTCGCCGCGAAGCCTGGCCGGCAACCCACGGTTGGCCGGTTGTTATGTCGGCCCCGACTGCGCCACCGGCGTCGCTCAAGCCAACGGGATCGCGGAAGACCGGGCACTCTCCCACGTGGTCTATCGCGGGTAGAGGGCCATCCGCTACCTTACCTCTGACTTGTTGCCGCAACTTTGCGCCCAAGTCCAAACTTTCGTCTCATCTCCATGCCTGACCGAAGGATCAATCCCCAACCAACACCTGTTGCAGTTCTGTGAAGATCGTCAAATAGGTAAGCTTATCAAAAACCGGCGGCCGCCATTGCTTGGCCTGGACGTGGCGAAGGAAATCTGGATCGAATCCGATACCGTAAGCTTCGACATAGTCCGCCGCATCTGACCGCCAATAGTAAACACCATCGCACTTGACGCCGCTGCCTCCGGCCACAGCGAAACGGCCCTCCAGAACGTCCCTCGTGTACTCCATCCAGGCGAGGAAGACAGGGCAACTTCGCAGGTAGGTGGCGGCGGTTAACCGCATGTCTTCTGGTAGACGACCCCTCTGCTCACCCAACGCAACAGGATCGATGCCGCCCCCAGGAGTCTTGATGAAGGGGTGGAGGGGCTTCAACACCTCAGTGAGTCCCTTCTAGAAGATCGCCAGTGACTGGGTGAAGCTGAACAAGATGTGGCGACGCTCGTACGTCCGCACGTGGACTTGTGCGAGTTCGCCAGCTGTACTGCGAGCTCCGTGGCACATGACGAGGTTGATTGGCTGGCCCTCACTATAACTGGGATTGGCCCGCACAGCGTCAGCAATCTGATTAGGATGGGTCACCATTCCGTTAATCCATGGTTCGCCGTCCGGCGTGCCGTGGAGGATCACGTCATGCCCGCCACCATGACCTTGAGATCGAGCCAGATTGGTGAGTGTGTTTTCATCATCGCCGATGGCGGTTGCGGTTGGGCTGTGGTGGACCGTAGCTCCATTGTCGAGGAACGAGTCCATCTGCGCGGAAGCGGAGGTTGGTACGTCTGGCGTCGCGCGTACGTTGCTGATCACGCGGCCCGCGGTGGTGGCGATGCCGTGACCGGCGGCGCCGCCGACGCCGCCGATCGCGGCCCCGGTGGCGCCGCCACGGGCGGTAGCACCGGCGAACCCCCCGACGGTGTGCGGGCCGGGACCGGTGGCGTACTGGTAGCCGCCGGTGGCCGCGCCAAGCTTGGCGGCCGCGAATCCGCCACCGACCGCCCCGGCGGCGAAGCTGACGCCGACCTCACCCCAGTTGACCTCACCGGTAGTGGCCTTCTGGATGATCGTGTCCGCGCCGACCGAGATCAGCATCGCCCCGGCGGGACCGCCGACCCCAGTGATCATCAAAGCGCCGCCGGCGACGATCATGGCGCCACCGGCGATGTACTCCCGGTTGTTCTTGGCCCAGCCGGTGATCCCGTTGCTGTCGCGGTAGTGCTGGAGCTCGGCGTCGGTGAGCGGCTTGAGGCCACGCGGGTCGAGGGCGTGCACCGGGTCGTTCCCGGCGAACGCGTACGGGTTCCCGGCCCAGCCCGCGCCTGGGATCGGGGCGAGCGGGTCGACCGACAGGAAGCCGCGGGAGGTCGGGTCGTAGACCCGCGCTCCCATCCACTCCAGACCGGCGATCTGCACCTCACCGGAAGCGCCGACCTGGACGCCGCCGAGGCCAGCGAGGCCCGCCGCCGACCCCAGGCTCCAGGGGTCGCTACTGGTGCTGCGGGCGGTCCGCCAACCCGGCGCGGACCACTCGCCGCCGATCCCGGTCACCGCACCGGCGGACACCACGGACACCTCGCCGGCCAAGACCGGCGCACCGGCGTAGGCGGCGGTGTCCCAGAAGAACTCCGCGTCGTCGACGCCGGCCAGCTCACCGAGCGCGTCGGTCCTCAACGTGGTCCGGCGAACGTGGTCCTGACGGTGGTCGGTGACGGTGGCCAGGTGCCCGGAGGCGCTCCAGCCGAACTCGCGGGAGCCGCCGTCCTCGGTCGTGGCCCGGGTGCGGCGCCCGGTTCCGTCGTAGCCGTAGCTGACCCGCCGACCGCTCGGCCCGGTGCTCCTCAGGAGCTGGCCGGCCAGGTCGTAGTCGTAGCGGGTGGTCTGGTCGTTGCCGGTGACCGCGGTGACCCGGCCGTCGTCGTCGCGCTCGATGGCGGTGCGGGGGGATCCGTTGTCCTCGGTGAGGGTGTGTCCGACGACGAAGCCGTCTGTGTGCTCCCAGGCCTGGATGAGCCCGCCCGCGGTCGCGGCGACCAGCCGCCCGGCCGCGTCCCGGTCGAAGGTGGCTCAGTCGAGCAGCGGGTGCTCCACCGAGGTCAGCCGGCCCGCCGCGTCGCAGCCGTACGAGGTGGTCAACCCGTCGGGGTCGTCATCGACGTCCGCCGACCCTCCGCGTCGTAGGTCCAGGAGATCTCACGGCCGTCCCGGCTGCGGCGGACCAGCTGGCTGCGCCGGTTCCACTCCAGCACGTGCTGGCGTGGCTGGTCCTGCATCCGGTCCTCGATCGTGACCGTCCGCGCGCGGAGGTCGCGGGTCAGGGTGGTCAGGGTGCGGCCGTCGACCGCCATCGACAGCGGCCGGCCGGCGGCGTCGTAGGTCCAGCTGGTGGTGTGGCCGTCCGGGTCGGCCTGCCAGACCAGCCGGCCCGCCCCGTCGTACCCGGCACGGGTGGTCCGCCCCAGCGGGTCGGTCTCGGCCACGCACCGGTTCATCCCGTCGAACTCACGCCGGGTGACGCCGCCGACCGGGTTGGTGATCTCCACCGCCCGACCCAAGGTGTCGTAGCCGTACCGGGTCACCCCGCCGTTGCCGTCGGTCACCGCGACCAGCTGACCGGCCTGATCGTAGGAGAACCGCCGCTGTCCCGACTGCGGGTCGCGGGTCTCCACCACCCGACCGCACCGGTCGTAGCAGTAGCGCAACGTGCCGATGCCGGGCCGGCGGTACTCCACCACCCGACCGCACACGTCGTAGCGGGTCCGCGCCACCTCACCGGTCGGCAGGGTCTGCTCCACCGGGTGCCCGTCGACGTCGTAGCCGATGGTCGTCGTCGCGTCCAACGGGTCCGTCACGGTGGCCAGGCGGCCGCACCGGTCGTACGTGTAGCGGGTGACCGCACCGGTCGGGGTGGTCACCGTCATCGGCCGGCCAGCAGCGTCCCGCTCG
This sequence comes from uncultured Friedmanniella sp., assembly GCF_964244005.1. GTDB lineage: Bacteria > Actinomycetota > Actinomycetes > Propionibacteriales > Propionibacteriaceae > Microlunatus. Next base: position 9,534 of record NZ_CAXTHG010000004.1, on the reverse strand, counting down.
ATCAGGGTTAGCGCACCTTCCGGGTCCAGCGCCTCCACCGGCCGACCGCACCGGTCGTAGGCCAGCACGCTCGCCGAGCCGTCGATCTGGCCCAGCGAGGTGACCCGGCCCAGCGGGTCGAACGCAGTCGTCGTGGTCGACCCCTGACCATCGTCGACGCGCACCGAGCCGGCCGCCTGGTCGGCGGAGGGGGACGTTCACCGTCTCGGAGCGCTCACGGTCGTCGGAACGGACGTGCCCGGGTCCTTGGGCCGGTTCGCGTGAGCTCCGCGACAGACACGTGACAGGACCTGCGCGGCCCTGAGTCTGAGGAGGCGGTGCGGGTGGGTCGGCTCAGCCGATCGGTGAGGTCGGCTTGCCCACGTCGTCAGTCGACCCGGCGGTGGTCGACCCGTGCTCGGTGGTGGGCGGCACGGTCACCGGCTCGGCGGCCGCCGGCTGATCGTCGGGGAGGAAGTTCGCGTCGACGCGCCGGAACTGGCGACGCATGCTGCGGAAGAGCAGGTACATGACCGCGGCGAGCGCGATGGTGATCAGGAACGGCGTCCAGCCCGGCTTCACGATGTTGGGGTCGAGCTCGAGCAGGATCATGCGGCGAGCCTACCCGGCGAGCGCAGCCTCGGCCGGGACAGCGATCCCCGCGAACAGGTCGTCCTCGGGCAGCTCGGTCGGCACCTCGCTCGCCACGAGCTGCCAGTCCTCGCTGGGCCAGGCGCGCTGGTGCACCTCCAACGGCACCGCGAACCAGGCCCCTTCCGGGTCGACCTGGGTGGCGTGGGCCAGCAGGGCCCGGTCCCGGACCGCGAAGTAGTCCGAGCACGGCACCTGCGTGGTCAGCCGAGCCTCGTGGTCGGGGTCGACGGTCCAGCCCGCGAGCCGCTCGGCGTACGGGGACTCCATCCCGCGCTCGGTCATCGCCCGGTCGAGCGCCTCGATCCGGGGCCGGTTGAAGCTGAGCTGGTAGTAGACCTTGAGCACCTGCCACGGCTCGCCCAGCTCGGGCGCCGCGGCCGGATCGGCCGCCGTCGCGACCGCGGCTATGCTGATCAGGTGGCACATGATGTGGTCGGGGTGGGGGTAGCCGCCGTTCTCGTCGTACGTGGTGAGCACGTGCGGCCGGAAGCGGCGGATCAGCTCGACCAGCGGAACGGCGGCCTCGTCGATCCCCAGCGTGGCGAACGAGCCCTCGGGCAGCGGCGGCAACGGGTCGCCCTCAGGCAGGCCCGAGTCGACCCAGCCGAGCCAGACCTGCTCGACGCCGAGGATCTCCCGCGCGCGGTCCATCTCCTCGCGGCGGATGCTGGCGATGTTGGCCAGCACATCCGGACGGTCCATCGCCGGGTTGAGGATCGACCCGCGCTCGCCGCCGGTGCACGTCGCCACCACGACGTCGACACCTTCGGCCACGTACCGGGCGGTCGTCGCCGCACCCTTGCTCGACTCGTCGTCGGGATGGGCGTGCACGTGCAGCAGACGCAGGCGCTCGCCGTGGGCGTCCACGCGGAGCGCGGGGTGTTTCATGGGCAGACATGCTGCCACGGCGGCGGGGAGGGGTCCGCGCAGAGGCGGGCAGAATGGGACGGTGACCACAGACGGGGCGAGCACCGCCGGGGCAGCCGACGCCGCCGTACGGCTGAGCCGTCGCTATCCCCCGCCGCGGGTGTCGCGGCCGGTGCTGATCGTCCTGGTGGCGGCGGGCAGCGCCGTGGCCCTCGGCTGGCTGATCTGGGCGGCCCTGCTGCACGCCGAGCCGGTCGTCTCGGCCCAGGTGCCCTACTACAACGTGACCTCCGACACGAGCATCGACGTGACGATCACCGTGCAACGCAGCGATCCGTCCATCCCCGTCACGTGTCGGGTGATCGCCCAGGCCACCGACTTCCAGCCGGTCGCGGAGCTGCAGGTGCCCGTACCGGCCAGCGCGGTCAAGCTCGCCGACGTGTCCGTCAAGCTGACGACCCTGCGCCGGGCCACCTCGGCCTCGGTCAGCGGCTGTACCGCCGACTGAACGGCCGGAATTGCTAGAGTGCTCAGATGTCTGAAACCACGACCCACACGATCTGGCTGACCCAGGAGGCGTTCGACAAGCTCCAGGGCGAGCTCGACCACCTCTCCGGTCCCGGTCGGGCCGAGGTCTCGCAGAAGATCGCCCGCGCCCGTGAAGAAGGTGACCTGCGCGAGAACGGGGGCTACCACGCCGCTCGGGAGGAACAGGGCGTGCAGGAGGCTCGGATCCGGCAGCTGGCCGACATGCTCCGCCGCGCCGAGGTGGGCGAACCGCCCGCGCACGCCGACGAGGTCGGACCGGGTACACAGGTGACCATTGCCTTCGACGGCGATGAGTCCGACACCGAGACCTTCGTCCTCGGGTCGCGCGAGCTGCTCGGACTCGACGAGAGCGTCGGCACCAACGTCTACAGCCCGCAGTCCCCGCTCGGCTCCGCCATCCTCGGCCGCAAGAAGGGGGATGCGGTCTCCTACACCGCCCCCAACGGCCGGTCGATCGACGTGACGATCGTGAAGGTCGAACCCTTCCAGAGCTGAGCCGGCTCGCGTCGACACTGCCCCTACGCCATACCGCGCCCCTCGGCTGCTGCCGCGCCCTTCCCAGAGGGCGCGGGAGTGCGCTGCAGGGCGCGGGAGCGAGCGCCCGGTCGAGGGCACGGGCCCGCTCGAGCTAGAGGTTGGCCAGCAGGGTCGCCGCCTCGTCCGGGCTGAGCGCGCCACTGGCGACCTCGGCCAGCACCTGGTCGCGGGTCGGTCCCGCGGCTGCAGGCTCCGTCGGCTCGGCCAGCCCGAGCTTTTCCAGCAGCGCATTGAAGCGGAGCCGGGCTGTCGGGTAGGAGACCCCGAGGTGCTTCTCGAGGTCCCGCAGGTTCCCGCGCGAGGCGAGGAAGACGCGCAGCATCTCGGTCTCGCGCTCGTCCAGGCCGCAGAACCCGCAGGGGGTGAAGGTCCCGGCCAGCTCGCTGCCGCACGACCCGCAGCCGAGCCGGGTGACCGAGAGCCGGTCGCCGCAGACGGGGCAGTCGATCGGGGCGCGGTGCTCGTGCACCGGTGTACGCCGTGCGTCGGTCATGCCGCCCCCTCCTTGGCCGCGTCGGACCCGACCCGCACCTGGGCGTGGCCCATCACGACCTGTACGTCGAGCTTGGCGCTGCCGTTGCCCATCACGACCTCGTCGCCGGCGCCGCTGTGGCCGCCCGTCCAGGTGACCTTGCCCAGCTGGGACTCTCCCGTCACCGTCACGTTCGAGTCGTCGGCCAGCGTGATCGCCAGCGAACCGGACTCGGCGCGGATCCGGTTGCGGCCGGCGTTCACCGCACCCTTGATGGTGGCTGACCCGGCCTGGATGAGCGCGTCGTTGATCTGGTTGACGTCGAGCAGCTTGGCGCTGCCGGCGGTGACCCGGATCTTGCCGAGGTGCGGCACCCGCTCGGTGTGCAGGCTGCCGGCCGTGACCTCGACGTCCACGATGATCGAGGGGTTGACCCGCAGCAGCAGCTCCTTGCCGAGCCCGAGCGCCCGCAGGTCCTCGAGGTTGCGCGGCGCACCGCGCAGGATGCTGAAGCCGTCCAGGCTCGGCCCGATCTCCCCGTCGCTGGACACCTCGAGCACCGAGCCGTTCCGGCGGAGCACGTGTGGGCCGTCGGCCGAGAGGGTCGCCACCGCGGTCTCACCCAGGATGCGGACGCGGCGTCCGACGGCGCGGACCGAGATCCGCTCGACCCCGCCGGTGCCTGCCGGCTTGGTGGGCGGAGCCTCGGCCGCCGGCTCGGACGGCGTGGGTGGCGGCGGTGGCGCGAACCGCTCCGTGCTCTGGCCCGCGTGCTGCGGTCGGCCGGTCTCCTTGGCCCAAGGTTCCGCCGGCTCCGCTGCGGCCGCGCCGACGGGTGACGCAGCGGTGCTGTCCGCTGCGCCGTTGCCGGACGGGAGGGCGTCGATCAGGCGGGCCGCTTCGGCTGCGTCGATGCGACCAGCGGCGAGCTCCTCGAGGATCCCGGCCATGGTGTGAGTGTTCATGCTCCGAATGTAAAGCCAACCTTTCGAGAGTGGAAGGTGAAGTGCTCGACTCAGGGGTGAGTCAGGGTGAGCGTCTCGAAGCGGCCGGTGCGGTCACACCTGCACGGCCGATCTCTCGAACGGGCTCGGCTGGCCCCTTTCTCGGGCATGATGGGCCGCTCGCGTGAAAGGACTGATCTGTCGATGGTCGACGTCAACACCAGCAACATCGATGCGCTCAAGGGCATGTCGGATGTCGAGTTCGACTTCGGCGTCTCCAGCACCGTCAAGGCGACGTTCCGCGCCGAGGCCACGACGGTGTCGGGTCAGCGGGGCTCGCGGGCCACGTGGCGGACCACCGGGCTCACCGACTTCAAGGGTCACTTCTCGGAGGTCTTCCGGCAGAACGGGCAGACCCAGCTGAACGACCTGGACGAGGTCGTCAGCAAGCTGCGCCAGGTCGCGACCGAGATCGAGAAGGTCGAGCAGGCGGCACGCGAGGAGAACCAGCGGCGGAAGACGGCGCGCGAGTGGGCTCAGAAGGAAGCGGACCGGAGCGGCTTCGACAAGTGGGTCGACGACCACATCACCGGCGGCGACGACCCGCCTGCGGTCACCCTGTCCGACACCGGACCGTCCGCGTCCGTCCCGCAGCCGGCCAAGAGCGTCCGCCAGACCCCGCCCCCCGCGACGGGCGGCGGTGGGGGCGGGGGCACGTCCTCGGCTCGCCCGTCTCAGCTGCGGAGCTTTGCCACCAGCAGCCAGGCCGGTGACACCGAGCTGTCAGGGTCGGCCGGGCGGCTGGACGGGCAGGTCGCCGACTTCGCCGCCTCCTGCAGCTGGGCGACGCTGGACGCCAGCGGCCCCATCCTGGGGCTGCGCGAGTGGTTGAGCGCCAACGGCGAGGACGCGACGTGGGCGACCACGGTCGCGGACGCGTTCAAGAAGGCCGGCAGCGAGCACTCGGTGTCGACGCTGTCCAACCAGAGCATCGAGGCGGCCCTGCGGGCCAACCACGTGGCCGTCACGCGGCGCGACATCGAGATCGACCCGCCGACGGCCTACGGCAGCCCGCCCACCACGGGCTACTCCAACGACCCGGTCAACACCGCCAGCGGCAACTTCACCGAGGACGAGAGCGACCTCAGCTTCCCGGGCCTCGCGGGCGGGCTCCAGCTGGGCCGCAGCTACAGCTCGATGAACAGCTCGGTCGGCGCCTTCGGCCGGGGCTGGTCCTCCTGGACCGATGCCGGCCTGCGGGTCGACGCCGAGGCGGCGCGGCTGCGGCTCTCCGACGGACGCGAGGTCGTCTTCCCCCGGCTCGGCGACCGCTGGGAGCGCGCCACGGGCGAGAACCTGTGGCTGGAGCGGACGACGGACACCGCAGAGCCCGGCTTCCGGGTGAGGAACTCCTCGGGCACCTGCTGGGACCTGCGTGCCGACGGACGGCTGCAGCAGACCAGCGGAGGCCCGGGCACCCGGGTCACCTTCGACTACGACGCCCAGGGCCGGCTGACGGCGATGGCCCACGAGCACCGTCGCTGCAGTGGGACCAGGTGCAGGGGCACGGGGACGGGGCGGCCGGGCGCGTCGTCGCTGCGGTCGCCGACGACGGCCGGCAGGTCCGCTACGACTACGACGAAGCCGGACGGCTGGTCGCCGCGACCGGCCCCGGCGGGCGCCGCGAGTACCGCTGGAACGACGCCGACCTGATCGAGGCGGTGGTCGACGCCGACGGCGTTGTCGAGGCGGAGAACACCTTCGACGAGCAGGGGCGGGTGACCACCCAGCGGTCGCCGTTCGGCCGGGTGACCCGGTTCGTCTACCTGCCGGGCGGCGTGACCGAGGTGTCCGACACCGAGGGCACCCGCGCCAACACCTGGATCGCCGACGGGCGCGGCCGGCTGGTCGGCGTGATCGACGCCGAGGGCCACCGACAGTCCACGAGCTACGACCGCTTCGGCAACCCGGTGACCGTCACCCAGCGCGACGGCTCCGCGGTCGTGAGCTTCTACGACGAGCGCGGCCGTCGGGTGCGTCAGGTGACCCCGACCGGGGCCGACCTGAGCTGGGAGTACGACGACGCCGACCGGGTCGTGACGGTCACGGTGACAGGGGACGACGACGCCGCCGAGGCCGTCACCCGCTACCGCTACGAGGGCGACTCGCGCGACCCGGCGGAGTCCGTCGACGCCGAGGGTGGCGTCACCCGGATGCGGTGGGAGGAGGGCCTGCTCCGTGAGGTCGTCGATCCCGAGGGCGTGATCCTGCGGCTCGAGCACGACCAGCGCGGCGACCTGATCGCCACCACCGACGCCGAGGGCAACGTGGCCCGGCTCGAGCGCGACGAGCTGGGCCGGGTGACCGCGGCGGTCACCCCGCTCGGCCACCGGACCAGCTACCGCTACGACGGGACCGGCCCGCTGCTGTCAAGGCAGGGCCCCGACGGCGCGGTCTGGCGCTACGAGCACTCGACCGCAGGACGGCTGACGGCGGTCGTCGACCCGACCGGCGGCCGGACCGAGATCGAGCACGGCCGTCACGGCGAGCAGTCGCGGACCATCGACCCGCTCGGCCGGGCGGTGTCGACCTCCTACGACGACCTCGGCCTGCGCACGCGGGTCGAGCTGCCGGACGGGTCGCAGTGGCAGTTCAGCCACGACGCCATGTCGCGGCTGGTCGAGACCACCGACGCCGGCGACGGCCGGTGGCGGATCGGCTACGACGTCAACGGACAGCTCGCCGAGACCGTCGACCCGACCGGGGTACGGCGCAACGTCGAGCGGAACGCCGACGGGTTGCCGGCCCGGGCGGGCGACCGCAGCTCCTCGTCCGCGGCGGACTACGACGCCTTGGGCCGTACGGTCACCGAGACCGGTCCGGACGGCACGACCAGCCACTTCCGCTACGACCGGTGCGGTCGGCTGGTCGAGCACACCGACTCCAGCGGTGGGGTGACGCGGATCGAGCGCGACCGCGCGGGCCGCGCCCTGCACGTCACCCACCCGATGGGCTCGACCTTCGCCTACGAGTACGACGCCTGCGGGCGGCGCTCGGCGACGATCGACACCGACGGTTCCCGCTACGAGTTCGGCTACGACGCCGACGGCCGGCTGGTCCACGAGCTCTGGCCGACCGGCGAGCAGGCCCGGGTCAGCTACGACGAGGCCGGACGGGCGGTGGAGCGGTCGGAGCCCGGCCGCGGCACGACGCGGTTCGGCTACGACGCGGCCGGCCGGCTGGTCCGGACCTCCGACGCCTGGCACGGTCGCCGGCGCTTCCGCTACGACGCTGCCGGCCAGCTCATCGAGGCGGAGAACGCCCTCGGTGGGGTGACCCGCTTCGACTACGACGCCGCCGGCCGGTGCACGGCCGTCGTCGACCCGCTCGGTGGGCGGACCGAACGGACCTTCGACCCGATGGGTCGGGTCGTCGCCGAGACCGACCCGCTGGGCCGGACCACCCGCTACCGCTACGACGCCGCGGGGCGGCAGACCCGGAGGGTCGACGCCGGCGGCGGGGTCCTCTCCTGGGTCTACGACGAGACCGGCCGGCTGACCGACACGCTCGCCAACGACGAGCTGCTGTCCTCGGTCGAGCGCGACTTCGCGGCGCGGACCATGCGCGTGCGGGAAGGGGACACGGTCACCGAGCTGGGCTGGGACGCGGGCGGTCGGCTGGTGCGGCGGTTGCGCGGCGGCGAGGGTCTGTCGTGGTCCTACGACGCGGACGGTCGGCGGACCTCGTTCACCGGCGTGCACGGCGAGCAGACGCGTTACGAGTACGACGCAGCCGGCCGGGTGTCGGCGGTCCAGGCGCCGGGGCTGGGCCGGGCGGTGGTCGAGCGGGACGCCATCGGGCGGATCGCGTCGATGACGGCGCCCGGGCTGCACGCGTCCTGGACCTGGCAGGGCGGGGCGGTGGTCCGGCTCGAGGTGAACCGCGAGGGGTCGACCGAGGTCACCGAGATCGAACGGGACGACGCCGGCCGGGTGGTGGCGGAGGTCAGCGACGGGGTACGGACGGTCTACTCCTACGACCCGGCCGGCCAGCTCGTCGAGACCCGCCGCAGCGACGGGTCGGCGACGGCCTACCGCTACGACGCCGGCGGCCGGCTCGTCAACGAGGTCGTCGACGGCCAGCCGACCAGCTACGGCTACGACCCGGCCGGCCAGCTGAGGACCCGCCGTACGGCCGAAGGTGAGACGGAGTTCGGCTACGACCCGGCCGGGCGCCGCGTCCGCGAAGCCGGGCCGTCGGGCGAGCGTCGCTTCGAGTGGGACCCGCGCGGGTTCCTCGCCTCGATCACCACCGTCACGCACGCGCAGGACAAGGTGACGGCGCGGACGCAACGGCTGAGCGTCGACGCGCTGGGTGAGCTGTCCAGCGTGGACGGCGAGCCGGTCTCCTGGGACACCGCGGCCGCGGTGCCGGTGCTGGCGCAGGTCGGGACGGTGTCCGTCACGGGCTACGGTCCGTTGACCGGGCTGCTGCCGGACGCCGCGGGCGGCGCGGCGCAGTGGATCACGCCGGGCTGGCGGCCCGGCTCCAGCGGTTCGGACCCGTGGGACGCTGTCCCGGCGACCGCCCCGTCCGGGCTGCCGGCCGGGCTGGCGATCAGCGGGCAGGGCGGCCTGCAGGTCGAGGGGCTGGAGTGGATGCAGGCCCGGGTCTACGACCCGAGCTCGCGCGGCTTCCTCTCGACCGACCCGCTCGACCCGGTGGCCGGGTCGGGCTGGGCGGGGAACCCGTACAGCTTCGCCGGGAACGACCCCCGCAACGGGTCCGACCCGTGGGGTCTGCGTCCGGTGACGGATGCGGAGCTGCAGGCGTACCGGGACTCCAACAACGGGTCGCTGCGCAACGCCGCGTCGGCGGCGACGAGCTGGGTCAAGGACAACTGGGAGTACATCGCGGCCGGGGCGATGATCCTGGGCGGCATCGCGGTGATGGCGACCGGGGTCGGCGGGCCGATCGGGGCGGCGATGATCGCGGGTGCGCTGATGTCGGCCGGCGGTTCGGCCGGCATGCAGAAGTACCAGAACGGGTCGGTCGACTGGGGCCAGGTCGCCGTTGACGGCGCGATCGGCGGGGTCGCGGGCCTTGCTGGCGGCGGCGCCGGGGTCGCGGCCGCCCGCGCGGGCGCCCGGACCGGCATGACGTGTCTCGGTCAGAACATGCTCACCGGCGCCGCCGCCGGCATCGCCGAAGGCGGGACCGCGGGCGGCCTGTCCTACGCGACGTCGGGCCAACCGCTGACCGCCGGCGGCTTTGCCCAAGCCACATTGGGTGGCGCAGCGATCGGCGGTGCCGGCGGTGCGGCCATGGGCGGCGCCCTCACCAAGGTGTCCGGGTCGGCCTGCTTCGTCGCCGGCACCCAGGTGCTGCTGGGTGACGGCACGTCGAAGCCGATCGAGGACATCACCGTCGGTGACGAGGTCCTCGCCGCCGACCCGGACACCGGCGAGACCGTCGCGAAGCGGGTGGTGGACACCTACGTCCACGCCGACGTCGACACCTACGAGGTGCAGA
>NZ_CAXTHG010000003.1:213422-219363 GCF_964244005.1 uncultured Friedmanniella sp. | reverse complement strand
CTTTCTAGTTGATCAACACCCATTCAGGATTCACTGCGTGAAAGCGCCGGGCTAGCGAGACGGCGGGTTTCTTCTCCCGCAGACAGGTCAGCGCTTGGCGCGTCGACCGGAGGTGCGGGGATAGCCGGTCTTCGGCATCTCGTACGAGGCGACCTCGTTCAGCACGACACCGAGGACCTTCAGGCCGCCCGTACCGGCCCTGGTGAGGGCGTTAGCGAGCTGGGGGCGACGGACGGTGGTGGCGTCGGCGACCACCAGGGCGCCGTCCACCTCGCTCCGCAGCGAGGTCACGTCGGAGACGGCGAGGATCGCCGGGGTGTCGATGACGACGAACGCGTACCGCTCCCGCAACGAGGTGACCAGCGTGGCCAGGGCGTCGGAGGAGAGCAGCTCGGTCGGGTTGGCGTGGGAGCCGCCGGTGGTCAGCACGTCGAAGCCGCCGCGCTCCACGTGCTGGATGGTGCCGCTCGGGTCGCCCGGGGTGGTGATCGCGCCCAGCAGCCCGGAGTCGGCCTTGGTGCCCGTGAGCTCGGCGACCCGCGGCCGGCGCAGGTCGGCGTCGACCAGGACGACCTGGTGGCCGGCCTCGGCCAGGGCGGCGGCGAGGTTGGCGGCGATGGTGGAGCGGCCCTCGAGACGCACCGAGGACGTGACGGCCACGGCAAAGCTGGACCGGCCGAGAGCAAGCTGTTCGAGGTTGGAGCGCAGGTTCCGCAGATCCTCGGCGCTGCCGCTCTGGGCGTCGCTCGCGACCACCAGACCGCCCTTCGCCAGGTTGCCCGCCTGCCGGACGGTACCCAGCAACGGCTCCTCGGTGATCTCGGCCAGCGCTGCGGGCGTCCGGACCCGGCTGTCCAGGCGGTTGCGCAGCAGCACCAGCCCGCTGGCCAGCAGCAGCCCGATGAGCAGCCCGAGGGCGGCGTCGCGGCGGGTGTTGGGCGAGGACTGGACGGTCGGCGGCAGCGCAGTCTGGATCGACTGGACGCCCACCAACGACTTGCCGTTCGGCAGCTTCGGCCCCACGGAGTCGACGGCGTTGCTGAGCTGGCTGCCGACGCCGTTGGCGATCGCCGCCGCGCGGGCGGGGTCGGGGTCGGTCGCGTTGATCTGCATCACGACGGTGTTGCGGGGCGTGGACACGGTGACGGTCCGGGCGAGCTGCTTGACGGTGGTCTGCAGGCCCAGGTCGTCGATCACCGGGTTGAGCACCGAGGGCGAGGTGGCCAGCTGGCCGAAGGATGCCATCTGGTCCTGCACGTAGTTCGAGCCCTGCGCCAGCTCAGCGGCCGACTGCCCGACGCTCACCGTGAAGTACTCGGACGCGGTGGCGGTGTACTGCGCTTGCCGGGTGGTGGAGTACGCGTAGACCCCGGCCCCAGCGAGCAGCGTGACCAGCCCGATGAAGAGCCAATGTCGCAGCAGCAGCCGGATGGGGGAGGCAAGCGTCATGGCGGAAAAGCACCTCTCGAGCGGACAGTCCGTGTGCGGAGACCCGGAACGGGGGCGGCCTGGACCGTGTCCCACCAGGACCCGGACCCGGTGTCGTCGGATATGGTAATCGATCTGACCGTCCGGCCCGGCGTCACGGGCCGGGTCGTAGGGCGACCGAGGCACCGGGGGTGGTGCGTCGCGTGCTTGGCTGAAGCCGACCCGTTCGGCTCTGAGTGCTCGGACGAGACCCCGGAGGACACTGTGACCGCACCGCTCCAGGACGTCCCCGTCGCGGTCGTGGTGGCCGTGCTCACCTACCGCCGGACCGAACAGCTGCGCGCGCTGCTGCCCCAGCTGGTGGCCCAGGCCGAGGAGCTGGACGCGGCCGGGGACTACGCCACCACGGTCGTCGTGGTCGACAACGACCCGGCGGCGGACGCCGCCGCGGTGGTGGCGCCCCTGGCCCCCCGGGTGCGCTACGTGCACGAGGAGGTCCCGGGCATCGCCAACGGCCGCGCCCGGGCCGTCACCGAGGCGGCCGCGGCGGACCTGCTCGTCTTCATCGACGACGACGAGGAGCCGCGGCCGGGCTGGCTCACCGCCCTGGTCGGCACCTGGGCCGAGCGCGGCCGGCCGGCAGGCGTGGTGGGCCGGGTGTCGCCGACCTACGCCGGTGAGACCGACCCCTGGATCGAGGCGGGCGGCTTCTTCCGCCGCCGGCAGTACGCGACCGGTACCCCCGTACCGGCGGCCTCGTCGGCAAACCTGCTCCTCGACGTGCATGTGCTGCGTGATCTCGGTCTCACCTTCGACCGCAGCCTCGGTCTGCGCGGCGGCGAGGACACCCTCCTCACCGAGACCCTGACCCGCAGTGGTCACTCCCTGCTGTGGTGCGCCGAGGCCGAGGTCATCGACCACATCCCGCCGGAACGGATGGACCGGCGCTGGGTGCTGCGGCGCGCGTACAGCCACGGCGCGGTGACCACCCGGGTCGCGCTGGGCTTCGCCGCAGGCGGCCGGACGCTCCGGCTACGCCTCGCGGTGATCGCGGCCGGCCGGGTGCTGGCCGGGGCCGGCCAGGCCCTGGTGGGCCGGCTGACCGGCCGGCTGACCTGGCAGGCACGAGGCTGGCGGCTGGTCTACCGCGGGGCCGGAATGCTCGTCGGCACACTCGGCCGCGACGTCACCGAATACCGCCGCGGCTAGGAGGGTGGTGTCGTTCCGTTTGTTCCCGAAAGCGGAAACGGGTTTGGCCACGGTTCGGTAACGAGCGTTTGTGGGGCTCTCGAGCCTTCCATATTCTTCTCCTGCGGCTCCCCACGGGGGTTGGGAACTGCGTCCACATCACTCTCTCTCGGGGATAACTTCATGGCGTTTGCGCCTCTGCTCGTCCGACGCGGCTTCACCAGCCTGCTGTCCACCGCTGTGCTGGCCGCCGGGCTGGTCGTCCTGGCCGATGCGCCGGCCTCCGCCGCAGCCTCGGACCCCACGTACAACGTGGTCGACCGCAACGCCACCACGGGGGTGACCGCCGACGCCCTGCCCACCACGCAGATCAACGGCGTCGCCTGGGACCAGGCGATCGTCGGTGACACCGTCTACGCCGGCGGCCAGTTCACCACCGCTCGTCCCGCGGGCGCGGCGGCCGGCGTGAACACCGTTCCCCGCAACAACCTGCTGTCCTACAACCTGCGTACGGGCGTCCTGAACACGGGCTTCGCGCCCAACGTGAACGGCCGCATCCGCGCGATGGCGGTCTCGCCGGACAAGTCGCGGCTCTACATCGTCGGCTCGTTCACCCAGGTGAACGGCCTCAGCCGCAGCCGCGTGGCGGCCTTCAACACCTCCGACGGCTCGCTCGTCTCCTCCTTCGCCCCGACCGCCGGCTCCGACGTCTTCTCGATCGCGGTCAGCAGCTCCGCGGTCTACCTCGGTGGCTTCTTCACCACCATGAACGGCGTCAGCCGCACCCGGCTCGCCGCGGTCAGCCCCACCAACGGGGCGACCCTGGCGTGGGCACCTACCGCCGACAGCACCGTGCAGGCGATGACGCTGACCCCGGACAAGTCCCGGCTGATCGTCGGCGGTGCCTTCGCCAACGTGAACGGCTCCTTCACCCCGGGCCTGGGCTCGCTCGACGCGTCGACCGGCACGCTCTACCCCTTCGCCGCCAACCAGGCCATCCAGGACTACGGAACCTCGGCCTCCATCTACAGCCTGCGCGCCGACGACACGAACATCTACGGCACCGGCTACTGGTTCGGCGGTACCGGCAACTTCGAGGGCATGTTCGAGGCCGACCCGACGACGGGGGCGATCAAGACCATGGCCGACTGCCACGGCGACACCTACGACGTGTCCCCGGCCAACGGAGTCGTCTACACCGTCAGCCACCACCACGACTGCACCAACATGAACGGCTTCCCCGACACCAACCCGCGGAACCGCTGGCAGCGCGCGAACGCCTTCACCCTCAACGCGACCACCACGACCGGCCCGAACAACGCCGGCGGCTACGCCAACTTCCAGGGCCAGCCGTCCTCCTCGATCATCAACTGGTACCCCGACGTGGCGTCCGGCACCTACACCGGGCAGGGCCAGGGTGGCTGGACCACCGAGGCCACCAGCGAGTACGTCGTGCAGGGCGGGGAGTTCCCGACGGTCAACGGCACCGCCCAACAGGGCCTCGTCCGCTTCGCGGTGCCCTCGATCGCCCCCAACAAGGTGGGCCCGTCCGGCAAGACCGTCGAGAGCGCGCCGACCCTGCGCGGCATCTCCGGCTCCTCGGTCCGCGTCTCCTGGCTCTCCAACATCGACCGTGACGACGCCACGCTGACCTACAAGCTCTACCGCAGCGGGACGACCGCACCGGTCCTCACCCAGACGGCCACCTCCTACTTCTGGAGCCGGCCGACGCAGGTCTTCACCGACACCGGCCTGACCAGCGGCAAGTCCTACAGCTACTACGTCACAGCGACCGACCCGAGCGGCAACACCATGAAGGGCGGCACGAGCACCATCACCGCCGGCGCCGCGGTGGTCGACAACAGTGCGTACGCCCAGGCGGTGACCAACGACGGCGCCACCCACTACTGGCGGCTGAACGAGGCTGCTGGTCAGACCAAGTCGGTCGACTGGGCCGGCGGTAACGACCTCGTGCTCGGCAGTGGCGTGACCAACGGCGCCGCCGGCGCGATCTCCGGCTCGCCCGACACCGCGGCGACCTTCAACGGCACCGCGAACGGCGAGGCCGGCTCGAGCAGCTCCGAGCCCTCGAGCGACACCTTCTCCGCCGAGGCGTGGTTTTCCACCACGTCGACCAGCGGCGGCAAGATCCTCGGCTTCGGCGCCAACCAGAGCGGCTACAGCGGCGGCTACGACCGCCACGTCTACCTGGACGACTCCGGCCACCTCACCTTCGGGGTCTACCCCGGTGGCGTACGGACCGTGACCAGCAGCGGCACCTACAACGACGGCCAGTACCACCACGTCGTGGCGTCGCTCTCGAGCGCGGGCATGAAGCTCTACGTCGACGGCCTGCTGCAGGGCTCAGACGCGGGCACCACCACGGGTCAGGGGTTCACCGGGTACTGGCGGGTCGGCGGGGACAACATCAACGGCTGGACCAACCAGCCGTCCAGCTTTGACATCGCCGGCACCATCGACGACGTCGCGATCTACCCGACCGCGCTGAGCACCGCCCAGGTCCGCGACCACTACACGAAGAGCGGCCGTACGGTCGACGTGCCGGCGGCCCCGACCGACGCGTACGGCAAGGCCGTCTACAACGACGACCCGTCGTTCTACTGGCGGCTGAACGAGACCGGCGGCTCGACCGTCGCCGACTCCTCGCCGAGCCGGACCGGCGGCGTCGTGTCCGGTGGCGTGACCCTCGGCACCAGCTCCGACGTCGCGCCCGGCACCGCCGCCACCTTCGACGGCGCGAACGGCACCGTGGCCACGGCCACCAGGTTCTCCAACCCGACGACCTACTCCGAGGAGATCTGGTTCAAGACCACGACCACCAACGGTGGCAAGCTGATCGGGTTCGGTAACCAGCAGAGCGGAAACTCCAACAACTACGACCGGCACGTCTACATGGAGAACTCCGGCCAGCTGACCTTCGGGGTCTACACCGGCCAGCTGAACACCATCACCAGCTCGACGGCCTACAACAACGGCACCTGGCACCACATGGTGGCCAGCCAGGACACGGTCAACGGCATGGTGCTCTACGTCGACGGCACCCTGGTCGGCAGCAACCCCCAGACCTCCAGCCAGGCCTACGACGGCTACTGGCGGGTCGGTGGCGACAGCTCCTGGGGCGGGAACAGCTACTACCTGGCCGGCCAGCTCGACGAGGCTGCGGTCTACCCGAGCGCACTGACCGCCGCCCAGGTCAAGGCGCACTACAACGCCTCCCCGGCAGCCACGCGTGCGAACACCGCTCCGGTCGCGGCGTTCACCTCGACGGCGGCTGACCTGAAGGTCAGTGTCGACGGGTCCACCT